>NZ_LS483443.1:674277-1348554 GCF_900476035.1 Aggregatibacter segnis ATCC 33393 | reverse complement strand
AAATGATTTAGGACAACGCACCGCAACTGCATTTAACGTACGTTGGCAACAATTGGCTGGTACGGATGCAAATATCAAATACTACAATCAATCTGCAGATGTCGGCGTTGCATTACAAGGTCAAAATCTACAAGGATTATATGTTGTGGCTAAAAGTGATGAGTTGGCTGATTTAAAAACAGTTATTGATAACAGCGGTAGCAACATCAAATTGTATGCCAGCTCACGTAGCAACTCTTCCAATAACAGCACTGAATATCGTTTATTGATGAACGGATTACAATTCAGCGATATTCCGTTCTTTAAAGATACGGATTCCGCCCAATATCAAAAAATTGCCAACAATACGAATGGCGATTACTCTCTCATGCGTTTATACGCAATGGGCGCAGATGCTTGGTTGCTTATCAATCATTTCAATGAATTACGCCAAGTCCCCGGCTATCAAATTGACGGTTTAACCGGTAAATTAAGCGCCGGTCCAAACTGTAATATCGAACGCGATATGACTTGGTTCCAATACCAAAATGGTGGCATCCAAGTATTAAACTAAGTTGAACGTATGTTCTCTCTAAAACGTCAACAAGGGGCGAGATTTGAACACAAAGCTCGCCTCTTTTTAGAATCTCAAGGCTTAACTTTTCTTGCAGCCAATCAGAATTTCAAATGCGGTGAATTAGATCTCGTCATGTTAGATCAAGACACCATTGTGTTTGTAGAAGTACGCCAACGTAAAAATGATCATTTCGGTTCCGCCGTAGAAAGTGTTGATTGGAAAAAACAGCAACGTTGGATGGATGCGGCAACGCTTTGGTTAGCACAACGAAAGCAAAGCTTAGAAGATACGGATTGTCGTTTCGATTTGGTTGCTTTTGGTCATTCCGAGCATGACATTCAATGGATTCCTAACTTTCTTGATTGATGACTATGTTAAATAAACTCAATGCGTTATATGAAGAAAATATCAAAACGCATATTTACTCAAAAAGCTTGCTTAGCCCACAAATCGCTGAGGCCACACAGCTATTAATCAACAGTCTCTTACGCGGAAATAAAGTTATTGCTTGCGGCGAAGGTCGTTCTTACATTAACGCACAATGCTTGGTAGCAAATTTACTCAATCGCTATGAGTTAAAACGCCCAAGCTTTCCCTCCGTCCTATTAAGTTTAGATAGTGCGGTCGGTTCTACTTTCGTTTCCGACAATACCCTAGAAAAGCTTTATCAACACCAATTCAATGCCATTGCACAGCAAGGCGATATTTTGGTGGTCTTTGCGCTATTAGGCAATGAGAGCAATATTCTCAACATTATCACACATGCCGTGAACAAAGAGATCAATGTGATTGTCTTAACGGGAAACAGTAACGATCATATTCAAGGGATTTTAACGGAAAAGGATTTACATATTTCCGTACCAAGTTCAAAAGAAAGTCGAATTTTGGAAAATCATTTATTCATTATTAACAGCATTTGCGAACTAATTGATTTCAAACTATTCTCACATTCGTAACTTGACAGAAAGTAAGCGTTCAAGTCACACTAACGCTAATAATTAAACATAAAAAGGAGATGACTATGTTACCAAGTTCACTAAAAAAACTGGCATTCATTTTTGCTGGCGCCATGTTATTACAAGGATGTGTTGCCGCCGCTATTGGTGGAGTAGCCGTTGCCGGTGCCACCAAAGTCGCAACAGACCCAAGAACAGTAGGCACCCAAATTGATGATGAAACCTTAGAAGAAAGGGTAAAATCAGCTATCTATAAAGATCAGCAAATTAAATCCGAAGCGCGCATTAGTATCACCTCCTATAGCGGTCGAATTTTATTAACCGGTCAAGTACCTAACGATAATTTACGAGAAATCGCGACATCATTAGCCAAAGGCGTACAAAATGTAAATGATGTTTACAACGAAGTGCGCGTCGGACCAAAAGTAAGTTTTTCTCAAATCAGTAAAGATGCTTGGATTACGAGCCAAATCAAATCCAAAATGCTTGTAGATTCTAAAGTGAAAACCAGTGATGTGAAAGTTATCACCGAAAACAATGAAGTCTTCTTATTGGGTAACGTCACTCATGACCAAGGCAATGCCGCGGCAGAAATTGCCCGCAATGTTTCCGGTGTGACTAAAGTAGTGAAAGTCTTTAATTATTTGAATTAATACCTGAAAAGTGCGGTCAAAAATGACCGCACTTTTTCAACCAAACATGATTCAAACTAAAAGGGTTGAACATTTACGTTCAACCCTTTTTATATTATTCTGCCTCTCGCTCATGATCTTTTTTCAACATTTCTTCTTCGTTTAATTTCAATAAACGAGCAATCGCGTTGCGATAAGAAATTTCGAGAGTTTCACGACTGGTGGCAATTACGCCTTGATCAACCAAGAAACCATCATTCACGTCATAAACCCAACCATGCAGAGATAATTTCTTGCCGTTTTTCCACGCATTTTTCACAATGGAAGTGCGTCCCAAATTATATACCTGCTCCGCCACATTTAACTTAGTCAACATATCGGCACGGCGTTCCGGTGAAAGATTGCCAAGCAAATGACCATGTTTGAACCAAATATCTCGGATATGCAATAACCAGTTATTAATTAAGCCCAAATCTTTATCATTCATTGCAGCATGAATACCGCCACAATTTGTATGGCCACAAATAATGATGTGTTCAATATTCAGCACATCCACAGCATATTGCACCACAGAGAGGCAGTTAAAGTCCGTATGAATCACTTGGTTCGCCACGTTACGATGAACAAATAACTCTCCCGGCTCCAAGTTCGTCAATTTCTCTGCCGGTACACGACTATCTGAGCAACCAATCCATAAATAATGCGGCTGTTGATGCTCGGCCAATTCTTGAAAGTAAGTGGAGTTTTCCTCTTTCATTTGCGTTGCCCACGCATAATTGTTGGCAAACAAGGTTTCTATTTTTTTCATCGCTAATCCTCTTTCCTCAAAAATCAAAAGGTGCTCAGTATAGCCCAATTATTTTTTCGATAAAATTTCTTTTTATTATCCCCTCTTCTTCTATTCATGATTTAATTGTGCCTAAAATTCATAAAAAATGTGTAAGAAACCTCTAGCCACTTCGTCTAATAAATACAAAGGAATCGGCATTACACTCTTTTCAAGTTACTAAGGAGACCTTATGAAAAAATCAAAATTAGTCCTGATATTGACCGCACTTTTATCCTGTGCAGCAATCCCGACAAGTGTTATGGCAGAAAATCACGTTCAACCAACCATGGAGAAAAGCAACATGTCCGAAGCAACAAAAGATATCCACGAAATTTATTTAGCCGGTGGCTGTTTTTGGGGCATTGAAGCTTATATGGAGCGCATTTATGGCGTGGAAGATGCCGTGTCCGGCTATGCTAACGGCAAAGGTGACAAAACCAGTTATCAAATGATCGGTATTACGGATCACGCAGAAACGGTAAAAGTGACCTATGATCGCAATAAAATTTCGTTAGATAAATTACTGAAATATTATTTTCAGGTTATTGATCCGACCAGTGTCAACAAACAAGGTAATGACCGCGGCAGACAATATCGCACCGGTATTTATTATCAAGACGTCGCGGATAAAGCTGTGATTGAAAAAGAACTTGCCACACTGCAAGAAAAATACAAAAACAAAATTCAAATTGAAGTGGAACCGTTACGCAATTACGTATTAGCGGAAGACTATCATCAGGATTATTTAAAGAAAAACCCAAACGGCTATTGCCACATCGATTTGGAACAAGCCAATAACATCATTATCGACGAAAAAGATTACCCAAAACCAAGCGATGCGGAACTCAAAGCAAAATTAACCCTGCTGCAATATAGCGTGACACAAAACAAAAATACCGAACATTCTTTCAGCAATGAATATTGGGATAACTTCAAACCGGGTATTTATGTGGATGTCACCACCGGCGAACCACTGTTCTCCTCGAAAGATAAATTTGAGTCCGGTTGCGGTTGGCCGAGTTTTACCAAACCAATTGCCAAAGAGGTGGTAACTTATCAAGACGATCACAGCTTTAATATGCTCAGAACGGAAGTCATCAGCCGTAGCGGAAAAGCCCATTTAGGTCATGTGTTTGACGATGGCCCGAAAGATAAAGGCGGTTTACGCTATTGCATTAACAGTGCCTCCATCAAATTCATTCCATTGGAAAACATGGCAAAAGAAAACTATGGCTACCTGATTAATGCGGTGAAGGAGTAAAAGATGTTTGATCAGCAGTTATTAATCGGCACGGTTTTCCTTGCCGGTCTTGCCTCCTTTTTGTCGCCTTGTATCTTCCCCATTATTCCTATTTATTTTGGTATTTTGGCGAAAGGCGGCAGAAAGATTCTGAATACTTTCTTGTTTATTGCAGGCTTGTCCTTAACCTTTGTGAGCCTTGGATTTAGTTTCGGTTTTCTCGGCAATTTGTTCTTTAATGATAACGTCAGAATCATTGCCGGTATTATCGTCATTATTTTAGGGATTCACCAATTAGGTATTATCAAGTTGAATTTCTTAGAAAGAACCAAAGTGGTAGAAGTGAAAACCGAAGGCAAAAGTGCCTCCTTTGAAGCATTTTTCCTCGGATTGACATTTAGTCTTGGCTGGACACCTTGTATCGGTCCGATTTTAGCTTCCGTGTTGGCGCTTTCCGGCGACGAAGGATCTGCATTATACGGTGCGGCGATGATGATGGTTTATGTATTCGGCTTGGCGACGCCATTCGTGCTGTTCTCCTTGTTTTCCCAAGAACTGCTTAAACGTACCAAAGCACTGAATAAGCATTTAGGTAAATTCAAAATTGTCGGCGGATTATTAATTATCGTCATGGGCGTTTTACTCATTACCAATAACTTACAGTAAAAGGAAGTATCAACTATGAAAAAAATTATTGCATTATTATTAATGGCATTCAGCATAAATAGCTTTGCAGAAGGAGAAAACACATTGAAAGACGTTCAATTTAAGGACTTAAATAATAACGTGGTCACACTCGAAAAAGTTACTACCAAAGGTAAACCGGTTTACGTCAAAACATGGGCGTCTTGGTGTCCGATTTGTCTTGCCGGTTTGGCGGAAATTAACGAACTCAGTGCCGATCAAAACAAAAACTTTGATGTGATCACGATCGTTTCACCGGGAGCCAAAGGCGAAAAGGAAACCCAAGATTTTATTGAGTGGTACAAAGGGTTAGATTATAAAAACATCATTGTGTTGCTCGATGAAAGCGGCGAAGTCATTAAACGCGGAAAAGTACGCGGTTATCCGTCCAGTTTAGTATTGGATGCCAATTTTACCCTTCAAAAAACCTTACCGGGGCATTTAGGCACGGCACAAATTAAACAATTAATGGAAAATTAAATTCTCGCCCGATGAAAAAAGTTCGGTGAAAATTCACCGCACTTTTTTATTCTCTTGTCACTGCAAATTGTCTTTAAGACTGATTAAACCAGGCTACATAATCAAATTGATCGTAATATTTTTTGCCGTTCCAACCAGAGAATGCAAATAAATCGCCCACCTGATCATCTTGCTCAAAACCACGAATATAAAACGCCGATTTCAAGTGCGGATAAGGTTTATGGGTAAACACCACTTTATTTTTAAAGGGTAAGCGATCAAAGGCTTCAAGCTCTTCTTCAATCATACCTTGAGGGCTGTCTTTATCCGTCATCATGATAAATAAATTATCCAAATTGACACGTTTTAAACGGGTTTCCCATTTTTCTTGAGCCTCCTGCTCGCTGTGGTAATGCATAAAATGAATGGGAATGTCGTCCAACCAACCAATGGGATACGCTTTATCACTCGGCTTAAATACCAAGGTTTGCTGATGATAGTGAGGCATATTTTGTAAGTAACGAATAAAATCCCGCGGTTTAATAAATAAATTCACAAAAGGCGAATTAAAAGGTTCATTTAAATCGTGCAAAATAAACGCGCCGACACAATTACTCGACAGCACAGACATCCCGTGATTTTGTAATCGAGCTCTTAATTCGCGATTAATAGATCGTCTGTAATATTTATTGATTGCACTTATGATTTTTGAAAATAAAAACATGATGAATTCTCTGACAACAAAAAAGTGCGGTGAATTTCTACCGCACTTTTCACTTAAACTAATATCCTTTTTGATACACCAATTCCGCTAATTTCACACCAAGTAGCGCAATATCAAAGCGTTGCTCATCGGCAACCAACCAAAATTGCATGCCGTTTTCGAGTGCGGTTAAGCCGCCAATATGCAATTTAGGCGCTTCACCTGCTTCAGCTTCCCCGTTTGTGACCGGTGTCAATGCAGACGCTTCACGATAATCTACAAGCTCATTGGCTTGCCATGCTTGAAGCTGTGCTTGCGCATCAAATTCATACTCCGAACGCAACGTCACCATTTGCGCCATGCCATAAAATACCGGCACGTGCACTTGATGAAAAATCACATTCGATAATTGAGGAAAGATTTTCTCCACTTGTGCCGCAAGACTTGCAGGCGATTTCGGAGACGGGAACACGTCAAACGCCAAGCGTTGTTGTTCTTCGTCTAATGGGATACCGTTTAACAACTGCGCGGTTTGCCCAGCTAGTTTATTCACGGTATCACTGTCAATATAAGATGCCGGTAATAAGGATGTTACCAGCACCTGAGAAAGCGTATTTTCGCGGGCAAATTGTGACACAGAGAAAACAAATTGAGTGACTTGCGGATCTGGTAACGAAACAATGTTACGTTGTAATACAACTAACTGTTCATCATTAATACTTGGCACAATCAGCGGCACATCATTTAACGAAGCACACACACCTTTCAAATCAATCACGACACAACCGGCTTGTGCTGCTTTAGCCATATGCGCGGCATGCGTTACATCGCCGGCAAAGAAAACATAATTGAAATCTGACCATTCCGTTTCGTCTAATGGACGTTGTTCGACACTTTTATTATTAAACCGAATGCCTTGTTCTTCACTGAAAGGGAAAAGCTCAACGACGGACAATTTCTCAATTTCTAAACAACTCTGCTCTAACGCCTCCGCCAACTTCTCGCATAAATCAAATTCCGCGACAAGGGCAACATTTAAACTTGTACTCATTTTTTTCTCCGCAGTAAAATAAACGGGCTACATTTTACTGAATTATCATGAGGAAATACAATGACACCGGCGATTGACTTACTGAAAAAACACAAGGTGCCTTTCACGTTACATCACTACGATCACGATCCTGACAATACGCATTTTGGCGATGAAGCCGCTGAAAAATTAGGCATCAATCCCGACCAATCTTTCAAAACCTTATTGGTGGCAGAAAACGGTGATCAGAAAAAGCTCGCTTGTTTCGTCTTACCGACCAGCCACATGTTAAGTTTGAAAAAAGCCGCGAAAGCCTTAGGGGTGAAAAAAGTAGAGATGGCAGACAAAGATGCAGCACAAAAAAGTACGGGTTATTTAGTGGGGGGCATCAGCCCATTAGGTCAAAAGAAACGAGTAAGCACGGTCATTGAACATTCTGCCTTAAACTTTGATCAGATTTACGTTTCCGGCGGCAAACGTGGCTTAAGCGTGGAACTCGCACCGCAAGATTTGGCGAAGATCTTAAATGCACAATTTGTGGACATTGTGGATGAAGGATAAAAGTGCGGTCGATTTTCAGGGCGTTTTTTAATGTCTACCCTCAATTTGCCCCAAAATACCACCGCACTTTTAGCGCATTTATAGCACTAGCTGCTTATTATGAAACTGTTGCAACGTGCAACGATGACCGACACTAAGAATAATCATGTTTGGGAAGCGGCTGCGGATGATTTTATACAGCAATTCTTCCGTCGGTTCGTCCAGTGCTGATGTGGTTTCGTCTAAAAAAATCACATCGGGTTGCATCAGAAGAATGCGAATAAACGCCACCCGTTGCAATTCCCCCGGAGACAAAATTGCCTGCCAGTCGTTGGATTCGTTAAGAGACGGAATGTATTTGCTCAAACGGCACTGCTCCATAGCCAACTCCAATTCACCACGTTTAGGCTCAATATTCGGATAGCAAATCGCTTCGCGCAACGTGCCCTGCGGCATATACGGGCGTTGTGGCAGAAACAGACTGTTGCTACATGGACGCTCTACCCGACCTTCCGTATCAAACGGATAAATCCCCGCAATAGCTTTGAGTAACGAGGTTTTTCCTGCGCCAGAGGGGCCTTGAATGAGCAAAGCATCGCCATTTTGTAAATCCACGTTCAGATCCTTCAACAAGACTTTTCCGTTGCCGTCTTTGATCCCGAAATGATGCAATGACACCCGATGAGAACACTCCACCGGTTGATGAATGTCCGTGCCGTCCAATTCGTCTAATTTGGTAAAAAAACCATACAAACGATTGAGACGCGCTTGATACAACGTGAATTCTTCATAGAACAAACGGAAGAAAGACAACGCCCGCATAAGACGATTAAAGGCTTGCACCGTTTGGTGCATATCGCCTAATTTCACCTGTCCAGCAAAGAAACGTGGCGCTTGCAACATGAGCGGTAGAATCATGGCAATTTGCGTCACGCCGGTATTAAACCCGTCCAACCCCAACATACGGCGCACAATTACCCAACGGTTGTGAATGATAGCGTGAAATTTCGCTTGTAAATTTGACCGCTCTTTTGTTTCACCACCGTAAAACGCAATACTTTCTGCATTATCACGCACGCGAATCAAGGAATAACGGTAATCCCCGTTCAATCGTTCTTTATCAAAATTCAATTTAATCAGCGGATGTCCAATCCAAACGGAAAGTGCGGTGGCGACGATGATAAAAATATAAATAAAGAACACCACGCCTTTCGGAATCGGCACGCCGAGCAACACCAATATCCCTGACAAGCCCCACAGAATAATCGTAAATTCAATGGTGGACATCACGGAATTAATCAAGCCTTGCAACATGGTAACCGTACCGCTAATAAATTCACGGGCATCTTGTTCGATACGTTGATCGATGTTATCCGGCAATTCTTTTTCGTATTTCAGGCGATAATAATTTTTATGGCGCAACCAACGCACCAGCATTTCATTATTGAGTTTTTCTAACCAACGAATTTCAAACAGCTGGCGTACAAAATAATTGATAATGGAATGGACAATTTTGAACATCACCAACAAGGCATTAAGCCCGGCAAAAAACCAAAAGGCATCGGCTTTTTGTTCTTGTAACGAGGTATAAAGCCCGTTATAGAAAAAAGAATTCAGCACGCTGATTCGCACTTCCAGCAAAATCAAGGTCAGCAATAATAAAAGCAAAGCGATAATTTTGTATGCCGATGAGGTTTGCACACAAGGTTGTGTAATCAGCCAAAAACGTTGCCCGAAGTCTGTTCGTTTAAGCGCCAATGCCAATACTGCCAACACCGCCGACACGCCGAAAAGTGCGGTCAAAATCCAAGAGAAACTATTATTAACTTCTGTTTGCCAATCCATTTGAATATCCAAAAAGAAAGGGCGTTAAACGCCCTTTAGGGATGAATGTATTTAATTAGAATTCCACTTTGGTATTAAAGATAAACTCACGTCCATACCCCAACGCCACCGGAATCAGCGTGTTTGTTGCATTACCTGAAGTAGATGGGAAATAGGTTTTATCCGTTAAGTTTTTACCGTTAAGTTGGAATGACACTTTCTTGCCGGAGATTTTGGTGTCGTAGGCAATAAAGGCATCATACACTACAGCGTGTGGAATTTTATACGATTTCGCGTAGTTATTTGTATAGGCATACCAAGATCCCAAATAACGAGCGCCACCGCCAACACGGATATTGCCGAAATCAAATTCGCCCACATTATAAGCCAAGAATAAGGAGGCTTGATGTTTCGGCACGCCGGAAAGCTGTTGATTCACCGCGTCAGGGTATCTTTCATTTTCTAAGGATTTCACTTTGGTGTAAGTATAGTTCGCCGCCACGCTCAACTGAGCGGTAAGCTGACCGTTTAAGTCAAATTCCACACCGCGGGAACGTTGTTTGCCGACGATATTTAATTCGGCATTGGCTCCACTACCCACCGCTTCTGCCACATGACGTTTATTGATGTTAAATAACGAAACCGTTGCATTAAAACCAGCATTTTCATATTTGGCACCAATTTCAATGGATTTGCCTTGTTCCGGTTTCAAATCGCCGTTCACAGGAGTTGCAACGCTCATTTGCGGACGGAAGGATTCAGAGTAATTAGCAAAAGTGGCAAAATCAGGCGTAAATTTATATACCGCACCTAATTGATAAAGCAACTTACCATCGTGCTGATCCGTATTACCGGTCTTCGTTACGTTTTGTCCTTTTGACACATCACAATTTGCTGCATTTAAACAATGGCGGCCGGCAAATTGGTCAAAATATTCATAACGCAAACCGCCGGTCATAATAAAGCGATCAGTGAAATAAGCCGTATCTTGAACGTAAACACCAACAGTTTTTAAATAGTTATATTGGTAAGCATTGCCATTGCCGTTTTTCTTCTGCGCAACAGGATTGGTGTAGTTTGGATGATCAATATTAATATCGGAATTCATGATGCCTTGGTTATAAATCGGACCAATATCACGAATATTACGCATCACATCCACACCGGCGACAAAACGGTTAGCAATCTCACCAATACCGAATTCACCCACGATATTTAATGTGCCACTATGCACGCGTTGATCGCCTTGTTGTTGCTCAATGGCTCGGCGTACATGGCGTGCTTTTAATTCCGGAGAGGTGATCACGCCCTTTTTATTTTTAACCGCAGGGATCGGTGTGTCTGCAACATTAATATTCGAAATACGCGCTTGATTATAGAAATATTCATAACGGGCATAGTTATAACCGGCGTTTAACTTCCAGTTATCGTTAAGTTTATGCTCAACTTTAAAATCAATGTTATCGGTTTTTGCCGTGGTTTCATTATTCGGTTCGTCTAAACGACGGGAGACCGGAATATTCGGCAGAGAATTTGTCGCCGTTAATAAATTCGTCCCACGATCAAACGGCTCAAGAATGTCTTTATGCTCATACGCCACGAAGACTTTGGTGGTGTCATTTTCCCAAGAAAGAGAAGGCGCGTAAGTGGTGTTTTTAATTTTGCCAAAGTTACGCCAATAGTTCTTTTCTTGTTTGTCATAAATAAAACGATAAGCAAAGCCGTTGCCTAAGCCACCGGTAAAATCCACTTGTGTTCCCCACAAACTATGATTTCCCAATGTGCCGCCCACTACATATTTTGGTGTTTGTTGCGGTTTTTTGGTAATGATATTGACGACACCGCCCGGATCTTGAATACCATAAAGCACAGAGGCCGGGCCTTTTAAGACTTCGACGGTTTCCGTGGTGGCACTAAAGTTCTTGGCAGGGCCGGCTTGCAAGCCGTTACGCATAATCGAATTATCACGATTGCCGCCGAAACCGCGTTTTTGAATGGAATCGAACATGCCGCCTAAGGTATTGGCTTGACTAACGCCACTCACATTGTAAAGCGCATCAATTAAGGATTCGGGTTTGCGATCTTTTAATAATTGGGTGGAAAGAATATTGACCGTGTTCGGTGTATCCAGCACAGGCACCTCGGCTTTTGAGACCACAGAGGTCCCGGTGGTTTGATAACCGTTTTGCTTAATGCCGGTATCTTCAACAGTGATTTGTTCAAGATTTTCCGCTTTTTCTTCCGCATAAGCCAACATGGATACCGCCGTTAAAAGTGCGGTGGAAATCACGCTTAATTTAAATTTCATAACATTACCTTTTCGAGTCAAAAAACGGCGACAGTATAGCTGAAAAGTTTTAGCTGAAAAAGAGAATTATTCTCTTTTAAATACACTAAAAAAACATCTCAAAAAATAACCGCACTTTAGATGAAAAAAGCCTGCTACAACGGTAACAGGCTTCTTTTTATTTCAATTTTTCTAAACGTGCTAACAAGACTTCATCCGGCAAACGCTGAATTTTTCGGAGACGATAAATTAATAAAATCGCAGCTAAAGTTAAACTCACAATAAAGGCAATCCAGAACCCTTTTGCCGCAATGCCACCTGTAATGATCCAATCGGTGCGTGCCAATGCGTAACCAAGCGGCATCCCCACCACCCAATAACAAAATAATGTGATGTATAAAATGGCTTTGGTATCTTTATAACCACGCAATACGCCACCGATAATCACTTGCACCGTGTCAGAAAATTGGTATAGCGAGGCAATTAATAATAAGGTGCCTGCCATGGCAATCACTTCAATGTCTTTCACAAAAATGGCAGCAATATGCTCACGTAAAATTACCGTTAACAATGCAGTGACTATCGCAACTGATAATCCGACCGCCAACGCAGAATAAGACACCAGTTTTGCCCCATGTGGCGATTTTTCACCTAAACGTTGCCCTACTAAGATCGTAGTAGCCATGCCAATCGACATAGGCAACATGAAGACAAACGAACTGGTGTTTAAGGCAATTTGGTGGCTCGCCACAACATCAGCACCAAGTGGTGATAGAAATAATGAAGTCAATGCAAATAATGCCACTTCACAACACAGCGCCATGGCGATAGGAAATCCAAGTTTCAGCAACTTGCTCAATGTACGCACATTCGGACGTTCGATAATCTTATCGAAGACCTTTAAATCACGTTGATTTCTCGCGCGCATACAATAGGTCAACATGAGAAGACACATCATCCAGTTCACGATTGCCGTCGCAATACCACAGCCCACCGCCCCAAATGCCGGAATACCGAGTTTGCCGTAAATGAAAATATAGTTAAGGGAAATGTTGAACATTAAACCGAGGAAAGCAATCATCATGGCAGGCTTGGTTTTGGCAATGCCGTCATTTAAACAACGAAAATTAATCATTAATAAATAACCCGGCAAGCCCCAAATCATGGCGTGTAAATAGCCGCTTGTGATCTCCGCCAAACGTGGTTCCATATCCATGTTTTGCAGGACAACATCACTGTGATAAATCAATAAGCCGAGGGGAATGCAGCTAAAGAACACAATCCAGATGCCTTGGCGTACCTGATGAGCAATCCGTTTACGCTGACCGGAGCCATTCAAATAGGAAATGGTCGGAGGCAAGGCGAGTAACAACCCGTGTCCGAATAACACCAACGGCAACCAAATGGAGGCACCCACGGAAATAGCTGCCATGTCTGCTGCGCTCACGCGCCCCGCCATAATGGTATCCACCATCCCCATGGAATTTTGCGCAATTTGTGCAAGCAAAATCGGTATAGCGATAGCAATTAATTTTTTGGCTTCAATATGATATTCTTTGACGAAGTTTAGATTCATAAATAAATAGATTTCGAGGTCATTATGTTTACAGGCATTGTGCAAGGCACCGCACAAATTAAGGCTATTACAGAAGGGACTAATTTTAGAACACACGTGGTGGAAATGCCACAAGAAATGCTGAAAGGATTACAAATCGGTGCGTCCGTTGCACACAATGGCGTGTGTTTAACCGTCACCAAAATCCAAGATAATTTGGTCAGTTTCGACTTAATGCAAGAAACCTTGAAAATCACTAATTTAGGCAAATTAAAGACTGGCGATTTCGTCAATATCGAACGCGCCATGCAAATGGGCACAGAAATCGGCGGGCATATATTATCCGGCCATGTGTATTGCACCGCGGACATCGTTGAACGCCTTCCATCTGAAAACAACCTGCAAATTTGGTTCCAACTGCCGAATCAAGACATGATGAAATATGTGTTAACCAAGGGCTTTATTGCCGTGGATGGCATCAGTTTAACCATTGGTGAAGTTCACGAACAACGTTTCTGCGTCAACCTGATTCCGGAAACCATTCATCGTACGCTAATTGGCAAGAAAGAGGTCGGTGAAAAAGTCAATATTGAAATCGATCCGCAAACACAAGCTATCGTGGATACGGTGGAACGTTATTTGGCGCAGAAAGAAGCCTAAAAGTGCGGTGTTTTTTTACGGCGTTTTTTATCAGAATTTATTAGCTAAAACGCCCATTTTGCTTTAGAATCAGCCATCAAATTTTTCAACGAGATTATTATGTCAATTACATTATCAACAAAACAAAAACAATATTTAAAAAGCCTTGCCCACCATTTAAGCCCGGTCGTCATGCTCGGTGGCAATGGTTTAACGGAAGGCGTGTTGGCAGAAATTGATTTGTCGCTTAATCATCACGAATTGATTAAAGTGAAAATCAACGGTTCTGATCGCGAAACCAAACAATTGATTATTGATGCTATCGTGCGTGAAACCGGCGCTGCGGAAGTACAAACTATCGGTCATGTATTAGTGTTGTATCGCCCAAGTGAAGAAAATAAAATTCAACTTCCGCGTAAATAAGACAAAACGCAAACATAAAAAAGGCAGTTATTTAACTGCCTTTTTTGTTATTGATAGCGAAAAAAGTTACACATACTCTACTTCAATAATTTCAAATTCAACCACGCCACCCGGTGTGGTGATATTGACGACATCGTCCACTTCTTTACCCACCAAACCACGAGCAATCGGCGAATTCACAGAAATCAACCCGTTTTTAATGTCGGCTTCATCATCGCCCACAATACGATAAGTCACTTCTTCATCTGTATTGGTATTAAATAACACCACCGTTGCGCCAAAGATCACTTTCCCATTATTAGGAATTTTGGTGACATCAATGACTTGGCTGTTACCGAGTTTACCTTCAATTTCTTGAATACGCCCTTCACAGAAACCTTGTTGTTCACGCGCTGCATGATATTCCGCATTCTCTTTTAAGTCGCCATGTTCACGTGCTTCTGCAATGGCTTTGATAATTTCCGGGCGACGTTCATTCTTCAAATAATCCAGTTCTTCACGCAATAATTGCGCGCCACGAACGGTCATTGGAATTTGTTGCATTCTTCTTTTCCCTAAATTTAAACAAAAGAAAAACCGTGGAATCCCAAGGATTCCACAGCATAAATTAATCCGTTATAGAGGGAGAAAAGCATTTACTCCCGCGTATTCGCGTACTATTATTGTTCGCCTGAAAAAAAATAGCAACCTCAAGTCTAAATTATGTGTCAGTTTTACTCATTTCGTATGTTCAAAAAAATCTGTTTTCTCCTTGGCTTAACAGCAACCACTTCGACTTTTGCCAATGTTGATGTAAACAATTACCTCGACAAACTACCTGAGGGTGCAAATTTGGCTTTTATCGCCAAAAACATTAATCAAAATAAGATTGTCGCCGACTACCAAGGGCAAACCTTCATGTTACCCGCCAGTACACAAAAAGTATTCACCGCGTTGGCGGCAAAATTAGCGCTCGGCGATTCATTTAAATTTCAGACCGCACTTTTAACCAACGGAAAAGTGCAAAATGGTCAACTCAACGGCGACTTAATCGTACGTTTCACAGGAGACCCTGATCTCACCAGCGGACAATTATTCAACTTATTCGCAGAATTAAAAAAACAAAACATCAATAAAATTACCGGCAATCTGATTTTGGATACCTCTGTGTTTACCGGTCATGATCGCGGTTTAGGTTGGATTTGGAACGATCTGACCATGTGTTTTAACTCCCCTCCAGCTGCGGTAAACATTGATAATAACTGCTTCTATGTAGATATTGATGCAAACCTGCCGGAAGGACAACAAGTCAAATTTAACGTGCCGTCACAATACCCAATTCAAGTGTTCGGACAGGTCTATGTAGCTGGTAAAGAGGAAGTCGGCTATTGTCAATTAGATGCGGTGGTACACGACAATAACCGCTATCAAGTGAAAGGTTGTTTAGCGCGCCAAGCCAAGCCTTTTGGATTGAGTTTTGCCGTACAAGATCCTGATGCTTACGCTGCGGCGATTATTCAACGTCAGCTAAAACGCCTGAACATTGAATTTAACGGTCAAGTGCAACAGCCCTATCGCCAACAGCAAGGACAAGTTCTAGCGCAGCACCTTTCTAAACCACTGCCTGAACTCATCAAAAAAATGATGAAAAAATCCGATAACCAAATTGCCGATGCCTTATTCCGTACTATCGCTTATCATAAATATAAACGCCCGGCATCGTTCCAATTGGGTACATTAGCCATGAAAAGCGTGTTATCACAGGTAGGCATTAAATTTGGCAACAGTATTATTGCTGACGGTTCCGGGCTTTCCCGCCATAATTTAGTCGCTCCACAAACCATGTTGCAGGTATTGGATTACATCGCCAAAAATGAAGACAAATTACATTTGCTGGACACCTTCCCGATTGCCGGTGTGGACGGCACCTTGAGCGGACGTGGTTCCTTAATCAATCCGCCGTTAATAAAAAATGTGATAGCCAAAACCGGGGCGTTAAAAGGCGTGTATAACTTGGCAGGCTACCTCACCAACGCGCGAGGGGAAAAAGTGGCATTCGTACAATTCATCAATGGATATTCTACCGGCGATTTAGAAAGCAAAACCAAACGTGCACCGCTAGTGCAATTTGAAAGCGGCGTGTATAACGCGCTCTATCAAGATTAATGTAACCGACTAAAACTAAAAAAAGTGCGGTGGATTTTTCAAACGTTTTAAAACGCCTCTAAAATCCACCGCACTTTTAATTTAATTGAGCGACCGACGAATCCGTCGCAAGATTATTTATTAATCAAACTCAAAAATTCTTTACGGGTTTCACGATCTTCTAAGAAAACGCCACCAAAGGCAGAAGTGACGGTATAACTATTTGCGTCTTTAATGCCACGGCATTTCACACAGAAATGCGTCGCTTTCACATACACGGCAACATCCTCTGTTTCTAAAATCGTTTGGAATGCCAATAAAATTTGCTCTGTTAAACGCTCTTGTACTTGAGGGCGTTGAGCAAAAAAAGACACCACGCGATTAATTTTAGATAAACCGATAACCCATTTTTTCGGGTAATAGGCCACAGAAACCTTACCGTCGATAGTCACGAAATGATGCTCACATGTACTGGTTAATGTGACATCATTCACCAACACCATTTCGCTAACTTTCATGCGGTTAGCAATATTGGTAATCTTAGGAAAATTAGCGTAATCCAAACCACTGAAGATTTCATCCACAAACATTTTTGCAAGACGTGACGGGGTTTCTTCAATACTGTCGTCATTTAAATCTAAACCGATTAAACGCAAAACTTCCCGCATGTATTGTTCAATTTTTGTGCGGCGTTCATCTTTTGTTTCATTCAACACCGCCATCGGTGTTTCAATTCCTTTCTGAACCAGCGCCGTGCGGACTTTCTCTGCTTCAGGTGAAATATCGTTCATTTACTGCTCCCAATAAAAATAATGCCGCATTTTAACAAAATCACCAGCAATAATAAAATGAAGATAATGACTAGCCTCCATGAAAAGTTTTATTTAAAACCTGTTTCAACCTGTTCTCTTACAAGTATTTTTTGAAACATCCAAAAGCCCGAGTATAATGAGCGGACTTTTTTATTCTTACAAGGATTCCGTATGTTGCCGCTATCCCAAGCACTTGAACAAATGTTAAATCAACTTCCTTCTCCGACATGTACGGAGGCGCTGCCAATACATCAAGCCAGCCAACGTATTTGTGCTGAAGATGTTATTTCTCCGATTAATGTTCCTTCTTTCGATAACTCCGCGATGGACGGTTATGCAGTACGGTTGGCAGATTTACAACAATCCATGACTCTCTCTGTTGCCGGAAAAGCCTTTGCCGGTGCGCCTTTTGAAGGAGAATGGACGGCACAAAGTGCGGTCAGAATCATGACCGGAGCGATGATTCCGCAAGGCGCTGACGCGGTAGTAATGCAAGAAGAGGTTCAAGTAAACGATGATGGCACGGTGACGTTTACCAGCCTGCCTAAATTAGGTCAAAACATTCGTCGCATTGGTGAAGATGTGAAACTGGGCGATGTGGTGTTAAAACAAGGTGCATTACTCAATGCCGTTTCTTTGCCATTGCTCGCCTCTCTCGGCATCGAAAAAGTCAAAGTTTTCCCACGCTTAAAAGTAGCGGTGCTTTCTACCGGCGATGAACTGGTTCCGGTCGGTCAACCGTTACAAGCCGGTCAAATTTATGACACGAACCGTTTCACCGTAAAACTGTTGTTAGAGAAACTCAATTGTGAGGTGTTGGATTTCGGTATTTTACCGGACAACGAGGCGCAATTTGAAAAAGCCTTTTTAGACGCACAACAACAAGCAGATTTGGTCATCACCAGTGGCGGTGTGTCTGTGGGCGAAGCGGATTTCACCAAACATATTTTAGAAAAAGTCGGCAAAATCAACTTCTGGAAAATCGCCATTAAACCGGGCAAACCGTTTGCCTTCGGAAAATTAGAAAAAGCGTGGTTCTGTGGTTTACCGGGCAACCCGGTATCGGCCTTGGTGACTTTCTACCAATTAGTACAACCGGCAATTGCCAAGTTGAGCGGTTATAGCCAATGGAAAGCGCCGATGCGTTTATCTGCCATCACCTCAACCAACTTAAAAAAAGCCCCGGGACGCTTGGATTTCCAACGAGGTTTCTATCAACTCAATGCACAAGGTCAAATTGAAGTACAACCGGTAGGCTTCCAAGGCTCGCATTTGTTTAGCTCCTTTGTCAAAAGCAACTGTTTTATCGTGTTAGAACAAGAACGCGGCAACGTTACCGCGGGTGAAACCGTTACCATTGAGCCTTTCAACGATTTATTACGCTAATACATTGGGTTTGCTATGGAATTAAGCCATCAAGAAGAATTGCGTTACAACCGCCAAATCGTGTTGAAAGACATTGATTTTGACGGACAAGAAACATTAAAAGGTAGCAAAATGCTGATTGTCGGTCTCGGTGGATTAGGTTGTGCTGCCGGCCAATATTTAGCCGTTGCCGGTGTGGGGCATTTAACCTTGTTGGATTTCGACACCGTGGATTTATCTAATTTGCAGCGCCAAGTCTTGCATGATGACAGTCGCCTTGGTATGCCGAAAGTGGAATCGGCGAAACTGTCCCTGCAACGTTTAAATCCACATATTGAGATCAAGACAATTCATCAATTATTGGATGAACAGCAACTTCACGACTTGGTTGGCAAATTTGATGTGGTGTTGGATTGTACCGATAACGTCAGCATACGCAATCAATTAGACACGGCTTGCGCCGCCCATAAAATTCCGCTGGTTTCCGGCGCGGCTATTCGTATGGAAGGACAGGTTTCTGTTTTCACTTATGAAGACAATACGCCAACCTATCACACCCTCAGCCGTTTATTTGGCGACAACGCGTTAAGCTGTGTAGAAGCCGGCGTATTGGCACCGATTGTCGGTTTAGTTGGTTCTATTCAAGCCTTAGAAGCCATCAAAGTGCGGTTAAAAATCGGCAAGAATTTATGCGGCAGATTGTTATTGATTGATGGAATGACCATGTCGGTAAGAGAAGTCAAATTGCCAAATAGCAGTATGTAAAATAATGGCAGCACGCAACGGAAAATGCGTGCCGCCATGAAATTGTTTAAATATTCAATTATGCTTTTCTAAAAAATACCTTCAAAATCCACCGCACTTTACCCTCTCTATTTCAACCATAATCAATCACCAATTTTAAAAGATGGCTTCTAAACGTAAAAATGCACCGATATGATGGCGGCGATCCTGATTCTTATCATTGTAATAATTCAATTCAGGCTGAATAAAAAACCACTGACGCAAAATCGGCTGACGCCAAGTAATAAATGGGCCGTATTGGTTAATATGAAATTGTTTATTATCGATATCACCACCAATAAAAATGCCATAATTTAGCCGTTTATAATTATTGAAGTCGTGTTGACGATAAAAACTGTTCCCCCAAGAATTTTTCTCATCTATATCATGTTCGGACTGCAAATATAGCTGATTAGCGATAAAGGTATTATGAGAGGTCCGATACTTGTTTTCAAAGTTAGTCCGCAAATAATGTTTACTATTGGTTCCGTAGCGGTAAATTTGCTCCAATCTGGTAGAGAAACGATCAGTAATAAGCCATTCTTTTCCTGCTTTAAAGCGCAAATAAATATCGCTACCGGAACGAATACCCAGATCAATGTCGGTGTCAATGCCTAATTTTTTAATAGAGTCAGACCAACGTAAACCCACTGAAGCATTATCTTCCCGAGTTTGACGTCGATCATAATGTTTATTTTTATTCAATGGCTGGTTATAAACCTTACCCATGTGGTTTTTGTCTCGTGATTCATTATCTAAATCTTCATCCCCGAAGACCAAACTCAGCTGTTTTTTCAACGTCGGTAGGCGAATTTTCCCACGGACACGTGGTTTCATAGAAAAGTGATCGTAATGATTCCACTGGCTATCCAACATGATACGCAAGCCGGCAGTCGCAGGCTGATTGGGATCTGGCTCTCCCATCCACTCATCCATCGTATGCGCCCAACCACGCAATTTGGTGCGTATCTCTTGATGTTGTTCATCTACCCATGTTTTTTCCTGTTCTTCAGCCAAAACATCGAAGGACGGTAACAAACCGATAAAAACCGATGCCGCCAACAAAGAGGATTTTTTCATATATAGCTCCTTTACTTATATCAATGCCGTATTCACCCTATCTTATGCGATTTACGACAAACCTGTCACAAAAAATCCACAGGTAAATGACGTTTCTATTAAATTTCTTATTTGCTGCCTTCTCTATAAAACAAACGGCGCATTAGGCGCCGTTTGTTTTGATAAATAGAAGCCTCTTTATCTCTCGTTATGGATCTCAAGATTCGAGGAATCCTTTTCGCGTTTTTTCTTTGCCGCATCGTTACGTTGTTCAGCAATATTATCCAAATAGTCTTCGGTAATATCACCGGTCACATAACAACCGGTAAACACGGAACAATCAAATGCTTTAATGGATGGGTTTTCTTGTTGCACTGAACCGGTTAAATCCGCTAAGTCTTGGAACACCAATTTATCCACGCCGATAAGTTTGGCGATTTCGTCAGTATTACGTTCATAGGCGATTAATTCGCTGCGCGTTGGCATATCGATACCATACACGTTCGGATAGCGAATTTCCGGTGCAGCGGAAGCAAAATACACTTTTTTCGCACCGGCAGCGCGAGCCATCTCCACGATTTGTTCAGAGGTCGTGCCACGCACAATGGAATCATCCACCAATAACACATTTTTGCCCTTAAATTCAGAAGCAATGGTATTCAATTTGCGACGAACAGAACTCACGCGTTGCGCTTGCCCCGGCATAATGAATGTGCGGCCGACATAACGATTTTTTACAAACCCTTGGCGATAAGGTTTGTTCAATACATTAGCAATACGCAAGGCAATATCATTAGAGGTTTCCGGCACAGGAATCACCACATCAATGTCCATATCTTGCCATTCACGGGCGATTTTTTCCCCTAAACGTTGTCCCATATGCACGCGGGCAGCATATACCGAAACACCGTCGATGCAGGAATCCGGGCGGGCAAAATACACATATTCAAAAATACACGGCGTTAACACGGGATTGTCAGCACATTGTTCAGCATATAGTTCACCATCAAAGGTAATAAAAATTGCCTCTCCCGGTGCCACATCACGCATGAATTCAAAACCGACGACATCCAATGCGACACTTTCGGAAGCCACCATGTATTCGGTTTTGCCGTTTTCTTCACGTTTACCTAACACTAAAGGACGAATACCATGAGGATCACGAAACGCCACCATGCCGTGATCGATGATCATGGCAATACAGGCATACGCACCGCGAATATCTTCATGGGTTTGTTTCACTGCATTAAAAATATCTTGCGGTGTTAACGCGTATTTTTGAGGTTGATCGAGATGATACGCAAGAATGTTCAGTAAAAGTTCTGAGTCGGAATTGGTGTTCACATGACGGCGGGCAAGGTTGAAGAGTTTTTCCTTCAATTCGACAGAATTTGTTAAATTGCCGTTATGTACCAAGGTTAAACCATAAGGTGAGTTCACATAAAACGGCTGGGCTTCAGAGACACTGGAACTTCCTGCTGTCGGATAGCGTACATGACCGATACCGGTATTGCCCGCCAAGCGCAACATATGCACTTGTTGAAACACATCACTCACCAAGCCGTTCGCCTTACGCAAACGAAAGCGATTTTCGTCATCAATGGTGACGATACCTGCCGCATCCTGTCCGCGATGCTGTAAAACGGTTAAGGCATCATAAATTGCTTGATTTACCGGGGTTTGACTGACAATACCGACAATACCGCACATGCTCGTTGTTCCTCTACTGATTCTGAGTTGAAGTTGGGATTGGATTTGAAGCCGGCGTAGTCACTTGCTCCAAATTCAAGGTTGAATTTAAAAAACTGGAATTTGCTTGTATCTGTTGAAAGAACCAATCCACCACAAAACGAAAGTGCGGTATTAATTTTGACTCTTTCCACCAATCAGTTTGATTTGACGCGGTGAACGTATCCAAGAAAAATAAAATTGCCGCTACAATGAGCACGCCACGTAATAGCCCAAAGCAAGCACCAAGTACTCGATCCGTCCCGCTTAAGCCGGTGCGATCCACTAACTGACCTAATACATAATTCACGATAGCGCCAACAATCAATGAGGCAATAAATAAGATAGCAATGGCAACACCATTTCGGATATACAGGGATTCAATAGAGGTTAACAAACCCGCCAAATACACATAAAAATGGCTTGCAATAAAAAATGCCACAATCCAACTGGCTAGTGACATAACTTCGCGGACAAAACCGCGTAATAAGCTGACAATAATGGAAAAAACAATAATGCCGATAATAATGTAATCAATCATCAAATCATCTCTAAAGTGTTGAAAAAGACACTTCTATTTGCAACGGGCGCTATTCTAGCAAAAAACGAAAACGTTTGCGCAAAAATTTACACGCTAAAAAACGCCCTTTTGCACAAAGAAGCAAAGGGGCGTCACTATACCATTGTTATGTTTGGGAATATAGAAAAAATCGAGGAATTAAAGCTCCTGCCAAAAATCACGGGGTAATTTTTTCTGAGCAAGATTCAGTAACTTTGCCAAATCCAAATAAGTGGGCTTGTCGGGGAAAGAAGGCAAGGTATCATGCGTCTCTCTCAATTTTTCAAAAACGCGTTGAAAACCCACCGCACTTTGAGGTGATAATGGCATTTGTGCACGTTTGCCCAACCAATAAAAGCCTTGTAAAGGCAAGCATAACGCAAATAAAGCACTTAACACCGCAACAGCAAGCGCCATGTTGTCGCCACGCGCATAAATTTGTTGCCACACTACAAATAATACCGCGAGAAACGGCATCATTTTCTGAGCAAATAAGGTTGCTTTAATAATGCGATTCTCGGGGAAAATAGCGCCTAACTTTGGTTCTAAAGGCCAAATATTTAAATATTGTTGCCCTACTTTTAATGTGCGATAAAAACCCATCCCATGCTTATCCTTAGTTTTAATCTGAATGAAGGTTGCTCAACATACCATAAACCAATCTATTTTTTAATTTTCTACATAACCACCTCTTCTTTGGTAGTCTCTTTTTTCGGGGAAAATGAATCACTTATCAAATGTAAAAAATTTGCTAAATTTTTTGATTCAAGTCGCATTTTTTGTCGTTGAGAATTTATTTTAAAGAATGAAAGGTGTATCCTATGGCAGTTTAATTTTCTATTATTCGTTCAATATTTGAACGAATTTTGTTTAACTCAAACCAGTATAGGTCGCTTATGTCTGAAAAATTAGTCCTAATCCTCAATTGTGGTAGTTCTTCACTAAAATTTTCTATTTTGAATCCTGCCACCGGCGAAGAAAAATTGTCCGGCTTAGCCGAAGCGTTTTACTTACCTGAAGCCCGTATCAAATGGAAATTACACGGCGAAAAAGGACAGGCTGATTTAGGTGCCGGCGCCGCTCACGCCGAAGCGTTAAATTTTGTTGTCAATAACATTTTCTCGCTTGATCCTGAATTACAAAAAGGCGTTGTTGCTATCGGTCACCGTATCGTACACGGCGGCGAAAAATTCACATCCTCTGTTATCGTTACCGATGAAGTGGTTAAAGGCATTGAAGATGCAATTCAATTTGCACCATTGCACAACCCAGCACACTTAATCGGTATCAAAGAAGCATTCAAACTCTTCCCATATTTGAAAGAGAAAAACGTGGTGGTATTTGATACTGCATTCCATCAAACCATGCCGGAAGAAGCGTACTTATACGCATTACCTTACTCTTTATATCGCGATCACGGTGTTCGTCGCTACGGGGCACACGGTACAAGCCACTATTATGTCAGCCGTGAAGCAGCAAAACGTTTAGGCGTCGCAGAAGACAAAGTAAACGTGATCACTTGCCATTTAGGTAACGGTGGTTCCGTATCCGCAATTCGTCATGGCGAATGTATCGATACCTCTATGGGTTTAACCCCGTTAGAAGGTTTAGTCATGGGTACCCGTTGTGGTGACATCGACCCGGCTATCGTTTTCTACATGCACGACACCCTCGGCATGTCCGTTGAAGAAATCAACACCACCTTAACGAAAAAATCCGGTTTGCTTGGTTTAACCGAAGTCACCAGTGACTGCCGTTATGCCGAAGACAACTACGACAAAGAAATCCCGGCAAAACGCGCATTAGATGTTTATTGCTACCGTTTAGCGAAATACATCGGTTCTTACATGGCCGTTATCGGTGAGCGTTTGGATGCCATCGTCTTTACCGGCGGTATTGGTGAAAACTCTGCGCACGTACGCGAACTCACCTTAGCACACTTAAAATTATTCGGTTACAAATTGGATAATGAGAAAAACTTGGCCGCCCGTTTTGGTAAAGAAGGCGTGATTACCGCTGATAACACACCGATCGCCATGGTAATTCCAACCAATGAAGAATTAGTGATTGCACAAGACACCGCACGTCTTTGCATCTAAAACGGAATCTATAAACTGCCGATTTATTCGGCAGTTTCTTTTTAATCCTCTATTCCAATCGAAGGTAAATTATGTCTCGTACTATTATTTTAATTCCGATTAGCACCGGCGTGGGTTTAACCAGCGTAAGTCTTGGTTTAATCAACGCACTTGAACAAAAAGGTGCCAAAGTCGGTTTCATGAAACCTATTTCTCAACCAAATACCGGTGAAGATATTATCGACCGCACAACCTCTATCGTGCGCACCAGCACCGGTTTAGAAACGGCTGAGCCGTTTATGCTAAGCGTGGCAGAATCGCTGATCGGTCAAAATCAATCTGATGTTTTATTAGAAAAAATCGTTGAAAATCACCAACGCCTTGCTAAAAACAATGAAATTGTCATTGTGGAAGGCTTGATTCCAACCCGCAAACATTCTTTTGCCAATAGCATTAACTACGAAATCGCCCAAGCACTTGATGCAGAAATCGTATTAGTTGCGGCACCGGCCACAGAAACGCCAGCACAATTAAAAGAACGTGTAGAAGCAGCTGCTTCTCTGTTCGGTGGTCAAGGCAATAAAAATCTTCTTGGCGTGATCGTGAACAAATTCAATGCGCCAGTGGATGAATCCGGCAGAACCCGCCCAGATTTAAGCGAAATTTTCGATTCTTTCCAACACAGCCACAACAGCGAATCCGAGTTGGTAAAATTATTCGCACAAAGCCAGCTCAACTTACTGGCATGTATCCCATGGTCTGCTGATCTTATTGCAACCCGTGCGATTGATTTAATTAAACATTTAGGCGCATCCATTCTTAATGAAGGCGATGTAAACCGTCGTATTCGCGGTATCACTTTCTGTGCAAGAAGCTTGCCAAATATGGTGGAACACTTCCGTGCCGGAAGCTTACTCGTGGTTTCTGCTGACCGCCCGGATGTGATCGTGGCAGCGGCACTTGCGGTATCCAACGGTATTGAAATCGGTGGTTTATTATTAACCGGCGGTTACAAATTAGATCCACAAATCAACAAACTTTGTCAGCATGTTTTTGAAAACAAAAAATTGCCGGTTTTCCGTATTGAAGGCAACACCTGGCAAACGGCTTTAAGCCTACAAAACTTTAACCTTGAAGTACCGGTTGACGATAAAGAGCGCATTGAAAACATCAAACGCTATACTAGCGAAAAATTAGATGCCGCCTTCGTTAACGGATTAGTTGAAGCTTCAAGCCGTTTACGTCGTCTATCACCACCGGCATTCCGCTTCCAATTAACGGAATTAGCACGTGCGGCGAATAAACGTATCGTCTTACCGGAAGGCGATGAACCACGTACAATCAAAGCAGCCATCTTATGTGCCGAACGCGGTATCGCAGAATGTATCTTGTTAGCCAACCCTGAAGAAGTAAAACGCGTTGCTGAATCTCAAGGTGTGAAATTAGTCAAAGGTATTACGGTTGTTGACCCGGCAAGCGTGCGTGAAAACTATGTCGCGCGTTTAGTGGAATTACGTAAAGCCAAAGGCATGACAGAAACCATGGCGCGTGAACAATTAGAAGATAACGTTGTACTTGGCACCATGATGTTAGAAGCCAACGAAGTTGACGGTTTGGTATCCGGCGCAGTTCACACCACAGCCAACACCATTCGCCCACCGATGCAAATTATCAAAACCGCACCGGGCAGCTCCATTATCTCTTCCATCTTCTTCATGTTGTTACCGGATCAAGTATTGGTTTACGGTGACTGCGCGGTGAACCCGGATCCGACCGCAGAACAACTCGCGGAAATTGCGATTCAATCTGCCGAATCAGCGAAATCCTTCGGTATCGAACCGAAAGTGGCGATGATCTCCTATTCTACCGGCTCTTCCGGTAGCGGTGCAGACGTTGAAAAAGTAAAAGAAGCGACTCGTATTGCGAAAGAAAAACGCCCTGATTTACTCATCGATGGTCCATTACAATACGATGCCGCGGTGATGGAAGATGTGGCTCGTTCTAAAGCACCAAATTCTCCGGTTGCCGGTCAAGCCACCGTATTCATCTTCCCGGATCTGAATACCGGTAACACCACCTATAAAGCGGTTCAACGTTCCGCCGACCTTGTTTCTATCGGCCCGATGCTCCAAGGTATGCGCAAACCGGTGAACGACTTGTCCCGTGGTGCGTTAGTTGATGATATTGTGTACACCATTGCATTAACGGCAATTCAAGCAACACAATAAAACGCTTGAAAAACACACCGCACTTTCGTGCAAAAGAAAAGGCTTTCGTGATGAAAGCCTTTTTATTTACCGAAAGGATTGAATTAACAAATTCGTTCTTTTTGTCTAAATAACCTGTTATTCAAAGTGAAAAGTGCGGTCAGTTTTTGAGGTGGATTTCATTTTTGTGTTTCACAATCACCATTTGATGATCGGCAAATTTCTGCACAAGCGTTTGAATTGATTGCCCATTTGGCAACGAAAGATGAGGCGCAATTTCTGCCAACGGAATAATCACAAATTCACGCTGGTGCATATCATAATGTGGCACTGTCAGGCGTTCAGACTGAATAATGTGCTCGGCGTAAAGCAAAATATCCAAATCCAATGTACGCTCTCCCCAACGACGCAGACGCACACGACCTTGTTCATATTCAATGCGTTGTAATTCATCCAACAATGCAAGAGGCGCAAGTGAGGTTTCCAAACAAGTCACGGCATTCACATAATCCGGCTGATCTTGTGGGCCAAGAGGCTTACTTTGATAAAAAGAACTCACTGCCACCAATCTTGAGCCTGGCAGTTGATTCATCGACTTTAATGCAGAAATCAGTTGCGCCTGAGGATTAGCAAGGTTACTTCCCAAGGCAATATACACCTTATCCATGGTTAGCCTTTTTCGCAGAATGATGTCGTTTTCGACGATGATATTTGCGTTTTCTCGGCTGACTCGGCAACTCTTTCACCAAATCTTGTCGTTGGCTTTCGTTGCTAAATTGATATTCATGCCACCATGCCGCCAATTCAACGGCTTCACCGCCCTCAATTTCTGCGCGCATCACTAATAAATCAAAGCCCGCACGGAATTTTGATTGTTCGATAGCTCGCTGCACAGATTTCGGCGTACGTTTTAAGAACTGCAACTGTAGCGACCAAATATCACGAATGACCGTGGTATGACGACGTGGCACCGCTAACGCATTACATAACACATCCAGCAAATCGTTAGAGGCCAAAGCATAGGCATCATTGTTATTCAAACCACCTTCATTTTTTAGAGTTTCCACTCTTTCACGCAATGGATACCAGAAGAATGCGGCAAATAAGAACGCCGGATTAATCGGTAATTTATCTGCCACGCGTTCATCAGTGGAGATCAACGCACGCAAAATCATTTTTTCTGCCATGCTGTCTTCACGCTCAGTGAAATACGTTGGCAACAACGGGAACAGTTGTTCAAATAAGCCATATTGACGCAATAACTGATATGTTTTTACACCATGCCCGCTTTGCAATAACTTCAAGCTTTCTTCAAATAAACGTGCCGGTGGAATATTTTTGAGTAAATGGGCAAGGGATTTAATTGGCGCTTCACTTGGTTTATCTAAGAACATCTCTAATTTCGCCATAAAGCGAATGGAGCGCAACATGCGCACCGGATCTTCCTGATAACGAGTAACGGGATCGCCGATTAAACGTAATTTACCGTTTTTTAAATCTTCAATACCGTTGAAATAATCTTTCAACGTGTTGTCTTGTGGATTGTAATACAGCGCGTTTACGCTGAAATCACGGCGTTCCGCATCTTGCTCCAAGGTGCCGTACACGTTATCGCGTAATAGCATGCCCTCTTCGCTTTGCTTGGCTAGTTTCTCATTATGATGCTCCGCATGGCCGGCGCGAAACGTCGCCACTTCAATAATCTCACGGCCAAACATCACGTGCGCCAAACGGAAACGTCGCCCAACCAAACGGCATTGACGTTGAAAAACCGCTTGAATTTGTTCCGGACGCGCATTGGTCGCCACATCAAAATCTTTCGGTTTCTTACCGAGCAATAAGTCGCGCAAACAGCCACCGACCACATAGGCTTCATACCCTTGACGTTGCAATTTTTCCACCACCGTCAATGCGTTACGATTAAACATACGTGGCGTAATGCCATGCGCGGATGCCTTAATGCTATGTTTGAAATCTTTTTTAGGTGTGTTTCTTTTATTGTGGGATGAACCCTGAGCCTTGTTTTTTACAGGTTCAGTCACTGTGATAGAGGGTCTTTTAGGTGAGGCTTTAATGTCATTTTGAGCAGCAGGATGTTTTTTGATTTTCTTGCTCAAAAGATTTTTAATATAGGTAAAGATAAGAGATCTCCGTTTATCAGAAAAATAATGTGAAAGTGCGGTCGAAAAATAAGGTGTTTTTTGACCGCACTTTTATCTATTTTTAGTCGAATTAACCGACCATTTGTTTTTCGCGAATTTCCGCTAATGTTTTGCAGTCGATACACAAATCTGCTGTCGGACGCGCTTCTAAGCGTTTAATCCCAATTTCCACGCCACAAGAATCGCAATAGCCGAAATCGTCTGTATCCAATTTTTTCAATGTATTTTCGATTTTCTTCATTAATTTGCGTTCACGATCACGAGCACGTAATTCCAAACTGAACTCTTCTTCTTGTGTTGCGCGGTCAGCCGGATCCGGGAAGTTAGCCGCTTCATCTTGCATATGAGCAACGGTCCGAGAAGCTTCATCTCTAATTTGATCATGCCAGGCTTGAAGGATTTTTTTGAAATGTAGCACTTGGTGCTCATTCATGTATTCTTCGCCTTTCTTTTCTTTGTAAGGCTCAACGCCGGCTAAAGCCAATAAACTTAAAGACGCTTTACTCATGTGTATCTCCTAATAAAAAATTCATCCATTTCATAGTATTAAGGCCACAATCAGTGGCGCTTAATATGATTACTACCCAAAAGTAAAACCGATTAAAAAATGGAGCCAAATTTTGAAGGCGTATAAATAGCAGAACTCACCCTATTTATCAAATAATATTTGCATATCCATTCAGTATTCTAAGGATTTTTTTTAATTTTGTGATTCAGATTCCAATATTTTTGAAAGCGTATTTTCCCTCTTTCACAATTCTTCCATAGTCTTCCTATGGAACAAAAGTGCGGTAAAAAATGTGGGTGTTTCGTTAGATAAATTTGCGGGAAGTTTAATTGTAAGCGGTATCACTTTGGTGTTTTTACCCGATAGGTTTTTAGTCTCTTGGCAAACGGCACTTTATTTATCCCTTCTTTTATGTCCGCTCATTTTGCTTGCCCGAGGTTTATCCTGTCATAAAACGAAATACTCGCTTCTTTGGCTACTTTTGTTCACGCTCAATCTGGCTTATGTACATCAGCCGGCAATACAGTTGCTGAACCAAGCGGACAACATTGCCCATTTGCCGAAAACTATTCATACCGAATTTATCGTGGAAGAGATCCTACATCAGCAACAATATCAAACCTTAATCCTCCGTGCGAAGCTCGCGGATAACCGGCCGGAACAACGTCTCTACGCCAATTGGAAACTTAAACAAAACGTGAATATTGGTGAACGTTATGTGGGAGACTTACGCCTACGCCCTATATCTTCTCGACTCAATAAGGATGGTTTTGATCGGCAACAATGGTACTTCAGTAAACGCATCACTGCGTGGGCAGAAGTGAAAAGTGCGGTCAAAATAGAACAGTTTTTTTCGTGGCGACAAACGGCGTTACATCAGGCAAGACAACAAATAGAAAATTTATCTCAACAAGGGTTGTTATTGGCTCTAGGTTTTGGCGAACGGGCATGGCTCGAAAACGCCACATGGCAAATTTATCAAAAAACTAACACAGCACACTTGATTGCTATTTCAGGATTACATATCGGTCTGGCGATGATGTTAGGCTTTGCCTTGGCGCGCTTACTCCAATTTACGTTTCCAACCCATTACATCACCCCAACCTTTCCAATTTTCTGCGGCATGATTTTAGCCCTGCTTTATAGTCAACTTGCAGGACTGGCAATCCCCACGCTACGCGCCATAATTGCCCTCGCTTTACTCTACGCTATTCAGCATTTAAGACTGCATTGGACAGTGTGGCAACTGTTATTGCGAGTGGTCGCACTACTGATTTTTATCGATCCGCTCATATTGCTTTCCACCAGTTTTTGGCTATCAGTGGGCGCAGTCACCTGTTTAATTGTTTGGTATCAATGTTTCCCGCTGTCCTTATTACACTGGCGCGGCAAGCCGCTTACTCATACTCACTGGAGAAAAGTGCGGTATGTTTTCGGTTTATTTCATTTGCAACTTGGTTTGCTTTGGTTATTCACGCCGATTCAATTGTTCTTTTTTAATGGCATTTCCTTAAACAGTTTTATTACCAATCTTATTGCCGTGCCACTTTATAGCTTCATTTTAGTACCGTTGGTACTGTTTGCTGTGCTCACCCAAGGCAGCTGGAATACATGGTGGCTTGCCAATGATCTGGCAGAAAAAATCACCGCACTTTTAGCCCCGTTGCAGGATCATTGGCTGGCTATTTCTATTCCCCACAGTTTATGGATTACGCTTGTTTTAACCTGCCTGTTTTTAGGCTTGCTATATTACGTTTATAAACCCCAGAAACCTCTCTCTTCTACATTGGAATTAGCAAAACTCACTCGTTTAAAGGGATTTCACCTCGCTGCTGAACGCACCTTAAGCTTTCCCTTACAAAAGACAATTTACGGGTTAGGTTGCGGATTGATTGTTTTTTGCAACACTACATTAGCGCACCACTACCTTTCCCGCCCAAATTGGCAATTGGATACCTTAGATGTGGGGCAAGGGCTAGCCACCTTGATCGTGAAAGATGGCAAAGGCGTGCTATACGACACTGGCTCGAGTTGGGAAGGCGGCAGTATGGCGCAGTTAGAAATTCTGCCTTATTTACAGCGACAAGGCATTCAGTTGGAATGGCTGATTTTAAGCCATGATGACAACGATCATTCGGGCGGTGCTCGCGCGATGTTGGCCGCTTATCCCGACATTCAACTGACCACCGCTTCGCAAAAACGTTATGGCGAAAAAAACACGGAAGAAAACGACCGCACTTTTTGCCTTGCCAACAAACAATGGACATGGCAGGGATTACACTTTACCGTACTTTCTCCCAACAACATCGTGTCCCGTGCGGAAAATCCCGATTCCTGCACGCTGCTATTAACGGATGGTAAATACAATATTTTACTAACAGGCGATGCCGATCTCAGCGTGGAATACAAAATTTTACCCAAGCTAGATAAAATCCACGTACTACAAGTGGGACACCATGGCAGCAAAACCTCGACAGGAGAGGCATTAGTGCGCCACACACAGCCGGATATAGCGTTAATCTCCAGCGGGCGTTGGAATCCGTGGCATTTTCCGAACGGTGATGTGATGGCAAGGCTAAAACAGCAAGGTACGCAAAGTTACAATACGGCAGAAACAGGTCAAATTACTTTATTATTTCATGAAAATAAAATAGAAATTCAAACTGCACGGGCGGAATTTTCGCCATGGTATCGCAGATTAATTGGCTTGAAGGGCAAATAAAGGTACAATGCGCCATTATTTTTGACCCAAAGACAGAAATTATTATGCAAGATCAAGATCTTTCTACTATGCAAACCTTCAAGCGTCTGTGGCCAATGATTAGTCCGTATAAAGCCGGTTTGATTGTTTCCGCTGTTGCCTTAATTCTCAACGCTCTAACCGACTCCGGCTTAATTTTCCTACTCAAACCCTTATTAGATGAGGGCTTTGGTAAAGCAGACGCATCATTTTTGAAATACATGTCTGTCTTTGTTGTGTTAATCATTATCTTACGCGGCGTGTCCAGCTTTATTTCCAACTATTGCTTGGCTTGGGTTTCCGGTAAAGTGGTGATGACCATGCGTCGGCGTTTATTCAAACATTTAATGTTTATGCCGGTCAGCTTTTTTGATAAAAATGCTGCAGGAAAACTGCTTTCCCGTATCACTTATGACTCCGAAATGATCGCCAATGCCTCTTCCGGATCATTGATTACCATCGTGCGTGAGGGGGCTTATTTAATTTCTCTCCTTTGCGTCATGCTTTATACCAGCTGGCAACTCTCTTTGGTGCTTTTTGTTATCGGGCCCATCATCGGTATCTTAATCAGCATGGTATCGAAGAAATTCCGCAATTTAAGCCGTAACATGCAAAACTCCATGGGGGATTTAACCTCAACGGCAGAACAAATGTTAAAAGGGCATAAAGTGGTTCTTTCTTTCGGTGGCCAAATTATTGAAGAAGAACGTTTCAATCACGTCAGCAATGATATGCGCCGTAAAGGCATGAAAATGACTGCAGCAGATGCCATTGCCGATCCTGTGGTGCAAATCATTGCCTCGTTTGCCCTTGCCGCCGTGTTATACCTCGCGAGTTTCCCTTCCATCATGGATCAAAACTTAAGTGCGGGGACATTTACCGTTGTTTTCTCTTCCATGCTTGCGCTAATGCGTCCGTTAAAATCCTTAACGAACGTCAACGCTCAATTCCAACGTGGTATGGCAGCCTGTCAAACCTTGTTCGGTATTTTAGATATGGAAACGGAAAAAGATACCGGTACGCATAAAGCGGACAATGTCAAAGGCGACCTTGAATTTAAAAATGTCACCTTTCGCTATGAGGGCAAAGAAGAACTTGCCTTGGATAATATTTCTTTCCACATTCCCCATGGCAAAACTGTGGCATTAGTGGGGCGTTCCGGTTCCGGTAAATCTACCATCGCGAATTTAGTAACCCGCTTCTATGATGTCACCCAAGGTGAAATTCTATTAGACGGCGTGAATATTCAAGATTATCGCCTATCGGATTTACGCGAAAATTGCGCTGTCGTCTCACAACAAGTGCACTTATTCAACGATACCATCGCCAATAACATCGCTTATGCAGCAAAAGATAAATATAGCCGTGAAGAAATCATCAACGCAGCAAAAGCGGCACACGCAATGGAATTTATCGAACATTTAGAAAATGGGTTGGATACCGTTATCGGTGAAAATGGCGCCAGCTTATCCGGCGGTCAACGCCAACGTTTAGCTATTGCTCGTGCCTTATTGCGTAATTCACCGGTGCTAATTTTAGATGAAGCGACCTCGGCTTTAGATACGGAATCCGAGCGTGCGATTCAAGCCGCATTGGAAGAAATTCAAAAAGATCGTACCGTTTTGGTGATCGCGCATCGTTTATCCACCATTGAAAAAGCGGACGAAATTCTTGTCATTGAAAACGGACAAATTAAAGAACGCGGCAACCACCAAGCCCTATTGGCACAAGGCGGTGCATATAAACAATTACACGGCATGCAGTTCAGTCAATAATTAACCTAAGGAGAAAGTATGCAGTTTTGGTATTCCCGTTCGTGGATCACATGGCTACTCTGCCCTTTCTCCTTGTTATTTTGGCTGATTAGCACGTTTCGTCGATCGCTCTTTCGCTTTGATGTCTTAAAATCCTATCGCGCACCGGTTCCCGTCGTGGTTGTCGGCAATTTATCTGTGGGCGGAAACGGAAAAACACCCGCGGTGATTTGGTTGGTTGAAGAACTTCGCAAGTGCGGTCTGAATGCTGGGGTGATTTCCAGAGGTTATGGCAGCCAAGCCAAAACTTATCCTTTGTTGGTCACACCGACCAGTGATCCGGTGCAAGCCGGTGATGAGCCGGTTTTAATTGCCACACGGACCCAAGCCCCGGTTTGCATTTCACCCAATCGCCAACAAGCCATCGAATGTCTATTACAACATACGCCTTGTGATGTCATCATTAGCGATGACGGTTTACAACATTACAAATTACAGCGTGATGTTGAAATCGTGATCATGGATGCTCAACGTGGTCTAGGCAACGGTTTCTTGTTACCGGCAGGCCCGTTACGCGAATTACCAAGCCGTTTACAATCCGTCGATTTCATTATTACCAACGGCGCAGAAAATCAATACAGCGATGCGGTGATGCTCTTAAAACCACAATACGCCGTAAATTTAGTAACCAAAGCGCAACGTCCGTTAAATGAATTTAACCACGCCACGGCTATTGCCGGTATCGGCAATCCACCACGCTTTTTTGCGATGTTAGAACAACAGGGAATCACATTAAGCGAAACCCAAGCCTTCCAAGATCATCAGGCTTTTACCGTGTCTTTGTTTGATAAATTCGATAAAAATCAACCGCTCTTCATGACCGAAAAAGATGCGGTGAAGTGTCTCGCCTTTGCGCAAGAAAATTGGTGGTATGTGCCGGTAACCACAGAAATCCAAGGGAATAAAACACAGCAACTGATTCAAAAAATCGCGCAAAAGTGCGGTCAAAAATCAAAGTAAAATACCATGAACAAACAATTATTGGATATCGTGGCTTGTCCAACTTGCCATGGACATTTGGAATACGATGAGCAACATCAACGTTTAATTTGTCGCATTGAAAAGCTTGCCTACCCGATCAAAAACGGTATTCCGATATTATTAGCAGAACAGGCAGAAACATTAAGCCAATCAGAGGAACAATAACATGACCCAATTCACTGTAATCATTCCCGCCCGTTACGCCTCCAGCCGTTTACCGGGCAAGCCATTGGCGGACATTGCCGGCAAGCCAATGATTCAACATGTTTTTGAACAAGCCAAACAATCCGGTGCTAGCCGAATTATTATCGCGACCGACAATGAACAGGTGGCTGCCGCCACCAAAAATTTTGGTGCAGAAGTATGCATGACGGCAGAAAGCCACAACTCCGGCACAGAACGTTTAGCTGAAGTGGTTGAAAAACTGGCGATTCCCGACAACGAAATCATCGTGAACATTCAAGGTGATGAACCGCTTATTCCACCGGTGATCGTCAAACAAGTGGCAGAAAATCTCGCTAACTACCCTGTCAACATGGCAAGCCTTGCGGTTAATATCGACGAGCCTGAGGAGTTATTTAATCCCAACGTGGTGAAAGTGCTAACCGACAAAGACGGCTATGTGCTTTATTTCTCCCGTGCAGTGATTCCTTGGGATCGCGATCAATTTGCGCAAATGGATGACGTAGCAAAATTGCAACTGAACACACAATACCTACGCCATATTGGGATTTATGCTTATCGAGCCGGTTTCATTAAACAATATGTGCAATGGCAACCGACCGCATTAGAACACATCGAAAAACTGGAACAGCTACGCGTGCTTTGGAACGGCGAAAAAATTCATGTAGAACTCGCCAAAGAAGTGCCGGCTGTGGGTGTGGATACCACCGAAGATTTGGAAAAAGTGCGGTCGATTTTAGCGAAAAAATCACATTAACGATGAATCTCCCCTAACCCCTCTTTACTAAAGAGGGGAATTTGCTTTAAAAAAATAACGACGATAATGTTTAAAATCATTTCAATATCAAATCCGACTTAATCATTCATGATGACTTTCGACGCCAAAAAATTCCTCGCTAACGTACCGCACTTGCCGGGCGTTTATCGTATGTATGACGATAGCAACACGGTGATTTATGTGGGTAAAGCGAAAGATCTGAAAAAACGCTTATCCAGTTATTTTCGTAAGCAGTTAAACAGCAAAAAAACGGAAGCATTGGTGGCATCAATTCATCATATTGAAACCACGATTACCACCTCGGAAACAGAAGCGCTCCTGCTTGAGCATAATTACATCAAAACCTATCAGCCGCGTTATAACGTGTTGTTACGCGATGATAAATCCTATCCATATATTTTATTAACCAAAGAAACTCATCCTCGTATTACGTCTTATCGCGGCTCGAAAAAAATCCAAGGGGAATATTTCGGCCCTTATCCCAATGCCGGCGCTGTGCGTGAGACCTTGTCTTTGTTGCAAAAATTGTTCCCTATTCGGCAATGCGAAAATTCGGTGTATAACAATCGCTCGCGCCCTTGTTTGCAATATCAAATCGGGCGTTGTCTTGCCCCCTGCGTGAAAGGTTATGTAACAGACGAAGCCTATGCGCAACAGGTAAATTTTGCCCGCTTGTTCTTACAGGGGAAAGATCAACAAGTGTTGGATCATTTGGTCAAACAAATGGAACAGGCAAGTCAGCAACTGAATTTTGAAGAGGCGGCACGGGTTCGCGATCAAATTCAGGCGGTGCGCGCAGTAATTGAAAAACAATTTGTCGCCAACGATCGCCATGATGACATTGATATTATCGCCATCGCCTACCAACTTGGTGTGGCTTGCGTGCAGGTGTTGTTTATCCGTCAAGGTAAGATTTTGGGTAATCGTAGCTACTTCCCGAAAGTACCAAGCAATACCAACCTGGCAGAACTCACTGAAACCTTTGTTGGGCAATTTTATCTACAGGCACACCAAGGCAGAACCATTCCGAATACCATTATCGTGGATCAAAAACTGGAAGAAAAAGCAGATTTGGAAACCTTATTAAGCGACCAAGCGGGGCGAAAAGTTATCATTCAAGATCATGCCAAAGGTGATAAAAGCAAATACCTGCAACTTGCGCAAATGAATGCCAAAGCCGCGTTAGTGACCAAGTTAAAACAATCTACCTTGCAACATGATCGCTATGCCGCCCTGCAAGAATTACTCGGCATTGATGTTATCAAACGCATGGAATGTTTTGATATCAGCCACACGATGGGCGAACAAACTATCGCTTCCTGCGTGGTGTTCAATCAAGACGGGCCGCTAAAATCCGATTATCGTCGTTTCAACATCAGCGGCATCACCAAAGGCGATGACTACGCGGCTATGGAGCAAGCACTGTTAAAACGCTACGACAAAGATCTAGAAGAAGACAAAATCCCCGACATTATTTTTATCGATGGCGGCAAAGGGCAACTCAATCGTGCATTACAGGTGTTTGAAAATCTCAAGGTAAAATGGAATAAAAACCGACCGCACTTAATTGGCGTTGCCAAAGGTGTCGATCGCCGCGCCGGCTTGGAAACCCTGATTCTGAGCAAATGGGATAAAGAATTGCATTTGCCATCGGACAGCCTCGCGCTCCATTTAATCCAACATATCCGCGATGAAAGCCACAATCACGCTATCAGCGGACACCGTAAGAAACGCCAACAACATTTCACCCAAAGCGGCTTAGAAAGCATTGAAGGCGTAGGCGCTAAACGTCGCCAAGCGCTCCTCAAATACCTCGGCGGCTTACAAGGCGTTAAAAATGCCACTCTCGATGAAATCGCCTCCGTCCCCGGCATTTCAAAAGCGTTGGCAGAAAAGATTTTTGAGACGCTGCAGCATTAGATTTAAATAGAAAGTGCGATCAGTTTTTTGGTATTTCTCAAATGAAAAACGTTGAAAAAACGAACCGCACTTTTAATACAATCAAAACAAAAAGCGCCATTTCTCTCGAAATAGCGCTTTTTTAATTTACTAACCAGCTCAATTAGTACTTAACGTTTTCGTTACTTAACTTCTCAATCCCCATAATCTCTTTTTTCGCTTCATCAATTTCAGCCTGAATGCCAAACGCTTTTGCCAAATTCTCAGCAGTTAACACCTGCGTTTTTTCGCCATTGGCAATGATTTGTCCTTGATTCAATAAAATTACTTCATCGCAGAATTTATAGGCTAAAGAAAGGTGATGGATTGCGACCACGCAGGTGTGGCTGGGCGTAAGAGATTTTAATTGTTCCATCATATCGATTTGATAAAACGGATCGAGGGCTGCGATGGGTTCGTCAGCGAGCAATAAAGGGGCATTTTTGATACAACAACGAGCAAGTTGTACGCGGGCTTTTTCGCCGCCGGAAAGTTGGCGAAAAGATTTTTCTAATAAATGTGAAATGGAAAACGTTTCTGAAATCGACCGCACTTTTTCTTGTTCTTTGGCTCGGTTAAGCGGATTTGGCAAACCCAACGCGATAACGTCATACACAGATAAATCCCAGTGAATTTCCGTGTTTTGTGCAAGATAAGCTAACTGTTGGCTTTTTTGTGTGGCACTCATGGCGGTCAATCTGTTGTCATCGAACCAAATTTCACCTTTATCAATAGGCAAAATACCGGCGATGGTTTTCAGCAACGTTGATTTGCCCGCACCATTAGCACCCATAATGCCGACCAATTTGCCCGTTGGGATAGTGCAGTGAATGCCTTTTAACCCGTAAGGTTGGGAGAGATTCTCGATTTTAATCATAAAGTTACCTTGCCAATCTGCGTTGTTCCGTCAATAAAATCCAAATCAAACATGGCGCACCAATCATTGCCGTGAGTGTGCCGATGTAAATGTGAGAGAAAAACGGCACATATTGCACACAAAGATCTGCAATGAGCAACAATAAAGCCCCAAATAAGGCACTTGTTATGTAAAGTTGTGATGGGCGTTGCTTCAATAAAATTCGTGCAAAGTGCGGTGCGATTAAGCCGATAAAACCGATGGCACCCGTTTGTGGAATGGTTGCGCCGACGAGCAACGCAACGCCAAAGGTGGTGATAAAAAAACTTCGTTTCGGATCGATCCCCATGGTGCCCGCGGTCTCTTCACCGAAACTGAGTAAATCCACATAACGACGTTCGCGGTATAAACAAACTAAACCAAACAGAACGATCAGCAGTGAAATCACCAAAGTGTCAAGCTTCGCCCACACTAATGAGCCTTGTAACCAACGATAAAGCTCTGCTAGCGCCCAAGGGCTTTCGGCGTTAGATAACAACAACGCAATGGCGGCGCCAAGCAACATATTCACCGCCAAACCGCTGAGGAGCATCATGGTCGTGCCATGATTTTTAGCAATGGCATACACCAATAAAAAACTCGCTAATGCCCCTGCAACACCGCCGAACAGCAATACCGTAAACGGCACAGAAAAATAATAAAGAATAAGCACACTGGCAGCAGTTGCCCCGGCGCTACTGCCGAGCAAACCCGGGCTTGCCAATGGATTTTGAAAAATACCCTGCATGGCATTCCCTGCAAGAGCAAGACAGGCGCCGGTTAAAATCGCCAAACCAATGCGCGGTACACGAACATCCCACAATACAAGCGAGCGCATATCAGTCAGCACCCCATCCGCATTTTTAAGATGCGCAAAATCGCCAAGTTGATGATAAAGGGCAATGCTTGTTATCAACAGTAAGAATGAAAAAAGTGCGGTATTTAATTTTTGTATTTTTGTCAATGGGCTATTTCCTATGCAATCCAAAGATCATTCGGTATGTTCTTCGTTTTAATGTTATCAAATCTCTTTCTATTAATTTAACAAATCTCCCCAAATCCCTCTTTACTAAAGAGGGGAACTGTTGTATCGATAATTTATCATTCTGATGCCTTTCATTTTAATCATTCACACACAAAAAAGGTAAATATGCCATCTGGGGTTAATTTACTAAAGAAAATCCCCCTCTTTAGTAAAGAGGGGCTAGGAGAGATTTGTCTCATTCAAGGGAGATTTGTCGAATTCCATGACTTCCATTGTTGATAAATCCTCTCCGCCCCTTGCCACACACCGTGATCAAAGCAATAAGTATATTTCATCGGAATGCGAAAGTGCGGTCGATTTTCAAAGTATTTTTTTAGCAGAGGATGGTCAAGCAATTCCGCCTGTTCGTTATAGCTTTGTTGGTCAGTGATTTCGATTAACCCGTTAGGTTGAGCAAGCAGCACTTTTTCCAATGAAAAATTTTGCGGGGTCAATGGGTATTTTAACGGTGTTAAACCAAGCAATGTTAATAGCACGTTATATTGCGGGAAAATAGGTTCCACTACGCCGGTTTCCGATAACATTAGCGTATCAGTCAAGGACACATTCATTTTGGTCTTTTGTGATGTTAATTTTGCTACCAACTGTTCCGCATGGGCTTCATTACCGGTGATTTTTCCGAGTTGCAACAGGAGTTCAAATAATTCTTCAGCGGTTTGTGGACTGTCGTTAATCGGCACAATTTTTACGCCAAGGCGCTTTAAATCAGCGACCAATTGAGGATAAAAGGTTTCATTAATCAACAGCGTTTTATCCAAATAAGGCAACAATGCGGTAAGTTGCGGCTCAAGGATAGGTTTATCTCGATTAATTTTATCCAGCATCATGCGCGGATTTTGAGAGTAAGGCGACATCGCCGCGATTTGTTCCGGACGGGCAATTTCCGCAAGCAGTCGGTCGCTGCACAAGGTGAGCGAAACAAATTGCTCAGCGTGTGCAGAAAAGGAAAGAAAAAGTGCGGTGAAAATAACGGATGTTTTTTTCATATAACGAAGGCGGGTTTTTAGCCCGCCATGATTAAAAAATTCGGCGGACCAAAGCCCGCCTTATGATTAGAACGATCCTCTCAAGCCAACATAAACATGACGTCCGTCTTGACCATAGCCAAGGACGTTTTCGTATTTTTTATTGAATACGTTGTTTAAATTCGCATAAATGTTGAGATTTGACATGAGTTGGTAGTTCACGCCAAGATTTGCCAAGGTGTATGAAGGCATTTTGAAATCGCCGGAATCAAGACGTTTACCCACATAAGACACATTGACATCAGAACCTAATTTTTCCGTGATTTGATAAGCTAACCCTAGGTTTCCTGTGTGTTTCGGACGGCGAACATAGTTTGAACCATATTGATCATTTTCAGATTTAATATAGGTGTAAGTGTAGTTTGCATAACCTGAAAGGCTATCAGTGAATTTTCCGTTATACACAATCTCTACGCCTTTAATTTTGGTTTTACCATCACGGTTTACCGCACGATTTGTTGGATTCATGTAATTGCCGGTAAGGGAATTTTCGTCACTTAAAAAGTTATCTACATTACGGGCAAAATAGGTCGTATCCAAGCTATGACGCTTATCATCGGTTTCAAATAAGACACCAAATTCGCCCCCCAAGCTTTTTTCTGCTTTCAAGTTCGGGTTAGCTAACCAAGTTCCACCCCAACCGTAATATTCGGACATGGTCGGATTATGAATAGCTTTGCCCAAACTTGCGTGCGCTTTAACATTTGGTGTGAAACGATAAGCACCGGCAAGACGTGCGGTGAAAGCATTTTCAAATACGCTGTTGTCAGTATAACGACCGCTAACAGAAAGGCTGTGGTCCGCTTCAGTAAATAAACGGTACTCTGCGGCAACACTTTTCTCGGTTAATTTTTTCTCAGCAAAATTGTAAGCGGAAGCAACATATTTCGTATTTTGGTAATCCGCTAATACGCTGACGGCTTGTTTGACTTCACCTTCACGGTCGAAGTTAATATCAAGTTGATAGTTCGTATTCAACTTTTTGCTGTCGTATTCTGTTTTACCAACAGCAGAAGTCCAACTGCTATATTGTGCAGTATCAGCATCGGTTTTAACGTGACTTACCGCCGCTTTATGCACGAATAAATCTTCTGCATTACCAAAATAACCGCTTAATTTATAGCGGGTTTCACGTGTACGGGTATTGTCATCAAATTTTCTTTCGTGCTCTGCACTATTATCAAAATGAACCGTTTGAGATGAATGTGAAGCCAGGAAATCAACGCCTTTTTGACCATCATCAAAACCTAAACGCATAGACACGTTATCACGGTGGAAGCCATCCTTTTCAGTCGCCGGCACGTTTGTACTTTTTGCGCCGGATACGCTCGTATAATTAAATACGCGTTCGCTACGCGCAGAGATCCCTTGCGTACGATGACTATCACCATGAAGGGCATAGTAAAGACCGTGATGTTGACCGGAAAGGGTGACAGAGCCATCACGGGTGCGGTGTGAACCTGCACCTAAGTCGAAATCAACGTTAAATTCTTTGTCTTTATATAATCCGCTTTTGGTGGTGATATAAACCACGCCACCCATGGCATCACTGCCCCAAAGTGCAGATTGCTCGCCACGTAACACTTCGATTTGTTCAATGTTACTTAACGCTAAACCACCGAAATCAAAGTTAGTATCAGCCGGATTAACACGAATGCCGTCAATAATGACCGCAGTATGTTTTGAATTTGCGCCACGTAGGAAAAGGCTTGTTATCGCACCGCGTCCACCACTGACTCCCATTGCCACTCCCGGCACGGTTTTCAACACATCGCTCACATAAGTCGCGTTGCGCTCGGCAAACTCTTTTTCAGTGAGAACGGTAACAGATGAAGCGGTTTGATCTTGGTTCACCGGTGTGGCGTACGCAGAATAAACGCTGATAGGTTTTAATTCGGTTTTTGCTTGTTCAGCGGCAAAGGCAAGCGCCGGTAAACTGAATAACATTGCTGTCGTAATAAGATTCTTCTTCATTCTCGATTTTCCAATTTAAAAGACGAAATTTGCCATAAAAAATGGCGCCCTTTTTCAGGCGCCACATCATAGCACAGGAAACGAAAATTACTTACCGTGCGCCACAAAATCTTCGATATTTTGCGCGACTTTATTCACTAAAGTGGTTACTGCTGAATCACTCGCCCACGCAATATGCGGCGTGATTAATAAATTCGGCAAACGTTTTGCCGCTTGAATTAATGGGTTGTCCTTTTCCGGTGGTTCTTTGACCAACACATCCAAGGCAGCACCGGCAATTTTGCCGTTTTCTAGCGCATCTAATAATACAGCTTCATCTACCAATGGGCCTCGCCCGGTATTGATGAGATAAGCGGTCTGTTTCATTAATGCCAACGTTTCCGCATTGATTAAATTTTTGGTGGTATCGGTTAACGGGCAATGCAGCGTAACAATATCCGCTTGTTTCAATACGGTTTCAAATTCAGTGTAGCCTTCACGAATATGGCTTGCACCTTTGTGTTCCGCATACAACACGTTCATACCCAATAATTGCGCCAAGCGACCCACCTCTGTGCCTAAGCAACCTTTACCAAATACACCTAACGTCGCGCCTCGCACATCGGTAATCGGGTAATCGGTGTAACAAAATTGTCCGCAGGTGGCCCAGCGATCAGAGGTCACTTGATCGCGATGATACCCAATAAGACTATGTTTTAATGAGAAAATCATGCCCAATACATGCTCCGGCACGGTCACACCAGAATAGCCCGTCACATTTTTCACAGCAATACCCAAGTCTTTCGCGGCATCTAAATCAATGTTGTTGGTACCGGTGGCGGTAATTGCGATGAGTTTTAATTTCGGTAAGCGGCTTAATAATTCTCGGTCAAACACCACTTTGCTGGTCACCACAATATCGGCGTCTTTGCTGCGTTCAAAGGTTTCCTCCGGCAAAGTGCGGTCATATTCCGTCCATGTGTGTGGAAAGCTTAGACGTGGAATATTATGGCTTGCGGGAATACCGGTACGATCGAGAAAAACAATGTTCATCAAAAACTCCTTTAGTTTCACAACGTTTGAATATGACGTCTAACCTTAAAGAAGCCTTTGCGCAAAAACAAGGGAGAGAAAGGATTTTTATGATTTGTGTGATCTCGATCTAAAAACGCAGCGAAAAAGCACCGCACTTTGATGGTTCTTCTTAAGATTCCTGCAACCAATTTCGCAAAATTTGCTCACCATATTCCGAAATATAGGATTCCGGATGAAATTGTACCCCGTAAATCGGCAACGTTTTATGCTGCATGGCCATAATGATGTTGTCATCACAACGGGCGGTAATTTGTAATGCACTTGGGAAATTCAGCTCACTTACCGCCCAAGAATGATATAAGCCAATTTGAAAGGCCTGAGGCATATCTTTAAAGAGAAGGGATTCCGCCACACACTGCAACCGCTTGGCTTGCCCATGACGTGGTGACGGAAGATTATGTAATTCTGCACCAAAGAATTCACATAACATTTGATGCCCTAAACACACGCCCAAAATGGATTTGCTGTGCTGATAACGCGCCAGCAGCTCAAATAATTGTGGATAAGCGCGCGGCACATCAGGGCCGGGAGAAATCAATAAATGAGAAAAATCGCCCACGGCATCTAAATCCAGTTCTTCCACATTAACCACTTGAAATGGCACATCCAAACGACGGATGAGATCCACTAAGTTGAACGTAAAAGAATCGTGATTATTGATGATCAGTAGTGACATAACATCTTTCTCAAAGGGCTAAATAGGCGGTGAAGTATATAATTTTATGGCGATTTAAGCTAAAATTTTCGCCGTTTTTTCACGAGATAATGTTATGTGGCAAGATTTTATTCAACAAGCGAACCAATTTGGCGAAGCGAAAACGCCCTTCTTCTTTTTAATCGATTTTGAGCAACAAAAACCGATATTGTGTCCGCTAAATGAAATGGCTGAGCAAGGGATTTTCGTCCAATTTCCTGATTATACCAACGTGAATTGGCTGGAAGATTTGCCGATAGCGCCTTTTTATTTACATAAACAGCCAATGGATTTTGCCGCCTATCAAAAAGGCTTTGATTTAGTACAACAGGAACAGCACTTCGGTAATTCCTATTTGCTGAATCTGACTTATCCGACACTGATTGAAACCCATTATTCACTGCGTCAACTCTTCCAATACAGTCAGGCAAAATACAAGTTGTTGTTCAAAGATCAATTTGTGTGTTTTTCACCGGAATGTTTTGTCAATTTATACGACAACCATATTTTCACTTATCCGATGAAAGGCACGATTGATGCAACACTTCCCCATGCCCAAGCCACCTTGCTCAACAATCAAAAAGAGCAGCGGGAACATTACACCATCGTGGATTTAATGCGCAATGATTTAGCCACCGTTGCTGAAAACATTCAAGTGACTCGCTTTCGTTATGTGGAAGAAATCCAAACAGAACGCAGCGCCATTTTGCAAACTAGCTCCGAAATTCGTGGTGAATTAGCGGAAAACTGGCAGAAAGAAATCGGCTCTCTTCTTGCCAAATTGCTACCCGCCGGATCTATCAGTGGCGCCCCCAAAGAAAAAACCGTACAAATTATTCAACAGGCCGAACAACAACCTCGTGGCTATTACACCGGTATATTCGGTATTTTTGATGGGAAAAAATTACAAAGTGCGGTGGCAATTCGTTTTATTGAAGACACAGAAAAAGGCTTTGTTTTCCGCAGTGGTGGAGGCATTACCATTCAAAGTGACGCACAGGAAGAATATCAAGAATTAATTCAAAAAGTGTATGTGCCGTTACAGAGGGCTTAACCATGGAATTTCCTTTATTTGAAACCCTTGCCATCGAACAAGGCAAGATCCGCAATATCGCACTCCATCAACGACGCTACGAACGCAGTTTACAGGCGTTTTATGGCAAACAAAGTGCGGTCGTTTTTCCTCGCATTTTTCAACTTGCCGAACATATTCGTGTACCGCTCGAATTGACTGCCGAACCGCTGATTCGTTGCCGAATCGATTACAATGCAGAGCAAATTCAATGCCGTTATTTTCCTTACCAGCGTAAACATTGTCGTACCTTTAAACCGGTTATCTGCGACCACATTGACTACGGCTTAAAATTCGCTGACCGCACTTTATTAAACGAATTACTCGCGCAAAAAGGCGATTGCGATGAAATCATGATCATCAAAAACGGATATGTCACCGATTGCACTATCGGCAATCTTATTTTCCGCCAAGGTACACAATGGTTCACCCCCGACACGCCACTCCTTGAAGGCACCCAACGGGCGGCACTATTAGCCCAAGGTCGCATAAAAGTGCGGTCGATTTTAGCCACGGATTTGAGTTTGTTTGAAGAAATCAGGTTGATCAATGCGTTGAATGGATTGGAATAAAAAATCATCCTGCAATATTTAAGCAAGAAAAAAGCCTTTCCATTTGGAAAGGCTTTTATGTTTAATCAAGCAAATTATTTTTTCTTCGCTTTTGGATTTGGTAAGTCGGTGACGGAACCTTCGAAGACTTCGGCCGCTAAACCGACAGATTCGTGTAAAGTTGGGTGCGCGTGGATGGTTAACGCAATGTCTTCCGCATCACAACCCATTTCGATCGCCAAACCGATTTCACCTAACAATTCACCTGCGTTGGTACCTACAATAGCTCCACCTAATACGCGATGAGTGTCTTTATCGAAAATCAGTTTTGTCATACCGTCGGCACAGTCAGAAGCAATAGCACGACCGGAAGCAGCCCACGGAAAGTTTGCCACTTCATAGTTCAAGCCTTCCGCTTTACATTCTTTCTCAGTTTTACCAACCCATGCCACTTCAGGCTCTGTATAGGCAATAGAAGGAATCACTTTCGGATCGAAATAGTGTTTTTTACCTGCAATAACTTCAGCAGCCACGTGACCTTCATGAACACCTTTATGGGCTAACATTGGTTGACCAACGATATCACCGATAGCAAAAATGTGAGACACATTGGTACGCATTTGTTTGTCGGTACGAATGAAGCCACGTTCATCAACGTTGACGCCGGCTTTTTCTGCATCAAGCAATTTACCGTTCGGTGTACGACCAATAGCTACTAATACGGCATCATAACGTTTTGTGATGCTGCCTGCTTTGCCTTCCATAGACACATGGATGCCGTCTTCTTTCGCTTCTACGGCAGTCACTTTGGTTTCAAGCATTAAATTGAATTTTTGCTCAATACGTTTAGTGAAGATTTTAACGATATCTTTGTCTGCAGCAGGAATCACTTGGTCGAACATTTCAACCACATCAACTTTAGAACCTAACGCTTGGTAAACGGTCCCCATTTCCAAACCGATGATACCACCGCCCATGATTAACAATTCTTTTGGCACTTCACGCAATGCAAGCGCATCGGTAGAATCCCAAACTCGTGGATCGTGGTGTGGAATAAATGGCAATTCAATTGGACGAGAACCTGCTGCAATAATCGCATTATCAAATTTCACGTTCGTAACATTACCGTCTTTATCGGTCACCGCTAAAGTGTGGGAATCAGCAAATTTAGCTTCGCCTTGCACCACTTGCACTTTACGCATTTTTGCCATACCGGCTAAACCACCAGTTAAGCGAGAAACCACGCCTTCTTTACCGGCACGGATTTTATCTAAATCAATGGTTGGTTCAGCAAAAACAACGCCGTGATGTTCAACGTGTTTAGCTTCTTCAATAATTTTTGCAACGTGTAATAACGCTTTAGACGGAATACAACCTACGTTTAAACAAACGCCGCCCAAAGTAGAATAACGTTCAACAATGACTGTTTCTAAGCCCAAGTCAGCACAACGGAATGCAGCGGAATAACCTGCCGGACCTGCGCCAAGCACAACCACTTGGGTTTTCACTTCTTTACTCATTTTGTCTCCTTAAAAATGCGATTTTTTATGACCGCACTTCATTTAATCAAGCGCTAAAAATTTAAAAATGCCTCTCTCATTTGAGAGAGGCACAATAAATTACATAATTAAACGACGTAAATCTGCCAACACAGAACCGATGTAGCTAATGAAGCGTGCACCGTCGGCACCGTCAATAACACGGTGGTCGAATGACAAGGAAATCGGAAGAATTAAGCGCGGTGCAAAATCTTTACCGTTCCAAACAGGTTCCATTGAAGATTTGGATACACCTAAAATCGCCACTTCCGGCGCATTCACGATTGGCGAAAAGTGAGTTGTACCCAAACCACCAATACTGGAGATGGTGAAACAACCGCCTTGCATATCGGATGCCGTTAATTTACCGTCACGGGCTTTCTTAGAAACTTCAGCCAATTCACGGGAAAGCTCGATAATGCCTTTTTTATTCACATCTTTGAATACCGGTACAACTAAACCATTTGGTGTATCTACCGCCACGCCGATGTTGATGTATTTTTTCAAGATTAAGCGCTGCGCATCTTCAGTGATAGAACTGTTGAAACGAGGATACGCTTCTAATGCTTTAGCAACCGCTTTCATAATAAACACAACCGGTGTGATTTTCACGCCAAGTTTTTGTTTTTCCGCTAAGGCATTTTGTTCTTTACGGAAAGCTTCTAACTCGGTGATATCTGCTTTATCGAAATGAGTAACGTGTGGAATCATAACCCAGTTACGATGTAAGTTCGCACCGGAAATCTTATTGATACGGCTTAATTCCACTTCTTCGATTTCACCAAATTTGCTGAAATCAACTTTCGGCCATGGTAACAAGCCTAAACCTGCGCCATTTGCAGCACCAGCAGTTGCTGAAGAACCACTTTCTAACGCTTTCACTGCCGCTTTTACATAAGCTTGAACGTCTTCTTTTAAGATACGACCTTTACGACCGGTACCTTTCACTTTATCTAAGTTAACACCGAACTCACGGGCAAGACGGCGAATCACCGGTGTGGCGTGTGCAAAACTTTTCGCTGAAGTGACATCAGCATCAGATGCCGTTGCTGCCGACGCAGAAGGTGCGGCAGCTGGCGCTGCTACCTGAGCCGGTGCAGTAGCTTGTGGTGCAGCTGCGGCAACTGGTGCAGAACCTGCCACTTCAAATTTCATAATTAATGAACCGGTAGAGACTTTGTCACCCGCTTTCACTAAAATTTCTTTAACAACACCGGCAAATGGTGCCGGCACTTCCATCGAAGCTTTGTCACCTTCAACGGTAATTAATGACTGCTCTTCTGTGATGCTATCGCCTACTTTTACCATAATTTCAGTCACGTTAACTTCGTCACCACCAATATCAGGGACATTCACTTCTTTCACACCACCGGCAACTGGTGCGGCAGGTGCGGCAGCAGGCGCAGATGCCGCTGGTGCTGAAGCAGACGCACTGCCGGCAACTTCAAAACGCATAATCAATGTGCCGGTGGACACTTTATCGCCCGCTTTAATAATAATTTCTTTCACGATACCGGCAACAGGTGCTGGCACTTCCATAGACGCTTTATCGCCTTCAACGTTAATAATGGATTGATCCACTTCAACGCGATCACCCACTTTTACCATAACATCAGTAACGTTGACTTCATCAGAACCGATATCCGGCACATTCACATCAACTACTTGTGCACTAGCCGGCGCAGCGGCAGGTGCTGCGGCCGGTTGAGCGGCTTGTGCAGGTGCCGCGTCAGCGCTATCTAGTACCAACATAGGCGTGCCGGTGGTTACTTTATCTCCAACTTTCACTAACACTTCTTTAACCACGCCTGCTTCAGGTGCCGGCACTTCCATCGATGCTTTATCACCTTCAACATTGATAATGGATTGATCCGCAGTAATCGTATCTCCAACTTTTACCATCACTTCGGTAACGGTCACTTCATCACTACCGATATCCGGAATTTGAATTTGTTTAGCCATTTCTTTTTACCTTTTAAACGTTTGGAAAACCAACCGCACTTTCATCAAGTGCGGTCGTTTTTTTCGTTATTTTTTATGCGTATAACGGATTCAATCTTTCAGGATCGATACCGTATTTTGCGATTGCTTCGGCAACCACTTTCTTGTCAACTATGCCTTCTTGTGCCAACACATGTAATGCGGCAACCACAACGTGGTGTGCATCTACTTCAAAGTGGTCACGCAAGTTCGCACGGCTATCGGAACGACCGAAACCATCCGTACCCAACACATGATAATGTTTAGCCGGTACATAAGCGCGGATTTGCTCAGCAAAAAGCTTCATGTAGTCGGTTGCTGCAACGGTAGGCTTGTCGTTCATCACTTGAGCAACGTATGGCACACGTGGTGTTTCGGTTGGATGTAACATATTCCAACGAACCGCATCCGCCCCTTCGCGAGCAGCTTCAGTGAAGGACGGCGCACTATAAACATCAGAGCTGATGCCGTAGTCGTTAGCCAAGATTTGAGCAGCTTCACGTACATGACGCAAGATCGCACCGGAACCAAGTAATTGCACTTCGCCTTTACCTTTTCCTTGTACGCGTTCAAATTTATAAAGACCTTTACGAATACCTTCTTCTGAGCCTTCAGGCATTGCAGGTTGATCGTAAATTTCGTTTAAAGTGGTGATGTAATAGAACACATCTTCTTGTTTTTCACCATACATACGGTTAATACCGTCTTGCATGATAACCGCTACTTCATAAGCAAATGCCGGGTCATAAGAGACACAGTTCGGAATCGTTAAAGATTGAATGTGGCTGTGACCATCTTCGTGTTGTAAACCTTCACCATTTAATGTTGTACGGCCTGACGTACCACCAATCATGAAACCACGAGCCAATTGGTCACCGGCTGCCCACATTAAGTCACCCACACGTTGGAAACCGAACATGGAGTAGTAAATGAAGAATGGGATCATCGGCATATTGCTCACAGAATAAGACGTTGCTGCAGCTAACCAAGAAGAGGTTGCACCTAATTCGTTGATCCCTTCTTGTAAGACTTGACCATCTTTCGCCTCACGGTAGTAAGCCACTAAATCGCGGTCGGATGGGACATAATTTTGACCATGTGGGTTGTAAATACCGATTTGACGGAATAAGCCTTCCATACCGAAAGTACGCGCTTCGTCTGCCACGATTGGCACAATGTGTTGACCCACATTTTTGTCTTTTAACAACGTATTTAAGAAACGAACGAATGCCATTGTGGTTGAAATCGGACGTGGTTGCGCTTCTAACAACGCAGAGAATTCTGAAAGCTCAGGTGCTTTGAAGTCCACGGTAAATTTCGGTTGACGTGCAGGCACATAACCTTGCAATGCTTTACGATATTCATGCAAGTATTTGTACTCTTCGGAACCTTCTGGGAAGGTGACATACGGCAAGCTTTCCAAATCTTCATCTTTCACCGGAATGTGGAAGTAATCGCGGTAAGCTTTGATACTGTCAGCAGACATTTTTTTGGATTGGTGTGCGGTGTTTTTACTTTCTGCTTCAGCAATTTTATAGCCTTTCACAGATTGCACTAAGATAACAACCGGTTTACCGGCATTTTGTGCTTTCTTGAATGCGGCAAATACTTTAAGCGGATCATGACCGCCACGTTGTAACGCCCAAATTTCATCGTCAGTCATATCAGCAACTAATGCCGCGGTTTCCGGGTAACGACCGAAGAAGTGTTCACGTACGTAAGCACCGTCTTTAGATTTGAATGTTAAGTAGTCACCATCAACCACTTCCATCATTAATTGGGTGAGTTTACCTGTGGTGTCTTTGGCAAATAATTTATCCCAACGACTACCCCACATAACTTTGATTACTTCCCAACCGGCGCCCACGAATAAACCTTCTAATTCTTGAACGATTTTACCGTTACCGTTTACCGGACCGTCTAAGCGTTGTAAGTTACAGGAAATGACGAAAATTAAGTTATCTAAATGTTCACGAGCGGCGAAAGTTAATGCACCTTTAGATTCAATTTCATCCATCTCGCCATCGCCTAAGAAGGCATACACTTTTTGATCAGCCGTATCTTTCAAACCACGATTGTGTAAGTATTTTAAGAAACGGGCTTGATAAATGGCGTTCACCGGGCCTAACCCCATAGAAACGGTAGAGAATTGCCAGAAATCAGGCATTAATTTGGGGTGAGGGTAAGAAGACAAACCTTTGCCATGCACTTCTTGACGGAAGTTGTCTAATTGCTCTTCCGTTAAACGTCCTTCTAGGAAAGCACGAGCATACATCCCCGGCGCCGCGTGGCCTTGGAAGAAGACTAAGTCACCACCGTTTTTCTCTGTTGCCGCTTTGAAGAAATGGTTAAAACCGACTTCATACATGGTTGCCGCAGATTGGAAAGTGGATAAGTGGCCACCTAAATCAAGGTCTTTTTTCTGTCCGCGTAATACCATCATCACGGCATTCCAACGAACATAAGAACGAATGCGACGTTCAATCTCTAAATTGCCCGGATAAGCCGGTTGCTCGGAAACTGGAATGGTATTCACATAATCGGTTGTGATCCCACTAGGTAAAGAAACGCCACCGGCGCGAGCTTGTTGCATAACTTGATCGATAATGAACTGAGCGCGCTCAATGCCTTCCTCACGAATTAACGAATCAATTGCTGCCAACCAATCGTTAGTCTCGATCGGATCTACGTCATTTTTTAACAATTCTGACATAGTTTTTTCCTTATTTTGTTAAGTTAGAAGTACATTTAACGCTACTTTTGGTAGCAATTAAACAACGAATTGATAACTAAAAATGGTTTAATTTGTCAAAACCACTATGTAAACTGTACAAAAAACACACATTACAAATTTTTAACAAATAATGTAAATCTTATTAGATTTTTTGAAAGAATGATAGTGATTTTTATCTCTGCAGCGGAAAATATCTTATCGCCGAGCTCTTTTAAATAACCATTTATACATAAATTTACGCAACAATCTGCCACACCAAAGAAAACGCCTAAAAAAGCGACCGCTCTTTCTAAAATAGGTGATCGTCATCACATATTAGCCATTGAAAAAAAGAATTAAATATTGCGTATTTCGCCTAATTAACCTACCATTAAACTCAACTATTTATATCGCATAAAAATTTGGAGATAAAAAATGCAAAACGAACTTATTTGTTACAAAAAAATGCCGGTTTGGACCAAAGACAGCTTGCCAAAAATGTTTCAAGAAAAGCACAACACCAAAGTCGGCACTTGGGGAAAACTCACCGTCTTAAAGGGCAAACTCAAATTTTATGTGTTAACGGAAAATGGTGATATTGTGAGCGAACACATTTTCACCCCACAAGATGAAACACCTTTTGTTGAACCTCAACTTTGGCATCGTGTTGAAGCCCTTTCCGATGATTTGGAATGTTTCCTTGAATTTTATTGCACCAAGGAAGACTACTTCAGCAAAAAATACAATATGACCGCTACTCACGGCGATGTGGTCAATGCGGCTAAAATTATCAAACCATGTAAGGTGTTAGATTTAGGGTGTGGACAAGGGCGTAACTCCCTCTATTTGAGTTTACTCGGCTATGATGTAACTTCTTGGGATCACAATGAAAACAGTCTCCAATTTTTAAACGAGACTAAAGAGAAAGAAAATCTGAAAATTCAGACCGCACTTTACAATATCAACGATGCAAACATTCAAGAAAACTATGATTTTATTTTGTCGACTGTGGTCTTTATGTTCCTCGATCGTACCCGCGTACCGGCAATTCTTGAAAACATGCAAAACCACACCAATCCGGGGGGCTACAATTTAATCGTGGCCGCCATGTCCACACCGGAAGTGCCTTGCCCGGTACCATTCTCTTTCACCTTTGGTGAAAATGAATTGAAAGAATACTACAAAGATTGGGAATTCTTAGAATACAACGAAAACATGGGTGAACTGCACAAAACCGATGAAAACGGCAATCGCTATAAAATGAAATTTGTAACCATGTTGGCAAGAAAAAAATAGTTTGCCGATTTAGAAAAGAAAAAGACCGCACTTTGCGATATAAAGTGCGGTCTTTTTTTATTGCATTTTTAATTATTCTTCAATGGAACGTAATAACTCGTTGATACCCACTTTTCCTAGCGTTTTAGCATCCACTTTTTTCACGATAACAGCACAGTAAAGACTGTATTTACCGCATTTTGACGGAAGACTACCGGAAACAACGACTGAACCAGCCGGTACGCGACCATAATGAATTTCGCCCGTTTCACGATCATAAATTTTGGTAGATTGACCAATAAATACGCCCATGGAGATCACACAACCATCTTCAACAATCACCCCTTCTACCACTTCAGAACGCGCGCCGATAAAGCAGTTATCGCCGATAATGGTTGGGTTGGCTTGTAATGGTTCTAACACGCCACCGATCCCTACGCCACCGGATAAGTGCACGTTTTTACCGATTTGTGCGCAAGAGCCGACTGTTGCCCAAGTATCCACCATCGATCCTTCGCCCACATACGCACCAATATTCACATAAGATGGCATTAACACTGTATTTTTAGCAATGTATGCCCCTTTACGCACGGTAGCAGAAGGCACTACACGGAACCCTTCTTGTTGAAAACGTTCTTCCGTGTAATCAGCAAATTTTAAAGCGACTTTGTCGTAGTATTTGGTTTCTGCACCATCAATAATTTGATTTTCATTGATGCGGAAAGAAAGCAATACCGCTTTCTTTAACCATTGGTGAGTCACCCATTCGCCATCAATCTTTTCTGCAACACGGTATTTACCGCAGTCTAAGCCTTCAATCACTTCTTCAATGGCGGCACGAGTTTGTGCATCAACGGTTTTCGGTGTGATTTCCGCGCGTTTTTCAAAGGCGTTTTCAATAATTTGTTGTAAATTGGACATCTTGCTTCCTATATCAGTGTTAATAAAAATAAATGCGTTAAGATTACAATACTTCTAACGTGACATTACTAAATAACTTTTTCACGTCGCTGTTGTCATGCAACGCCTCAGCTTTTTCAACATTGGTTCGAGTCAAGTGCGGTGAAAAATAATTAATAAAGTCATACATATAATTTCGTAAGAATGCACCATTTTTAAATGCAATTTGCGTCATGCTTGGACGGAATAAATGATCTGCTTTGATAGCCACTAAATCCTTATCTGCCGATGTATGTGCCATAGAAGCCATAATTCCTACGCCCAACCCCATGCGTACATAGGTTTTGATAATATCCGCATCCGTTGCAGTAAACACAATGTTTGGCAAAATACCCGCACTATTAAAAGCATAATCCAAATCAGACGCACCGGTAAAACCGAAGGTATAGGTAATTAAAGGATATTTCCCTAACTCTTCAATAGTAAGATGTTCGCATTGAGCTAAAGGATGATCGGGCTTCACAATCACCGAACGATTCCAGAAGTAACACGGCAACAAGACCACATCATCAAAGAGATATTGCGCTTCGGTAGTAATGGCCAAATCCACTTCATCAGACATCAATGCATCATAAATTTGTGTAGGTGAACCTTGATGAATATGCAAACTTACGTTGGGATAACGCTGAGAAAATTTTTCTACAACCGCCGGCAACATATAACGCGCCTGCGTATTTGTCGTTGCAATACGCAATACACCTTGTTCTGGCTTGGTATATTCATCAGCAACAGAACGAATGCCTTGCATTTTCATCATAATCTCACGAGAGATCGCCACAATTTTTTTCCCGGGCGGCGTTAATCCTTTGATGTGCTTACCATTACGCTCAAAAATCTCTACGCCTAGCTCATTTTCTAATAAGCGTACCTGTTTACTAATCCCCGGTTGCGATGTGAATAGCACATGCGCAGCTTCCGTGATATTCATATTTTGATTAGCGACTTCAACAATATAGCGAAGCTGTTGAAATTTCATAAATTCTCCTTTTAATGACAACCGTAAAGTGCGGTTATTTTTTATAACGTTTACTTAATTCTGAATAACGTTTAACTGCCTTACGGATTTTCCCTGTCTTTGGCTTACGTCGTTGCTTATTCATGTCTAATTTGGTTTCGGTTTCCGGTGGTAAACCGACCAATTCACGTAAATAATTCACGTCTGCCAGTTCCATCTCCTGCCAGCCACCACGTGGTAAATTCTTCATCAATTTAATGTTGCCATAACGAATACGAATCAAGCGGCTCACTTGGATGCCTTGCGATTCCCATAAACGACGCACTTCACGATTACGTCCTTCCATTAAGGTCACATCAAACCATTGATTCATCCCCACCCCACCAACAAATTTAATCTCTTTAAAATTTGCCGGGCCGTCTTCCAATTGAACGCCTTTCTTTAAGCGATTCAACATCGCGTCATCTACTGCACCAAACACGCGAACAGAATATTCCCGCTCGACTTCGCGGCTTGGGTGCATTAAACGATTCGCTAATTCGCCGTCTGTTGTGAATAACAATAAACCCGATGTATTAATATCTAAACGACCAACTGCAATCCAACGGGCACCGGTTAAACGCGGTAAACGATCAAACACGGTAGCGCGCCCTTCCGGATCATGACGGGTGCAAAGCTCACCTTCCGGTTTGTAATACATCAATACACGACACACTTCTTTCTGCGCCTGTGTCAGATTAATCAAATTACCGTCAATACGCACTTTCACACCAGAATTCACGTTAATTCTATCGCCTAGCGTTGCGATTTTACCGTCCACACTTACTCGATTTTCCGCAATAATGCTTTCGATTTCACGACGGGAACCTTGTCCGGCTCGTGCCAATACTTTTTGTAACTTCTCGCCTTCGGCTGAAGTCGTTTTCATCTCATTTTTTCCATTTGGCTTTACTGAAGTTGGACGATTTTTCGCTACGACAGGTTGGTTTTTCTGTGTAAAGTGCGGTCGATTTTGAACGCGTTTTTGTGTTGTGGGTTTCATAAATCCTCGTTGTCGCTTTCCCAAGCGTCTTTTCAAAAATAGGTTTAAATAAACGGAGCGACCGAACCACTGCCTTCACGCAAAATGACCGGCGTTTCTGTCGTTAAATCAACCACAGTGGTTGGCTCTTGTCCTAAATAACCGCCGTGAATAATTAAATCCACTTGATGCTCTAGGCGGTCTCGAATTTCTTCCGGATCCGATTGGGTAATATGTTCTTCGTTTGGCAACATTAAAGAACAAGATAAAATCGGCTCCCCCAATGCCTTCAATAAATCCAAGGCAATTTGATTATCCGGCACACGAATCCCGATGGTTTTTCGTTTGGACGTCATTAAACGGCGCGGTAATTCTTTGGTTGCCGTTAAAATAAAAGTGTAACGTCCCGGCGTGTTGTTTTTAATCAAGCGATAAGCAGAATTCGTCACTAAAGAATAATTGGATAACTCCGATAAATCACTGCATACCAAAGTAAAATTATGCCCTTCCGGTAATTGGCGAATTTGCACGATACGATCCATCGCATGCTTATCCCCAATCATGCAACCCAACGCATAGCCGGAATCGGTAGGATACACGATCACGCCGCCATTACGTAAAATTTCAACCGCTTGATTGATTAAACGCACCTGCGGATTTTCCGAATGGATATAAAAAAATTGACTCATATGTTTTCACTCTCCGAGTAAAATTGCGGCGTATTATAGCAGTTTAAGCGCCTGCAGGATAACGCTTTGTGCCGTGCCATTAAACATTTCTTGCGTCACTGGCTTGCTGCAATAATTGACGGCTTTCCTGTAAAAATTGTTCTGAATAATCACCAAACCAGTCGCGAATTTGATTGAATTGATCAATAAAGCCTTGGCGATCATGGTTTTTGAAAAAATCAAAGCCGACTTCATAACTGTTTTTCAGATGTTCAATCACCGCCAAGTTTTCCGGTTTATCCGCAATAATATCGGCATATAATGCCGCATCCTGTGCAAATAGACGTCCGACCATTGCCAATTCCAAACGATAAATCGGCGAAGATAATGCTAATAATTTTTCCAATTCCACCGGCTGTTGGGACAAATACAAGCCATACACAAACGTGGAAAAATGGCGCAACGCCTGAATATAGGTCATATGATGATCATGTTCCGCGGCATCTACTGGGTAGATTTTGGCACCCCACATTTGAATTTGTTGTAACAACCACTGATAGCGTTCGCTAAAACGCCCGTCACAACATGCCACCACTTGTTTTGCCATGCTGGCTATATCCGGCCCAAACATCGGGTGTAACCCAACCACGGCGCCTTGATGCACTTCCAGCATTTTTTGTAACGGCACTCGTTTCACAGAGGTTAAATCCGCCAACAACATATTTTCGGTGAGATAGGGTTTAAGGCGTTCAATCACTTCAGGCGTATTGGCGATAGGTACAGAAACAATCACGACATCCGCCTCTTGCAAAATGCTCTCTGCCTGAGGCCAATCCTCGTGTTCCAACACCACAACAGGATAACCGGAATCTTGCAAGTAACGACCAAACAAACGCCCAAGTTTGCCTCGTCCCCCCACAATAACAATTTTGCGAATTGCGGGATTTACGGTTTTAAAGCCGAAACGATTTTCACTGACATAAGACTCACGCATAATGCGGCGTAAAATGTCTTCAATTAAATCAGGCGACAGCCCAAGTTGCTCAGCGGCTTCACGTTTTCGTTGTAGCATTTCGATTTCCCGCTGCGGCACATAAATAGGCAGGCCATGTTGTTGTTTAACTTCACCGACTTTATGTACCACCTCCAAGCGCTTTGCCAAAAGCTGTAGCAATTCTTGATCTAATTGATCAATTTGCGCTCTTAACTCTGCTAACTGTTCCATCTTATCTCCGCTAAAAACACCCGAAAAACCGACCGCACTTTTATTTCACAGAACCGCAGGTTAAGCAATATAAATATTGCCCTTTCGGATCGTTAAACGTATTTAACAAACCAAGTTGTTTTTTAAACAGTGTCATTTCTTTTGGTAATCCGACAGTTTCTGCCATCACGCGCTGTAACCAAAGACGACCTTCACCTTTGAAATCGCGCATGATTTTCTTAATCAACGTACGCTCATCGTCCACCATCCATTCCACAGAGAAACGACTTTCATCAATTTTTTCTTGCTCCGCGCGTCTTTCATTCACCAATTCCATGGCTTTTCCTAGAGCGGTATCAAGATTACCTAACTCATCCACCAATTTATGCGCTAACGCTTCGGAACCAAGCCAGACTTGACCTTGTGCAACCTTATCCACTTGGGCTTTGGTTAAATGACGCCCCTCGCTCACTTTAGTTAAGAATTGATCGTAACCATGTTCAATTTCCAGCTGTAATACATCATTTAATTCAGCGGACAACGGGCTTAAAAGAGAACCTAACGCCAAATCGGAAGTTTTCACGCCATCGGCAGAAACGCCAATTTTCTTAATGGTGTTCTCGAAAGTCGGTAACACGGCAAAAATACCGATAGAGCCGGTAATGGTGTTTTTATCTGCCACAATATAATCCGCCGTGGAAGAAATCCAGTAACCGCCAGACGCCGCCATGCCTCCCATGGAAACCACCACCGGCTTACCGGCTTTCTGTAAATGCGTTACTTCTTGGCGAATGATCTCAGAAGCAAAAGCGCTGCCACCCGGGCTATTGACACGCAATACCACGCCTTTTACGTCTTTATCATCGTGCGCCTGACGTAATAACATCGCAATCGTATCGCCACCGGCATTTTCTTCATCACTTTCGCCGTCTACAATCGCGCCCTCGACGTTCACCACGGCAATTTTATTGTCTGTTTCGCCGATTAAACGATCCGGTAAAGAAGCTAAATAGGTTTCAAAATCCACGGTTTTCGGCTGATGCTCTTTATCTTCACCAAAAAGTGCGGTCAATTTTCTATTTAAATCGAAACGATCCAACACATCAGTAATTAATTTACGTTTTACCGCATATGCCGTACTGTCGCCTTTCAAGGCCTTCAACTCGGTTAAATAAGTATTTGCCGTCGGCGTAACAAGCGCTTTCGGAATGTCCCGATTAATGGCCACTTGTGCCGTGTAATTCTCCCACATGGTGTTTAACCAGCGTTGTAAATTAGCCCGTGCTTCAGGCGACATATCATTACGCAAAAATGGCTCAACGGCTGATTTATAGGTGCCCACACGGAACACGTGCGGGTTCACGTCTAATTTATCCAGCATTTCTTTATAATACAGCGTTTCCTGTGCCAAGCCCTCAATAGAAACACTGCCGATAGGATTCATGTAAATTTCATCGGCATAACTGGCGAGGAAATATTGAGATTGGTTGTAGCTGTCCGAATAAGCGATCACTTGTTTACCGCTATCTTTGAAATTCTCAATCGCTTCACCGACGTATTCAAGAGATGGTAAATCGCCTCCTTGAAAATAATTGAGATCCAGCACTAAGCCTTTCACTTTGTCATCCTGTGCCGCTGCATCAATGGCATAAATCACATCAAAGGTCGAATATTGTTGCGCAATACGTTGGTTATCCAATTCTTTTAGCATGCTTTTGAAACTGCTTTGAGCATCGCGATTATCTGCCAAATAGCCATCCAGTTGTAATAGCAACGCCCCTTGATCGCCTTTTAACACGACTTTTTCCTGTTTATCCGCCCCAACAATCAGGGTAAAAACGGAAAGTGCCAATAAAACAAAAATCAAGAAAACGATATTCATGACTAAATCACGAATAAAATTAAGGATACGCCAGGCAAACTTCACCAAAGAGACGATAAATTTCATATAACCTCGAAAAATCAACAAAATGGCGTTTAAAATACCATAAACCTACGTCTGAATAAACCTAGAGAAAGCCTGTTTTAAAAACTGTGCTATAATCCACCGCACTTTATTCCCCCCCATAAAAAGGAAGCGAAAATGGATGCATTACAACTCCTCACTGAACGCAGTTCACAAAAAAAACTCAATGAACCGGCACCAAATGAACAGCAATTAAACCAAATCTTTCAAGCTGCCTTGCGGGCGCCTGATCACGGCAAATTACAACCTTACCGTTTTGTTGTTATCAAAAAAGAAAAAATGGCCACCTTCGGCGATTTGTTAAAAAGTGCGGTGCATGAACTCAATTTGGGTGAAGAACGTTTGAAAAAAGCTGAAAACCTTGCCGGTCGCGCACCGATGGTTATCGGTATCGTCGCGAAATTAGATCCAACCATCAAGAAAGTGCCGGAATGGGAACAACTTCTCTGCGCCGGTTGCGCCACTTATGCAATGCAACTTGCCGCCAACGCGTTAGGCTTTAAAAACGTTTGGATCAGCGGCCCTTGGCTAGAAGGTTCGGCACTACGCAACGCTTTCCGATGTGAAGCGCAAGATAAAATTATCGGTTTTATTATGTTAGGTTCCGGTGAAGAAAAATTAGAAAGAGAGAAAAAAGTACTCAGTTTAGACGATGTAGTTTCTTCCCTGTAAATCTCCTAAAAAACATCAGAAAAACAGACTGCACTTTAGATAGAATGAGTAAAGTGCGGTCTGTTTTTTCATTATTTTCAGCACAGCAAACGAACATTTGCTCTGTTTTAATCTCTTTCCTTTATTTGTCGTGATAAAAAATGATGCCAAATAATATAGAAAAGTTTTGACAAACCAGCACATCATATAATACTATTTTTATATGTTAACTCTTTGTTAACTATTAATTCAAACTTAAGGAGACAAATATGAACCCAAATGTTGGTGGTATGGATAAAGTTATTCGAATCGTTCTAGGCATCGTTCTCATTGCCTTGACCTTAACGAACGTTATCGGTTGGTGGGGCTGGATTGGTGTTGTTCCGCTATTAACCGGACTATTCTCACGCTGCGGTCTTTATTCACTACTTGGCATCAACACCTGCCCATTAAAAAAATAATTCATTAACACATCATTTTCACTCGGCAGAAATGTCGAGTGTTTTTCTATTTTAAAGAAAACATAAAAATACTATGACGATTTCCATCATTTCTGCCTTAGAGGCAAAAAATAGATTAGCCTCCGGTGCCTTATTAATTGATATTCGCCAACCTGAGGAATATCAACGTGAACATATTGAAGGAGCAATGTTACAGCCCCTTTCTGAATTACAATGTCAAGGTCTAGATAAAACCCTAAAACAAGGAAGTTGCCTTATTTTCCACTGTAAATCCGGCGCAAGAACCGGTAGCCAATCAGCGTTTCTCAAACAACTGGCACAAGAGCATCATTGCGAAGCATATTTTCTTCAAGATGGGATAACCGGTTGGAAAAATGCCGGACTTGCCACACGAGTTAATCTCTCACAACCGATTGATATTATGCGTCAAGTTCAAATTTCTGCAGGAAGCTTGATTTTACTAGGCTCAGTATTGGGGTGGTCTGTTTCACCTTATTTTTATTGGCTACCCGCATTTGTCGGTGCCGGGCTCACTTTTGCCGGAATCAGCAGTTTTTGTGGGATGGCAAAACTCCTCGCACTGATGCCATGGAATCGTAAATAGTCGATTAGATCATAAAATAACGGAAAAAAACAATTCAGTTATTGGTTTCACGGGGTAAGATGTGTAGAATACGCGCCCCTACCCATAATGAGTAAAGACTGAAATAGAATCTGATGAAAGACATATTGGAAAAAAGTAACGAAGCCAGCAACTTCTTAAAATTGTTAGCCAATCCGAATCGCTTAGCCATTTTGTGCTGTTTACATGAACAACGATATAACGTCACTGAATTGACTGTCAAAATGAACATGCCACAAGCAGCGATGTCCAACCAACTCGCTCTTTTGCGTAAAGCAGGCTTAGTGGCAAGTGATGTCAAACATCGGGAACGTGTGTATTACATTAACGATCCCAAAGTCGTTGAAATGATCAAATTATTACACGGCTTTTTCTGTGACTCATCCGCTGAAAAATGAACATAAAAAAACGCAGAACCCACTTCTGCGTTTTTTCATTTTATAAAATCCATACTTGCATTTTTATCGAATTTTACGACCGCACTTTTGCACACCAATCAAGGTGCGTTAAATACCATTGAACGGTGGTGCGCATCGATGCGATAAAATCTGCTTGTGGTTGCCAATGCAATTCTTGACGAATTTTTGTGGCATCAAGTGCATAACGCACATCATGTCCCGGACGGTCAGCCGTATGCACAATAAGATCTTGATAATGTCTTATTCCTTTCGGCTTGTTGGGCGCAAGTTCTTCCAACATATCACAGAGTACCTGTACAATTTCTCGATTCGTTTTTTCACAATGCGCGCTAATATTGTAGCTTTCCCCAATACGCCCTTGCTGAAGAACAAGATACAGCGCCTGAACATGATCCTCAACGTATAGCCAATCCCGAATTTGCTGCCCATTGCCATAAATCGGCAACGGCTCTCCACTTAATGCATTTAAAATCATCACCGGAATCAATTTTTCCGGATATTGGTAAGGTCCATAATTATTCGCGCAATGCGTGATGATTATCGGCAGTCCATAAGTGCGGTGCCAAGCACGAACCAAATGATCCGATGAAGCTTTTGAAGCTGAATAAGGGCTACTTGGCGCATAAGCTGAAGTTTCCGAAGACAAATCTAACGTCCCTGCCACATCACCATAAACTTCGTCTGTCGAAATATGCAAAAAACGGAAGGTCTTTTTCTTCTCGCCTGACAGTTGTTGATAATAATCACGTACAGCTTCCAACAGCGTATAGGTGCCAACAATATTGGTTTGGATAAATGCCGCCGCACCATGAATAGAACGGTCCACGTGGCTTTCAGCTGCAAAATGCACCACACAATCAGGATGATGTTCTTTTAAAATGCGTTGAACCGCTTGCATATCACAAATATCGGCCAGTTCAAAAGCATAACGCGGATCATTCGCCACTTCATGTAATGCCTCGAGATTACCGGCATAGGTCAATTTATCCAAATTCACAATCTGATCTTGCGTGTGATAAATACTATGACGAATAAACGCTGAACCAATAAATCCGGCACCGCCGGTCACAAGAATTTTCATAGAGGATTAATTCGCTTTCACCTGATTAATGGTATCGCTTTCCCAGCCTACATACTCACCGGAAAATTTTTCCGCCAATCGTTCAAACTGCTCCACATAACGGAAAATATCATCGTTATCTAACGTCATTTCCTGTTCTATTTTGACGATATAAAACCCTTCTTTGTCGTCTTCATCCTCAAAAATCACCGGGGCACTGCTGTAACTCATGGAATGATAGGAAAGATCACGAAGATTGGCTTCCTCCATAAACTGGAACATTTGCTGTTCTTCTGCAAACTGGAAAGTATGTTCAACAAGATAGTTATCCGCTAAATCTCTGCCGTTTTGTTGCAACATATCCAAAATTTCTTCTGTGACATTAAGTTTCATTTCCAATGGTGATGGCAATAAAAAGTCAAAGTAAGTATCCCAATTCGGATCCTCTTGCACTGTAATCTCTTCAATGTTTTCCTTAAACTGGTCAAGCACACCAAAAAGTGCGGTGGTTTCATCACAGTAAAAATAAAGCTTTAAATGCCCTTCAGTAAAAATATGTCCGGCATAAAGTAGCTCTGGCAATGCGGAAGCCTGTACCAAAATTTTGAATAATTCCTTCACCACCCGATGATGTTCATCTAACGTCGGCATCGTATTTTCATCCGCCTCGTAAGGCAATGAAACCTGCACGATCTTGTTGAATTTATCAGGGGTAAATTGTTCAAAAATATCTAAATTAACGGTGCACGAAGCCATATTGCCGTTAATTAACGTACGGTAATTTTGCCAATTTTGTCCAGGATTTTTTAACGGCATTATTTAAACTCCGCCCAAATCGGTGCGTGATCTGATGGTTTGTCCATGGCACGAATATCAAGAGCAATCCCGCTATCCACGCAATGCGCCGCCAACGCTTTATTTGCCAAAATATGGTCAATGCGTAAACCGCGATTATCATTAAACCCTTTGGAACGGTAATCAAACCATGAGAATTTATCGTTTACCGTCGGGTTCAAATAACGGAAAGTGTCTTCTAAGCCATACGCGTATAAACGTTGATACCATTCGCGCTCTTCCGGCAAGAAGGAACATTTACCGGTGCGCAACCAGCGTTTACGATTTTCTTCGCCGATACCAATGTCCAAATCAGACGGGCTGATGTTCATATCGCCCATAATGATCACCGGGTTTTGTGCATTGTGATCTTGTTCCAAATAGCGTTGTAAATCCGCATAGAACTTTTGTTTTGCTGGGAATTTGGTTGGATGTTCGCGGCTTTCACCTTGTGGGAAATAGCCGTTAATCACCGTTAATTGACCAAATGGCGTGTCTAAGTCAATCATGATAATGCGTTTTTGCGCCTCTTCATCATCGGTCGGGAAACCTTTTCTCACCAATAATGGCGCCTGTTTACTCAACAAAGCCACGCCATAATGCCCTTTTTGGCCAAAATGATTGACGTGATAGCCAAGATGATCCACCAACTCATAAGGGAAAACTTCATCTGCCACTTTAATCTCTTGCAAGCCGAGGATATCCGGTTGATATTTATCGATGATTTCTTCTAATTGATGTGGTCTTGCTCTTAATCCGTTGATGTTAAATGACATGACTTTCATGTTGATTCCTTAAATTTTCTTTAGTTTCCCATGCGCTGCTGAATTCTATCAGCAAACATACCGATACTCACGGCGAAATAATTCGACTTGTTCCAATGCAATAGCGTGCGATAGTTGTTTGACACTAAAAACGCACGCCCCAATTCACGATCCGGTCTCACCAACCACAGATCCGTTTGAGAAAGTGCGGTCAGTTTTTGCTGTGTTTCTGATGTGAAAAATTTGGCCGTCACGCCCAGTTTCTGCCAGTCACTCAGGCTACGCTGTTTGCCTTCTTCAATACCGGATAATGCCATATCGATCGGCTGGTTCACCGTGACTTCAATACCCCAAGGCAAATTCGGGTTCCAGCCCTCGGTATGCAAATAATTGGCGATAGAGGCAAACACATCATAGTGTTCCGTCCAAATGTTTTTCTCACCGTCTCCGTTTCCATCCGCGGCATAACGCAAATAGGAACTTGGCATGAATTGGGTTTGCCCCATGGCACCCGCCCAAGACCCCAACATTTTGTGGCGTTGGATATGATCCCGTTGCAGCATTTTCATTGCCGCAATAAATTCTTTACTAAATAACGCTTCGCGACGCCCATCAAACGCTAACGTGGCTAATACGGACAACACATCATAACTGCCTTGGTAATAGCCAAAACTGCTTTCCATACCCCACAATGCCATCAAATAATTTTTCGGGACGCCAAAGGTTTGGCTCGCCTTTTCCAGTTGTGGCAGTTGCTCCCAATAACGTGCAGAAGCCGTCTCTACTTTATTTTCGGTTAATACGCGATTTAAGTAATTGGTCGTGCCATTCGGGTTTATCACCGGCGGCGCATTAGGATCGCGTTTACGAATTCGCCCTGCTTGTTGATCGTCCAAATCCACGGATTTTGGGATGTAGTTAATGTTATTTTGCGCATTCAATACCTCCACAGAAACCCCTTCTGCAGCGGCTTTGCCTTTCAAGAAATTCACATAATCATTGAAATTCTCTAATGTGCGAGGCTTACTATAAACCGCCTCTGCCGCAACAGCGTGAATACCATGAGTTCCGCTACTTGAAGAGGAAGGAGCATGAGAAGAACAACCTGCCACAAATAGTGCGGTGAAAATAACGGATGTTTTTAAAAATGAGGTAAACGTCATGGGCTATTTTCTCAAGAACGTATGATAAAGACTTTTCAATAAGGACGTTGGCAACAATCGCGCCCCGGAACGCAAAGCAAACGTAAACAAGCCGGAAAATAATCCTTGGATACCTAAACGATATTTCAATTTAAACAAACGCCACTCTGCTTTGGCTTGATTTAAACCACGACGACGCCCGACCATGCCATTGCCCACGCGGGCGTACACCAAAATATCCGGCAAATTCGCCACTTTTTGGCCCTGCGCCACGAGCTTAATCCACAAATAATAATCTTCTTGCAGATCTTCATATCCACCACAATTTATGACCGCACTTTTTTGATACGCCACCGTCATGTGATTGAACGGACAACGCTTTTGCGTGAATTTCACAATGTCTTGCGCCGTTGTCGGCACATTGCGATACGCCACGATGTCGTTAACATTGTCACCAAATTCAGCGATTTGTCCGCCGAAAATGATCGTTTCCGGATGTTGTTCAATAAATGCCACTTGCTTTTCAAACCGTTCCGGCACACAAATATCATCGGTATCCATACGGAAGACCCAATCATGCGCACAATGTTTTAATCCTTCATTAAGCGCTTTGCCTAAGCCTAAGTTTTTTGGCAACTTCACTACCTTTAATGGTAATTTTGTTTCGAATTCAGTGACCACCGCGTCTAATTCCGGTGTCACAGCCCCATCAAACACTAAGACGATTTCATCGGCAGGATGGGTTTGCGCCACAAGGCTTTCAAAACATTCTCTTAAATATTGTGGATTTTCCTTAACGTATAAGGACATTAAAACTGAAAATTTCATCTCTTTTCTCTTTGTTTTCGTAGTGACAGACTTTATGTCTGTCCTTATATATTCAACTTTGGCATCGGACAGGCATAAAGCCCGTCCCTACAAACATCACATAAACCGTTTCAAATTAATTGCCAATTTAGGGGAAATTAAAACGACCAAGGCAATCACTAGCTGCTTAATACTTTTCGTTAATTTAAAAATCTCAAAATAGTAAAAAGCGGCTTTACGGGATAAATTCATGATATGTGGATACGCCAAAATGTAGCTCGCATTAATATTGAAATTGCGCGCCTGTGCCTCCGTTTTCACATAATGCTGACGGATATATTCAATGGCTTTTTTCGTATTGGTGGTATCCGTAGAAACGCTCGAACGCTTGGTATGGAACGTACAATAAGTTAATGGTTCTGCTACTTTGAACGCTTTAAACGTTGGATCTTGCACAAGTTTCAGCAAGAAATCATAGTCTTCCAAAGATCGAAGTGCGGTGGATAATCCGCCTATTTTTAAAAATAGATCTTTTTTCACCCCAATCATCGGCATACCGCCAATTTTATTCGCCAGTAAAATGCGCTCAACGCTAATCTCTTGTGGCTCAATCGGGTTGGTCACATAGCTAAAACCTTCATTCACCATTTCACATTTGGCCGGATGGTAGATAAAATTAATGTCTTCGTGCGCAGCAATAACTTCCGCCAACATCTCACATTTATTGGGCGCAAAGCGATCATCATCATCTAAAAACAACAACCATGCCTGCTGCGCAGAGCGCGCTCCGATATTGCGGCTTTCCGCAGCGCCTTGATTGGTTTCATTACGAATAACGTTAATCGAGAATGGATAAGATTGTGTGACTTCAACGGGCTCTTTCGAGCAATCATCCACAATCACCACATCAAAATTATAAGTGGTTTGCTTGGTTAAACTTTCCAATAATACTGGAATTTCATCTTTTCGATTATAAGAAGGAACAATGATACTGAACATTAGTTCGCCTCCTTTTGTTTAAACAACACAAGCTGTTTCCCTTGGCTACCGAACAACGATAAAAACATCAACATCACAAACATAATGCCCGGGAAAGCAAAGGTATCGGCTTTCACGTTGCAAAGGGACAAAATCGCCAACGTGGAAAGGGTAAATTTCCAACTACCATCAAACCAATTTAACGCCACCTTGCGCACAAAATAGAAGGTCACGACAAAACACACCAAAGCATAAGACACGCCACCGTAGAGAATTTGGCGCAAAAAGCCGGAATCGGTATGGCCGTAATAACGCCCAACCACCAATTCACCTGTCATATACATACCGTCACCTTGAATAAATTGCTTTAAGGTTGGCATAAACAAATGGTTTTTCATCAACGTATCCGTTGAAGAACTCACAAAGCCTTCGCCATGCAATAAATTAATCACCGGTTCAAGAGCATGCGCCACATACGGATTTTCCGGTAAAAAATACGCCAGTAACAATACGAGCAACGCAAAAGAAATTAACGCCGGAAGATACCGCACTTTGAAATACACCAAAATGCTGATAACGGAAATAGTCAAGAAAGTTCTGCCGGAAATCAGCCCGATACATAACATGAAAAAAATCAGCACGCTCGGCAAGGTATTCTGTTTCTCGTTATACGCCAACAAGAAATGAAACAACATCAAATAGAACAAACTCAATTGGAAAAAAGCCGCCGAGGTGACGTTATATAAGCGATACTCTTGTTCGGATCCATAAAAACGATCGGGTAATAAGGCATTCGTGGAAAGCAAGAAATCCACGATCCAAGACACGCCAAACAACGCCAACAAGCCCAATATAAATTGCAGGAGTACACCGATTTGTAAATCCTTCACAACGGCGAACTGCCCGTTCGGACGGGCATAAAATGCATTATAAATCCCCACGCCAAACACAAATAAAATCAGCAATTTTACATACATGGTGATCACGGAGAAATCTCGCGTGCCGTTGATAAGCAATGGAATCAGGCTAAATACAATTAAGCCGAACAACACCGCCAAACTGTCTAACGGCAACACAATGCCCTGCGCCTGTTGTTTCTTAAAATAGCGATATGCCAAAAACAGGAAGGCGACCAGCCCGACTATCCATGACATACGTAACATATGGAATAACCAAGGATCGTAGAGATAAAAAAGGTTAAAAAGTGCGGTCATTTTTTTCGTTATTTTCCTAAATTCTTTTTAATTGCAAACAGTTTCTTTAACGGGTATTTCAATAATTTTTTTGCCAAATTATTAGATTTAGAGCCGCGAATCGCCTCTAAATTGCTCATGAGGGTTGGATTTTCAATAGCCATTAACGGGCGTACCACCTTGTTATTTAGGTGAAATTGCGTTTCAAACAACAGGAAATCATCTGCCAACCAAAAAGCTTTTTCTTGTATCAACACGTCAAGAAAACGACGAGCTGCAGACTTTTTAATGAGATACGCCACTGTGCCGGCAAAATAACTTTTATACGGATATGCCACCGTCACATCCGCCACTTTTTGACGTAAAAAAGAAAATGTTGTCGGATAATTGATTTCCAATTCCACGTCATTAAAAGTCGCGATTTTAGATTGCCCGATGAGAATAATATCTGCCGAGCAATGTTGAGTTAAAAGTGCGGTCGTTTTTTCTGATAAATCGGCATTAAACAGCGCATCATCTTCACATATCAACGCATAATCCGTTTCCGCAATACGCTCATCGGCAACGATTCGGCGATAAACCTCAAGATGGCTCAAGGTACAGCCTATTTCACCTTTTGTGACGTTGCGCCCATAATGTTGCTCAAACTTTGTCGGATTGAACACTTCGGCCAACGCATCCCATTCTTTCTGCATGGTGTTAATCGCGGAAAACACCTCAAAATCTGCCGTGTTAGGCTGAGAAAAGAACAATTCGCGACGCTGAACATCCTTATCTAACGAAATCAAATATTTCTTCATAAAAAATCTCTATAAAATCGATTGTCTGCTGGTTTGTCTATCAGTTGGCGGGAAACCGAAATAGTTGCATAAAAGATTGCTGATTATACTAAAGAAATCTATAATCCCCCACCTATTTTACGGTAAAAACACAAGTTCGATTTTCCCGATGTCCAACAAAACCATTGCTAAAAACACCCTCTTTCTTTATATCCGCATGCTCTTCAACATGGGCGCGATGCTGTATATCTCACGCGTGGTGTTGCGCGTGTTAGGCGTGGAAGATTTCGGGATCTACAACATTGTCATGGGCGTGGTGATTTTGTTCTCTTTCTTTAATGGCACCATGACCGCCACCACACAACGCTTCATTAATGTAGAAAAAGCCTCAAACGACAGCAAGCGTATTAATAAAGTGTTTAACATCAGTATTCTCAATCACTTATTGATTATGTTGGTTGTGGTGCTATTGGCAGAAACTGTTGGGCTGTGGTTCCTTAACCATAAATTAATTATTCCTGCCGCACGTATGCAAGCGGCCAATATTGTTTATCAGGTTGCCTTGATCATTGCCTTGATTGAAATTATCAAAGTGCCTTTTAACGCCATGATTGTTGCCCATGAACGCATGTCTTTCTATGCTTGGCTAGGATTGGCAGAAACTGCCTTTAAACTGACCGCTATCTTTATTTTGATGCATATCGAACACTACGACAAACTGATTTCTTATAGCCTCTTGTTGTTGTGTGTCAGCCTATTGGTGTTTACCCTTTATTTTCGTTTCACACGCAAGGCTTTCTACACGGAAACCCGTTTCCATTTTGAGAAAGATTTGCATACCACCAAAGAAATGATGAGTTTTTCCGGCTGGATGCTGGTGGGACAACTCGCTTATGTAGGATCAACGCAAGGGTTGAATATGGTGACCAACCTGTTCTTCGGCGTTGCCGCAAATGCGGCGGTCGGTATTGCGACTCAAGTGGATACCGCCGTGTATAGTTTTGTGAACAACTTCCAAGTGGCGTTTAACCCGCAACTGGTGCAATCCTATGCGGGAAAAGACTATGAGCGAAATAAAAAGTTGATCTTAGGCACCTCAAAATATTCTTTTTATTTAATCGCGATTTTATCTGCACCGGTGCTGTATTTTAGTCACACCTTACTTACCCTTTGGTTGGGCGATAATGTGCCGATGTACACCGATAAACTGGTACAAGCCACGCTTGTTTGCTCCCTCATCAGTGCTATGGCGGGATCGTTTTGGATGACGGCGTTAGCCATAGGTTCTAAAACCATTAAACAATACAACGTTATCTTGGCGATTATCGATCTTTGCACCGTGCCGCTTGCCTATTATCTGTTTACTTTAGGTTACAATCCGGTCTATGCCTTTATTGGAAAATTCTGCACCGCACTTTTGATGCAGCTTTATCGTCTCTACTTTATTAACAAAAGAATTAAATTTAATCGCAAAGAATTTGTCTCATACTTAACAAATATCAGCCTGGTTTTCGCCTTATTATTAGGCTTAATTTATTTCTCGGACACACAGCGAACCTACTCATTCTTGGAATTTGTAGGAGAAGCGTTCCTTCTTGAAGTCGTACTCATTTCAGTCATCTTAATGGTGGGATTAAACAAAACTGAAAAAGACTTTTTATTTAGCTATTTAAGAAAAAGAGTGAAAAGATGAATCAACAACTCATTGATTTAAAAAACAAGTTAGCTCCGATTGCAGATTTAATTCAAGATAAAAACGATGTTTTTTATCTTGATTATCCATTGCATTTAAACGTGGGCGATTTATTGATTTATCACGGAACAGAACAGTTTTTTACGGATCACAATATTCGTGTCACCTTAAAACGCAGTGAATTTGATGTGGACATTGAAGAACTGAAACAAAAAATCACCCCAAACACCACAATTTTGCTCCACGGCGGGGGGAATTTCGGTGACCTTTATCCGCAACACCAAAAAATTCGCGAAACGGTGGTACAAACCTTTCCAAACAATCGGGTGATTGTGTTGCCACAAACGTTATTCTATAAAAGCCAAGAAACGTTAGAAAAATCCGCCGCACTTTTTGCCCAACATTCGGATTGTCATTTACTGGCACGAGACGAAAGAACGGCAAAAACTTTTGAACAGTTTTCACCAAACGTGTATTTATCACCGGACATGGCGCATGAACTGTACGGGACATTGCCGACGAAAAAGACACAAAGCGGAAACGCCCTCTATTTCCTGCGTAAAGACATCGAAGCCAGTGATATCGAAAAAAATATTACCGCACAACTCCCTGTAGGAAGTCATATTAAAGACTGGGAAGATATGTTGTCCGAACGAGATGATTTAGTCTTAGCCGCTACTTGGCGTTTAGCTAAATTCGCCAAGCGTCATCAGTTAACCGGCTTAAAAAATAGTGTTCATCGCTTTTGGAAAGCATACACCAAACGCATTATAAAACGCGTTGCCAAAACGTTTTTAAGCTATGACAACATCACCACGACGCGTCTGCACGGTCATATTTTTTCCTGTTTATTGGAAATCCCGAACATGGTTTGCGATAACTCTTACGGCAAAAACACCGGCTACGCCAATTTATGGACAAAACCACTGGATTTTGTCGAGTTTTATACTCAACAAAAATAAGATGTTGTGTATTAATTAATGGAATGAAATCATGTTTGAACTCAAAAAACTCATCACAGCCATGATGCTACCACCATTTAATATTTTGATTTTATGGCTATTTTCTCTTTTATTTTCATTCTTTAAATGCAAAACATTAAGTCGCCTTTGTGCTTTTTTCGGCATTGTGCTGCTCTATCTGGTCAGCATTCCCTACACGGCACAAACCTTAAAAGACAGCTTAGTCACCGAAGATCATTTAACCTTAAACGATTATAAACAGGCTCAAGCGATCGTTTTATTGGGGGGAGGCGTGCGTGATAGCAAAGAACTCTACGCACCGCTTGCGTCTTCTGCCACACAACTAGAACGTTTGCGCTACGCGGCTTATTTACAAAAAGAAACGCAACTGCCGTTATTGATTAGCGGTGTCAGCCCAACCGGAGCCTCAGAAGGCAAAGTTTCTGCAGAAGAATTACAGACGTTCTTTAATGTACCGACGAAATGGCTAGAAGAAAAATCTTTAACCACCAAAGAAAATGCCTTATACACCCGTCAATTACTAGAAAAAGAAGGCATCCATAAAATCATTCTGGTGACTAATGAATGGCATATGCAACGGGCAAAACTCTTGTTTCAACAGCAAGGCTTTGATGTCTTGCCGGCAAGCGTAGGCGAAGGCATTACACCTGACTCTTACGGATTAAACATGATGCACTTTGTGCCTCAAGCAGGTGCAATGGCAAAAAATATGCAATTACTGAAAGAGTGGATCGGCTATCTCAAAGAGAAATAATCTATCTGTTTTCTTACCGCACTTTCAATCAGCCCCACGTTAAAATGCGCCCTTCTTCAGGCGCATTTTTTATGTCCGTTTATTTTTTAGTTGCGATCATGCTCGCAAAATCATGAGCCTTTTTCTACAGCTCCAATGCCTTGTTTTAAGATGATTTTTATTTCAAGGAATCCTCTATGCGTTATTTCAAACTTTGCTTTAGTCTGCTCTTGTTTAGCGTGTCTTGTTACGCCGAAAAACCTGATTTGATGTTGTTAGAAAACTATAAAGATCAAAACGTAACCGGATGGGTGATGAGTGAAAAATTGGATGGCGTACGTGGCTATTGGGATGGCAAACAGCTTTTTACTCGAGGAGGCGTTTCTCTGGCTCCACCCGCTTATTTTCTAGAAAATTTTCCGCCGTTTGCCATTGATGGGGAATTATTTAGCCAACGTGATCAATTTGCAGAAATCTCTTCTATCGTGCGCGCTTATCAAGATAAGGGTTGGCATACATTAAAACTATATATCTTTGATGTGCCTGATGCTAAAGGGGATTTATTTGCCCGTTTGGCAACATTAAAAGCCTATTTAGCAAAACATCCCTCTCAATACATTGAAATCATCGAACAGACTCCTATTGAAAGCCCGGAGCATATTCGACAATTTCTACAGCAAGTAGAACAGCAAAAAGGCGAAGGCATCGTGATTCGTAACCCCAATGCGCCCTACGAAAGAAAACGCAGCGCACAAATTCTTAAATTAAAGACCGCACTTGATGAAGAATGCACGGTTATCGCCCACCATACCGGCAAAGGGCAATTTGAAAATGTCATGGGATCGGTTACCTGCGAAAATCACCGAGGGCAATTCAAAATTGGTTCCGGGTTCAAATTGGCTGATCGCATCAATCCCCCACCTATCGGTTCAAGCATCACCTATAAATACCGCGGGTTAACCAACAAGGGGAAACCAAGATTTGCCACTTACTGGCGCAAAAAAATCGAAGAACCAAGCGCACCATAAAACATAAAAAAAGTGCGGTGAAATTTCACCGCACTTTCTATTCATATACCACTAATCGCTGTGGACGAATCACGTTATTTTCATCAATCACTGCCACACCAAGGAAGCGATTTTCATGAGAAAACAACCGCACTTGTCCTTGCAACCTGTTGGGGTTATCGAATTTTATCCGTTGACCAAATCCGATACCTTGTGTTTGACTTTCATTTAAGATTAACGCCGGCAATTTTGCCACGGCAGTATCCATCGGCAATAATAAAGCATCTAATAAAGCTAAATCTTGCTGTTCTGCCAAGCTTTGTAAAGCGTGCCAATCTAGCATTTTTTCTGTTGGGTAATCCGCTACTGCTGTGCGACGCAACATCGTTACATGAGCGCCGCAGCCCAATACCTCACCTAAATCATCCACCAAGGTGCGAATGTAAGTACCTTTGGAACAATGCACCTCTAGGGTTAAATAAGGCGCATTGTATTCGATGAAGTTCAGTTCAAAGATCGTAATGGGACGCGCTTCCCGCTCCACCGTGATACCTTGACGGGCGTATTCATAAAGCGGTTTGCCATTATGCTTCAACGCCGAAAACATGGTTGGCACTTGCAAAATATTCCCACGGAATTGCTCAAGTGCGGTCAAAATTTCAGATGTTTTAACCTTTACTTCACGAGTTTCAACAATCTGTCCTTCTGCATCGGATGTATCAGTACGTTCCCCTAGTTTTGCCGTGACTAAATAATGTTTATCGGCATCTAACAAAAACTGCGAAAACTTGGTGGCTTCGCCCAAACAGATAGGCAACATTCCGGTGGCAAGCGGATCTAACGCGCCGGTATGCCCCGCTTTGTTTGCCTGAAAAATGCGTTTCACTTTTTGCATGATGTCGTTGGAAGACATACCTTGCGGCTTATCCAACAAAAACACGCCGTGAATATCACGCCCACGTTTACGCGGTTTGGACATTAGTCTTTGTCCTCAACGTGTTTTTTCTCATCTTCGCGCACAACATTGGTCACCAAGTTAGACATGCGCATACCTTCCACCAAAGATTGATCGTAAATAAAACGAATCTCCGGCACGATACGCAGACGCATAGCTTTGCCTAACAGCGTGCGAATATAAGGCGCCGCTTTTTCCAAGCCTTTCATGCCCTGCGCAATCGCCTGTTCATCATGATCAAATAAGAAGGTGACGAAAACTTTTGCATAAGCTAAATCACTAGACACTTCCACGTCGGACACCGTCACCATACTAATACGCGGATCTTTCACTTCGCGTTGTAAAATCACCGCGATTTCTTTTTGGATTTCTTGTGCGACACGGTCGCTACGTTTGAATTCTCGAGCCATTTTGTTTCTCTTTAATTGTCCGCAGGTAAGAACACCTTCGGTTAGGCATAATTTTTCCCCTTGGGAACGTTTATGTTGCCATAAAGGGCAAGTTATATCACATAGAGTAAGGCAAAAAGTGCGGTCAAATTTGACCGCACTTTCTTTTAAGATTAAATCGAGCGTTTAATCTCAACGACTTCGAACACCTCAATCTGGTCGCCGACTTTTACGTCATTGTAGTTCTTCACGCCGATACCACATTCCATACCGTTACGAACTTCAGATACGTCGTCTTTGAAGCGACGGAGAGATTCCAATTCACCTTCGAAGATCACCACGTTGTCGCGTAATACGCGGATTGGGTTGTTACGTTTCACAATACCTTCAGTCACCATACAACCAGCAATCGCACCGAATTTCGGATGTTTAAACACATCACGCACTTCAGCCAAGCCGATGATTTCTTGTTTGAATTCAGGTTGTAACATACCGCTCATCGCTGCTTTCACATCATTTAAGAGTTCATAAATGATGGAGTAATAACGAAGGTCGATATTTTCGGCTTCGATAATACGGCGGGCTGATGCATCCGCACGGACGTTAAAGCCGACCATAATCGCGTTGGAGGCTGCGGCTAACGTTGCGTCAGTTTCAGAAATACCACCTACACCGGAACCGACAACTTTCACTTTCACTTCATCAGTAGAAAGATCTTGTAACGATTGAATAATTGCTTCTACAGAACCTTGTACGTCTGCTTTCACAATGATATTCAGTTCAGCGACATCCCCTTCCGTCATATTGCTAAACATATTTTCGAGTTTCGCTTTTTGCTGACGAGCCAGTTTCACTTCACGGAATTTGCCTTGACGGTGTAATGCCACTTCACGTGCTTTTTTCTCATCACGAACGACAGTTGCTTCATCACCCGCTGCAGGCACACCGGAAAGACCTAACACTTCCACTGGAATAGATGGACCGGCTTCATCGATTTCTTTACCGTTTTCATCACGCATTGCACGAACACGACCGTATTCAAAACCACAAAGTACGATATCACCTTTACGTAAAGTACCTGATTGAACAAGAATGGTTGCCACCGGACCGCGGCCTTTATCAAGGTAAGATTCAATTACTACACCACTTGCCATGCCGTCTTTTACAGCCGTTAATTCAAGTACTTCTGATTGAAGTAAGATGGCATCTAATAAGTCATCAACACCAGTACCTTTCTTCGCAGAAACAGGGACGAATTGCACATCACCACCGAATTTTTCAGAAATCACTTCATGTTGAAGTAATTCTTGTTCTACGCGATCCGGGTTGGCTTCCGGTTTATCAATTTTATTCACCGCAACCACTAAAGGCGCACCGGCTGCTTTCGCGTGTTGGATCGCTTCAATGGTTTGAGGCATCACACCATCATCTGCTGCAACCACAAGCACGACGATATCCGTTGCTTTCGCACCACGTGCACGCATGGAGGTAAATGCCGCGTGTCCCGGAGTATCTAGGAAGGTAATCATCTTACCGTCATCCATTTCTACATGGTATGCACCGATGTGCTGAGTAATACCACCCGCCTCGCCGGCTGCCACTTTGGCTTTACGAATGTAGTCAAGTAATGAGGTTTTACCATGGTCAACGTGGCCCATAATAGTTACTACCGGCGCACGCGTCACTTTTTCAGCATTAACATCACGATCGCCTAATACTTCTTCTTCAAGTTCATTTTCGTTACGAAGAATGACTTTGTGACCTAATTCTTCTGCCACTAATTGTGCCGTTTCTTGGTCAAGCACTTGATTGATGGTCACCATTTCGCCCATTTTCATCATCGCTTTGATGATTTCGGTCGCTTTGGTCGCCATTTTATTTGCTAATTCTGCAACGGTAATGGTTTCACCAATGACAACATCCGTTTTCACAGCCTGAACTGGTTTTGTAAAGGCTTGTTGTAATGCTGCACCTTTCTTACCATTTTTACCCTTACCGAATTTACCGTCTTTTAGATTGCGGCGGTTAGACTCGCGCTCGTTTTTATTGCTTTCGTCATCACGTCCGCCTTTTTTCGCTTTGGCCACTTTATTTTTACCGCGACCGCGACCTTCATTACGACGTTCTTCTTCATCTTCTGCTTCTAAAGCATAACGAGAGCTTAAATTGTAATCGGTATAATCTTCTGATGCGCTTTCATTGCTTGACGTATCAGCTTCAGCATAACGTTTCGCTTCCTCAGCCGCTTTACGCGCTTGTTCTTCCGCTTTTTGACGGGCTAACTCTTCCGCTTTACGGCGTAATTCCGCCTCTTCGGCTTTACGTTTTTCTTTTTCCGGATCAACCGATTTAGGTTTATTTTCAACCGCACTTTGAGCTTGTTTCGCTTTTTCCGCGGCTTCTTTGTCTTTCGCTGCTTTCTCTTTGGCGGCTTTTTCTCTTAGCGCTTTTTCTTCCGCCGCTTTTTGCTCAGCTTCTTGTTTCGCTTTTAATTTTGCGGCCTCTTCAGCTCTTTGTGCCGCTTCTGTTGGAATTGTACGTTTTTTACGTACTTCAACCTGCACTTCTTTACTCTTACCAGAAGCGCTCGTTCCGCTCACGGTCGTTTTTGTTCTACGCTGTAAGCTCAGTTTCTTTGGGGCATTTTTTAATTCTTCTGTCATCTTTTCACTCCTTCATTACTCAGTGAACCAACAAATGTTTCGAGCTGCCATAATTAAATCTGCAGCTTGTTCGGCACTGAGTCCTTCAATGTCGGCTAAATCATCAACGCCTTGCTCAGCAAGATCTTCCAAGGTCGTGATTTGTTTTTCTGCCAATTTAAAGGCGATGTGACGATTCATGCCTTCAAGATTCAACAAACGATCTTCAATTTTTGCTTTCTTCAACGCTTCTTCTTCTGCCAATGCTTTCGCTGTAATGGCATTTTTCGCGCGGGTTTGCAATTCCTCTACTAAATCTTCATCTTCCAAACCGTCAATGGCGGTTAATTCGCTCACGGAAACATAAGCCAATTCTTCTAACGTAGAGAAACCTTCATCAATTAATAATTGTGCAAACTCCTCGTCGATCTCCAAGGCATCAATGAACAAGTTCAATACTTTGTCGTCTTCCGCTTGGTGTTTTGCATTTAAGTCTTGGGTAGTCATGACGTTTAACACCCAACCGGTTAATTGAGTTGCCAAACGCACGTTTTGACCATTACGACCAATGGCTTGCGCTAAGTTAGCTTCTTCTACCGCAATATCCATCGCATGTTTATCTTCATCAACCACGATAGAACTCACATCTGCCGGAGCCATAGCATTGATCACAAATTGTGCCGGGTTGTCATCCCAAAGCACGATATCAACACGTTCACCGCCTAATTCATTGGTAATCGCTTGAACACGAGCACCACGCATCCCTACGCAAGCACCTACAGGGTCAATACGTTTATCATTGCTCTTCACCGCAATTTTAGCGCGAGAACCAGGATCGCGTGCTGCACTTCTAATTTCGATCAATTCTTCACCAATTTCCGGCACTTCCAAACGGAATAATTCAATTAACATTTCCGGTTTAGCACGCGTCACGAATAATTGTGCGCCTTTGCTTTCCGGACTCACTTTATATAACACGCCGCGCACACGGTCACCTGGACGGAAGTTTTCACGTGGCAACATATCCTCACGCAACATCACCGCTTCTGCTTTATTACCGTCTTCACCATTCACATCTAAAATGACGCTATCGCGGTTACTTTTCTTCACGGTCGCCGTAATAATTTGTCCTTCTTTCGAACGGAATTGGTCAACGATTTTGCTGCGTTCTGCTTCACGAATTTTCGTGCTAATCACTTGACGCGCAGTTTGCATCGCAATACGGTCAAAGGCGATAGATTCGATTTGATCTTCCACATAATCACCAATTTGTGCATTAGGGTCTTCAAAACGAGCTGCTTCTAAGGTGATTTCTTTTGTCGGGTTATTCACTTCTTCCACCACTAACCAACGACGGAATGTGTCAAACTCACCGGTCTTAGTATTAATCGCAACACGAACATCAACGTCATATTCGTATTTCTTTTTGGTGGAAAGGGCAATAGCGCTTTCCAACGCTTCAAAAATTTTTTCACGCGGAAGCAATTTCTCATTGGATACGGCTTCTGCCGCTAATAAAATTTCTTTACTCATGCTTTTTCTATCCTTCTTTAAATTTAAAATTTCGCAACAACGTTGGCTTTCTGAATGTTGCCAAACGCCAAAACCTGTTCTTGTTTATCCACAATCAACGTAATCATGTCATTTTCAATTTTAGCCAATTCGCCTTGCCATTTACGACGATCCGCCACTGGAATACGCAAATGCACGACAATTTCCTGACCGACATAACGGGTATATTGCGCCAAGGTAAATAGCGGACGATCTAACCCAGGTGAGGACACTTCAAGGTTATATTTATCGGCAATCGGATCTTCCACATCTAACACTGCGCTCACTTGACGGCTTACATCGGCACAGTCATCTACTGTGACACCACCTTCTTTATCAATAAATAAACGCACGGTTAAATAACGACCGACGCGTTGGCATTCAATGCCCCAAAGCTCGCAGCCTAGATCTTCTACCGAGCCTTGTAATAAATCCTGTAATTTTTGTTCCAAAGTTGCCAAAACAACCTCCCTAAACGATAGACGTAAAAAAAGGGCTTACAGCCCAGTTTTTCAATAATTATCAACGTATTAAAAACAACGCGTTGATATTTAAACAACAAATTTATCGTATAAAAAAACCCCAAAATTGGGGTTCTTTTTACTGAACTTGTGATTGGTTGCGGGGGCCGGATTTGAACCGACGACCTTCGGGTTATGAGCCCGACGAGCTACCAAGCTGCTCCACCCCGCGTCCGAAATATGTGGCGTATTATAGTGTTCTAGAACACAAATAGCAAGATTTAATTCAGTAAAAGCCTGAGAAAAAACGGTCTGAAAATCCACCGCACTTTTAAAGACTAAACAACCAATCGTCTTTTTTTGGCGTTTGTAAGTAAAATCCTTTTTCTTTCATTTGCTGTAACACTTCCGTTTTATCGGCATTTACCAACGGTTTTGTACCGGCAAGATTAAACAACATAACAAAAACCGGTTTACCAAAAACCGTTAATAACGCTTCAGGTAGCGCATCAAATTGATCGCGTTTTTCAATATAAAGATACATGCCCGCTTCTTTTGGGCTTTTATAAATAGCACATAGCATAATTTTGCTCCAAGACAAGGTTCAAGTTGCCGATTTTGCAATAATTCATTATCATTAAGCAACTTTTTTCCTTGGAATTTCTTTATGGCTCAAGATATTATCGAACTACGAACAGGTCAATTTTCTGCTGTATTTATCAGTATCCATAGTTCAAGCTTGACCGCAATTAAGCGCGCATTGGCGAAGAAAAGCAAAACTTCCCCTTCATTATTTAAAAACATTGAAGTAATTTTGCAATTCAATCCGATGCTGGAAAAAGTGAATTTAACCGACCTAAAAGCCCTGCTTGCCGAATATCACATTCACGTCATTGGGGTTGCCGACTGGCAAAATCATCTGCAAAGAGAATTAATTTTAACCGCCGACTTACCGATTCTAGGCAACATTGATAATCTTTCAGAAATACTTCCCGAACCTCGTAGTCTGCCGACAAAAGTCATAACCCACAGCGTTATTGATAAGCAGGTCATTTATGCGAAAAACAGTGATTTGATTATTCATGGCGACGTAGAACAAGGCGCTGAAGTCGCAGCAGACGGCAATATTCATATTTATGGCGAATTATTAGGACGTGCCATGGCGGGGGTCAACAGCAATTCCGGTGCGATCTATACACAATATTTAGATGCCGAATTTTTAGCGGTAAATAGCCGTTTCTTACACAAAGAAAAAATCCCAACTGAATTTTTATATCGTTCAGTCAGGATTTTTGCTGAAAAGGATAAATTAGTTTTTATCCCATTCTAAAAGCAGACAATCTGCTTTTTATTTATTTTCAGTGCGTTCTTTTACGGCTTCTTTCACTTCAGCCGCTTTTTCAGATACTGCATCTGCAGCTTGACTCACTTTCTCTGCTGCGGCATCTTTCATTTCACCTGCTTTACTTGCCATTGAATCCATTTTTTCAGAGGCGGTTTCTTTTGCCTCAGCGACTTTCTCAGCAGCTGCGTCTTTCATTTCACCTGCTTTAGTTGTCATTGCATCCATTTTTTCAGCTGCAGTTTCTTTTGCTTCAGCCACTTTCTCAGCCGCAGCGTCTTTCATTTCTCCTGCTTTGGTTGCCATTGCATCCATTTTTTCAGCTGCAGCTTCTTTTGCTTCAGTGACTTTCTCAGCAGCAGCTTCTTTCATTTCGCCAGCTTTTGCTGCCACAGCGTCTTTTGTTTCTTTGACAGCTTCAACGGTTGCCGTTTTTACATCTTGTGCTGCACTGACTACCGCATCTTTCGCTTCTGAAACACTGGTTTTAGCCTGTTCAACTTTTTGTGAAGTTTTATTGTCATCACAAGCGGTAACACTTAACACTGCACCTAAGACTAAGGCGGTTAATACTGTTCTTTTCATAGTAGCTCCTAACGAATAAAAAAATAAACGCCTCACAAACCTATTTTGTAAGACGTTTACAGTGTGTAACAAAATGACGTAAAAAGAAATGTTTTTTAATTCGTTTTACTGAAATATTTTATTTCTTTAACTTCAGCTCGGTGATTATTCAAATGAACCTCAACAATCGTAGCAGGATAAAAACTCGCCGGATTTCGACCGCACAATTCCTTCACAATATCCCCCACCAAAGGCAAATGAGAGATCAGCAGGAGATTGCGGTGCCCTTCTTTTTCCAACAAAGCCACATAAGAACTCACCAAGCCGGAATCACCATAAGGCGTAATACCTTCCCACACTTCCAATTTATCAGAAAGTTGTTGCTCAAAAACCTGATTAATTTCATCAAAGGTTTCTAAAGCACGGGTATAAGGGCTCACCAAGACTTTATCGAACTCAAGTGCGGTGGATTTTAGCCACATTCCTTGAAGTCGGGATTGCTCTCTGCCGTTAGCGTTAAGATGACGCGCTTTATCCGAGTTCGCCATCAATTCTGCTTCACCATGACGCATAATAAATAAATGCATTTATAACGACCTTAAAGATTAATTGGCCTTCACCGCTTCCGCGATTTCTTCTGCACATTGCTGAGCCAATGTGCCGTCTTCACATTCCACCATCACGCGAATTAACGGCTCAGTGCCTGATTTACGCAGTAAAATACGTCCTTTGCCGGCCAAGCGCTTTTCAACCTCGGCAGCCACCGCTTTCACGGCGTCGCTTTCTAATGGATTATTCCCCCCGGCAAAACGCACATTAATTAACACTTGTGGGAATAATTTAACTGCATCGGCTAATTCGTTCAGCGACAAATGATGTTTTACCATTGCTGTCAACACGGCTAAAGACGCAATAATGCCATCGCCGGTCGTATTGCGATCCGCAATAATAATATGCCCCGAGTTTTCACCGCCTAAGCCCCAACCGCGTTCTTGCATTTGTTCCAACACATAACGGTCGCCCACATTGGCACGCACAAACGGAATGGCTAATTGTTTTAAGGCAAGTTCAAGACTCATATTGCTCATTAGGGTGCCTACGACACCGCCTTGCAAACGCCCTTCGCGCAAGGCTTCACGGGCAATAATAAATAATATTTGGTCACCATCGACTTTATTACCGAGATGATCCACCATAATTAAACGGTCACCATCACCATCGTACGCCAAACCGACATCCGCTTTTACTTCTAACACTTTTTGTTGTAACGCTTTAATATCCGTTGCACCGCATTTTTCATTAATATTCATGCCATTCGGATGGGTGCCAATTTCAATAACTTCCGCGCCTAATTCACGCATAACATTCGGCGCAATATGGTAGGTTGCGCCATTGGCACAATCCACCACAATTTTATATCCCTCTAAACTCAAGTGAGCCGGAAACGTACTTTTACAGAATTCAATATAACGCCCTGCCGCATCTTTAATTCGGCTGGCACGCCCTAATTCGGCAGATTCGACACAGTCCATCGGTTGCTCCAACATGGCTTCGATAGCTTCCTCCACATCATCGGGTAATTTCGTTCCTTGTGTAGAAAAGAATTTAATCCCATTGTCATAATACGGATTATGGGAAGCGGAAATCACGATACCGGCTTCCGCGCGGAAAGTGCGGGTTAAATAAGCAATCGCTGGGGTTGGCATTGGGCCGGTAAATGCGGCAGATAAACCGGCTGCTGCCAAACCGGCTTCAAGGGCGGATTCAAGCATATAGCCCGAAATTCGGGTATCTTTACCAATCAGCACCACGCGAGACCCTTGTGTCGCTAACACTTTACCTGCAGCCCAACCGAGTTTTAAAACAAAATCAGGCGTAATCGGATGGTTACCTACTTTGCCACGCACCCCATCAGTCCCAAAATATTTACGTTCAGCCATGTTTCAATTCCTTCTTAATAAAAATGTCATTTATTATTTTATGCCGTCGTTCGTCTGACAGCACAATTACGCATTCTGTGTTGCAAGCCAAATTTTAAGGGCATCAGCAGTTTCAGCAACATCATGCACACGCAAAATGCTGGCGCCTTTCATCGCAGCAATTAATGCGGCAGCCACACTGCCCACGGTCCGTTGTTCTACAGGCTTATCCAATACGGCACCAATCATAGATTTACGGGAAATTCCCGCCAACACCGGATACCCTTGTTCACAGAAAACAGAAAATTGTTGTAACAAACAATAATTATGTTGCACGCTTTTGCCAAAACCAAAGCCCGGATCCCAAATCAGATTCTCTTTTTTGATTCCGGAAGCCAAACATTGTTCCGTTCTCTGCTGCATAAATTTTAAAATATCCGCCACCACATCATCGTAATGCGGATTGAGCTGCATTGTTCGCGGTTGCCCTTGCATATGCATAATGCACACCGGCAATGCCAAACGAGCAGCGGTTTGTAATGCATCCGGTTCTTGTAAAGCACGAATATCATTAATCAGATCCATGCCCACCTTAGCGGCCTCTTGCATCACCTGTGCTTTGGAACTATCTACCGAAATCCAGCAATCGAACCGTTTTCTCACCGCCTCAACTAAAGGAACAACCCTCTCAAGTTCCTCTTCTAACGTTACCTCTTCTGCCATCGGACGAGTTGACTCTCCCCCAATGTCAATAATCGATGCGCCTTGCTTCAACATCGTTTCTACTTGGAACAACGCCTTGTCTAATTGGAAAAATTTACCGCTATCAGAAAAAGAATCCGGGGTGAAATTGAGGATCCCCATAATTTTAGGGGTAGAAAGATCGAGTGTTTTATTATTTGCTGTTAATTTCATAGATTATTCGCTTACCGTTTAGGTAAAAAGTGCGGTGTATTATAAGAGAATTTCTATAGCCTGCCAAAAAGAAAGCATAAGAAAGGAGGTTATTTATCACGCTCTTCAGAAAATCCCCACAAGCTCATTTGCCCTGAATGATTTTCTTCCGGCAACATGACATGCAAGCCAATTAAACGAATACTTCTCCCCTGTCTCCGTTGCCAAATTTGACTTAGCAGCTGTTGAAAATTTTCTCTCGAAAAAACTACCGCACTTTTTTCTAGAGTCGTCACCTGAAAATCTTCAAACTTGAGTTTCACGCCGATTTTTCTCAACTGTGAAAAAGGAATACTAACAGCAGAACGTTGCACTCGTTTTACTAATTGAGCATATAACTCATCCAACACGGCAATGCCCTGTTCCAAGGCAGTAATATTCGTCAATAATGTCGTTTCAACACCAATGGATTTACGCTCTCGATGAGGCTGAATCATTCGCTCATCAATACCATGGCTGTATGACCAAATTTGTTGCCCCATCTTACCCAATGCGTTTAACAAGAGATGCCGATCAATTTTTTGTACATCTGCACAATATGCTAAGCCCATTTGCAGTAATTTTTCCGAGGTTACTTTGCCCACACCTGGAATTTTTTTAAGTGGCAAATGAGCAACAAACTCATCGACATCTTTCGGCTCAATCACAAATTGCCCGTTTGGTTTATTTTGATCAGATGCGATTTTGGCTAAAAATTTTAATGGTGCAACACCGGCAGAAGCGGTTAACCGAAGTTCATCCCAAATGGCTTGGCGAATATCTTGTGCGATCCAAGTTGCCGAACCGGCACATTTATCACAATCGGTTACATCTAAATAAGCCTCATCTAAAGAAAGCGGTTCAATGATTGTCGTATAACGCTGGAAAATTTGATGAATTTGACGGGAAACCTCGCGATATAGAGGCATGTTAACCGGCAGTAAAACCAAATGAGGGCACAATTTTAGCGCCTGTGCGGTTGGCATTGCACTGTGTAGCCCAAACTTTCGGGCAATATAATTACATGTTGTCAACACGCCTCGTTGCTCTGGCCTTCCACCAACAGCAACAGGCTTATCCGCCAATGTAGGATTTTCACGCATTTCAATGGAAGCGTAAAAACAGTCCATATCAATGTGAATAATTTTTCTAGGCTTGCGGGAAAGAGAATCAGGCATAAAAAAGTGCGGTTAAAAAACATGTTATTTTCTAACCGCACTTTAGCATAAATCACTGGATAAAAAAGCAGTATTTAATTTTTAACATTCATTTTTTGCCCATCCGCAAAAACAACATTTTCCGGTACGGCATAAATCATTAAGTTTTCTTGTACATTACTAAATAAAGAGCGATATTCATTCGGCACTTTATTAAATGGAATTCGCAAATTAATATCCGCCTTAGCTGCAGGCGCCATTGGTTGAGCAAAACTTAATGGCACGCTTTGTAAATGAACAATTTGTTTATCGTATGTATAGACACTTAGCCATTGAAGAAATCTTATTGGTTTATTGCTTTTATTCTCAACTGTAAATTTGACCAAGACATAAGCCTGATTATTGTCATCGACCGCAATCTCCCGCCCTTCAAAACCTACAACAACATAATTTTGAAAAACGCCCAAGGAAACACTTTGCGCATTTGAGTTTTTTTTATCAACTTGTTGCTCGAGCTGATTTTGTATCCCTTGAATATTTTTTTCTGCCGCAACAACCGTATTGCAGGAAAAGATGAACGATAAAAAAATGAAAACAAATAATTTCATTCAAATGACCTCTATCTAAATTAAGAAGTAATGGGTTAAAAGAATATACCGCGCGAAATAAAAAGTAAAAAGGATAGATGAATTTCTATCCTTTTTGATTATTTCAATTGTACAAGTTTATCTTCTACTTTTTGTCTTCATCTGCAATACAAGCGGCTGCAGTAAAAAGTACGTCAGTAGATGAGTTAAGTGCGGTTTCTGTAGAATCTTGTAAGATACCGATAATGAAACCAACCCCGATCATTTGTGCCGCAACATCATCAGAAATTCCAAATAGACTACATGCTAATGGAATTAACAATAATGAACCACCGGCAACTCCGGAAGCACCACAAGCACATAAACTGGCAACAAGACTTAACAAAATCGCGCTACCAAAAGAAACCTCAATACCTAACGTATTTACTGCCGCAAGCGTTAAAATAGTGATCGTAATCGCAGCACCAGCCATATTAATGGTTGCGCCCAACGGGATAGAAACAGAATACGTTTCTTCATCTAAATTCAGGCGTTTCGCAAGATTGATATTCACCGGAATATTCGCTGCAGAGCTACGGGTAAAGAATGCGGTTACGCCACTTTCACGTAAACAAGTCCAAACGAGTGGATACGGATTACGACGGATTTTCCAGAAAACTAAAACCGGATTCACAACAAAAGCTACAAACAACATGGAGCCGACTAACACGCTTAATAATTGAATATAGCCACCTAATGCCACCAAGCCTTTATCCGCTAATGTTTCAGAAACTAAACCGAATACACCGATTGGCGCAAATGAAATAACGACATAAACAATTTTGGAGACCGCTTCAGAAATATCAGAAATCACGGTTTTAGTTGCATCAGAAGCATGACGTAAGGCCAAACCTAAGCCGATAGACCAAGTTAATACGCCAATGAAATTTGCTTTAAATAATGCATTTAACGGGTTGTCCACCATATTGAAAATTAAATCCAACAATACGGTTCCAACACCTTTTGGTGCAGCGGAAATATCTTCTTTTACTGATAATGCAACTTCTGTTGGGAACAAGAATCCTGCAATAACAGCAACTAATGCTGCTAAGAAAGTACCGACCAAATACAACACAATGATGGATTTCATGCTAGTTTTGGAACCCACTTTCTTATTGGCAATTGCGGCCATAACCAAAACAAAGATCAATAATGGTGCAACAGCACGTAGTGAACGAACAAAAATTTGACCTAACACACCGACTTTTTCAGCCAAGTTAAAACCTAATGTCGGTTGTAACATAGGTGTAATGAGTGCGACCAAAATACCTAACACTAAACCAACAGCAATACGTTTGACCAAACTGCCTTGGAAGAAGAGTGAAATTAAACGAGACATATTCATAATAAGTTAACGAGAGTTATGCAATCACTTGCGGTTGATCTTAGAATCAAAACTGATTCCCCTAGGGCGATAAAGATAGCGGATTTTTTTGATAAAATAAATACGAACATTTAACTTTCATTAAGTTTATAGAAATTTTGATAAATTTCTTTAGATTAAATTTAATAAACCTAATACTTTTTTAGAAAACAATAATTCTTGCATTATCCTATCGAAAAAATAATTCAAAAATTTATTTTTCACCTGTTGACTTACTGGATATAAAAACAGTATATTTAACTGTATAAAAATACAGTTTATTTTACTGAGGAGCAGATATGAACTACCACCACAACGTTGTTGCACAAAACGATCACATGTTTTCTTATCAACCCATTCCTTTTTTTGAAGATATGAAACAAGAAAATCGTAGTTTCAATAAAAAACTTGATCTCAACTTGTACTGCATTAAACGTCCTCAACAAACATGTTTTATTCGAATGACAAATCCCAATATGCTCGCCTGGGGAATTGAAGAAGGTGATATGTTGGTCGTAGAAAATAATGAGGAATTATTTTTAGACGAATTGATCGTCCTTGAAGTAAACAATGAATTTCACGTATATGAGTTTATTGCACACAACAACGGGGAATTTATTTTCTTATCTTTGGACTCTAAAATGGAAAATATTAAAACGACCAATTGGCGAGAACTACCGATTGTAGGCACCGTAACCAATGTCATTCATCAACTACAACGTAAAAATACACTCGGGTTTGCCGCCTAATAAAAGAACTACCGGCATCTCAAATAAAAGAGCGGTCAAAAATGCTAACACTTTTGACCGCTCTTTTATGTTTCAGAAAAATAAACTTAAAGCACTCGACGAGATTGAGTATAAGTCCTTGCCCAGTAATCATCATTTAATGACTCAATAATGACACCACGACTTGTACTGGAATGCATAAATTTATCACCGCCAATATACACGCCAACATGCTTGTTTTTACGGAAGAAAACTAAATCACCAACTTTTAATTCACTTTTTTCAATTTTTGTGCCGACATAACGTTGTTCAGATGTAGAGCGAGGCAATGCTAAACCATAAGCTTTCAAGAAAGTCGTTTGCATAAAACCGGAACAATCAATGCCCCCTTTCGTCAGACCGCCTAAACGATAACGTGTACCTGCCCATTCTTGATATACGTTCGCAAGTTGTTTATCCATTACCTCAGAATATTGATGCGGTTTATTCGTTTTTAGTTGCGCATGAATTAATTGGTTTAACTGTTCTTGATCTTGTACTGAAGCAGCAACATTCTTTGTAGAATTTGAACATGCCGCCAAAACAAATAAAGGAACAATCATCAAAAATTTTTTAAACATAAACATTAAATTTTTTTATTTAAATAGAGATTCATTGACAAAATTTTTCCGCATCCTAGCGTAAAATGAAGAAAAAATCCAGAAAAAGCTCAGTTTAATTTCATAAAATTCATGTTTTATCGCATATATAGTGCATAAAAGGAATTTTATGCACTATATATTGAATATTGAAGAGACTAGTTAGAAGTGTCTAATTCAGGGAAGGATTTCACCAAATCATCAACTGCTTTCATTTGTGCAACGAAGGCTTCTAATTTATCTAACGGTAACGCTGACGGGCCATCACATTTTGCTTTGCTCGGTTCTGGGTGAGCTTCTAAGAATAGCCCCGCCAAACCGATAGCTAGACCGGCACGGGCAAGTTCGGTAACTTGCGCGCGACGCCCACCGGAGGCAGCGCCAAACGGGTCACGACATTGCAATGAATGGGTCACATCAAAAATCACCGGACAACCTTTAGAGACATTTTTCATCACGCTGAAACCCAACATATCAACAATTAAATTGTCATAGCCGAAATTCGTGCCACGATCACACAAAATCACTTTATCGTTGCCGCATTCAGCGATTTTTTCCACAATATTGCCCATTTGTCCCGGACTTAAAAATTGCGGTTTTTTCACATTAATGATTGCACCGGTGCGCGCCATCGCTTCGACTAAATCTGTTTGGCGAGCAAGAAATGCCGGTAACTGAATAATATCCGCCACCTCCGCAACCGGTTGGCATTGATAAATTTCATGTACATCCGTAATGATTTTTACACCGAATGTTTGCTTTAACTCAGCAAAAATTTTCAATCCCTGTTCCATGCCCGGGCCGCGATAAGAATGAATGGAAGAACGGTTTGCCTTATCAAAAGAGGCTTTAAACACATAAGGCACGCCCAATTTTTGCGTCACTTCCACATATTTTTCACACACTTGCATTGCCATATCGCGGCTTTCGAGCACATTCATGCCGCCAAATAAGACAAAGGGTTTATCGTTGGCAATTTGAATATCGCCTAATTGAATGCATTTATTTTGCATATGTCTTCCTTATTTATTTTCAATTTGAGCCCAACAACCTAAGGTTACGCGCTCATTATTTCCGTAATCCCGTAAAGTTTCAATCGATGTCCAAAAATTCTCTTGGAAAATCGACCGCACTTTTTCCCCTTGTTGCCAACCGTGTTCCACCAACAGATAACCGCCTGTCCGCATAAATTTCGGCGCATTGGCGATAATATGACGTAAGTCCGCATAGCCTTCTTCTTCCGCCACTAACGCTGACAAGGGCTCAAAGCGTACATCTCCTTGGGTTAAATGTTCATCCTTTGCATCAATATAAGGCGGATTACTCACAATCAAATCAAATGTGCCTGTCATCTTGTCAAACCAATGACTTTGTAAAAAACTGACGCCTAACTGATTTTTTTCCGCATTGGATGTCGCCAACGCCACCACATTCGGCATAACATCCACTCCAATAACTTCTAGCTGAATTTGCTGTTTTTGCGCAATAGGTTTTAATTCAGACGCTAACGCTAAGGCAATCGCACCCGTGCCGGTACCCAAATCTAAAATACGAAAACATTGGGAATTTTGACCGCACTTTTGTAACGCCTCTGCAGAAATCGCTACAGCTTTTTCCACCAAAATTTCGGTATCCGGACGCGGAATCAGCGTACCTGCCGACACATTCAACGGCAACGACCAAAACTCTTTTTCACCGAGAAGATAAGCGATGGGTTCACCTTGCAAACGACGGGATAAAAGTGCGGTCAGTTTTTCTTGTGTTTTTTCGTCCAACGCTGTCTCGCCAAAAGCCAAAATAAATGCGCGAGATTTTTGCGTCACAAATTGCAATAACACCTGTGCATCAGTTCTGCCATTTTCCGTAGGATTTGCCTGATTTAACGCTTGCGCGGCGTGTTGCAGCCATTGTTGATAATTCATTTTCGTCAAATAAAATGAACGAGCCGTTAAGCTCGTTCTCTCGTTAATTCTGTTCGGACAATGCCGCCAACTGATCCGCCTGATATTCGGTGATAATCGGCTGAATCAAGTCGTCAATTTTACCGTTCATCACTTCATCTAAGCGATAAATCGTCAAGTTAATGCGGTGATCAGTCACACGCCCTTGTGGGTAGTTGTAGGTACGAATCTTATCAGAACGGTCACCGGAACCCAAAAGGTTACGACGGGTATCCGCTTGCTCTTGCTCCAATTTTTCCTGTTCTTGTTGTACTAAACGGGAAGCCAGCACAGACAAGGCTTTGGCTTTATTTTTATGTTGTGAACGCTCATCCTGACACTCCACCACCATGCCGGTTGGAATATGCGTAATACGCACGGCGGAATCGGTTTTATTGATGTGCTGACCACCCGCACCGGAAGCACGATAGGTGTCAATACGCAAATCTGACGGGTTAATTTCCGGCATTTCAGATTCCGGTAATTCCGGCATCACTGCAACAGTACACGCAGAGGTATGAATACGCCCTTGTGACTCAGTTTTTGGTACACGTTGTACACGGTGACCGCCTGATTCAAATTTTAATTGACCATAGGCACCATCGCCGCTGACAAGAGCAATAATTTCTTTAAATCCGCCCTGCTCGCTTTCGTTTTCGCTCAGCACTTCAATGCGCCAGCGTTTGGTTTCCGCATAACGGCTATACATACGGAAAAGATCGCCGGCGAAAATCCCAGCTTCATCACCACCAGTACCGGCACGGATTTCAAGGTAGCAGTTATATTCGTCGTTCGGATCTTTCGGTAATAAGAGAATTTGTAAATGCTGCTCAACTTGTTCCAGTTCGGCTTTGGATTCTTCAATCTCCATTTGTGCCATTTCTTTCATTTCCGGATCGTCAAGCAGGAGCTGCGCTTCTTCTAAATTGGCATTGAGCTGATTCCAACGGCTAAAACTTTTCACCACGTCTTCAAGTTGCGAATATTCTTTGGAATAGGCTCTGAATTTATCTTGATCACTAATGACAGAAGCATCGCCTAACAACGCTTCAAGCTCTTCATAACGTTCTTTTAAGCTATCTAATTTATTGATAATAGAGGGTTTCATTCTTTAACCTTCGAAGGAAAATGGAAAGGGAAATAAAAAAATCGGGGCATTCTAGCACAGAATAGAAATGTTATTGAAGTTTAGGCAATAAAAAAGGCTTTCGAGCTATCTCAAAAGCCTTTCTCATCTTATTTAAATTAAAGTGCGGAAACATTCAAACGTGAACCGCCAACAATACGCACTCGCGCACCTGGCACTAAATTTGCTTCGGCTTTTTGCACCACAACGATTTCTTTGCCGTCATCTTTGCGAATAACCATTTCAATGGCGCTAACTTGGCTCGCTTTTTCTTCAACCTTACTACCGACAACTGCACCGGCAACCGCACCAACCGCAGTTGCTAGGGCTCTGCCTGTGCCACCACCAATCGTGGAACCGGCAATACCGCCAATCGCGCCACCACCGATCGTGCCGACCACACCTTGATTGTCTGATTGAATTTTCACTGGGCGAGTGGAAACGATTGTGCCGTAACTAATCGAGCGGGCTTCTTTCGCTTGAGCGCCAGAATAGACGTTACCGCCATAAATATCTTCATTGGCACACCCAACAAGAGTTAAGCTCATTAAAATAGCTAATGCGATCTTTTTCATAAAAGCTCCTTAAACACGAAATTAACCTTTTATTTTGCTTATTTATTCTTTGATAAATAAACGATAAATCTGATTTTATTGAACCGCTTTATATCATCAAACCGCGCTTACAATTTGCTTGATGCTGTATGGGTGGAACTTGATACAAGTAGGATTCTGCATTTTATCCACAAAACTTACTGCAACAGACAAATTGAGCAGTGTTTCACCACATCCTTTCGGTTCGCTCGTTTTGACTTTAAAACGTTCGGGTTGGTTCCGCAAGAATGTATTTTTTATTCTTGCTAACCATTCAGCTGCGGTTTCATTGGGTAAAAATGGAACAACCACCTCAATATGCTCCCAAGTTTCCTGCGGATAATGTTTATCTTTTGGGAAAGGTAATTCCACCACATCAACCTCTTGTTGCGCCAAACGCAAAGGCTCATGTAACTGAATCAAATAAATCACTCTACCGTTAATCAGGTTATCGCTCAACACCGAACCATACTCTAACAATAGCGTCAGCCAAGCCTTCGCCGTTTGCTCGGTATTCACCCGCAAAGAAAGGTGATCAATTTCATATTGGTTTAAATCTAAATTGATCTGTTGTGCCAATGCCTGAATTTTTTGCTCAAAATCCTGAAAGTCGGCAAAAAGTGCGGTCTGTTTTTCAAATATTTTATGGGGAAAGCGAAATGACATAATTTTCCTTTTTGGCTTTTCTGAAAGGTGAAAGAACGGTATTATATCTAGCTATTTTTTATCAGCCCAAACTTATTTCAAAAAATTAAGGTTCAGCCGTGAATATTCAATCTATTTTATCCGAAAAAATCAAACAGGCGATGATTGCAGCCGGTGCCGACGCACAATGTGAAGCCCTCGTTCGCCAATCGGGCAAAGTGCAGTTTGGTGATTATCAAGCTAACGGCATCATGCCGGCCGCCAAGAAATTGGGATTAAACCCACGTGAATTTGCTCAAAGCGTATTAGACAAAGCCGAATTACAAGACATTGCAGAAAAAACGGAAATTGCCGGCCCGGGATTTATTAACATTTTTCTAAAAGATACTTGGCTTGCAGACAACATCAGCCGCGCTGTACAAGATCCGAAATTAGGTGTACACAATCCGGAAAAACAAACCGTGGTTGTGGACTATTCCTCCCCGAACGTTGCCAAAGAAATGCACGTGGGACATTTACGCTCCACCATTATTGGCGATGCCGTTGTACGCACACTTGAATTTTTAGGTAACAACGTCATCCGCGCCAACCATGTAGGCGACTGGGGTACTCAATTCGGTATGCTGATTGCCTATTTGGAAAAAATGGAAAACGAACATGCCAGCGAAATGGAATTGAGCGATTTAGAAGCCTTTTATCGCGCAGCAAAAAAACATTATGACGAAGATCCGGTCTTTGCCGAAAAAGCCCGTAACTATGTTGTAAAACTGCAAAGTGGTGATGAGTATTGCCGCACTATGTGGCAAAAACTGGTGAAAATCACTATGCAACAAAACCAACACAACTACGATCGTCTCAATGTGACCTTAACAGACAAAGATGTGATGGGTGAAAGTTTGTATAACCCAATGTTGCCGGGCATTGTTGAAGATCTGAAAAAACAAGGTTTGGCCGTAGAAGATGACGGCGCATTAGTGGTTTATTTGGATGAATTCAAAAATAAAGACGGCGATCCAATGGGTGTTATTGTGCAGAAAAAAGACGGCGGTTTCCTTTACACCACCACCGACATCGCGGCTGCCAAATATCGTTATGAAACCTTAAAAGCCAATCGTGCGTTAGTCTTCTCCGACACTCGCCAAAGCCAACATATGCAACAAGCTTGGCTCATCACCCGTAAAGCGGGCTATGTGCCGGACAGTTTCCAGCTAGAACACAAAAATTTCGGCATGATGTTAGGCAAAGATGGAAAACCATTCAAAACCCGTAGTGGTGACACCGTAAAACTGGCCGATTTATTAGACGAAGCCATTGAACGTGCGGGCGTATTAATTTCACAAAAATCCACCGCACTTTCTGAACAAGAAAAAGCGGATGTCATTGAAGCTGTTGGTATCGGTTCGGTGAAATATGCGGACTTATCGAAAAACCGCACCACGGATTATGTGTTCGACTGGGACAATATGTTGAGCTTTGAAGGCAACACAGCGCCTTATATGCAATATGCCTACACCCGCATTCGTTCGATTTTCAATCGTAGCCAAATAGCCCTAAGCGAAGTGGAACAAGCCACATTAAGCATTACTGATGAAAAAGAACGTGCTTTGGCAATCAAATTATTGCAATTTGAAGAGGCAGTTCAAGTGGTTGGAAAAGAAGGTACACCGCATGTACTTTGCGCTTATTTATACGAATTGGCCGGCGTATTCTCTTCCTTCTACGAGCATTGCCCGATTCTGAATAATGACGATCATCAAGTGAAACTCAGTCGCTTAAAACTGGCGTTGTTAACAGAAAGAACGCTAAAACAAGGATTGGATTTACTCGGCATTAAAACCGTTGAGAAAATGTAATCTCATTAATAAATCACATCCCGCTTTTTATGGCGGGATTTTTTTATGCTTAAAATCATGCCATCAAGAATGAAAAAAATCGGGTAAAAAAAAGTGCCTCACAGGAGGCACTACTCGGAAAGCAAAATATGTTTGGCTATTTGTATAGCACTTATTTTTGTTGGGGCTAAGGATAGCAACATGACATTATAAAGCAAACGGTTATTTGTAATTTTGTGAACTCACTCACGGTTTTACATCAATTTATTCTCTGATAAGAAAGGCGCTATAAACAGAAAGTGCGGTCGACATTCAAAACGTTTTGTAAATCGACCGCACTTTATATGCACAATATTATCGAGGGATATTGATATAAACTACTGTCCCATTGACATCACCATTAAGAACAACATTGAAGCCACCTGTTCTTCCGGAATCACGTTTCCGTTTAATTTAAGCTCACCTTTTTCCAGCACAAGATCGAGTTTAACGGATTTTCCGTCCTCAACCAGAATACCTTGCTGCACACCATTTTTAACGCCTAAATTAACTTGTTCTGTTGCCACTTTAGTTGCCTGTTCTTTATCATCAAGTCGGTCTAACTGCAATACCGTCGCAGCTTCCTCAATTAACGCTTCTTTATTGGCATCCATTTTGAAAATAAAGTGGTTAAACAAACGGAAAATCTTTCCTTGGCCGATAGCATTTTCAAAATCAGCGCTTGCCATAGAAATATCTAAATTGGAAGCTAATTTACCGGCTTTATTGCTAAGTGTCGGATTTAAGATAAACTGCGGTTGAGTATCAATAAATTTTTTCGTGATCTGCACTTCCTCATCGGTAAGCTCATCATGCTGTTGTTTCGCGGATTCGTTATAAACCTGAATTAACTGGTTAAAGGTTTCACCGTCAACGTGGTTTAACGCCATATCAATGGTTAAATCTCCTAAATCAAAATCACGGACAGAAATTCCGTTAAATACAATTTTTGCCCCGGAATCTAAGATGTTATCTTTTCTTACCGTATCAAAATCGACTTTCCAATTTTTAAATTCAACGTGATTGTTTTTTCCTTCAGAATCTATTGCATTGAACTTCACCGCACCGCCTGACAAAGATTGTTTGCCGGTGGAAAGATACGTCCATTCGGGAATGCGTTGATACTCAGCATCAATTTTCAAATCGTTGAATTCAACAGAAGCATTTTTATCCGGCTCACTATATTGAAGTTTATTCAGCGCAAAATCTAATTTATTCACACCATCGCGCTTGAAGCCCAGTTTCATATCCAAGCCATTCACAGCCAATGTTCCTTCTTCCATCACAGCTTCAAAAGGCACAAGATCCACATGAGAAGATCCGCTTTGGTTATAATCGACAAAGGTAGTCACCGTAATCGGTGTTTTACCTTTTGTTGCTTCAAACCAAGGGGCTGTTGTTTCATTTTTAGTGATCAAATCCACACTGGAAAACAGACTTGGCATGAAATTAAAATGACTTAGCTGATTTAACGGCAACGGGCCATGGTATAACGTCCCCTCAAATGGCAACGTCCACGTTTTGCTCGGATTTTCAAGCTCAGCCACTAAAATGTCATATTTAGTTTTAGAACTAAATAAACCACGCTCGAAAGACACATGATCAAAGCGAATATCCAAACCGAGAGAATCAGCTGATTGGCTAAGATCTTTATTCACGAGATTGACTTGATGGACAAATTCTTCTTCTGCCACTTTTCCCGTGTACCATGCACCACCAACCCAGGCGGCACCTAATGCAGCAATAACACCTAACGTTAACGTTGATTTTTTCATACCTCTGTCCTTAATAAATAAAAAGTGAAATAGCTCGGCTAATCTAGCACAAATTTGATTTTTTAGAAAAAAGATCACTAAATTTTTCTCTTCCTCTTGAATCTCTTACTTTTATCCTCATTTTACAAAACGAATCAGGATTGAACCGCAAATGTGCCGTTCTAGCAACAAGCCTTTGGGTAAAGCTAGCACTGAAAATCCATCTGATTTTCGAACCGCACTTTTCATGCATTGAAAAAATTTTTAAATAAATGCCTTGAAATGCAAAATTCAATCCACATCTTACAATCCGTAAACCATTACACCGAATTTAAAATTTTACGAGGAGAAAACAAATGGGAAAAATTATTGGTATTGACTTAGGTACAACAAACTCTTGTGTTGCTGTGATGGATGGCGATAAACCACGTGTGATTGAAAACGCAGAAGGCGATCGCACCACGCCGTCAATCATTGCTTATACAAATGATAACGAAATTTTAGTCGGTCAACCGGCAAAACGCCAAGCGGTGACCAACCCAAAAAACACCTTATTCGCAATCAAACGTTTAATCGGCCGTCGTTTTGAAGATGCTGAAGTAAAACGTGATATCGACATCATGCCATTTACTATTACAAAAGCCGATAATGGCGATGCATGGGTTGAAGTGAAAGGCGACAAATTAGCACCTCCGCAAATTTCTGCCGAAGTGTTGAAAAAAATGAAAAAAACCGCCGAAGATTTCTTGGGCGAACCGGTTACTGAAGCGGTTATTACCGTGCCTGCCTACTTTAACGATGCGCAACGTCAAGCAACCAAAGATGCAGGTCGTATCGCAGGCCTAGAAGTTAAACGTATCATCAACGAGCCTACTGCAGCCGCACTAGCTTACGGCTTAGATAAAGGTCAAGGTAACAAAACTATCGCGGTTTACGACTTAGGGGGCGGTACATTCGACTTATCTATCATCGAAATTGATGAAGTGGGTGGCGAAAAAACCTTTGAAGTATTGGCAACCAACGGTGATACTCACTTAGGGGGTGAAGACTTCGATAACCGTGTGATCAACTATTTAGTCGATGAATTCCAAAAAGAACAAGGCATTGACTTACGCAAAGATCCGCTTGCAATGCAACGTTTAAAAGAAGCCGGTGAAAAAGCAAAAATTGAGCTTTCTTCCGCACAACAAACCGATGTAAATCTTCCTTACATCACGGCGGACGCAACCGGTCCTAAACACTTAAACATCAAGTTGACTCGTGCGAAATTAGAATCCTTAGTGGAAGATTTAGTGGCGAAATCCCTTGAGCCGGTAAAAGTTGCATTAAACGATGCCGGATTAACAGCGTCTCAAATTGATGATGTTATTCTCGTGGGCGGTCAAACCCGTATGCCACTTGTTCAACAAAAAGTGGAAGAATTCTTCGGCAAAGCACCACGTAAAGACGTGAACCCGGATGAAGCTGTTGCAATTGGTGCAGCGGTACAAGGCGGTGTGTTAGCTGGTGATGTAAAAGACGTATTGTTGTTAGACGTTACCCCATTATCATTAGGTATCGAAACCATGGGTGGTGTGATGACCACTTTAATTGAGAAAAACACGACGATTCCAACCAAAAAATCGCAAGTGTTCTCAACGGCGGAAGATAACCAAAGTGCGGTAACCATTCATGTGTTACAAGGTGAACGTAAACAGGCTTCTGCCAATAAATCTTTAGGTCAATTCAACCTTGAAGGCATCAACCCTGCTCCGCGTGGTATGCCACAAATTGAAGTAACCTTCGACATCGATGCAGACGGTATCATCCACGTTTCTGCGAAAGACAAAGGCACAGGTAAAGAACAACAAATCACCATTAAAGCATCTTCCGGTTTAAGTGATGAAGAAATTCAACAAATGGTACGCGATGCCGAAGCGAACGCGGAGTCTGACCGTAAATTTGAAGAATTAGTACAAGCTCGCAACCAAGCAGATCACCTTGTACACAGCACCCGCAAACAATTAAGTGAAGCCGGTGACAATGTACCTGCTGCAGATCGTGCCGCTATTGAAAGCGCATTAAGCGACTTAGAAGCAGCAGTGAAAGGCGAAGACAAAGCAGTGATTGAAGCCAAACTTCAAGCCCTTGCCGAAGTTGCACAAAAACTTGCACAAACAGCACAACCGCAAGGTGAGCCACAACAAGCGCAAAGCAACGGCAAACCAAACGATGATGTTGTGGATGCTGAGTTTGAAGAAGTGAAAGATAATAAGTAGTTTCACTCTCACTAAAATAAAAGGGCGTAGCAATACGCCCTTTTGGTGCATTCATCAACCACAATTTTTTCTGACTTTATTTAAAAAAGTGAAGTCAGAAAAAATAAACCAGGAGAACAAATGGCGCTAAAACTCTACCCAATCGTACAACAACGCTTAAATAACAACATAGCAAATAAGATCATCCCAACCCTTTGGCAAAATAATTTCGATAAACTGCCACAAGGTCACTATTGTTATGGCATTTATTTTAATTATGCTGCGAATTACCAAGCAGACTATGATTTTGCGATTGCAAGTGAAGCCGTATTAGAGACAGATATCCCGGCGATTGAAATTGAAGATTTGAGTTTCTACGAAGTTTTTCGTTGCCAAGCAGATGAAATTTATCAAACATGGCAACTGATCTGGAAAAAAGAACAACAAGGCTTACTTAAGCGGGCTTATTCTGTGGATTTTGAAAAATACCACTCTGATGGTTTAGTAGAAATTTATATCGCCGTTGAACCACATTGTTAAGCTCAAAGTGTGTAAAATTTTATAAAAAATGACCGCACTTTTCCCCTCAAAATAAACACAACCCAAGGAAAAATAATGGAATTTGCAACAAAATGTCTCCATGCCGGCTATAGCCCTAAAAATGGTGAGCCGCGTGTTCAACCCATCGTACAAAGTACGACTTACACTTACGACTCTGCGGAAGAAATCGGTAAATTATTTGATTTGCAAGCGGCTGGCTATTTCTATACTCGCCTGGCAAATCCAACCACGAATGCTGCAGAAGAAAAAATTACCGCACTTGAAGGTGGTGTGGCGACAATGTGTACCGCCTCAGGGCAATCGGCGGTGTTTTATGCCATGTTGAATATTTTAGAAGCCGGTGATCACTTTATTTCTTCCTCTTGTGTCTATGGCGGCACCTACAATTTATTTGCACACACGTTCAAAAAAATGGGGATTGAAGTCAGTTTTGTGGATCAAGATTTGCCGCTCGAAGAACTCAAAAAGGCTATTCGTCCAAATACCAAAGCTGTTTTTGCCGAAACCATTGCAAACCCGGCGTTACGAGTGCTAGATATTGAAAAATTTGCTGCCTTAGCCCAAGCTGCGCAGGCACCGTTACTAATCGACAACACCTTTGCCACTCCTTATTTTTGCCGCCCAATCGAATTTGGCGCAAACGTGGTTATTCATAGCACATCTAAATATTTAGATGGCCATGCCATTGCACTTGGCGGATCTATTACGGATGGTGGCAACTTTAATTGGAATAACGGCAAATATCCGCAATTAAGCACACCGGACCAAACGTATCACGGTTTAGTCTATACGGAAACATTTGGCCCTGCCGCTTATATTGTTAAAGCGCGCGTGCAATTAATGCGTGATTTAGGCGCAACACCGGCACCGCAAAACAGTTTCTTATTGAATGTCGGCATGGAAACCCTTGCATTGCGTATGCAACGTCATTATGAAAATGCACAAACGGTGGCTGAGTTTTTGGAGAAACACCCACAAGTAGCAAAAGTAAGCTATCCGGGGTTAATCAGTTCCACGGATTACGCGCTCAAACAAAAATACCTACCAAACGGTTTGTGTGGTGTCATTTCTTTTGAAATCAAGGGGGGCAAAGACGCTGCGGCAAAATGGCTAAATGCCTTACAAATGACCTCGCGTGAAGTGCATGTGGCGGATATTCGTACTTGTGCGTTACATCCTGCGACCTCAACGCATCGCCAATTAAGTGAAATCGAATTAGAAAAAGCAGGCATTTCCGCAGGATTAATTCGCCTTTCTTGTGGTATTGAAAGTGTTCAAGATATTTTGGCTGACTTAGAACAAGCCTTCAATGCAGCAAAATGATGGTATTCAAGGCAGACAATCGGCCTGCCTCTTTGAACAACGACAAAATCATATCGTAACAGAAATATAGACGGCTCACTTTAGTTTGTTGGCTTTCGTTTGACTGTAACAAACGAAAATAAGCCGAACCATGCCTTAATAAATTCATGTGTTGGCTCTTGATATTTCTGCCTTTTGGTATCATTTTGTCTTTAGCGATATTGTTCATGTAATACAATAGACAATCATAAAAGTAGCATTTGATATTTTAAACGGAAAATTGAAACATTATGGCAAAACAAGACTACTACGAACTTCTCGGCATTTCTAAATCCGCCGATGAAAAGGAAATTAAGAGAGCCTATAAAAAGCTTGCTATGCAATATCATCCGGACAGAACTCAAGGTGATAAAGCGAAAGAAGAAAAATTTAAAGAAATCCAAGAAGCCTATGAAGTACTGAGCGATAAGCAAAAACGGACCAACTATGATCAATACGGACATGCCGCATTTGAACAAGGTTTTGGTGCCGGCGGTGGTGGTTTTGGCGGTGCAGATTTCGGCGATATTTTTGGCGATATGTTCGGGGATATCTTCGGTGGCGGCGGACGTGGTCGCCAACGTGTTGTGCGTGGTGATGATTTACGCTATGACCTAGAAATCACCCTTGAAGAAGCCGTCAAAGGCACGACAAAAGACATTAAAATTCATACGCTTGCCCCTTGCGAAACTTGTCATGGCTCTGGCGCTGAAGCCGGTTCAAAAGTGGAAACCTGTCCACATTGTCACGGTGCTGGCCGCTTACGCCGCCAACAAGGTTTCTTTATGACGGAACAACCTTGTCATTTCTGTCATGGGACCGGTAAGAAAATTGAGAAACCGTGTAAAACTTGCCACGGTGACGGCAGAGTGAATAAACCGAAAAACCTTTCCGTAAAAATCCCGGCCGGCGTAGATACAGGAAATCAATTGCGCTTATCAGGCGAAGGCGCAGCAGGTGAAAATGGGGCACCGGCAGGCGATTTATATGTTGTAATCCATGTGAAAGAGCATCACATTTTTGAGCGTGATGGCAGCAACCTTTATTGTGAAGTGCCGATTAGCTTCACTATGGCTGCTCTTGGGGGTGAAATTGAAGTACCAACATTGGATGGACGCGTTAAATTAAAAATCCCGGAAGAGACCCAAACCGGCAAATTATTCCGTATGCGTGGCAAAGGCGTTACCTCACGTGGCGGTTATGCCGGTGATTTAATCTGTCGAATTGTGGTAGAAACACCGGTGAAACTCAACGAAGAACAAAAAGCATTGCTAAGGAAGCTTGAAGAAAGCTTGGAAGGGCAAACGAAACAGCGTCCTAAATCTTCTAGCTTTTTAGATGGTGTAAAACGTTTCTTTGATGATCTAACAAAGTAAAGTTAACCTAATCCAAAACAAAACCAAAGTGCGGTAGAAATACTCAAAATTTCTACCGCACTTTTTTACGTATAAAACTTAGGTATAAAAAAAGACCGACATAATGTCGGTCTTTTCAATGAGTATTAACTCAAATTAGAAGTGTACGCGTAAACCTGCACCGAAGATATTTTCGTTAGTACGTAGACCTTCGTTATCTTTAACAGTTTCACGAGTATATTGTACATAAGGCACTACATATTTGTTGAATTTGTAGTCAACCACTGCAATATATTGATTTTTCACAGTTTTCGCTTTATCTTGTGCTGAAACTGCGTTTTCATCATATTTAGTACCTAAACGTTGCCATTGTAAACCAACAGTTGATGGAATACCGGTAAGACCATTTAAGTCATATTTAGATTCTAAGAAGATAAATTTAGTTCTGTTTTGGCTTTCAGCAGATCTGTATTTCTCTACACCTTGACCATATGCCGCACCGAAGTAGAAATCGTTAAGTTGATAGTGAGTCGCTAACAACCAGTTATGATTTTTTTGGTTAGTTTCAGTACTTCCTGCTGTATCAAATTGATCAACTGTGTAACCCGCTGCAACATCAACTTTGTGGTTTTCAGCGAAATCGTAGTTATAGAATGCGCTTACGCCGTAACCACTTTTATAACCTGCAACGTCTTTTTTAGCATGACCGAATAAGTAGTCAGCACCAAAGCTGAAACCTGCGAAGTCAGCAGAACGGAATTTGATAGATTTATCAGCATCGGTAGTTAAAAGGTTGTAGTTACCAGAGCGGTAGTATAAGCTGTCGCCTAACACATCATCGGAAGTAGTCGCTTGACGACCAAAGCTTAATTTACCTACGTTTTCAAAACCGAAACCAACAAATAATTTTTTTGTTGTGATATTACCAAAACCAGTGGTAGAACTTGGTTGGTTAGATTTTTGGTCACCGTTGAAACGAGTTTCATAGCCAACAAATGCAGATAAACCGTTGTCTAACGCGTGAGATGCATTTACTTTAATACGTGAACCATCGTTGATTAAATCACCACGTTGGTTTTCACCTGCTTTACCTAAGAAGATACGGAAAGAACCGCCAAGGTCAACTTTAGTACCATCTTGGTTATAAACTGTTGCTGCACTTGAAGTGCCTGCCGCTGCTAAAGCAGCGATTGCTAATGCGATTACTGTCTTTTTCATAATCATCATTCCTTTTTCAGAACTTACTTGTTATTAAGGTAAATTTGAACTTTTCAAATTGCGAATAGTCCAAGCTACTTCTTTTGAAGCGACTAAATGTTGCCAAAGAAAAACCAGACCGTCAATAAAAAGTTCCTTTTTTTCTACCTATTTTCTGATACAGATCACATTTTCCTACGTCAATTTAGGAAAAAACGTTCTCAAATTGCATTTAATCGTCTAAACCCGGCATTTAAATCTTCAATTAAATCATCAACATCTTCCAAACCAACGTGAATACGAATCAGCGTTCCCTCTAATTTACGTGAAATATTCGGGCGAATTTTGGCTATTTCTTCCGGCTGATTACAAAGAATAAGCGATTCAAAGCCGCCCCAAGAATACGCCATCGTAAATAATTCAAAATGATCCATAAATGCTTCTAACTGTTGTTGAGTAAGCTTTTGTTTTAATTCAAATGAAAATAGACCACTTGCTCCAAGAAAATCTTGTTGGAAAAATACATGCCCTGGGCAGCTTGGCAATGCCGGATGATATACGGCTTTGACTTCAGGTTGTTGTGCCAACCATTGTGCCACTTTAATGCTATTTTCCTCATGTTGTTTTAATCGAATACCCAACGTGCGTAAACCACGAGCTGTCGTATAAGCGCTATCGGCATCCACCATTTGTCCCATTAAATAGGAATGCTCACGCAATTTATCCCAACAACGAGCATTAGACACGGCGGTACCGATCATCACGTCAGAATGTCCCACTAAATATTTCGTCCCCGCTTGGATGGAAATATCAATATCATGTTCTAAAGCTTTAAAAAGAACGCCACCGCCCCACGTGTTATCAATCATAATCACGATTTCCGGATTTACTTTTCGCACCGCTTTCACAATGGCTGGAATATCAGGCACTTCCATGGTTAACGAACTCGGCGATTCAAGAAATAAGACTTTACTATTCGGTTGAACTAAGCGGGCTATATCCTCGCCAATCATCGGATCATAATATGTGGTTGCTATCCCCATTTTTTGCAAAATGATATTGCAAAAATCTTGTGTAGGCTCATAAGCCGCACCGGTCATTAAGATATGATCACCGGTTTGTACAAAGGACAGAATGCTGTTTGTCACAGCGGCAGCACCACAAGGATACAAATAGCAACCTGCACCACCTTCTAATTCACACATTGCATCTTGCAAAGCAAAATGTGTTAGTGTGCCGCGTCTGCCATAAAAGAGTTCACCTTTTGCTCTATTCATTGTGGCGTGTTTTTTATCGGCTAAACAATCAAAAACCAAAGAAGAAGCACGTTGCACCACTGGATTAACGGCGCCTTGGGTATAACGTTTTTTTCTGCCCGCATGAACTAACGCGGTTGCAAGAGATTTTTCTGACATGATGACATCCTATAAAATAATAAAAAAATCGAGTAAAAGTGCGGTCGTTTTTGCCGTTAAAAATATTAACGCCAAATTCTTATCATCACTAGAGTTTCTTTTTAAATCAAATTTCTAAATTGGCATTTTAAAAGGGAAGAATCTGATTTAGAATAAGCACACTATTCACCTCTAGCAAAATGAATCATGAAACTTAATATTCCCATTTTTCTTACGATTTTTCGCGTTATTTTGATTCCTTTCTTTGTTATTACCTTTTATTTACCTTTCGATTGGGCGCCTTTCTTAACTACTCTACTTTTCTTCATTGCCGGTGTCACCGATTGGCTTGATGGCTATTTAGCAAGAAAATGGAAACAAACCACCCGATTCGGAGCCTTTTTGGATCCTGTCGCGGATAAAATTATGGTGGTCGCGGGTTTGGTCTTAGTGGTGGAATATAACCATACTTTTTGGATTACGATTCCCGCAATCGTGGTCATTTCAAGAGAAATTATTATTTCTGCTTTACGTGAATGGATGGCTGAATTAGGTAGCCGCAGTAAAGTCGCAGTATCTTGGTTAGGCAAAGTAAAAACAACCTCCCAAATGCTTGCGTTAGGTGGATTGTTATGGCGTTATAATACCGCAATGGAAATCATTGCCATAGTTCTGCTTTATGTTGCTGCCATTTTAACAATTTGGTCTATGTTGCAATATCTGAATGCGGCTAAAGACAGTCTATTAGAAGACTTGCGCAAATAAAAGTGCGGTCGTTTTTGAAGGTATTTTTATTTCGTGTATTTTCCAAAGTTGAATTTTTTTTAAGCAGTTAAATAATTTTTTTTAAATTTCTGTTTGACTCACAATCATAAATAAGTAAAATGCACTCCGTTGTTTAGCACTGCTAAATAATGATGCGGGAATAGCTCAGTTGGTAGAGCACGACCTTGCCAAGGTCGGGGTCGCGAGTTCGAGCCTCGTTTCCCGCTCCAAGCCCGAGTGGTGGAATCGGTAGACACAAGGGATTTAAAATCCCTCGCCTTTCGAGGCGTGCCAGTTCAAGTCTGGCCTCGGGCACCATTTAATACACTCCTTAGTTTATTAAATTCCCCTTTTAAATCATATCGTTGGGTCGTTAGCTCAGTCGGTAGAGCAGCGGACTTTTAATCCGTTGGTCGAAGGTTCGAATCCTTCACGACCCACCAAATATAAATTCCCAATTATTCGATATATTCTTTCTCTTAATCTTTATTTTCTCTTTAATGAATAAAATAAGGCGTTACCCTTATTTATTAAATGCGTCTCCCTCTCCTTATAACAATTATCGAAAATAGCCTTAACAGTTTTAGCTCCACTTGAAAAACAACGTTTGATTGTACGTGAGAATAAGCAATTCTATTATGAATGATTCGGAAGGGTTCGATATAGAAAGAGAATTACACACAAGGACAATTTGATGATTCCTTGGGTGTCTTCAACAAGGCTATCGGCCAAGAGTCAAAGGCCTATTCCTATTATAACTGTAATACTTCAACATGAATGTTGCCGCTTCTTTCTTTAGTCGTTATAAAGTAGCAACAGCGGTGAAAGGGATGGAGTCAAGGCGAATATCTTAGGATATAAGGAACGAAAGTTTCAGCTGCTGGAGAACAGTAGCAACTATATGCATCACTAGATACGTCCCATTTGTGGCGCTCTGCTTCTCTCAAAAAGCGAGAATGAAAAGAAAGGCTTAAAACAAGTCAAGCTGAACATCAAATTGATTTTGTTAGATTGACGTCACTCCTAACGCATTGAAAAACCATGAACTCACCTTCGGGTGAAACCAAACCGCGTCGAATTCGGCGCGGTTCTCTTTTATATACAAGAATTTGTCTTATATCGCTTGGTTTCCACGTTTGATTTTACCTATTGATAATCACCTTTTAATTTGCCTTATTTATTGTATTTTTAAGCCTTCTAAGTGCATATTTTTCACTCAATTACCTATTTTTGATTAATAAAAGCGATTAAATCCATTGCTTTTTCAAATCAAGTTTATTGATTTAAATCATATAGTTAGATTCTGTTTTTAGCCATAATCGCCCTGCTGTTTTTACTTTTTTAATATTGGAGCATGATTATGAAAAAATTTGCACTTAAAGCCGCAGTCATCGCGATTGCAGGTTATTTAGGCGTTGTTGGGTATATTCATCTATATGATAAGGGGCAATCAGAAAAATTACTTGCTGAGGGTAATTACTCTGCTGAGCAACAAAAGGTTGCCAAAATCTTGTTAGATAACGGTTGTCAATATTGCCACTCCCCTAATGCTGATTTGCCTTTCTATGCTAATCTTCCGTTAGCGGATTCCATCTTAAGTCGCGATATTGAATCAGGTAAACGCGTCTTTTTATTAAACAAATTACTGGATGGTTTAAAAGATCCGAGTAAATTATCTGAAGTTGATTTAGCAAAACTTGAACGCGTGATTGAAAATAATGAAATGCCGGTAGCAACATTCCGCCATGTTCACTGGGGAAGTCGTCCGGATGAAAACGAAAAAACCACGCTATTAAATTGGATTCGCGAACAACGTAAAGCCTTTTTACCTGCAAACACGGAAGGGACAAATCCTCACAGCCTGATCCAACCAATTCCGGATTCCATCATGACCGATCCGGCTAAAGTAGAACTCGGTCGAAAACTCTTTATGGATGACCGCCTCTCTCAAGATGGTACCGTTCAATGTGAAACTTGCCACCAACTCGACAAAGGTGGGGTTGACCGCTTGGATGTCTCTATCGGTATTGAAGGCAAAAAAGGCGGCATCAACGCACCAACCGTATTTAACTCCGCATTTAACTTCGTCCAATTCTGGGATGGTCGTGCAATCGATCTTGCTGACCAAGCAGGTGGACCACCGATTAACCCAGTTGAAATGGGCAGCCACACCTGGGATGACATCGTAGCGAAATTTAAACAGGATGAAGAATTCAAAAAAGAATTCTTAAAAGTGTATCCTGAAGTGAGCCAAGCGACATTAACCCACGCTATCGGTGAATATGAAAAAACCTTAATCACGCCAAATAGCGATTTTGACCGTTACTTGAAAGGCGATAAAACCGCATTAAATGAGCAGCAATTAAAAGGCTACGAATTGTTTAAGAAACATAAATGCGATACCTGCCATACCGGTGTGAATATGGGCGGACAATCTTACGAATACATGGGTATTTATGGCGATTACTTCAAAGATCGCGGCACACCAATCACGGAAGCCGATCAAGGTCGTTTCGCACAAACCAAGGATCCGTATGATATGCATCGCTTTAAAGTGCCGTCATTGCGTAATATCGCATTAACTACGCCTTATATGCACGATGCTTCTGCAAAAGACTTGAAAGAAGCTGTTCGAATTATGTTGCAATATCAAAGCAACGTAAAACCTCAACAACAAGACATTGATGACATTACGTCTTTCTTAGAAAGTCTCACTGGTGAATTTGAAGGTAAGAAATTGCAATAATCACCATCAATAAAAAGTACAGTGGATTTTCAACACGTTTTTAAACGTCGTAAAAATTCACCGCACTTTTTTATTTAAATATCTTATGCATCAAATGCTTTTAAGGATTCCAACAGCCTTTCACCAAAGGGTTTACGCCAACCACTTAATAATTCCGGCGGCTCATCCTCCGTTTCTTTTCGCCAGTGCCACTTCATCAGACTTTCTAAATGACGTTTACTGGCAATCACTTCTTTCGGTAAATTCGCCGGAGCAATCTGAATTAATTGTTGCTGCAATGCTTTCAATGCGGCTTTATAGCGCGAATCATCCGCCAAACGTTGAATTGGCGGCGGATAATCCTCCTCTGAAATGCGTTTCACCTGATCAATAATTTGCAACAATTTCTTACCGTGAATGCGGACTTCCGCCGTACTCAAGCCGAGCTCCAATAAAGTCGACGTATTCTTCGGATTGTATTTTGCCACTTGCCATAAATTTTCTGCACGAACTACAAAATTCAATGCTAAATCCCGTTTCATAGCTTCTTCCATGCGCCATTTTGCGAGCAATTTTAAACGCATTAATTCTAAGCGATTTAACTTCCACGCATTCGGAATCGCAAAATAAGCCGTATCAGGATTTTTAACAGCATGTGCCCGTTTGTGCAGCAAAAATTCACATTCATTTTTGACCGCACTTTGCCATTCGGTTTGTGCCAATTGTGTCTGCATTTGTACATATAAAGGCAACAAATACCACACATCCGCAGCGGCATATCGTAACTGTATCTCGGATAACGGGCGCGCCAACCAATCGGTGCGTGACGCCCCTTTATCAATTTCAATGTGGAAATAATGTTGTACCAACGTAGCAAAACCGGCAGAACCGGCAAAACCAAGAAAATTCGCCATCACCTGTGTATCGCACATAGGCTGTGGTAATTGTTGGAAATAATGTTGAAAAACTTCCAAATCTTCACCGCAGGCATGCAATACTTTCAATACGCTTTCATCGGCAAGTAAGGCAATAAAAGGGGAAAAATCCTGAATCATTGTCGGGTCAATTAACGCCACTTCATCACCGGCATATAATTGAATTAACCCTAATTTCGGGTGCAGGGTTCTGACCCGAACAAATTCAGTGTCTAATGCCACCGCACTTTGTGTTCTTGCCTGTTCACAAACATCAAACAATGCCTGATCATCTGTAATTAATTGAAAGCGTGGCGGGGTGTTACATTCTTTTATTTGATATGTCATAGAAATAAAGGAGAGAATGTGCTGTAAAGCGACATTCTCTCTCGCATTGATTAATAAAATAACTTAGGCAGTTGTCGCACGTTTCGCAATTTCTTCATCACGTAAAACACGACGTAAAATTTTACCCACGTTGGTTTTCGGCAATTCCTCACGGAACTCAATGTCTTTTGGAATTTTATAGCCGGTTAAATATTTGCGGCAGTGTTGTCGTAATTCATCGCGGGTTAAACTGTCCTCTTTCTTCACAACGAAGAGTTTGATGGTTTCCCCGGACACGTCATTTGGCACGCCGATTGCCGCCACTTCAGCCACTTTATTGTTTAACATCGCCACATCTTCGATTTCATTCGGATACACGTTAAAACCGGACACCAAAATCATGTCTTTTTTGCGATCCACAATGCGCAAGCTGTAACTTTCATCCATGATCACAATATCACCGGTTGCCATCCAACCGTCTTTGATCACTTCTGCGGTGGCTTCCGGGCGTTGCCAATAACCTTTCATCACCTGTTCGCCTTTCACCCACAACTCCCCTGCTTCACCGAGAGCCGCTTCAGAACCGTCTTCTTTCACAATTCGAATATCGGTGTTCGGGACCGGCACACCAATACTGCCGTTATGCTTCACCACATTCACCGGGCATGCCGCAATTAGCGGAGAGCATTCTGTCATGCCGTAACCTTCAATAATGTTACAACCGGTCAATTCATGCCAACGAGTGGCAACAGATTGGTGAATCGCCATACCGCCGCCCACGGAAAGTTTTAAGGCAGAGAAATTCACGTTCTTCAACTCGTCATTGTTTAACAAGGCGTTAAACAAGGTATTCACGCCGGTAATCGCCACAAACGGATATTTTTTCAGTTCTTTTACGAAACCCGGAATATCACGCGGGTTCGTAATTAATACGGCAGTCACCCCCAATTCAACAAACAGCAAGCAGTTCACGGTGAGGGCAAAAACGTGATACAACGGCAAGGCCAAAATGGCTAATCGCTCACGACTACGATCACCCACAAAAGGATGGGCAATCCACTTGGCTTGGAACACATTCACGATAATATTGCCGTGCGACAACATCGCCCCTTTTGCTACGCCCGTAGTGCCACCTGTGTATTGCAAAAAGGCCAAATCATCGCGTTCCATTTGCGGACGCACATATTGACGATATTTACCGACACTCAACACTTCACGGAACGTGACCGCATTTGGCAACTTATATTTTGGCACGAGTTTCTTCACGTATTTCACCACGAAGTTCACTAATGTGCGTTTACCGAAAGACAACTGATCGCCCATACGGGTCAAAATAACGTGTTTCACAGAAGTGTTGAAAACAATTTTTTCTAACGTAGAGGCAAAGTTAGACACCACCACAATGGCTTTAGCGCCACTGTCTTGCAGCTGGTGTTCTAACTCGCGTGGTGTGTAAAGCGGATTCACGTTCACCACCACAAGACCGGCACGTAAAATCCCAAATAACGCGATAGGATATTGCAACAAATTCGGCATCATTAATGCCACACGCTCACCACGTTCTAACTTCAATTCATTTTGCAAATAGGCTGCAAAAGCACGACTGCGTTCTTCCAATTTACGAAACGTTAACACTTGTCCCATATTAATATAAGCGGCGCGGTCGGGATGTTCACGAATCGCTTTATCAAACATATCTAAAATCGAATCATATTCTGACGTATCCAATTCACGCTCAGAGCCTTCCGGATAATTTTGAAACCAAGGTTTAGTCATAGTGATTCCTTCTCTTTTTTCTTTATTTTTATAAAATGAGGCGGAATTTTAACATTCCGCCCAAACTTAATACAAATTATAGCGAAGGCGTGGTTCGGCCCACATAAATCTCGGCGCCCACCAGCCGTATGGATAAAATGGTCCGTAATCATACATGTCGTCCGGATCGTAATAATATTCTTGCACGAGCTTCCAAAGACGATATTGATGGGCTTGCACCACCGGATAGCTGTAATCCGCTTGATCAATTTTGCCCTGCTCTTTGCCACTTAGCACACCGGCAACGGTAATATATTGATCTTTTAAGTTTTCCGGATCCACAAAGCCGTTTAAGTAAGCAATAAAACGCCCATTACTGTGGCTATCAATCATCGGTTTTGCAGAGAAATACGCGACCGTTTGGTTCAACACTTCCACTTTTGTCTGATTTTTTAATGCGGTAGCGGAAATCACTTTGCCGCCCAGACGTACTTTCACACAACGACAATCATAATCTTGCTGTTGAATGTTATTTAAATTTAACGCATCAAATTGTTTTGGCTCTAACCCTTGCGGCGCCGACACACAACCGGTTAAAACAAGAGAAAGTGCGGTCAATATTAACCCTATTTTTTTGCTCATTTTAATGCTCCTCTCAAAAGGTGATTAAAATCTATTCTCGCCCCGGCAATTTCTTCCACGTCACTTCATTGCGTAAGTAAATCGGCTCAATCTCCAACGGGCTAATGGTCTCGCCGGCAAACCATTTTGGCAATGCCAAATCCAGCATATATAAAGCGGAAGGCAAGGTGATCTCTGTCACTTTACCAAGATTCGCTTCTTTTAACTCAGGATAAGCCGCCCAGCCGGTTCCTGCTAAAACGGCGTTTTCATGATGTTGTTGAGATACCTGCTCAATGACGTTTGACGGGCTACAAACCTGCTCGGCAATCATCGGCTGCCAATCTAAAAACTCGCCGAAATCTGACCGCACTTTTTGCGCCTGCCATTGGGCAAAATACACCTCATTCATACGAGCATCAATGGCTGTCAACACATTTTCCGCCTGATATTGCACATAGGCAGCTTGTGCCATTGCGGCCAAATTGGACACAGGAATCACCAGCAATTCAGCCCCGAAGGCTAAGCCTTGCGCAATACCTGCACCAATGCGCACACCGGTAAAGCTACCCGGGCCACGACCGAAAACCAGGGCATCCACTTGATGTAGCGTAATGCCTGCTTGAGCCAAAATTTCATCCACCATCGGCAAAATATGTTTAGTATGTTCACGCTGTGCAAATTGCGCTAAATGTGTTTTTTCACCACCACGTAACAAAGCAACAGAACAAGCTTCTGTTGCAGTATCTAAAGCTAATAATGTGACATTTTTCATGGTTATATAGATTCTTTGTTATCGTCTGTCTTCAAGGTTGTCAGGAATTGTACCACTTTGTGCAAATCCCGCGTACGTTTAAAATTCGGCAAACTGCGCAAAAAGGTTTCTCCATAAGGGCGCATCACCAAACGGTTATCGCAAATAATCACAGCACCGCGATCGGTCACATCACGAATTAATCGCCCAACGCCCTGCTTCAAGGTAATCACCGCTTCGGGAATTTGAATATCGTTAAACGGATCGCCGCCCTGCAAACGACAATCTTCAATACGTGCTTTCAATAATGGCTCATCAGGTGCAGTAAAGGGCAATTTATCGATAATCACCAATGACAACGCATCGCCTCGTACGTCCACGCCTTCCCAAAAACTGGAAGTTGCCACCAGCACGCTGTGCGATTGCAAAATAAATTGTTCCAACAGCGTAGTTTTCGCCGTTTCACCCTGCAATAAAATCGTCAGTTCACTGTTTTCACGAAAATAATCTGCCAGGCTACGCATCATGGCATAAGACGTGCAAAGCACAAAACAACGGCCTTGGTTGGCTTCGATAATCGGCAGTAACATTTTGCCTAATTGAGTGAACGTGCTGCTGTGATTGGTTGCCGGCAGATAACGTGGCACGCAAAGCAAAGATTGCTCTGCATAATTAAAAGGGCTTGGCAGAATTTTCTGCTCCGCATCTTGAATACCTAAACGCTGGCAAAAATGGGCAAAAGTGCCGCCCACTTCCAAGGTGGCAGAAGTGAAAATCCAGGCGCATTTTTGTTTTGCCATTTGCTCACCAAACTTGTCCGCCACAGTAAGTGGCGTAATGTGTAGCCCAAACTGGCGACCGATACATTCAAACCAATAGCAATAGCCGGTGATTTCTGTTTCCGTCAGGCGTTTAAGTAGATTTTGTAACTGCGCGATGCGCTCAAAAATGCTGTCTAGCGTTTGTGAACGCCCCAAGCCTAATTTCACCACTTCGGCAGTAAAATTCAGTTTTTCCAGTAAAAAATCAAAGGCTTTTTTAACCGCACTTTGTTGCAGCATTTGTCGCCAATTACCGCGCAAATTGCCTTCACCCAACATTAAACGAAAATCCTGCACGATTTTTAAAAGTTGATCTGCCGCCACACCAAGCTGTTTCATATCTTTCACTTCGGTGCGGTAGGTAATTTGAATGTCTTTACATAAATCAAAAAGTTGACGGGAGGTGACCGATTGACCAAAATATTGGCTGGCAATATCAGGCAGTTGGTGCGCTTCATCAAACACAATCACTTCAGCATTCGGGATCAATTCGCCGAAGCCGTTTTCTTTCACTGCCATGTCAGCAAAAAATAAATGATGGTTGACCACCACCAAATCGGCATTCAGCGCTTTTTTACGCGCCAATGCCACAAAACAATCCGCATAATTGGGGCAATCACTCCCTAAACAACTTTCGGCCGTGCTGGTGAGTTGAGGCAAAATCGGGCTGTCTTCGGCAATCTCAATGCATTCGGACAAATCGCCGGTCTTCGTGGCGTTGCGCCATTTGCGCACTTTAGATAAATCATGCAGCACACTGCGATCACCCAGCACGCCTTGCGCAATCACCTGTTCCAAACGTTCTAAACATAAATAATTGGCACGTCCTTTGAGCAAAGCAATTTTGCCGCTATATCCGAGAGCTTTTTGAATAGCGGGTAAGTCGCGATTAAACAGCTGATCTTGCAAGTTTTTGGAACCGGTGGAAATGATGGTTTTCTTTTTCACCAATAACGCCGGCGCCAAATACGCAAAGGTTTTGCCCGTACCCGTACCGGCTTCCACCACTAACGCCCCTTGCTGTTCAATGGCATTGCCCACCGCCGTCGCCATGTCGACCTGTTCTGCGCGGGGACGAAAGCCCTTGATATGGGCGCTCAATGCACCGTCTGGGGAAAACGCCTTGCTAATTTGTTTTGAATACGCCATTATTTTTCACCTGTTAAAAAGTCGGCACAGTATAGCAGATTTCCCCTTCTTACTGAATCAACAAGGACAAGATGATGAACATTCAATTACAACAACAAATCACACCGGAATTGAGCTTATATGCGTATAACGACATTCCCGTTTTACATTTACACCACGCTGTCGGCACCGCCAAAATCGCCTTACAAGGGGCACATTTATTCAGCTGGCAACCGACACACAGCAAACAAGACGTATTGTGGTTAAGTGACATTGAGCCGTTTAAAGCCGGTAACGCCATTCGTGGCGGCATCCCTATTTGCTACCCATGGTTTGGTAATGCCGGCACGCCTGCGCACGGCTTCGCTCGTACCAGCCTATGGCAATTAAGCGACTACGAGATTAACAACGACAAAGTGCAGTTGGTTTTTTCGTTATTTTCCAAACACAACATCATCTTGGCTAAAATTGAAATGCTGTTCACCGAACATTGCGATCTACGCTTTACTCACTACGGCGAAACCGGCATGGAAAACGTACAACTAGCGCTACACAGTTATTTCAACATTGGCAACATCGCCAACACGAGTATCGCCAACCTGCCAACAACCTGTTTTAACTCTCTCACTAAATCGCAGGAAACCGTGCCCTCACCACGCACCATCAATGAAAACGTGGATTGCATTTATACCGCGCCACCACAGCCAACGGAAATTCACGACCAAGCCAACCAACGCACCCTATTCGTGACACATCAAAATGCCAGCGATGTGGTGTTATGGAACCCATGGCATAAAGCCACAAGCAGCATGGCTGAAAATGGCTATCAAACCATGGTATGCGTAGAAACCGCAAGGATCCATCGCTATCTTGAGGCTGGCGAAACCGTGGCGGTGAGATTGAGTGTGAAATAGTTCAAAGTGCGGTCAGATTTTTAGATGTTTTTCAAAACTCAACATCTGATCGCTTGAGATCTGCCTAAATCCCCTAAAATTTTCTATCAAAACGATTCATAAAACATCTCATTTTTGGACTAATTTGCCATTTATTACTGCCGTGTTTGTGAGTAACATAATGGGCGATTCAAAACACATAACCATCCATATAAAAGGAGATTAAATCATGAAAAAATTGATAACTGCGATCGTTTTTGCTGCTGGGATGACAGTACCCTTAGCTGCCTCTGCAGCCTCTATACCTGAAACTGAAAAAGCGGTGGCACAACAAGCAAATACAAAAGGCGTTTGGATTGACGTTCGCTCTGCTGAAGAATTTAACGCGGGCCATTTACAAGATGCGGTGAACATTCCACACGATCAAATCCTTGAACGCATCCAATCCGTTAGCCCGGATAAAGACGCACCTATCAACCTCTACTGCCGCAGCGGTCGCCGTGCAGAAGTGGCGTTAAACGCACTGAAAAAAGCAGGTTACACCAACGTTACCAACCATGGCGGTTATGAAGATTTGGTTAAGAAAGGCATGAAATAATCATACCTTATTAAAAACAAAAATCCCCTAAATGTTTAATTTAGGGGATTTTTTATAAGTAATTTTTGACTGAGCTCTATCGAAAAATTGCATATCACGGCTATTAAGATTTCAGGTGATGTTTTTTTATGATAAAGCCCAATCCATTTTTCAGGTGTTTTTTTGTCGCTCAACCTATATGCATTAAAACCTGAAATTACAACAATCCTGGTTGACCTAAAGCAGGATCTACTTCACGTGCTTTTAAAGCATCTTCAACAGTTAAGCCTAATGCTTTGGCAACACCTTCACCATACGCCGGATCACACCAATGACAGTTGCGAATGTGACGATATTTGATGAAATTAGGTGCATCCCCCATTGCGGCTGCCGTGTTATTGAATAACGCTTGTTTTTGCTCCGAATTCATTAAATTAAATAATGCACGCGGTTGGCTGAAGTAATCGTTATCATCGTTACGGAAATCCCAGTGCGCCGCATCACCATTAATACGAAGTGGTGGTTCGGCAAAATCCGGTTGTTGTTGCCATTGATTAAAACTATTCGGTTCATAGTGCGGTAAGCTACCGTAGTTACCGTCCACACGACCAAAACCATCACGTTGGTTGCTGTGCACCGGACAACGTGGACGATTTACCGGAATTTGACGGTAATTCACTCCTAAACGATAACGTTGTGCATCGGCATAGTTGAATAAACGCGCTTGCAACATTTTATCCGGGCTTGCACCGATCCCCGGCACTAAGTTACTCGGTGCAAAGGCAGATTGTTCCACATCAGCAAAGAAGTTTTCCGGATTGCGGTTAAGTTCAAACTCCCCTACTTCAATTAATGGATAGTCTTTTTTCGGCCATACTTTGGTTAAATCGAATGGGTGGTAAGGCACTTTTTCCGCATCGGCTTCAGGCATAATTTGTACGTATAACGTCCATTTCGGGAAATCACCCCGTTCAATCGCTTCATACAGATCGCGTTGATGACTTTCACGGTCATTTGCGATAACAGCAGCCGCTTCTGCATCGGTTAAGTTTTTAATGCCTTGTTGGGTACGGAAGTGGAATTTCACCCAAAAACGTTCGCCTGCTTCGTTCCAGAAACTGTAAGTATGTGAACCGAAACCGTGCATATGGCGATAGCTTGCCGGAATACCGCGATCACTCATGACAACAGTGACTTGGTGCAATGCCTCAGGCAATAATGTCCAAAAGTCCCAGTTGTTTGTGGCTGAACGCATATTCGTGCGCGGATCGCGTTTTACCGCTTTATTTAAATCAGGAAATTTACGCGGATCGCGCAAGAAAAATACCGGCGTGTTGTTACCCACTAAATCCCAGTTCCCTTCTTCGGTATAGAATTTTAAAGCAAAACCACGAATATCACGTTCCGCATCCGCAGCACCACGTTCACCGGCAACGGTCGTAAAGCGTGCAAACATTTCCGTTTTTTTGCCGACTTCACTGAAAATTTTTGCGCGGGTGTATTGAGTGATGTCATTCGTCACAGTAAAGGTGCCGAATGCACCGGAACCTTTCGCATGCATACGACGCTCCGGAATCACTTCACGCACAAAATCTGCTAATTTTTCATTTAGCCATAAATCCTGTGCAAGTAACGGACCGCGTGGACCGGCAGTTAAACTGTTTTGGTTATCGGCAACAGGCGCGCCGTTACCCATCGTTAAAGGCGTGCTGGTTAAATGAGAAAAAGGGCATTTAGCACTCATAGAAAACTCCTTAATAAATAGTATTAGCTTGAAGTAAATATCGCCAAGCATAATATAGAAAGGTTTTACCGATTAAAATCTATTAAATCAATTCAAAAACCCTATCTAAAAAAGAATTGCGACGGCATAATGCAAATTTGCTATATTCAGCTCAAAATTGACGTTTTTTCATGAACGGTTCAATCGCATTCTAAAGTGCGGTCATTTTTTAGAAAGATTTTACAAACGGAGAGAAAATATGAATCCTTGGCTTTTACTAGGTAGCTCTATCGGCTTGGAAGTCATCGCCACCAATTTGCTGAAATTAAGCGATAGTTTTACCAAACCGCTTCCCACCATAAGTGCGTTATTGATTTATGCCTTATCGTTTTATTTGGTCTCCATCGTCTTCCGTAGCCTGCCTGTCGGCTTGGTCTATGCCGTTTGGTCCGGCGTAGGGATCATTTTGACAGCGATGGTTGCCTAGTTTGCCTTTGGACAAAAACTCGATATGCCCGCTATGTTAGGAATTGCCCTGATTATTTCCGGCGTGCTGGTGATTAATCTATTTTCAACAACGAATCACTAATTTTCAGAAAATAACGTGATTGTTGTCACCTTCAAAGCAAGAAGCGCTCTCATTGTTCTTTCTCATGTTACTTTACCGCGCGGATCCTTGCGTGAACGGCACCTCAAACTCGGCAACGGAAAGCGAGATGCCCGCCACCGCCCCGCCCCATTACAATACCAATTTATGGCATTTCAACATAAAGTGTTGCGTTCATTTTAACCCACCAACACAGAGGTCATACTCAATGAACCGGCAATCAAATGATCATTGAAAAATGCCACTTTTTCATCCGGCTCACGCAAAGCCATTACATACAAGAGGGGCAAATAGTGATCCGGTGTTGGGACAGAAAGCGCCGCACTTTCGCCAAATTGGTCATAATGCACCAATTCATCGTCATTTTGTGTGGTCATTGCGTGATTAATGTGATCACGGAACGCATACGCCCAGTCATAGCCTGCGCCAATTTGATCAATATATTCCCAGCTTATGGCTCTCAAATTATGCACAATGTTGCCACTGCCGATAATCAACACGCCCTGTTCACGCAAAGCAGCCAATTTTTTCGCCAGGTTGAAATGCCACTGTGCCGGTTGCAAACGGTTAAGACTAAGTTGCACTACCGGAATATCCGCATCGGGATAGAGAAACTTCAACACCGCCCATGCGCCATGATCAAAACCGCGCGTTGAGTTCATCTCAACATTTTCCGGCTGCAATAACGACCGCACTTGCTCCGCCAATTCAGGCGAACCGGGCGCGGGATATTGCACCTGACTGAGTGCTTCAGGAAATCCGTAAAAATCATAAATCATTTCAGGCTGTTCGCCTGATGTAACCTGCAAACGGCTGCTGTACCAATGCGCCGAAATCATCAAAATGGCTTTCGGTTTGGCAAATTTTTGCGTAATCAGGCTGAGATTTTGATTGAAAGGATTTTCCTTATCCAACACATTCATCGGGCTACCATGTCCGACAAATAACACAGGCATTTTTTTCATCGTTGCCTCCTTAATATCTGATGAGGCAGATTGTACGGATAAATGATTAAGCAATAAACCGCACTTTATGAACAACATTTTTTACCGATAGGAAATAATAGATAAAAAAGGAGATGAAAAGTGCGGTCAAATTTTTAGGTGTTTTTTGTAAATTATCCTAAGAACTCAACCGCTTGTTTTTAAAAATTCACTGTTTCACCATCTTCTGGAATTACTACATTTTCAAGCTTGTTTGCTTGGACAAATTGACGTAAATCCTTACGGTAAACAGACATATGGTTTACCGCATCCATGTGCACTGTGATAAGTTTTGTATTCGGTAGCATGTTACGAGCATGAGCAACATCTTGTAACCCCATAATAATGCCGTCATTCGGAAAAGCTAAGGTACGCGCATCACCGGTGTTCATAATCATTACATCAGGTTTATAACGATTAATGGCTTTGTTTACTTCGGCAGTCCAAACTGTGTCACCAACCAAGTACACCGTTGGATGACCTTTCGCTTGGAATGTTACTCCCATCGCCTCATCTAAAATCTCAGCTAATTGTGGTACTGCGTACATTTCCGTTGTGCCGTGAGAACCGCCGGTTTTATTTAAAATAATACCTTCGAACTCCACCGGTTTTTCTAGCGATAAACTGGTTATGTTAGTAAAACCTTGCGCTTTGAGTAAGTCGCCATCCCGTTCATGTTGCACAAAAATTTTGATGGATTTAGGTAAAATTTTTTGTGCAACCTCATCCCAATGATCTTCATGTGTATGAGTCAAAATAATGGCATCAACATCTTTGAAAGTATCTTCTGTTTTCATCGGTAATTCCACAAGTGGATTACGCAAATGGCTATTTAATGTCCCTTCAAAGCCTGCATAACGTCCTTTTTCAGCAAGCATCGGATCAATTAAAAAAGTTTTCCCAGCATAGTTCAGGCGACCAGTAGCATTGCGGATATGTTGGTAGCTATCAGTGTTTTTAGAGGCAAGATCTACAGCGAAAGTATTTGCACTAATAGCCAATGCTGTAGTGCTAATTAAGGTTTTTAAGTTCATTGTTTTTCCTTTTCTATACGTTATTGAATGAATAAACATATTATAGTGAGAACAAAATTGCGCAAAAATGGATAAGAAATCAATAAACGTAATAATCGGGTCATTTCTGTGTTATGCTCATATCAAAGTAGGAGAAATAAAATGAATACACCCACAGTTGCTTTGATTGTGTATGAACAAATGATGCCCATTCATTTTGCGATGGCATATTCCGTTTTTTCTATGTCGGATTTAAACGGCAAGCCGTTATTTGAGTATAAAATCGTTAGCGATTCGGACAACCTGACAAACTCGCTATTTCACATACATTTAGATGGTGGTTTAGAATGGTTAGAGAATGCCGATATTGTTGTGATGACTGGATGGCATGATACTCAAGTGATGCCGAGCGAGGCTTTATTAACAGCGTTACGGCAAGCGTATCAACGTGGTGCGACAGTGGTGGGTTTATGTTATGGCGCCTATGTGTTGGCGTGCAGTGGTCTACTTAACGGTAAAAAAGCAACCACACATTGGCTAGGAGATAGTGATTTTACTAATCGTTTTCCGCAGGTGAAATGGGATTTAAATCCTATTTATTTAGAAGAAGATCGACTGATTACCTCAGCAGGAACAGCCGCTTCAATGGATTGTTGCCTTTCTATTGTCCGTAAATTATATGGTGTGAAAATTGCCAATCATATTGCCCGAATACTGGTTATCCCCCCTCATCGTGAAGGCGGACAAGCACAATTTATCGAACGCCCTATTTCTCGTTCCACACCTAATCATAATATCAATGCGTTGCTTGCTTATTTAAATGAAAATCTGACCGCACTTCATTCGACTGATAGCCTTGCCGAACGTTTGTCAATGAGCCGTAGCACTTTCACCCGACATTTTCGCAAAGCAACCGGAATGTCATTAAATCAATGGTTAATTGAAGCAAGGCTACAGCGAGCAAGAGAGCTTTTGGAAAGCACAGATTTATCTATTACTGATATTGCAGAACAAAGCGGATTTCATAGCGATACCGCCTTGCGTCAGCACTTCTTGAAGAAACATAAGATTTCACCGAATCGCTGGCGTAAGCAGTTTCAAATTGAGGATGTTTAGATCTTTTTATTTTAAAGTCCGGTCAATTTTTCGGATGTTTTGCGTATTTAGACCCTATCCGGATCGCCTTTATGCGAGTCGCTAATATTACAATCCTTTAAGATGCCATCCCCTGAAAAACACTAAAAAATCCCACCGCACTTTGCTATAATGCGCGCCATTCATTTCATTCAAAACAAGAGAAGAACATGACTGATTTTCCAGCCATTCGTGATCTAAACGAGCAAAATCTCAACGAAATTTTACAGCTTTCACAACATCATCCTTTGGCGATCACGTTTTATGCGCCAAGCCATGCAGATTCGGTGGCGTTTGTGAAAACCTTGGAAAATTATGCCAACCAATACCAAGGGCAATTTGTGTTAGCCAAAGTCAATTGTGAAAAAGAACAAATGGTGGCGGCGCAATTCCGTATTCAAGCCTTGCCGACCACTTATTTATTTAGAGACGGACAAGCGTTGGATGCCTTTCAGGGAGCGTTGGACAACACCACATTGCAACAGCGTTTGAGTGTGATTTTGCCGAAAGAGGAAGAAATCAAATTTAATCAGGCGTTGGATTTGCTTGCAGTGGAAAATTATGCGCAGGCATTGCCGTTGTTAAAAGAGGCGTGGGAGTTGTCTGATCAGAAAAACAGCGAGATCGCGCTACTCTATGCGGAAACCTATATCGCGATGAAAAAAACTGAGCCTGCGCAACAGATTTTAAACAAGATCCCATTGCAAGATCGTGACAGTCGCTGGCAAGGTTTACAAGCGCAAATTGAGTTGTTGATTAAAGCTGCTGATACACCGGAAATTCAACAATTACAGGAAGAATTTGCGAAACAGCCAACCCATGATCTTGCGTTGAAATTGGCGTTGCAATTACACCAAGCTAACCGCAACGAAGAAGCCTTGGAGTTGTTATTTACCATTTTACGTCAAGATTTAGGTGCGGAAGACGGCAAAATTAAGCAGGAATTTTTATCCATTTTAGCCGCCATCGGCAACAACGATCCGGTAACCAATAAATACCGCCGATTGCTCTATTCGTTGTTGTACTGATGGGAAATCTTCTATAATACCGCCCACAAATTTCAAGTTGATAAGGATTGATTATGTCGGATATTAAACACGCGCAATTACTCATTTTAGGCTCCGGCCCTGCCGGTTACACTGCAGCTATTTATGCGGCACGCGCTAATTTGAAACCGGTGCTCGTCACAGGGTTACAACAAGGCGGACAACTCACTACCACCAGTGAAATTGAAAACTGGCCGGGTGATTTCGGTGAAACGACCGGTCCGGAATTAATGCAAAGAATGTTGCAACACGCAGAAAAATTTGAGACCGAGATCGTCTTCGATCACATTAACCGTGTAGATTTATCTTCTCGCCCATTCAAATTATACGGCGATGCACAAACCTTTAGCTGCGATGCGTTAATCATCGCCACCGGTGCTTCTGCCCGTTATTTAGGCTTGCCTTCCGAAGAAAACTTCAAAGGCCGTGGCGTTTCCGCTTGTGCCACTTGTGACGGTTTCTTCTATCGCAACAAACCGGTTGCCGTCATCGGTGGCGGTAACACCGCTGTGGAAGAAGCACTCTATTTAGCCAACATTGCTTCTGAGGTGCATTTAATCCATCGCCGCGAAAGTTTCCGTGCAGAAAAAATTCTCATCGACCGCTTATACAAAAAAGTGGAAGAAGGCAAAATCGTACTGCATACCAACCGCACTTTAGATGAAGTGTTGGGCGACAACATGGGCGTGACCGGCGTACGTTTGAAAGACGTGCAATCCGCCGCAACGGAAGAGGTCGCATTAGACGGCGTCTTCGTGGCCATCGGTCATGCACCGAATACGGAAATTTTCCAAGACCAGCTGGAATTAAAAAACGGCTATATCGTGGTGAAATCCGGTTTAGACGGCAATGCAACCGCCACTTCCGTGGAAGGCGTTTTTGCCGCAGGCGATGTGATGGATCACAACTATCGTCAAGCCATTACCTCTGCCGGCACCGGCTGCATGGCGGCATTAGATGCTGAGCGTTATTTGGATGCGCAAAAAGCATAACTGTTCGGTCATTGCACCGAGACAACACATTGTGCAATACAGGGTGGGCAATAACGCCCACCTTCCGTTTTTCTGTTTCTGATACAACATAACTTATGGATAAATCTCGTCAAAAATATTTGCAACAATGGCTTCGCACACAGCAAAAGCCGATTAAAAAATATTTGAATCTCAACATTCTGCTCGCTACGTTCTCCTCAGTGATTTTAGTGGGGCAGACTTATCTCTTGGCCTCTTTGCTGCATAAGCTCATTATTCTGGGCGAACCGGCCACCGGTTTAGCGCCTTACTTTATCGGCTTAGTCGTCGGCTTTGCGCTACGTGCGCTGATTTTATGGATCCGAGAAAAAATCGGCTTCAAGTGCGGTCAATTATTGCGGAATATTATTCGTCAGCAAATTTTGGATAAAATCCATCAAGTTGGCCCTGCAACGATTAACAATAAACCTGCCGGCAGCTGGGCAACCATCATGTTGGAACAGGTGGAAAACCTGCACAATTTCTACGCCCGCTATTTACCGCAACAAGCGCTTTCCGCCATTGTGCCGATGATTATTCTGATTGCCGTGTTCCCGTTAAACTGGGCAGCCGGTTTGATTTTAATGGGCACTGCACCGCTGATTCCTATCTTCATGATTTTGGTGGGAAAAGCGGCAGCAGACAGCAGCCAAAAGAACATGGATACCCTTGCGCGGTTAAGCGGTCAATTCCTCGATCGTCTGCACGGTTTGGAAACCTTACGTTTATTCGACCGCACTTCCGAGCAAACCCGCCATATTGAAAACAGTACGGAAGATTTCCGTGAAACTACCATGGATGTGCTAAAAATGGCGTTCCTCTCCTCTGCCGTCCTCGAGTTTTTCACTTCGATTTCTATTGCATTAATGGCAGTGTATTTCGGTTTCAGTTATTTAGGACAAGTGGAATTCGGCAGTTACGGCATGCCGATTACACTCTTTATCGGTTTCTTCTGCCTCATTCTTGCACCGGAGTTTTACCAACCATTACGCGACCTCGGCACCTATTATCATGACCGTGCCGCCGGTATCGGTGCGGCAGATGCCATTGTAGATTTCTTAGAAGAAGATTATTTAATCGCCCAAGGCGACAGCAAAGCGGCATTTGAAAGCCAAAGTGCGGTGGAAATTTCAGGTGAAAATGTGGTTGTCTTGTCGCCACAAGGCAAACCGCTAACAGAGGCGCTGAATTTCCATATTCCGGCCCAGAGCCACATTGCGATTGTAGGGCAAAGCGGTGCCGGAAAAACCTCGCTGATCAATGCCATTTTGGGCTTTTTATCTTATGAAGGCAGCCTGAAAATCAACGGGCAAGAATTGCGCGATGTCGATTTAGCCCAATGGCGCAAACACATTGCCTGGGTTGGACAAAACCCGTTGTTGTTGCAAGGCTCAATTAAAGAGAATTTATTATTGGGCGACATTCAAGCTTCCGCGCAAGAAATCGATCACGCGTTGGCATTAGCGCAAGCGAAAGAATTTACCGACCGTCTCGGCTTAGAGGCAGAAATTAAAGAAGGCGGCATTGGCGTGTCAGTGGGTCAAGCACAACGTTTAGCCGTTGCACGTGCGCTACTGCGTAAAGGCAATTTGTTGTTATTAGATGAACCGACTGCCAGCCTTGATGCGCAATCGGAAAATCAGGTATTACAAGCCTTGCAACACATCAGTCGCCAACAAACAACCGTGATGATAACCCACCGCATTGAAGATCTGAAACAATGCGACACCATTTTGGTGATGCGCCACGGACAAATTATTCAGCAGGGACATTTTGACCAACTGCAACATCAAGGTTTCTTCGCCGAATTATTGGCACAACGACAACAGGATATTAACTAATGCGTGCTTTATTGCCTTTTATTCGTTTATTTAAATTTGCCAAACTGCCGTTAATTTTCGGTGGTTTGTTAATGATTCTAGGACTTGCCTCCAGCATCGGGTTACTTACCCTTTCCGGTTGGTTCTTGGCGGCGACCGCCATTGCCGGCTTGGGTTCGCTCTTTAACTTTTTCTATCCGTCTGCCAGCGTACGCGGTTTAGCCATCGGGCGTACTGTGGCACGCTATTTTGAAAAAGTCGTTACCCACGATGCCACTTTCCGCGTGTTAGCCAAATTACGCGTGCAAGTGTTTAGCAAAATTATTCCGTTAAGCCCGGGCGTGCTCAATCGCTATCGTAACAGTGATTTATTAAACCGTTTGGTTGCCGATGTAGATACCTTGGACGGACTTTATCTTCGCCTGATTGCACCGTTTATCAGCGCCATTGTGGTGATTACATTTATTAGCATTGGATTAAGTTTTGTTCATGTGCCACTTGCACTGTTCCTTGGTCTCACGTTACTGACATTATTATTGGTGATTCCAACAATCTTTTACCATCTGGGCAACAAATTCGGCGCAAAACTAACCCAATCGCGCGCGCTTTACCGCACGCAATTTGTGGAATTTATTCAAGCACAAGCAGAACTGTTGTTATTTAACGGGGAAGAAAAACTAAAAGGGAAATTGAGCCAAACCGAACAGCAATGGCAAGCCTATCAACAACAGGAAGCGAATTTATCAGGATTTTCCACCGCACTTTTGTTGTTCGCCAACGGCTTGGTGTTATGTATTGTGATGTGGTTTGCCGCACAAGTGGATTTGGGCAGCGATGAATACCGCGCCGCGTTGATTGGCTTGTTTGCCTTTGCCGCCCTCGCCTCGTTTGAAATTCTGATGCCGATCGGCGCCGCATTTTTGCACATCGGGCAAATGGTAGCATCGGCTGAACGGGTGACAGATATTATCGAACAGCAACCGCTGGTGGATTTTTCCGGTACACAACTTGTTGAAAGCCAAACTCAAGCGCCGTTATTGCAAATTAATCAAGTTCATTTCACTTATCCGCAACGTGATAACCCGGCATTAGTGGACTTAAATCTCCATATTCAAACCGGTGAAAAACTTGCCATTTTAGGAAAAACCGGCAGCGGCAAATCGACGCTACTTCAATTATTGGTACGCAATTATGATGCCAATCAAGGGGAAATCTTATTCGCCGGCAATCGCATTCAAGCCTATAGCGAAAGCAGTTTACGCCAACAATTTTGTTTCTTAACCCAACGCGTGCATGTGTTTAGCGATACGTTGCGTAACAACTTGCAACTGGCTACCCATGCGCCATTAAGCGATGAAAAAATGGTTGCTGTGCTACAACAAGTGGGCTTGGAAAAATTAGTGAATCAAGAACAAGGATTAGATTTATGGCTGGGAGACGGCGGTCGTCCGTTATCGGGCGGTGAACAACGTCGTTTAGGCTTAGCGCGTGTGTTATTAAATGATGCGCCTATTTTACTCTTAGATGAACCGACAGAAGGCTTGGATCGCGAAACCGAACGCAATATTCTGCAAGCGATTTTGGCTCACAGTGTCGGCAAGACTTTAATTATGGTGACGCACCGTTTAACGGCCATTGAGCAGTTTGATCAACTTGTGGTGATCGATAACAGTCGATTAATTGAACAAGGTTCGTACAGCGAATTGATCAATAAAGAAAATGGCTTTTTCAAGCAACTGACACAACGTATTTAAAAGGAAAGGCTGGAAAGGTGGAAACCTTTCCGGCTTAGTCTCGGCACACGAAAATTCTGACTCTGGCTGCTTTCTTCCGAACCTGACCTGGTAAACCAGACTTCATTGCGAGGGACCGAAAAGGTTTCCATTGAATTAACCGCAAGATTTGATAGTGCGATTAAGGCTTCGCATTATGCAATAAGCCCTATTGAATTGCAAATGTTATCTCCGGATCACATCAGAACAGCCTGAACTTTAAACAAATGAGGAAAATCATGACCGCACTTAACCAACTTATCGAACTGTTAAAACTGGAAAAAATCGACGATTTACTTTTTCGCGGCGCAAGCCAAGATCTCGGGTTTCGCCAAGTGTTTGGTGGTCAAGTCGTGGCGCAGGCACTTTCTGCAGCGATTCAAGTCGCCCCTCAAGATCGTTTTTTACATTCTTGCCACGCCTATTTTCTCTCGCCGGGCGACAGTCAATATCCGATTATTTATGACGTCGAAATTTTACGCGAGGGCAGAAATTTCACGGCGATGCGGGTAAAAGCTATTCAACATAAATCACCGATTTGTCATATCACCGCCTCTTTCCAAACCTTGGAACAAGGCTTTGAACACCAAAGCGAGATGCCAAAGGTAGAAGCACCTGATGCCCTCATGTCAGAAAGCTCGGTCATTCAGCAAATGGCACAAACCATTCCGGAAGCCGTGCGCGATAAATTTACGGCAGAGCGTCCATTTGATATTCGCACCAAATATTTAAATAACCCGTTCCGCGGACATAAACTACCACCACAACAATACTCTTGGGTACGCACCAATGGCGAAGCACCGACAGACTATCGCATTCAACAATGTCTGCTTGCCTATTTCTCCGATTTTCATTGCATTTTGACCGCACTTCATCCCCATGAAAAAGGCTTTTTACAAAAAGGCATGAAAGTTGCCACCATCGACCATTCTATTTGGTTCCATCGCCCGTTTGATATGAATGATTGGCTGTTATATGCCATTGAAAGCAACAACGCCTATGCCGCCCGCGGCCTTGCACGTGGTCAATTTTTTGCGGCAGATGGCAGACTCATTGCCACCACACAACAAGAAGGGTTAATTCGTTACGTTCCGGAAGAACAATAAAAAAATGAGGGAAAAAATGACCGCACTTTATGCTGCTCAAGATTTTTGGCATGCCGTCACCACGGCACTACAAACCACGGATCCGTTAGAAAAATGCCGCTTAGTAAATCATCTCTATGATGAGCTATTACCGCAGATTAAATTGACGGAATTATCCGATTTTCCGGAAATAACACCACAAATGGATCTTGCCGGTATTCCGCAGAAGCCGCTGCTCGTTGCACCGAAAGATGTGCCGAAACGTTCTTTCGCCACAGAAGAAGGTTATGCCGCAACGTTGCATGCTATTGCCCATATTGAATTTAATGCCATTAATTTAGGCTTAGATGCAGCTTGGCGGTTTGGCCGAAATGCGCAACAAGAATTAGGCGAAGGCATGGCATTTGTAAAGGATTGGCTACGTGTCGCACGTGAAGAAAGCACCCATTTTTCCTTAGTCAACGCGCATTTGCATACGCTTGGATATCAATACGGCGATTTTGAAGCCCATGCCGGTTTATGGGAAATGGCACAGGCAACCGCGCATGATATTTGGGAACGTATGGCATTAGTGCCGCGTGTACTGGAAGCGCGAGGGCTGGATGCCACGCCTGTGTTACAAGAAAAAATTGCGCAACGGAAAGATATGGCCGCCGTCAAAATTTTAGATGTGATTTTAACGGATGAAATCGGACACGTTTATATCGGTAATCATTGGTATCACGCACTTTCCGCCAAGCGCGGATTAGAGGCTATGAAATGTTTTACCGAACTGCTACATAAATATCGTATTGTGATTTTTAAAGGGGTAATCAATACTGATGCCCGTTTACAAGCAGGGTTCACGCAACATGAATTAGATTGGATTTATGAAGTGGAACAGACATTAAAGTCGTATGTTAAACAGTAAAAAATAAAATGCCCGATAAGAAACATTATCGGGCATTTTTTTAGAATCGAACGCCGGTGCCAACACCAACGCCTACGCCGACACCATTAGAACCGCCACCAACACCTACACCGACGGAACAGGCGCTGAGACTCAAAACAATAAATAATGTCATAATGATTTTTTTCATTTAGTCCTCCTTTTTCACTTGTTCAATATTCCGGTATAGCCGGTAAATCCCGATAAGATCTCGCTTGGCGATCGATTTAAAGGGCAGCAATAAATAATAAATACAACGATAATGCTCTACGGATGCTAACATATCCAGCCACTCCTGTGGCTCGCAACATTCACGGTATTTTCGCATAACATCGCAAATGATCTCATCGGACAATTCATCTTCACGACATAAATTATAGATAAACAGCAACAAATCACGCGCTTTTTGCTTACTTAAAGCCCGCTTAGTCGCATTCACTTCAAAATCAATAAACAACACTTGACCATCACGCCATAGAATATCGCGAATCGCTGGACGTCCGTGCACCAACCCTTGCTGATGTAATGCAGCCAATGCCACCGCCGCATCCAATAAAATAACACGTTTTTGTTGTTCGGAAAGATGAAGCCCCATCCAATGCGCCACACTGTTTCCGCCGTCTTCCAACACCAAGAAATCCTCACCAAACATTTCAAGGTGAGGAACCGGCGCTTGATGTTCCGCAAGATATTGCAAACTTTGAATTTCGTTTTTAAAGGCTTGTTTCGGTTTCGGCTTCAAAAAATGCCACACACCGTGTAATTGTTCCGGTTGTTTCAACCAAAAATCTTTATCGTTATAAGTAAAATGATATACGCGCTCACCTTTATGCTCGGCAAGCACTTGCTGAACATATTCCTCAAAAGGTAATGCGGATAATTGCGACATATTTTCGTTCCCCACAAACATAAAGTGCGGTCAAAATTAACCGCACTTTTAAGCAAATAGCCCGTGCTATTTTTTAATTAAACTTAATTTAGCTACACGATCACCGGCTAATTGACAATCCATTTTATAAAATTGATTGCCGTTCAAACGAACATCAGCGGTAAGGCGGGAATCGCTGTTAGCATGATTTGCCGAACTACGAAATACACGTGACGTTTGTGCAACCTGCTGAATTTTAGCGATGCAAAGGTAATTCAATTTGGCATCATTGCCGGTTTTTACGTTAGCCGCTCCTTTATCTGCACTGTTTGTTCCCAACATTTTGTACAATTTAGTCCCTTCGGCGACGAACGCGTTATGCGATTCATTGGCATCATTTACGCTGTACACTTTCCCGTTTTCTTGCACAGCAGACACTTTTCCGGCTTTATAGAAAAATAATTTATTCTCACCGTCGTGCGTAACTTTAATCAATTCCGGTTGTCCATTAAGATACGCGACATAATGAGTATTGTTGTGCGTATATTCAAAGCGTGGCAATGTTTCCGCTTTTTGTACAAAGGCATTAACATCAAACGTTGGCGCGGATGTTGAGCCGGCCTCAACCACCGCTCCCGGTTTGTGAGTGTTGCTCGACGGAAATAAAGATCCGCACGCAGAGAGCAATAAAATTGAAGAACATAGTGTTGCTTTGACGATATATTGACGCATAAAAACTCCTGAAACCAATAAAAGTGCGGTCTAGTTTAACCGTTTTTTGATTTTTTTTAAACCTTACACTTTGGAGAACATCTATGTTTACATGGTTAAAACAAAAAGGCATGACTTTCATTTGTGCCTGTTTTATGACATTAACATGCTCAACTTCCGCTTTTGCCTTAGCTATCGGCGAAAGCGAAATAAACCAATTACTCAAACAACATAATCATTATAAAAACAGTTACGGCATTCCCGGCCTAGCTAGTGTGAACTACAACTTGCATGATTTCAGCGCCAAAATTGGGCAAAACGCAGAAAAACGATTGGAGTTAAGTGGCATCATTGATGGATTATTTCAACTCCCGACTGATCAATTTTCTGCCAAACTGAATCTCACCTTCGACACGGTACCTTATTATGATGCACAAAAAGGCGCCGTCTATTTGAAAGATATTCGTGTGCTTCGTTGGTCCGGCTCGCCACAACAGTATATGGGGCAAGTGCAAAACCTCATTCCCCTACTTGCCAGTAATATTTCCGCTTACTTGAGCAGTACACCGATTTATACGCTGGATGAAAAGAATCCTCGGGATAAAATGATCAAGCAAGTCGCCAAAGCCATTCGTGTAGAACAAGGCAGACTGGAAGTCGAAACCATTGATAATTTGTTAAAACCATAATCTCAAAGAAAAAAGAAAGGCTGAAATAAATTCAGCCTTTTTATTTTTAATCATCATTAGCGGGATAAAAACAATGCAGCCGCACCACGTACGCCGCCGGAATCACCGTATTTGGCTTTTTTAATCACCGGTACTTTGGCGCTACGCATCAAATGCGGAGGTAACGCTTTTGGCAACGCTTCGTATAAATAATCGAAATTGGATAATCCTCCGCCGAGTACGACAAGATGCGGATCGAAAGCCGTAATAATGTTGCCGATAGAAATCGCCGCAAGCTCAACAAAAACGCCGACAAAATCCACCGCACTTTTATCGCCCGCATAGAAACGTTGAATGATGTCTTTTGCCGGTAACGCTTCGCCTTTCAAATCACGGTATAGCATTTCAAAACCACGACCGGATAAATAGGTATCCAAACAAGCTTTGTTGCCACAACCGCAATCATAAATCGGCGCCTTATCCCAGCCGAGTAATTTCAACGCGTGATAGTTCAGCTGTAAATGCCCTAGTTCACCAGCCATACCGGTTTGCCCTGAATGAATTTTACCATTCAATACAAATCCGCCCCCAAAACCGGTGCCTAAAATCAAGCCTAACACCGAAGGATATTGTGCATTTTCAGCATCCCAAGCTTCCGATAACGCAAAACAGTTTGCATCATTCTCGGCGCGGACTTCACGGTCTAAAAGAGCTGATAAATCGCGCAAAATAGGTTTATTGTCTGCCACGCGAATATTGGTAATTTCAGCAATACCGGTACTTTGGTTTACAAAACCCGGAATACCTAACCCCACAGACCCTTTGCAACCAAATTTTTCATCGGCTTTCTTCACTAAATTGACAATGGCATTCAACCAATCTTCATAGCTGTTTTTCGGCGTTTCCACCCGCTCGCTATATTGCTTCTCTAACTGAGAATTAAACACCGCTAATTCAATTTTGGTGCCCCCAATATCAAGCCCGTATAACATACGCTTCTCCTTTTACACGACTTAACAAATACCTGAAAAACCTACCGCACTTTTAGCTACTTATTCCGTTTTTTGGAAATACTGTTTTTTCGCTAAAAATGCAAAAATTACCCAATGTACTAACCAGGCAATTAACACAGAAATCAATAAATCAATCGGATAATGCATGCCGAAACGTAAACGACTGACCAGCATCAACACCGCCCAACAGCTCATAAATGCAATTAATAATTTTGCACGCCCTTTTCGATTACCGATTAATTGTACGAATCCCACCGTTAACATAAGCCAGCTGGCTGCAAAAATCGTATGCCCGGATGGAAAAGAATAGCCTACTTCGCTTGCGTAATGCCCTTTGATCCATTCCGGTACAGATGCTTGCGTTTGATAAAATTGCTCAACAAATTGCGCCCGAGCTTTACGATCTTGCGCATAAAAAGCCTCGGTACTTGTGCCGGTTTGGTCAGCAACATAAGTCACGAAAGGTCGAGGCTCGGTAAACGCGTTTTTCAACCCGGATTTCAATCCTTGTGTCACAACCATTGAAAAAGCCATTACAGCAACAGCTAAAACCCATTGTTTTCGCTGAGGAAATAATGGTAAAAAAAGCAACGCAAAAACGCCGCAAGTGATAATGGCGTAAGGCACACTCCCACTTTCTGTCAACCAATATAAAGGATGCTCGTAGTCTTCAAAAATGAGACTGCCACTCCACTGCCAAGAGAACAACCAGACAAAAAGAGGGACAAGACAAAGCAATAGTGTATATAATGACAACCTTTTTAACATATTCATAACCATAGATAAAATTGAGCCGCCATTTTATCACCAGAACCCGGCAAAAGAAAAAGAATAAGGACAAAATAAGGATACGTTATGGCAAAAATTGAACTCGTTGCCCAAGCAAATTTACCCACAGAATTCGGACTTTTTAAAATCGTGGGATTTGAATTTCCCGACACGAAAAAAGAACATGTTGCTTTAGTCTTCGGCGACATCAGCCATTCAGAGGAACCCGTTTTAGCACGCATCCACTCCGAATGTCTCACCGGCGATGCCTTGCATAGTTTAAAATGCGACTGCGGTTTCCAGCTTGCCGCCGCCTTACGCCAAATTCAACAAGAAGGTCGCGGCGTATTGATTTATCACCGTGAAGAAGGTCGTGGCATTGGCTTAATTAACAAAATTCGCGCTTATTCCTTACAAGATAAGGGCATGGATACCATCGAGGCTAATTTGGCTTTGGGCTTTGCTGCCGATGAACGTAATTTTGGCGTGTGTGCAGACATTTTCGATTTGTTGGGCGTCAAACAAATTCGCTTACTCACCAATAACCCGGAAAAAATCGAAACCATGAAACAATCCGGTATCAATGTGGTAGAACGTGTACCCCTGAATGTTGGCGAAAACCGCTATAACACCGCTTATTTGGATACCAAAGCTAAAAAAATGGGCCATTTTATCGTGCATAACGGCGAACAACATTTAATGGAATGCCCCTATTGCCAAGAAGAAGTGCCGAAAAAATAACAGCCTCACATTAGATAAAAAAGCACAAACGTTCATTGCGTTTGTGCTTTTTGTTTTTCTATAGGCGGTTATCTCAAATATCTATCCAAGCATACTTTTAACACTTAAATAAATGTTCTTATTTTCCACCGCACTTTACTCAATCCGTCGGAACAAATCCTTGCTGTAAATAACCTCTGTTGGATTGGCTGAGTCGTAACCGTTTAAGGTTGGATGAAGATAAACAGGGACCCGAGACTGATATAGTGGCAACACCACATTTTCTTCCTGCAAAATTTGCTCAATTCTGCTATAAAGTGCGGTGCGTTCTGGCGATGGAATCACTTTCAAGCTTTGCTCAAACAAACGATCCACTTCTTCGTTACGATAACCGCTTTTATTATCTGGACTATGGCTATAAAACAAACTTAAAAATGCGGAGGGTTCGTTATAATCAGCGCACCAACCGGAACGGGCAATATGGAAATTGCCTTTGGCAATATTTTCCAATAGCTGTGATTTCGACATGCCTTCGCCAATAATTCGGATCATATCCGACTGCGACCACATACGAATCAGCCCTTGAACTAACTGGTTCTGCAGTTCTGACTGATCGTAGCTTAACGTCAGTTTTAACGGGGCTTTTTCGCTAATTTGACCTTGACTCAATAATTGTTCTACCGGTGTTTGTTCCCAACGACTTTCTACCGTTTGCATAGACTGCGGTAAAAAATTATCCGTTAAATAGAACCGACTTGGGTTTTCAGGCAGTAAACGGCGAGGAGACGTCAGCATCGCTAAAGCTTTACGCACCGAACTTTGTGCCAATTGTGGCATGTTGAAATTAAACACGTAGAAATAAGTACAGAGTTGCGGGAAATATTGTGTCTGTTCAACGTATTGTTGCGGTTGCCACACAATATCTAACGCACTCACCTCCTGTGTTGAGGTGATTTTTTGATAATCCACGTTTTTGAAGGAAACTTTTTCTTTCGCCCAATAGTGAGGATTTTGTTCGAGATGAATGCGTTCACCTTGCTGACCGCTGACTTGATACGCCCCGTTGGTCACGATGCCTTCATGAGGTTTTAAATATTGCGGCAACAAGCTGCTATGAGCCAACATTTGTGGCAAATACGGTGTCGGTTTATCTAAAGTGAAACGTAAAGTGCGGTCGTTTTCCGCCACAATTCCCAGCGCCTCTGGTGGCAGTTCTTGCTTTAATACTTTCTCCGCATTGAGCAGATTCATGTACGCCAGATAATCTTTTAGCGGGCTGTTAGATTTCGCCAATGCCTGCCAGCTTGCCACGAATTGCTGAGCCGTCACGGATTCACCATTAGACCATTTAGCAGTTTCGCGTAACCTAAATAGCCACGTTTTATTGTCTTGAGTTTGCCAATTTTCCGCCACTGCCGGAACAATATTGCCTTTGGTATCGTAAATCACCAATCCTTCAAAAAGATCACGCAAAAAGGCAGCTTGCTCAATGTTAGATGCTTGTTGTGGGTTGAGAAATAAATCGGAGTAAACACCGCGAACCAATAATTGGCGACGGGATTGAGAGAATTCCGGCGTTGCAGATGCATCAACCGTTAGAGAGGATTCGGCGGGCTTTTGAGCGTGTTCATCACATCCGTTGAGAAAAAAAACACCTAAAAAAAGCACCGCACTTTTAAAGAGGAAATTACGCATTGAAATACATTCATGAAATAAGTTGCGCTCATTATACACGAATGTTTGAAGCTTATTCTGCTTCGAGGGTTTTAATCCAGAAAAAGAAGAACCAATATTTAATCAATAACACGCTCATGATAATGCTTTTGCCGACAATGCTTGGTGTGAAATAAAACCCCATTAACAACATCGTAGTGGAAAAACTCAAAATGTAGATTTTGGCTTTTTTAGTTAAAGCGCGTTGTTCATGAAAATCTTTTAAATGTGCTTGATAAATCTTTGTGCCCACAAACCAGTTATGTAAACGTGTCGAACCTTTTGTAAAGAAAAACAACGTTAAAAGCAAAAATGGCGTGGTCGGCAAAAAAATAGGCACAACAATACCAATAAGACCTAACGCTAAAAAAATAAACCCTAATCCAATGTAAAAGTATTTCATTGCACACCTCAAAATAAAAATTATTCGCAATAATAATTGAATTGGTAGATTTTTCAAGCTTGAAATCATAAAATCGAGCCCAATTTTACTCACTACGTTTATTTATATTAAGGATAGCTTAATGACAAACCCATTACTGACGCCAACCGCACTTCCGGCATTTTCTAAAATTGAACCGCAATACATTGAATCCGCTATCAAACAACTTATTCAAGAAAACCGCGAAACGGTAGAACGCGTGGTAAATCAACCGCACTTTACTTGGGAAAATTTCATTCTACCGTTAACCGAAGCCGGTGATCGTTTCAGCAAAGTATGGTCGCCAATCTCTCATTTAAACTCGGTGAAAAATAGCCCGGAATTACGTGAAGCCTATCAAGCTTGCTTGCCATTATTAGCCGAATACAGCACGTGGTTCGGTCAACATCAGGGATTATATGAAGCCTATTTACAATTAAAAAATAGCCCTGAATTTGCCGGTTATACTCAAGCGCAAAAGAAAGCCATTGAAAACAGCCTACGCGATTTCAAATTATCGGGCATTTCCTTGCCGCCAGAAAAACAAAAACGCTATGGCGAAATTGCTGCCCGTTTGTCCGAACTGAATTCACAATTTAGCAATAACGTATTAGACGCCACCATGGGCTGGGAAAAGATCGTTGAAGATGTCAGCCAGCTCAAAGGCTTGCCGGAATCGGCACTGGAAGCAGCTAAACAATCTGCGGAAAGCAAAGGTGTCAGCGGCTATCGCTTCACTTTGGAATACCCAAGCTATATTCCGGTCATGACCTATTGTGAAAACCGTGAATTGCGCGAAGAAATGTATCGTGCCTTTGCCACCCGCGCTTCCGATCAAGGGCCAAATGCCGGTAAATGGGATAACTCGGCAATTATGCAGGAGATCCTTAGCCTACGCGTGGAATTAGCCAAATTATTGGATTTCAACACTTACACCGAATTATCTCTCGCCACCAAAATGGCAGAAAATCCTCAGCAGGTGTTGGATTTCTTAGAAAATCTCGCCACACGCTCTAAAGCCCAAGGCGAACGTGAATTACAAGAATTAAAAGACTTCTGCAAAACGCACTATAATTTGACCACACTTGAACTTTGGGATCTGTCTTTTTACAGCGAAAAACAAAAGCAGCACTTATATGCCATTAACGATGAAGAATTGCGTCCGTATTTCCCGGAAGATCGCGTATTGAGCGGTTTATTTGAATTGATTAAACGCATTTTCAATATTCGCGCGGTAGAGCGCCATGGCGTCGAAACCTGGCATAAAGATGTCCGTTTCTTCGATTTGCTTGATGAAAAAGACGAGGTACGCGGCAGTTTCTATCTAGACCTATACGCTCGTGAACATAAACGCGGTGGCGCTTGGATGGATGATTGTATCGGTCGTCGTAAAAAGATTGACGGCAGCCTACAAAAACCAGTGGCGTACTTAACCTGTAACTTCAACCGCCCGCTTGGCGATCAACCTGCCTTATTCACGCATGATGAAGTCACGACGCTATTCCATGAATTCGGTCATGGATTGCATCATATGTTGACTCAAATTGATGTAGCCGATGTTGCCGGCATTAACGGTGTACCTTGGGATGCGGTGGAATTGCCGAGCCAATTTATGGAAAACTGGTGCTGGGAAGAAGAGGCGCTACAGTTCATTTCAGGTCATTATCAAACCGGAGAGCCGCTACCAAAAGAAAAGCTCAGCCAATTACTCAAAGCCAAAAACTTCCAAGCGGCAATGTTTGTTTTGCGTCAATTAGAATTTGCGCTATTTGATTTCCGCTTGCACCACACATTTGATCCGAGCAAGCAAAATCAAGTGTTAGCGATGTTACACGAAGTGAAAAGCCAAGTTGCCGTCATCCCTGGCGCAGAATGGGGAAGAATGCCGCACAGTTTCAGCCATATTTTTGCCGGCGGCTATGCGGCAGGCTATTACAGCTATTTATGGGCGGAAGTCTTATCGGCAGATGCCTACTCGCGTTTTAAAGAGGAAGGGATTTTCAATCCACAAACAGGTCAATCCTTCTTGGATGAAATTCTCACCAAAGGCGGCTCTGAAGAACCGATGACCTTGTTCAAAAACTTCCGTGGCCGTGAACCACAGTTAGATGCGTTGCTGCGTCACAAAGGTATTGAAAACTAAAAACGCTGAAAAAAATGACCGCACTTTTGCGGCAATCAAAGTGCGGTCATTATTCAATGTGTTTTTGAACTTATAAAAAAGGCTTACTCATAACAAGTAAGCCTTTCACTGCTTTAAAATCTATTTATTTTTTCAACACCAACACAACGGAATCACCGGCAACCACTTCACCGGATTTTTTCTCCATATTGCTGATTTCATCCATGTTGGAAATCACCACTGGGGTTAACACAGATTTCGCTTTGGCTTCCAATAAAGCTAAATCCAATTCGATAATGGTGTCACCACGTTTAACGCTTTGACCTTCTTGCGCCACGCGAGTAAAACCTTCACCTTTTAATTCAACGGTATCAATACCAAAGTGAACGAATAACTCAACGCCTTCTTTGGATTCCATAGAAAACGCGTGATTGGTTTCAAAGATTTTACCTACGACGCCATCCACCGGAGCAACCAACTTGTTACCGGTTGGGCGAATTGCGATACCATCACCAACAATTTTTTCGGAGAAAACAACATCCGGAACATCTTCAATATTCACAATTTCACCGGAAAGCGGCGCATAGATTTCTACATCAACTGCTTTCTTATCTTTTGATCCAAATAGTTTGTCAAATAAACCCATTTTTTATCATCTCCTGAAGTTTAAAATCTAGTCGTATTCTAGCTTAAAAAGCGAAAATTGTATCTAATTTAATGCTTTTTCTGCTAAAAAATCAGCAACTAAGCGCTCAATTTCTGCTGCCGTTGGTTGCTGTAACGCTTTTTCAGCTAAGAGTTTTGCATCTTGATAATTGACGTTACGAATTAATTTCTTAATGCGTGGCACAGAAATTGCACTCATACTAAACTCATCCAAGCCCATACCTAATAGTAAGATCGTGGCATTTTCATCACCAGCCAATTCACCGCACATACCGGTCCATTTTCCTTCCGCATGTGACGCATCAATGACTTGTTTAATCAAATTCAGCACAGACGGACTCATTGGGTTATACAAATGAGAAATGAGTTCATTGCCACGATCCACAGCCAACGTATATTGGGTTAAATCGTTCGTACCAATACTGAAGAAATCGACCTCTTTTGCTAAGAATTTGGCATTCACCGCAGCGGATGGGGTTTCCACCATAACACCGATTTGAATATTTTCATCAAAATCTTTGCCTTCATTACGTAATTCAACTTTTAATTCTTCAATCACAGATTTAAGTTCTCGAATTTCTTCCACAGAAATGATCATCGGGAACATAACGGCTAATCGACCGTAAGCGGATGCCCGTAACACCGCTCTTAATTGCGCATTTAAAATTTCACGACGATCCAACGCAATACGAATAGCACGCCAACCGAGGAATGGGTTCATTTCTTTCGGCAAATTCAAATACGGTAATTCTTTATCTCCACCGATATCCATGGTACGCAATATCACCAAGTTACCATTCATGGCTTCTACTACTTCTTTATAAGCAATAAATTGCTCTTCTTCGGTTGGTAGCTGATCGCGATCCATAAATAAGAATTCAGTACGATATAAACCCACGCCTTCTGCGCCGTTACGCTCGGCACCTTCAACATCGCGAATGGTCCCAATATTGGCCACCACATCCACGCGGTGTCCATCTAACGTCAATGCCGGTAAATCTTTTAATTTTGCCAATTCGGCTTTTTCTTCTGCTAACTTCGCTTGTAACGTTTTTAGACGCTGGATTTCGTCTTGGGAAGGGTTAACGTAAACCGCATTATTTAAGGCATCAAGAATTAAGAAATCACCTGTGTTCACCAACTCAGTAACATTGTTCGTCCCTACAATTGCAGGCAACTCAAGAGAACGTGCCATAATGGACGTATGTGATGTGCGACCGCCGATATCCGTCACAAAACCTAACACTTTGTCTAAATTTAGCTGTGCCGTTTCAGACGGCGTTAAATCATAGGCAACTAAAATCGCTTCTTCATTAATTTCGCCTAAATCAACAATGTGCATACCTAAAATATTTTTAATCAATCGATTGCCAATGTCGCGAATATCGCCGGCACGTTCTTTTAGGTATTCGTCATCAATTTCAGACAACATGGCGACTTGCTGATCAATAATTACATTGGCAGCTACGGCAGCATTCACCTTATTTGAACGAAGATAATCAAGAATTTCTTCCTCTAACTCCTCATCTTCCAGAATCATTAAATGGCCTTCGAAAATCGCCGCTTTTTCTTCCCCTAAAGAAGCATAAGCACGATCTTTAATTGAATTTAATTGTTCAACTGCCGCACTGCGCCCTTCATAAAAACGCGCGATTTCGGCATCAATTTGGCTTTCTTTAATTTTTTGCGTATCCAGAACAATTTTTTCTTCTTTAAGGACAAGCGCTTTACCAAAAACAATGCCGGGAGAGGCTGGAATTCCTGAAATCATAATGACCTTCTCTATTATCTAAATTCATTGATGTAAATTGAACAAAAATCAATCACCGAACAAATAAAACAAAGCCATAACTCACGGCTCTCCATGCTTTTATTAAAAACATAAGAACGCAAATTATGGCGACAGAATTATTCTAACGTAGGAATTAATGCAACAAGATGCTCAACCGCTTTTTCCGCATCTTCACCTTCAGCAGAAATCGTAATCACCGTCCCTTGAGTTAAGGCTAATGTTTGTAATTTAAATAAACTTTTTGCACTCGCACTTTTTCCTGCAGAAGTAACTGTAATATCTGCGGCAAATGCTTTTGCTTCTTTTACAAATTGTGCCGCCGGACGAGTATGCAAGCCGTTAGGTGCTGTGATTTCAACATCTTTTGAATACATATGATTTTCCTCTGGAAAAAGTGGATGGGATTCGTTAAATATTTATTTAAATAATAAAAATAAATATGATGCAGTATCAGACGAACACAATGAATGCGCAAGGCGATTTGGCTTAAAATTTGAATTAGATCACAAAAAAAAAGAAAAATCGGTCATTTCATTAACTAAAAGTTAACATGTCATACCTAAAAAATGGTAAACCACCTTTATTCAGCAGAAAAATGTCGCTGCGATTTCATTTCCTTTTTACTGGTCAACAAGCGATGGTAGTTTTCATAGCGAACAGCACTGATCTTGCCTTCTTCTACCGCCTGACGTAAGGCACATCCGGGATCATTTAAATGCTTACAATCACGGAACTTACAGGTGCCCAGCACGGTTTGGAATTCTCGATAACCTTTTGTAATCTGCTCATCTTCCAAATGCCACAAACCAAATTCACGGATGCCCGGTGAATCAATTAAACTACCACCCTGCGGTAAATGATATAAACGAGAAGAGGTCGTGGTGTGTTGTCCAAGACCCGAGGTTGAACTAATTTCCCCGACCAGCGCCGCCACATTCGGCAAAACGGCATTAATCAAACTGGATTTTCCCACACCGGATTGCCCTACAAAAATAGACACGCCATCCGATAAAAGTGCGGTCAGTTTTTCCAGATTTTTTTTATTTTGCGCTGAAACCATCAACGTTTGATAGCCGATATCACGATAAATTTTCAGCTGTGAATCCACGTCTTGCCATTGTTCTTCCGTCAGCATATCGGCTTTATTCAACACAATAATTGGTTCAATGTTGGCTTCTTCGCATACCACCAAATAACGATCAATAATATTCAGTGACAAACTTGGCAGTACGGAAGAAATGATAATAATACGATCAATATTGGCAGCGATGACTTTAATGCCATCATAATAATCCGGACGGGAAATTTCATTTTTGCGCCCATGAACCCCTTCAATTACGCCACTCACCCCTTGCAATTGTTCATTGCCTTGCCGCCAAATCACGCGATCCCCTACAACAACGCTCGCTAATGTACGACGCAAGTTACAACGAAAAATCTCGCCTTGCACATTTTCTACATCCGCATGACGGGCATAGCGTGTAACAACCAAGCCATCCTGCGACTCGCCCAACATCTCATCCTGCCAATCAATGTCTTTCTTCTGATGGCGATGTAATACCTTATGATTATTGGACTGAATTCGGCGTTTTTGATTTTGCGTTAATTTAGGTTTACTCATATAAGTGCGGTCGTTTTTTCTCGCGTTTTTCGCTAGAATAAGGAAAATTTTCGCATAGGATACCTTATATAATGACATTAGATAAACAAAATCTGATCTGGATTGATCTTGAAATGACAGGCTTAGATCCGGAAAAAGAACGCATTATTGAAATCGCGACGATTGTGACCGATAAAAATTTAAATATTCTTGCCGAAGGCCCTGTTTTAGCCATCCATCAATCTGACGAATTACTCAATAAAATGAGCGACTGGTGCGTGAAAACCCACACCGCCAATGGGCTGGTTGAACGTGTTAAAAACAGCAAATTAACCGAACGCGCCGCCGAATTACAAACCTTAGATTTTCTCAAAAAATACGTGCCGAAAGGGGTATCACCGATTTGTGGCAACAGTGTGGCACAAGACAAACGCTTTCTCTTTAAATATATGCCCGAGCTTGCAGACTACTTCCACTATCGCCACCTTGATGTCAGTACATTAAAAGAATTAGCCGCCCGCTGGAAACCGGAAATTCTGGACGGCTTTAGTAAACAAAACACCCATTTGGCCTTAGACGATATTCGCGAATCCATCAAAGAACTCGCTTACTATCGAGAACATTTTTTAAAGATGGACTAAATCGACGAATATATAAACAAGCGCATCATTTTCATGATTTTATACTTGCACTGCCTAAAAATATTCGTATAATGCCGTCTCATTCATTTGATGTGAATGCGGGAATAGCTCAGTTGGTAGAGCACGACCTTGCCAAGGTCGGGGTCGCGAGTTCGAGCCTCGTTTCCCGCTCCATTCTCAACATCAAATCTCTGCGGGAATAGCTCAGTTGGTAGAGCACGACCTTGCCAAGGTCGGGGTCGCGAGTTCGAGCCTCGTTTCCCGCTCCAAATTCACAATCCCTCGCTTTTGCGGGGGATTTTTTTTGCCTAGTTCGCAACTTTAATGATGAAATTTGCGCCATGACTCTTGGCAACGTTACGCAATCATAAAACTACATAATTCCCTCAAAGTGCGGTACAATCCAGCCTTATTTTTCAATCGGCGAAGAAGATGACTGAAACATTAATTCAATATATTTCTGATGAAAATGCCATGTGTGATTTTGGCAAAAAACTCATTGATGCCATTTGCCAAGTGCCAAATCATAAAGGCATTACACTTTATCTAAACGGAGAACTCGGTGCGGGAAAAACCACACTAAGCCGTGGCATGATTCAAGCGTTGGGTTATCAAGGCAATGTAAAAAGCCCTACTTATACGCTCGTGGAAGAATATAAAATTTCAGGAAAAAATATTTATCATTTTGACTTATATCGCCTGTCTGATCCGGAAGAACTTGAATTTATGGGCATCCGAGATTACTTCGCAGAAAACACAATTTGTTTAATTGAGTGGGCTGAAAAAGGTGTCGGTTTGCTCTCTGCACCGGATTTACTCGTCAATATTCATTACGCCAAACATGCCCGCAATATTGAATTAATTGCTAAATCTGAAACCGGTCGACACATTATTGAAAAACTGAATTAACCTTTTATCACAATGAAACCCAAAACGATGTTTAGATTTCTTTTGATTAACAGCCTTTTCTTTTTTGCACTCTCGGCGTTTGCAAATAATACTTGGACGATAGCGATCGACCCGGGCCATGGCGGAAAAGACCCCGGCGCAATCGGACACAATCTCAAAATTTATGAAAAAAATGTCACACTTTCCATCGCCAAAGAATTGAAAGCGTTACTGGATAAAGATCCTCACTTCCGTGCAGTACTTACCCGTAACGGCGATTATTTTATTTCCGTGCCACAGCGTTCAGAAATCGCCCGCAAATATAAAGCCAACTATTTAGTTTCCATCCATGCCGATTCCTCCGAAACCCCGAATTTACGCGGCGCTTCTGTGTGGGTTCTCTCCAATCGCCGCGCCAATGATGAAATGGGGCAATGGCTGGAAGATCATGAAAAACGCTCGGAATTACTCGGCGGTGCCGGTAACGTGCTTGCTTCACATAATGAAAAATACTTAGATCAAACCGTATTGGATTTACAATTTGGTCATAGCCAACGCGTAGGATATGAATTGGGCAATATCGTTTTACGCCATTTTTCCCAAATTGCCTCTTTAAGCCGTCCAACACCACGTCATGCCAGCCTTGGTGTTTTGCGCTCACCGGATATTCCCTCCATTTTGGTAGAAACCGGTTTTCTATCGAATCAAGAAGAAGAGCTTAAATTAAGTACGCCGGCATACCGTAAAAAAATCGCCCAAGTCATTTACAACGGTCTAGTGGAATACCGCCGTAAAAACTATAAAGACGAACCTAAAATTGCCACGGCAAAAACAGATGAAAAATCTACCGCACTTGAGACAAACGATAGCGCCTTACGCCACACCGTAAAATCTGGGGAAAGTCTAACAAAACTTGCCGCCAAATACGGCGTAAAAGCAGCGGACATTCTTGCTTTGAATAAATTAAAACACAAAGAATTACGAATCGGCGAAACCATTAAAATTCCAAGTAACGGCAAAAATAACGTCAAGGAAAACGTTGAAGAAAAAGAGAGTCAAACACAAGTTTCTCAGGAAAAACCCCAAGAGATTAAATCTGTCGACATTAAAGATAGTGGCATTCGTCACAGCGTAAAACGAGGCGAATCCTTAGGTAAATTAGCCCTAAAATATAAAGTTTCCTCTGCTGACATCCTTACGCTCAATAAACTCAAGCGAAAAGAACTCTTGGTGGGTGAAACCCTCAAAATTCCAGGAGATGCAAAAATAGAAGAAGCAAAACCAACTCAGTCGGTAAAAACAGAGAAAACACCAAAAACAAACGCCCCAAACGCCAAGGAAACCAAACCGGCAGAAACTAAGGCTACAGAAAAAAATAAAAAACAAGAGAAATCCAATAACAGCCCTACTAAGCCGAAAGAGCAAAGTAAAAATAAGGTGGAAGTCAAAGAAGCGATACCGAAATTCCATACGGTGCAAAAAAATGAAACGCTTTACTCCATCGCGCGTGAATATAAAGTTTCACCGAATAAACTGTTGAAATTAAATCCTAAATTAAAAGATGGCAAAGTGTTAAGCGGACAAAAAATCCAACTGCTTGACGATAATCCAGGGAAAAAATAATGACTATACGTATTTTATCGCCACAATTAGCCAACCAAATTGCTGCCGGAGAAGTGGTAGAACGCCCTGCTTCGGTGGTAAAAGAATTGGTGGAAAACAGCCTGGATGCCGGTGCCGATAAAATTCAAATTGATATAGAAAACGGTGGCGCAAGCCTTATTCGGATTCGCGACAACGGCATTGGCATTGCCAAGGAAGAATTGGCTTTAGCGCTTGCCCGTCATGCCACCAGTAAAATCGCTGATCTTGCCGATTTGGAAGCCATTTTAAGCTTGGGATTCCGTGGCGAAGCTCTTGCCAGTATCAGTTCCGTTTCTCGTTTAACCCTCACCTCTCGTACTGCAGAACAAAACGAAGCTTGGCAGGTCTATGCCCAAGGACGCGACATGGAAACCACCATTCAACCCGCATCCCATCCGGTGGGGACAACGGTTGAGGTGGCAAATTTATTTTTTAACACCCCTGCCCGCCGCAAATTTTTACGTTCCGAGAAAACCGAATTTTCTCATATTGATGAAGTCATTCGCCGTATTGCATTAGCCAAATTTAATATCAACTTTACCCTCACACATAATGGCAAAGTATTACGCCAATACAAAAGTGCGGTCACGAATGAACAAAAATTAAAACGTGTTGCGGCGATTTGTGGCGATGATTTTATTCAGAATGCGTTGCAAATTGATTGGAAACACGATGATCTGCATTTGTCCGGCTGGGTAGCTATGCCCCACTTTCATCGTCCGCAAAATGACTTAAATTATTGTTATGTAAATGGGCGAATGGTGCGCGATAAAATCATTACCCACGCTATTCGACAAGCCTATGCCGACTATTTAACCAACGAGCAGTACCCTGCTTTTGTGCTGTTTATTGATCTTAATCCAAATGATATTGATGTGAACGTACATCCTACCAAACATGAAGTGCGTTTCCAGCAATCTCGTTTGGTACATGATTTCATCACCCAAGGCATCAGCAATGCATTAGCCTCCGAGCCAATACCGTTGAATACACCGCCAACAGAATGTGGCGTGGAAGAACCTGCCGGTGTATGGGAAGTTTCCACACAGACAAAACCTAATCGCTCGGCTGCGGGACAAAATATATTTGCCCAACCGACAACAGTTTATTCTGCGAATGCCTACTCGGAAAACCGATATCACGAACAGCCAAAACAGCAAAAAAATCCACCGCACTTTTATGGTGGTTCGTCCCCTCGTGAGCCGATAACACCGAAGGTACTCGAGGCGCATAACGCATTGTGGACGTCTTCGGAAAAACTCGTGCAAAGCAACGTAACCGAAGTCAAAAAACCAAATACCAATTTCTTGCACGCCCTTGCATTAATTCAACATGAAGCCTTGTTGTTACAGCAAGAACAACGTTTTTATTTGCTCTCGCTTGCGCGTTTGCAACAACTCAAACAAACGCTGAATTTAACTTTGTTACCAACCTCTCAACCATTGTTGATTCCGATTATTTTCCGTTTATCAGATGCGCAATGGCAGGCATGGCTTCAACAAAAAACCTATTTCGAGCAAGTCGGCTTTGTTTTTATGGAAGAAGCAGCGCAACATAAAATTACGTTACAAAAAGTATCGGCACATTTGCGCCAACAAAACTTACAACACATGATTGTGTCGTTATTAGATCAATCTTTCGAAAATTTACCTGAATTTTTGACCGCACTTTTGGCACCTTTAGCCTCCCCGCCAATCACCGTGCTTGCCGATGCGGTAAATTTACTCACCGAAACAGAACAGTTACTCGCGAAACAGAAGCAAATTCGCCTGTTAGATTTACTCGTCGAAATTGACTGGCAGCCTTATTTAACTCAATTAACCCGCTAACTATGCAGCATTCAGAACACAAACCTTTAGCGATTTTTTTAATGGGGCCAACCGCTTCCGGTAAAACGGATTTGGCGATCCAGTTGCACCAACAGCTTCCCGTGGAAGTTATCAGCGTCGATTCTGCCCTGATTTATCGCGGCATGGACATTGGCACGGCGAAACCCTCAAAAGCCGAACTGGCACTGGCACCTCATCGCTTAATTGATATTTGCGATCCGGCGGAAAGTTATTCTGCGGCGAATTTCCGCACAGATTCTTTACGCGAAATGCAAGAGATTAGCGCACAAGGCAAAATTCCCTTATTGGTGGGCGGCACAATGTTGTATTACAAAGCCTTATTGGAAGGTCTGTCGCCCCTCCCCTCCGCAGACGACAAAGTGCGGTCGGAAATTGAGGCAAAAGCAGCACTTATCGGTTGGGGTGGATTACATCAAGAACTCAGTAAAATCGATCCGATTTCAGCACAACGTATTAACCCGAATGACTCGCAGCGGATTAACCGCGCATTAGAAGTCTTTTATTTAACTGGTAAGACCTTAACGCAATTAACAGCACAAAAAGGCGAAGCCTTGCCGTATGACATTCTGCAATTTGCGATTGCACCGGAACAACGAGAGGTCTTACATCTTCGAATTGAGCAGCGTTTTCACAAAATGATTGAACTTGGTTTTCAGCAAGAGGTCGAAAAATTGTACCGTCGTCCCGACTTAAACGAGAACCTGCCGTCTATTCGCTGTGTGGGTTATCGCCAAATGTGGGAATATTTACGCGGTGATTATGACCACGATGAGATGGTTTTTCGTGGTATCTGCGCCACCCGCCAATTAGCAAAACGCCAAATCACTTGGCTACGTGGTTGGACATCACCGATTCAATGGTTGGATAGTTTGCAACCGGCTCAAGCCCTTGAAAAAGTATTAACCTCGGTTTCAACGAAAGCGTAAAACACAGATTGCGCCTAGTGACTTTCAATATAATTGTTGCTATATTGATTCGCGGAGGCATACAGCTTGCTGTATTGTTTTAATTCATCATCTTTTACAAAAAGAAGGAAAGAAAAATGGCAAAAGGACAATCTCTACAAGATCCTTACTTGAATGCACTACGTCGTGAACGCATTCCCGTTTCAATCTATTTAGTAAACGGTATCAAATTACAAGGGCAAATCGAATCGTTTGACCAATTCGTGATTTTGTTGAAAAACACCGTAAATCAAATGGTTTATAAACACGCAATTTCAACTGTTGTTCCAGCACGTTCTGTCGCGCATCACAATGCGAACCAACAGCAACAACACCAAGTACAACAACAGGAAACTCCTTCTGTAGAAAACAATATTGATGCTCAAGCAGAATAACAAAGCGGAAAATATTGGCTAATTTACTCGGTAATTTAACTCAACAACGTTTAACTGAAAGTGCGGTGGATTCTGCAGAAATTTCCACCGCACTTTTTGCGTCTGAAAATCCCCAAAAAAATGAACATCACGCATTGAACTATGCCATTATCGTGCACTGTTTTTTTGATGGGCAGAAAAATTTAGATGATTTAAACGAATTTCAACTCCTCGCCAAATCTGCCCAGGCAGAGATTCTCACCGTCATTACCGGTAGCCGCAGCTCGCCACAAGCCAAGTATTTTGTTGGGCAAGGCAAAGCGGAAGAAATTGCCGATGCGGTCAAACAATACCAAGCCGATTTAATTTTAGTAAATCATACGTTAACGCCTGCACAAGCCCGTAATCTAGAAAGCTTGTGTGATTGTCGCGTGGTGGATCGCAACGGCTTAATTTTAGATATTTTCGCTCAACGCGCCCGCTCTCACGAAGGGAAATTACAAGTGGAACTGGCCCAGTTAAAACACCTCGCCACACGTTTGGTGCGTCGTAAAACCGGGTTAGATCAACAAAAAGGTGCGGTGGGGTTGCGTGGTCCCGGTGAAACTCAACTGGAAACCGACCGCCGTTTAATTAAAGTGCGTATCAACCAGTTACAAAATCGCTTGGAAAAAGTTGCCAAGCAACGTAATCAGAATCGTCAAACGCGCCAAAAAGCAGATATCCCGACCATTTCCTTAGTGGGTTACACCAATGCCGGAAAATCTACCCTGTTTAATTTATTGACCGCTGCCAATGTGTATGCGGCGGATCAGTTATTTGCTACGCTCGATCCCACATTACGCCGTCTCAGTTTAAAAGATGTCGGCACAACGATTTTGGCGGACACAGTAGGCTTTCTACGGGATTTGCCCCACGATTTAATTTCTGCTTTCAAATCCACCCTACAGGAAACCACCGAAGCCGCATTATTGCTCCATGTGGTTGATTGCGCCGATCCCCGCAAATTAGAAAATATCGAGGCGGTGAATCAAGTGCTGGAAGAAATCGGTGCACAAGATGTGCCACGATTATTGGTGTACAACAAAATTGATCAACTGGAAAACGTAACGCCACACATCGAATACGATGAAAAACACCAGCCAAGTGCGGTCTATATTTCGGCTAATTCTGCAGATGGCCTTGAACTTTTATTGGAAGCTATTCGTGTTCGTTTAACAGACTATATTCTCCAATTCCCACTTCAACTTTCACCGTCAGAAGGAAAAATTCGTCATGCGCTGTATGAACTCAATTGCGTGGAAAAAGAAGAAATCAGTGAATATGGTGAGTTTTTATTGAGTATTCGTCTTGAAAAAACAGAATGGCTGAAACTGGTGAAACGTTTTCCGACACTTGAAGCATTTAATCCAATTTAGCCGGAAGAAGACTAGGATTTGCCAATCCCGTATTGGCGTAATTTATTGGCGATTGCCGTGTGGGAAACCCCTAAACGCGCGGCAAGTTTTCGGGAGCTAGGGTATTGGGCATAAAATTTGGTCAGCACTGCCGCTTCAAATCGTCCCACCATTTCCTCTAAGGTTGCACCCTCCATCATCAAGCCCTCCACCTCTTGCGATACAGAGACTGATGTTTCCAAGCCTAGATCCTCAATGCGCAACTGATTGTCTTTCGTTAAAGAAACTGCGCGGTACAAGGCATTATAGAGTTCACGAATATTACCGAACCAAGGATATTGTTGAAGATAATGTAAAAATTCAGCATCAAAGTGCGGTGCGGAAATGGCGAGTCTTTCACTGATTTCACGAATAAATTGACGAGCTAGTAGTTCAATATCTTCCACGCGATCTCGCAACCGAGGCAAGTTTAACGTCAGCACATTTAATCGATGAAATAAATCACTGCGCATTTTGCCTTGTTCTACATAATGTTGTAGTGGCTGTTGTGTGGTGCAAATCACGCGAACATTGGCGTAATGTTCCTCTTCCTCACCCACACGACGAAAAGTGCCATCACTTAAAAAACGGAGCAGCTTTGCCTGTAAGGTTAAGGGCAACTCCTCTACCCCGTCCAACAACACCGTGCCGCCATCCGCATATTCAAAAAAACCAATAAATTCGCCATCTTTATTGCGTCGCCCGAACATTTCCGTTTCCGCATCTTCTCCCGGAATACCGGCGCAATTCACCGCAAGAAATTCCTTGTTCCGACGCACACTAAAATCATGGCAAGCTTTGGCAATCACATCTTTTCCTGTGCCGGTTTCCCCTTGAATCAATAATGGCGCATCCAATAAGGCAAATTTTTTCGCTTTGGCGATAATGTCCTGCATTTGCGGATTTCGCGTCACGATATGAGAAAAAGCATCAATATTTGGGGACGTTGCCATAAAAAGCCTCGAGAAGTAAAAAGCACATTCAATAGAAAACGGTTGTCATGATACCGTTACAACAAAAAATCGCCAACCACTTTGGCAAGTTTTATTTACAGTTTACACTTTATCTTTTTGCTTCACTTTCAAGTTCTCAAAAATACTCGCGCCGAGATGACTCAATAATTCTTTATGAATATGAGATAAACGCGGTTTTTCATTCGCCTCAAATGCCAACGGACGACAAAATTCCATGGCTTTAATACCCAATCGCGCTGTCAGTAAACCAACACCAATTCCCTGTGCGGCACGGGCGGAAAGTTTAGCTGTAAGATCTTGCGAGAGCCAATTCACGCCAAGATCTTGAATCAATTCTGTCGCTCCGGCAAAGGCCATATTCACCAACACCATGCGCAACAAACGAAGGCGGCTGACATAGCCCAATTCAATGCCATAAAGCCGTGCAATTTGGTTGACCAAACGGATGTTGCGCCAAGCAATAAAAAACATATCTGCCAACGCCAGCGGGCTAATTGCCACTAATGCGGCCGATTCCGTCGTTGCTTTGTTAATCAGTTTTTTGGCCTGTTTATCAAAAGGGAGCAATACATTTTGGCTGAACAAATGCAATACTTCCGGCACGGAATAAGATTCGTTCATTTGCTGACGCCACTTCGCCAAATCGCTTTGTTGTGGATCAAGCTTCATTAATTTGCCCATTTGCTCACACAATGCGATCGCTTGTTGATGGCTTTCTACTGGAAATTCACCGTGAGAAACGACCGCACTTTTTAGCCATTCACGGCTTTGATGCTGCATTTCACCCCGCTTACGCAAGTACACCAAACGTCGCCATTCTCCGATGATGGCAGAAATACCAAGTAACACCGCTAAACATAACACCAAGGAAAAGGCAAAATAGATCCATTGATTTTGCTGCCAAGTATCCACCAGCCATTGCACGGACTGCGCCACTGTCGCCGTAAGAAATAAAAGTGCGGCGCCAATCAGGGCACGTTTCCACCAACGCGGTGGCGGTTGAACACTTTGTTCAAATTGCACTTCTAACAATTCACCTTCCAACGGCACATTGTCTGCATCCGTATCCGGCACAGCCTGTTCTTCATGAAATTCCTGCTTGGCGATGAAAGCATCCTGTTGTTCAACCTGCTCCTGTTGACTAAAAATCGTTTTTTCCATTCTGCTTGCTCCTGTTATAACTTATCGCCCAGTAAAAATTGTAATACGGCATCCATTCGTAAGTGCGGTATGTTTTCGCCTTGTTCTAAACGGCGCGGTTCAAACTGATCAAATTCAAATTTTTGATGTTGCCAAAAATCAGCACTCGGCAATTTACTCGGCACACTGCCGGGATAAAGCGTGACTTTTTGCAAATCGCTACTCCGCACGCCTTGAATCGCTTTAAATTGACGACCATGTTGATTTACCACCATCTGTTGCGTTGCCCGAATAGACGCAATGGCGGTGTAATCGGTAGTAATATCGGCAAACTCCACGTAACGCCCGCCTTCCTGGACTAACTGGCGCATGAGGCTGACCAAATTCGGCAACTGTTCGGTGGTGATATGATCTGCTTTTGTGGCAATAAACATCAATTTATCGATTTTCGGCGAAAAAAGACGGTTCAAGAAATTACGTTTGCCGTAATGAAAATTACGAAACAGTTGATGTAACGCTAATTGCATGTCCTCAAACGCTTCGCGGCTGTGATTCAACGGCGTTAAGCAATCTGCCAAAATTACTTGCCGATCAAAGGTGGAAAAATACTGTTGATAAAAATCTTTCACAATGTGCCGACGGTAATAATCGTAGCGTTTTTGCAACACTGCAAAATAGCTGTTTTCTTTCGCTTCATTCTTCAATTGTTGCCATTGTGATTCGGTTAAATGCAACAAAGGGAAGAATTGCAAAGCCGGCGCACCGTCTAATTCACCTGGTAACACAAATCGCCCCGGCTGAATAAAATGCAATCCGTGCTGTTTGCATTGCCATAAATAATCGGTGTAATCCTTGGCAAGTTGCGCCAAAATATCCTCATCTGCCGGCGCAGTTAAATTCACGTTTTGAGTTTTTTCCAACCAACTTTGCGCCAATTTCAAATGTGTCGTATTAAACTGTCGTTGCAACTCCAGCGACCATTGCTGAAAATCCAAATCCAACAACGGCAAATCCAACAGCCACTCTCCCGGATAATCAAAAATATCCAGATACAACGTCCCTTTTTCTTTCACATGACGCAATAAACCGCCACTGCGCTGATAACGAATCGCCAGACGTGTTTCACTTACGCCTTTGGTGGACTGTGGCCACTTCGGTGGTTGTTGCGACAATGAGTTAAGATTGCCTTCATAATCAAAACGAGGAACGGACAAATCCAATTGCGGAATACGCTTTGCCGCAATAATGCCATGTCGGCGTGCCGCATCAAACAAAGGAAGATGGCTATTATCGACGTGATTAATATGTAACAACTGATTAATTAAACTCGTAATAAAGGCAGTCTTCCCACTTCGACTCAACCCCGTCACGGCAATTCGTAACGTACGATCCAAACCGCGATTAACCAGTTCATTTAATTCTTTTTGCAGGTGATTTAGCATAGTTTTCGTTCTTTATGATTAAGGCTATATGACTAGATAATGGGCGATATTATACCGAAAAAATGAAGAGGCGCTTAATTTGCTTGGGATTAAGGAAATAATGGAAGAAAAGTGCGGTGGAAAAAGCATATGTTTTATTCTGACAAAAAACAGTGCTGATACATGATCTGTGTTGAGTCAGTAGTATTTAGAAATGAAAAATTTGTTGTGTTACAAGGCTATCACTATAATCCCAAGTTCTAGGAAAGAACTATTTTAAAAGAGTACCAACAAGAATAAATCGATGTATTCCCTTTTCCAATTTTAGATGTCTCTAATTTGATGAAACACTATCTACTATTGGTTAACATTTTTATACAATTAATTTTCTAACCTATCTTTGGCTTTATTAATTTTGGCTCCCATAGCTGTAACATATAGAGCTGCATCAACAATCTGATTGCTAGAAAACCCCTCTCTCGAAGGCAGATTATATTTAATAAAAATAACTTTTTTATTCTCATCTACGAAAAGATTCGGCATTTGTTGAGACTCAAGACTAAATTTATTTAATTTTTCCAACGAAAACCCTTTTTCAGAGATTACCCAAGATAAAAATTCAAAACCCATATCGTCGCTCGTAATAATTACTGCATTTTTTTCACCACGTAATTTAAAGACTAAAGAATCGTCAGCATCAGAGATAAACTTAAATCCACTTTTAATCATAAAATCGATAATTTCTTGATCTGAATAATGTTTTTTACTTCAACCAGAGAAATATCTGAGTTATTTTCTTTTGCAACAACCTGTGTTGAAACGGCTGAGCCACTTGAAATTAAAGATAGTCCTATAATATATATACCCGTTTTTAAGCGTTTATTCATAAATTCCACCGCCATTTGGATTACGAGTTGGATTAGTTGATGTCTGATCTCGCATTTGCGCATCAATATCAGTTGAATAACTTATTTGATCCATTGGTTGAGAAAGATCGTACTTGTATTGATTACCTCGGTTATCTTGGTATCTTCTTTGACCATTAACAAAAATCGGGATTAGCATATTATCCTCTGTATTAAGAAAATTTTATTTAGCAAGATGTTTTGTTAGTCTCTATGTAAAGAAACTAACCCCCAGTATACTGGGGGCAAAAACAACTGGAATTTGTTCACATATTCAATACTATTCAAACAAATACAAAAAACGCCTTGCAATTTGCTTTCATCTATTAGGTTAAGCTGAACAGACACGATTCAGTCTTATCAACATGACAGTAATCTGATTAGGCCAATTTATGCCAAGCCACTTTTTAGCCTAGATACTAAAAATGCATCGAAAAATCCCCCCCCACATCTCACGTAATACCAACCGACTTGCTTAAGTTACTGAAAAAAGTGCGGTCATTTTGGGCGACAAATATCCAGAAGCGGCAGATTCGCTAGAATATCCACGGAATATATCTTACAATTTGGCATTCATTTTAGCCTGTTGATCCGTTTATGATGTTGTATAAAAAATTGATTGCGCCCGTTTGTTTGTTTGCTTTTGCAGTAAATTCTGCGATGGCGGCACCGCGCGTGCCCGAAGAACTGACGGACAATGGATTAATTTATTGCACACACGCCTCCGGCTTTTCCTTTAATCCGCAAACGGCGGATGCGGGAACCAGTATGAACGTGGTAACAGAGCAGATTTACAATAAACTGTTTGAAATTTCGAATACGGCTGCCGAGCCAATCCCTGTATTGGCACAATCTTACTCGCTTTCGCCAGATGGCAAAGTGATTACCATTCATTTACGTCGCGGGATTAAATTCCATCAGACCGATTGGTTTAAACCGACCCGTGATTTTAATGCGGATGATGTCGTGTTTTCGCTCAATCGGGTGTTAGGTTATGAGACATACTTACCGACGTTAGAACAAACCTCCGTCAGCTATAAAAATCCGCAATATCGTATTTTCCATGAACAGGCGAAAAAGGTGCGCTTTCCTTATTTTGAAAGCATTAAGCTAAACCAAAAAATTGAATCGGTGAAAGCCATCAATCCGCATACGGTAGAGATTACCTTATTCAAACCTGATGCTTCTATTTTGTCTCACTTAGCAAGTCAATACGCCATTATTTTCTCGCAAGAATATGCCGTACAGCTCAATGCCGATGATAATTTAGTGCAACTGGATACCTTGCCTGTCGGCACCGGCCCGTATAAAGTCAAAAACTATTTCCGCAATCAATATGTGCGTTTAGAAAAAAACGAAGACTATTGGAAAAAAGAAGCTAAAATTCATGACATTCTGATTGATTTATCCGCAGATCGCACTGGGCGCTTAGTGAAATTCTTTAACGGTGAATGCCAAATTGCCTCCTATCCGGAAGTCAGTCAGTTAGGGTTACTGAAGGAAAATGACGCACGCTATTATATGAAAAGTGTTGAAGGGATGAATTTGTCGTATTTGGCGTTTAATTTCCAAAAAACAGCAATTCAAGATCCAGCATTGCGACACGCAATCTCACAAGCCATTAATCGAAAAAGAATCATTAAAACGATTTATCACAACACAGCGACAGTGGCGAATAATATTATTCCGAATATTTCGTGGGCTTCAAGCGTGAATACGCCGGATTTTGAGTATGACTTTATGCCATTGAAAGCCAAACAAGTGTTACAAGATAAAAAATTAAGCTTGACGATGTGGGTGATTAATGAAGAACAGGTATATAACCCGGCTCCGCTTAAAATGGCAGAATTAATTAAATCAGATCTTGCGAATGCCGGCGTAGAAGTGAAAATTCGTCCGGTTACACGAACATTTTTAATTGAGCAATTACATAATAAATCTGAAGACTACGACATGATTTTAACCGGTTGGCTCGGGGGAAATTTAGATCCCGACAGTTTTATGCGCCCGATTTTAAGTTGTAGCACCTCAAACGAAATTACCAATTTATCCAACTGGTGCAACGAAAAATTCGATCACATCATGGATAGTGCATTAGATAGTTCCAATCAACAGATTCGTTCCGAAGCTTACAACCAAGCACAGGAATTAATTTTATCGGAATTGCCGATCATCCCTATTGCAAACGTCAAACGAGTTTTGGTCGCCAATGGGCGCGTACAAAATATTGAGATGAGCCCCTTCGGCACTTTGAATTTCTCGACGCTATCACTACGAAAAGGACACAAGTAATGTTTAATTCTCTGATTCGACAATGTGTTTTTCTCGTTTTAACGTTCCTTATCCTAACATTAATCAGTTACCTGATTTTGATGCAAGATCCGCTTAATGCCGAATTAATGACACCGCACTTTTACAGTGGCTATTTTCATTATTTGGTGCGCCTTATCCAAGGTGACTTAGGCATCAGCTATAACGGTGGCGAAGCCCTTAAATCGACTATTTTTACCGTGCTCCCACCAACATTAGAACTCTGTTTTTGTGCGATTTTACTGGCAACATTGTTCGGTATTCCCCTTGGGCTCATCGGTGCAATTTATCCTGCTAATTTTATCGGAAAAACCATCCGCACTTTATCTGCTGTTGGCCTCTCCTTGCCGGTATTTTGGATTGCGCCGATTTTACTGTATTTTTCTGCAATTAATGCATGGGAAATTTCTGCAATCGGGCAATACAATTTACTTTATGAAATCAAGCCGATTAGCGGTTTCCCAATTATTGACGTTTGGTTTGTTGAAGCGCCTTATCGGATTAAAATCATCCAAAACGTTTTACAACACTTGGCATTACCAACCTTAGTTTTAACCATTTTACCCACCATGGAAATCGTACGTTTAGTACAACAGCGAGCAGAATTTATCTTCCAGCAAAACTACGTCAAAGTTGCTTCTACACGAGGTTGGTCGAAATTTAGCGTGTTACGTAAATACGTTTTACGCAACACCTTGCCTTTGTTAATTCCTCACACCACCCGTTTATTTACGTTGGTGATTACACAATGTATGTTGGTTGAAAATACCTTAGGTTGGCCGGGAATCGGACGTTGGTTAATTGATGCCGTCACACAGCAAGACTACAACAGTATTTCAGCCGGCATCATTACTATCGGGCTTTGTATTATTATCATTAAAGTGGCATCTGAAAGCTTAATCTTTATTTTGGATCCGTTAAATAAGAAGGGTTGGCATGCAAGATAGAGAACCTGAAGATTTTCGCGAAAGCGACACATTAAAGCATATTTGGGCACTCTTCCGAGAAGATCGCATTGCGCTTTTCAGTTTCTATGCTCTTTTAGTGCTGATTTTGACCGCACTTTTTAGTCCATTCATTGCCCCCTACTCTGCTGAAATGCAATTTATCGGACAAGAACTTATGCCGCCTTCTTGGGCCAATAACGGCCAGATCGCCTATTTTTTAGGAACCGATGATATTGGTCGGGATGTGCTCAGTCGTATTATTATCGGCACCACCTACACCGTTGGCACGGCGATTATTGTGGTTATTCTGACCGCCCTTATTGGCGGTGGGCTTGGCATTTGGGCAGGCATGTCGCAAGGCATTAAATCTCGTGTACTGGGGCATTTTTTAGATGCGTTCCTCACCATTCCGGTGTTACTCGTGGCAATCATTATCGCTACCTTAATGGAACCAAGTTTAATTAACGCCATGTTGGCAATCACCTTGGCATTACTGCCTTATTTCGTACATGAAATTTATCGTAGTATTCAAGCTGAACTCAAAAAAGAATATGTACTGATGTTACGCTTAGACGGCATCTCTAACAGCGTATTACTGAAAGAAACCATCTTACCCAACATTGCGCCACAATATATTCAAGAAATTTCCCGCGCATTTACAATTGCCATTTTGGATATTAGTGCCCTCAGTTTTATTTCTCTCGGCGCGCAACGCCCTGCACCGGAATGGGGGGCGATGATAAAAGACTCCTTAGAATTAATTTATTTAGCCCCTTGGACGGTTATTCTGCCGGGACTTGCAATTATCATCAGCGTATTAATTGGCTTGGTGTTTACCAATGGGCTATGCCGAGCAATTACCAAATATTATGAGTAGATAACTATGGCACTCTTAGATATTCGCAATCTTCGCATTGATATCCAAACTCCAAATGGGTTAATTCGTATTGTCGATAATGTCAGTTTTACAATTGATGAAGGGGAAATTTGCGGCTTAGTCGGTGAATCCGGTTCGGGCAAAAGCCTCATTGCTAAAGTTATCTGTAATGCCTTTAAAGATTCTTGGATTGTTACCGCTGATCGTTTCCGTTTTAATGATGTTGAATTGCTAAAACTCACACCGGCACAACGTCGTAAACTTGTGGGTAAAGAAATTTCAATGGTGTTCCAAGACCCGTTAACCTGTCTTGATCCTAGCCAGAAAATTGGTAAACAACTCATCCAAAGTATCCCGGGATGGACATTTAAAGGTCGTTGGTGGCAACGTTTATTTAATTGGAAAAAACGTCGCGCCATTGAGTTACTGCACCGCGTCGGAATCAAAGAACACAAAGATATCATGCGCAGTTACCCTCATGAATTAACGGAAGGAGAAGGGCAAAAAGTCATGATTGCCATTGCCGTGGCAAACCAACCTCGTTTGTTGATTGCCGATGAACCGGCAAATTCAGTGGAGTCGATTACAAAAGTGCAAATATTCCGTCTGCTTTCAAGTATGAATCAAAACCAAGGTACATCCATTTTACTTGCCAGTAATGACATCAACACTATCAGCGAATGGTGTGATTCGTTTATTGTGCTGTATTGCGGACAGAATGCGGAATCCGGCCCTAAAGAGAATATTTTAGAAACCCCACATCACCCCTATACTCAAGCCTTGTTGCATTCCATTCCGGATTTCACCCAACCTTTGCCTTTTAAAGGTCAGCTTGGCACCCTCAAAGGTTCGGTTCCTCTACTGGAACAAATGCCGATTGGCTGTCGTCTTGGCCCGCGTTGTCCATTTGCGCAGAAAAAATGTATCGTAAAACCAACCGCACTTCGTATTAAACAGCATGAATTTTTCTGCCATTTCCCAATCAATTTACGGGAAAAGAAAATCAAAGAAAAAGAATTGATTCAACCGCTCACTTTAAGCTCCGATCAAGAATAAAGGAAAGAAAATGCCATTATTACAAGTGGAAGATCTCACAAAATCATTTAAAAATACGCTCGGTCTGCTTAACCCCGGTCATTTTCGCGCAGTAGAAGAAATCAGTTTTTCCCTCGAAGCGGGCAAAACATTGGCGATTATCGGACGTAATGGCTCAGGAAAATCTACCCTGGCAAAAATGATCGTAGGCATCACCGAACCCACTTCAGGCAAAATCCTATTCAAAGATAAACCACTCACTTTCGGTGATTACAACTATCGCTCCAAACATATCCGCATGGTGTTTCAGGATCCGAATACGGCGTTTAATCCACGTCTCAATGTAGGGCAAATTCTTGATACCCCCTTGTTATTAGCCACCCATCTAAACGAGCAAGAACGAAATCAGAAAATTTTTAACATTTTGAAATTAGTGGGAATGCATCCTGATCATGCCAACATCAAAATTAATACGCTTTCCGTGAGCCAAAAACAGCGTATTGCCCTTGCTCGAGCGTTAATTTTAGATCCACAAATTATCATTATTGATGATGCGGTCGGGTCATTAGATACCACGGTCAAAACCCAACTGACTAATTTAATGCTCGAGTTACAAAACAAACTGGGACTTGCCTATATTTATGTTGGTCAGCATTTGGGGATTATTAAGCATATTGCCGATGAAATTTTAGTGATGGAAGACGGCGTGATGATTGAATATGGTGAGACACGTTCAATTTTCACCGATCCACAAACGGATATTACTAAACGACTAATCGAAAGCCATTTTGGTAAAATTTTGGATGACTCTTCTTGGGAGAAATACCAAGACTAAAAAATCCAATGCCTTCAATAAGAAAAAGTGCGGTAGGTAATTGCGATAAAAATTTTCATTAAATCAATTCAAGTCGAATTAACTTAGAGGGAAGAAAAAGAAGGTGGCTGGGGTACTAGGATTCGAACCTAGGGATGCCGAGATCAAAACCCGGTGCCTTACCGCTTGGCGATACCCCAATAGATTTTTATTAGAAGTAGAAACTGAGAATAGTATGGCTGGGGTACTAGGATTCGAACCTAGGGATGCCGAGATCAAAACCCGGTGCCTTACCGCTTGGCGATACCCCAACTACTATATTGATATCAATGAAATAAATGGTGCGGGACGAGGGACTTGAACCCACACACCTCGCGGCGCCGGAACCTAAATCCGGTGCGTCTACCAATTTCGCCAGTCCCGCAAATATGGTGGCTATGACGGGATTCGAACCTGTGACCCCAACATTATGAGTGTTGTGCTCTAACCAACTGAGCTACATAGCCATTTATTTGCAATCATCTCATTGACTTTGCGGGGCGTATTATGCGGATATTGCCCCTACTCGTCAACCATTTTTTTGGGAAAATAAATAAAATTAGATCATTCGGATAGAGATTAAACAAATCGCGTTAATTTTACTCAACGCTTAGTTTACTCCTCACTCAACCTAAATGATTTTTAGTCACTCCGACACTCAAAAATATTCTTTTTGAGGACCGCTCTTTTCTCTTGAAGATTTATTCTTCAATTAAACGGCGCAATAAACTGCCGTCAAACAACGCACGTTTCACTAAGGCGAAAGCCCCTATCACATCTTCATTGCTAAGCTCTGATGCGACTAATGGCGTATTTTGGACAAACGCCGGCAAGGCATGACTTTCCAAGGTGCGACGAATTGCGGCAAATAAGACATTTTTGGCTTGGGTTATTTCACCGGAAATCACGATTTTTTCCGGATTAAACATATTGACGCTCATTGCCAACACACGCCCGATTTGTGTACCAACGTGTTCAATTAACTCTGTGGCTACCGCATCTTGCTTATTGCTGGCTTTGCAAATTGCCTCAATGTCATGGGCTTCCAAAGAAAGCCATTTACTTTGGTAACCGTCTTCCAATAACTCTGACATTTTATTTTCAATCGCTGAATTACTCACAACGGTTTCTAAGCAGCCCACATTGCCACACATACAACGTTTTCCTAACGGATCCACCTGAATATGCCCAATTTCGCCCACATTCTTTTTATAGCCGGAAAAGAGTTCGTGATTAATCACAATTCCCGCACCAACACCGCGATGAATACGCAATAGCAACGAATCGTAACAATCTTTCGTGACACCAAAATAGTGCTCCGCAAGAGCTAAACTACGCACATCATGCCCGATATAGGTAGGTAAATTGAAACGTTCGGCAACGTGATTTGCCAAGTCCCAAGGCGTGCTTAAGTCAAAGTGCGGAACCTGTTCAATCATGTTGCTTTTAACATCCACAAAACCAGGAACAGTGATACCGATAGCAATAAACTCACTGCTACGTTTTTGATTTTCTTGAATAAATTCATCCAAGCGTTGAAATAAAAACTGTTCAAATGCTTGTGGTGTTGGGTAATTCTCAAGCGTAAAAACGGATTTATTCACTAATTTGGCGGACAAATCCATAATGGCTAACGTTAAATGCTCACGTCCAATGCCCACTAAAATAGAACGAAAATGTTTATGTTCCGCCACAATCGAGGTTGCACGACGCCCACCGGTAGATTCTTGTTGTTCTACTTCTTTAATTAAACCGCGAGCAAGTAAATGACGGGTGATTTTAGTCACACTTGCCGGAGCAAGTTGGCTTATTTCAGAGATTTGAATACGGGAAATAGGACCTTGCTGATCGATGAGCTTATACACCACCGCACTATTCATTTGTTTTACTAGATCAACGTTCGCGATTTGAGGACTTTCTCGCATTTTTTTCTCCCGTAAAAGTAAATTGACTGATTTTAAACGGCATTTAAATACATTCGGAACGGCTATTCATCGTCCATTCCCAAGGCTTTAGAAAAGGTTTGCAGACCCACCGCATTACCGTTTTTCACCATGGTTTGCATGGCTTTTGTCGGCGAATGGATCAATTTATTCATTAATTTATAACTTAATTCTTGTAGTACTTGTTCCGCCTCTTCGCCTTGTTGTAAGGAAGCTATCGCTTTTTCCAGCAAATCCTGACGAGTAAGCTCCGCCTCTTCACGATAACGACGGATCAAATTAGAAAACTGATGGACTTTCAACCACGCAAAGAAATCCGCGCATTCCGCCTGAATAATTTCCTTTGCCTGCGCAGAGGCTTGTTCCCGTTGGTTTAAATTATGTTGAATGATATTTTGTAAATCATCTACCGTATAGTGATAAACACTGTCTAATTCCGCCGCACTTTCTTCAATGTCACGCGGTACGGCAATATCCACCAACAACATCGGACGATAGCGGCGCATGATTTGCGCCTTTTCAACCATGTTGCGGCTCATCAGAATATGCGGGCTGCCGGTAGAGCTAATCACAATATCCGCTTGATTTAAGCCCTGCTGTAACTGTTCTAACGGCAGGATTTGAATATTCGCCGTTGTATCCAATTTCTCCACGAGGGCTTCTGCGCGGGCTAAAGTGCGGTTGGAAATCACCATGTTTTTTACACCGTGACGCAATAAATGACGACAAACCAATTCAATGGTTTCCCCTGCGCCCACTAATAAAATGGTTAATTCGCTCAGCGATTCAAAAATTTGGCGCGCTAAACTGCAAGCAGCGTATGCCACAGATACCGCACTTTCACCAATATTGGTTTCTGTACGCACGCGTTTTGCCGTGGAAAATGTTTTTTGAAATAAACGGGATAATTCGCCGGAAATAGCTTGCTGTTCTTGTTGATAGTGCTGCTCGCTCATTTGATAAGCTTGCTTCACTTGTCCCAAAATTTGTGGCTCGCCTAAAATCAATGAATCCAAGCCACACGCCACTTCCATTAAGTGATTGACGGCAGGCAGGTTTTCATAAGTGTAAAGGCAACGCTGAAGCTCGGCTAAGTCCAGTTGATGAATTTCAGCGAACCATTGTACAGCTTGGCGAATCCAATGTTGCGTTTCTTGTGGCGGGACGGTTTTATTGTGCAGGTAAACTTCAGTTCGGTTACAAGTGGATAAAATCACTGCACTTTCGGCTAATTCAATTTGCCGAATATGACGCAAAGCAAAAGCACGTTTTTCGTCAGAAAAAGCAACTTTTTCCCGTAAGGCAACAGAGGCGGTTTTGTGATTAATACCAAGAACTAAAATCGTCATAAAAAATACATGAAAAATCACCGCACTTTATTATGTTGACACAACAAATACGGCAACATTTATCCCACTAAAATATAAAAAATAGACATAAAAACGGGCTATATTCTAGCTGAATTGCCCATGTTTGGGCAAATTAGCGCAAGAAAAAAGCCATTAATCTGCAATTTTATTGCGAAGCATCAAATTTCTAAAACGTATCTTTTGCTTGGCGTAATTGGGTAAATTGCGCCAAGTTAGTTGCCGTTAAAAACGGATTAATGTGTTTTTCCAAGCCTATCGTGGTGGGTAGACTTGGTTTATTTTCAGCCCGTAATTGCGCCACCAAAACACGATGATTTTCCACCGCACTTTTGTTTGCCCAAATGTTTTGCACAAACGCCAAATTGCTTAACGTATATTCATGCCCCGGGCAAACGATGGTGTCGTCAGGCAACGCTGCAAAACGCTGCATGGTAGCGAACATTTGCGCATAATCACCGGTAAACACCCGTCCGCAGCCGGCGGAGAATAACGCATCACCGCAAAACAAATGCCCATCCACCCAATAACTCACATGCTGCGCCGTATGCCCGCCACTGGGCAATACTTGAATTCGATAATGTTCGGTGATAAGGTCGCCTTCATTAATCACCTGCGTCAGCCCACAAGCAGCACACTCTGCCGGACCATAAATCGGTACTTGTGGGAAACGTTGCTTGAACGCCGCAACACCGTTCGTGTGATCCGCATGGTTGTGCGTGAGCAACAACGCATCAACGGAGAGATGTTGTTCTTCCAACAAGTGAAACAGCTTGTCGGTTTCAGGCAAATCAACGATGAGCAACGGTAAATTTTCCCGTGCATAAAGCCAAATATAATTATCGTTTAACGCAGGAATCGGAATTAACATAGAACCTCGGAGTTACCATGATGTGGCGTGCTAAATATGAAAAGTCACTGGCGATGCCCACCGGTTGGCAACAACTGCCAAATGGGCGCGCTTATTGTAACGCATTAAACGCTTATTTTGCCCCTTGGTTTACAAAAATTTGTGGTTATCAGATTCTGAAAATTGGCGGACTTAGCGCAGAAATCCAATGTGATTTGCCCTTGCGCCACCAAATTAGCCTCAGCGAAAAAATAGCGGAAAATTTGACCGTACTTTTAGACGATCATCATTCAGTTGTACAAGCCAAGCTCACCGAACTCCCCTTTATTCAACAGCAGTTGGATGCTTGTGTGTTGGCCAACACGCTGAATTTTGTCCAAGATCCCCATCAAGTGTTGCGAGAAACTCACCGCGTTCTCAATGATGACGGCTATTTATTTCTCAGTCTGTTTAATCCGCTTAACGGCCTATTTTTTAAATCAAAAATGGGAGACTTCCCCGCGCGTCATTATTGCATTTGGCGGATCATCGATTGGTTGGAATTACTCAACTTTGATATTTTGGAACAGCGGAATTTGGCGCTATCCCATCAAACCGCCGGTTGGTTTGCCCCGCTGACGGTTATCGTGACGCAAAAACGCACCTACCCGTTGACGCTTAATCCGCAAAAAGTGCGGTCAAAAATCCCGGCGTTTTTACAACCGGCAGAAGCGTTGAAACAAGCCGAAGATCTTTAGTCTTTGAAGAAAAAAATAACGGTCAGAAATAAATCTATTTCTGACCGTTCACATTCATAGCGAAGAAAAAATTAATCTTCTTTACCTAAAATCTGGTTAATCTCGCTTTTATATAATACTGCTTTAGCACCATAAACCGCTTGAACGCCACCACCGACTTCCAACACTTCAACGGCACCTAACGCTTTTAAGCGTGGTTTATCCACTAATTTGACATCTTTCACCGCCACCCGCAAACGAGTAATGCAAGCATCCACGTTCTCAATATTTTCTGCACTACCTAGGGCTCTGATGATCTCGTGGGCGTTTTCCGTTAAAGAAGAGGTTTGTTGTTCCACGCTCTCTTCTTGCTCTTCTGCACGTCCCGGAGTCATCACATTAAATTGGGTAATTAAGAAACGGAAGCTGAAATAATATAGCGCCGCCCAACATACGCCGACCCAAATCACATTAAACCAGTTGGTATTTTCATTGCCTTGTAAGATCCCAAATAACAGGAAGTCAATAAATCCGCCGGAGAACGTGTTACCGATGGAAATATTCAAAATGTCGGCAATGTAGAAGGAAACGCCGTCTAAAAAGGCGTGGAAAACATACAACCAAGGTGCAACGAATAAGAACATAAATTCAATAGGCTCGGTGATTCCTGTAATAAAAGAGGTCAACGCTGCACCAAGGAATAACCCGCCAATGGCTTTACGGCGCGCTTTCGGCACACAGTGATACATCGCCAAACAAGCTGCCGGCAAGCCGAACATCATGGTGTCAAAACGGCCGGCGAAGAAACGTGTACCTTCGGTAAATAAACCTTGGTGATTCGGATCCGCCAATTGGGCAAAGAAGATTTTTTGTGCGCCGATAATGGTTTCACCATTCACGATTTCCGTACCGCCTAATTCGGTGTACCAAAATAACGGATAAATCATGTGGTGTAAGCCTACTGCACCACATAAGCGCATGAGGAAGCCATAAAAGAATGTTCCGATTGCGCCCATAGAAGCAATATGTTCACCGGCAGACAACAACCAATTTTGAAATGTCGGCCAAATTAAAAAGAAGATGGCGCCGACAAAAATCGCCGCAAAGGAGGTGACAATCGGTACAAAACGTGAACCGCCGAAGAAGCCTAAAATTTGAGGCAATTGAATATTATGATATTTATTGTGCAGTTTGACGGTAATCAAGCCCATCACCAAAGCACCGATCACCCCTGTATCAATTCCTTTGGTTTCCGGTGAGAACAGCGGAATCAATGCTGCAATCGTACCGGTCATGATCAAATAGCCGACGGTTGCCGCCAACGCCGCAACCCCTTTATCCCGTTTGGCTAAACCAATGCCCAAACCGATACAAAGCAATAATGCCAAATTGCCGAACACCACCGAACCGGCTGCCGACATGATCTGAAACACACCTTGCAAAACAGAATGATCCAATAATGGATAGGCTTGCACGGTGGCTTTATTGGACAATGCGCCCCCAATCCCTAGTAACAAACCGGCTGCAGGTAAAATGGCAATCGGCAACATAAATGCCTTACCAACCTGTTGAAGCTGTTTAAACATACGTTTTCTCCTTAATTTACGACATGGTTTATGCCCCAAATACCACACTTACCAGATCTGGTGTTTTCCCTTCAAAGGCAAAGTGCTTTGTGGAATATTACTTCAATACGTCAGTAAAAAATATGATGAAGATCGCATTTTAAAAAGAAAACCTGTTTTCTGATTAACACACTGATTTTAGATAAAAAAATCGGCACCTCAGTGCCGATAATGTTTATTTATTCTTGCATGTTATGCCGCAATTTCACGAATATCTTCGGTTGAAGCATTATTCATCACGGATTCCACGCCTTTTTGTGCGGCGGCCTGTGAGGAATAATATTGGCTACGACCGATTTCTTGATGGTTAGCCGCTTTCAACACGAAATACGGTTGATCGCTTTTTGTCGTGCGAAATTCAAAATTTTTCTCATCAACGCCATTTTTCTGCACGGAGGCAATGCCGTTTTGCGCAGAGGCTTTGGTTTTGTAAAGCTCGCTGGTTAAGATCACTTGTCCGTTAGTAGCAATCAAATTGAACATAAATTGACCGTCTTTCGCGACTTTTAATTCATAATGTCCTTGTGCCATGTTTATTCCTCCTAGGGTTCATTCAATGGTCTGAAACGTCTACATTTAATTTGGTTAAAAAAGAAATGTTAGACGCTGCTAAATGTATAAAAAAAGCTTTTCTATAGCAACAGCCAAAGGTGAGAATATGCTAGAATGCGCCCCGATTTTATAGAACAGCAAATCTAACAGAGAGCAAATTATGGCAGGTATTTATCCGCTGAATGGTCGCCTTCAACATTATGTGTGGGGCGGTGAACGTTATATTCCTCATTTATTGCATATTGATAAAACTGAATCTCACTATGCCGAATACTGGCTTGGCGCTCACCCATCGGCACCGTCACAGGTTATTGGCACAAAAGAGGAAATATCATTAGACGATTTTTTACACCAAAATCCCACCGCACTTGGACAACAAAGCCGCCAATTATTTGGGGATAATTTGCCTTATTTGCTGAAAGTTTTAGATGTTGCCAATCCGCTTTCCATTCAGTTACACCCAACCAAAGAACAAGCTAAAATCGGCTTCGCGCAAGAAAATGTAGTAGGCATTCCGTTAAATGATCCGAAGCGCACCTATAAGGACGATAACCATAAGCCGGAAATGATGATTGCTTTGTCCGATTTTTGGCTTTTACATGGTTTTAAAACCAAAGCCCAAATTCTCGATACGTTACGTCAACGCCCGTCACTTGCGGATCTGGCAACAAAATTAGCCTCGCAAGATTTAGCGGATTTTTACGCAGACATTATGTTGGCAACACAAGATCAATTAGCACAATGGCTCTTGCCGATTATTGATAGCCAACAGAAGGCTTACGAGCAAAATCAGCTTGCCATGCAGGATCCAGACTACTGGATGCTTTACACATTACACGCCATGCAGATTTCCCTCGACAAGTTAGATGCAGGTTTAATGAGTTTCTACTTGTTCAACATTGTTAATTTGCAGGTCGGCGAAGGTATTTTCCAAGCAGCTGGTGTGCCACATGCTTATTTACGCGGACAAAATATTGAACTAATGGCCTGTTCCGACAACGTCATTCGTGGCGGTCTAACGCCAAAACACGTTGATATCGAACAATTACTAAAAATCATTGATTGCAGTGAAATCGTCCCTCAAATTATCGCGCCGGCGCCTAAAAATCAGGTTTACACCTACCCCACGCCCATTGCCGATTTTGCCTTGAGCAATATGCCTTACGCAAAAAACACCGAGATTTCCGACCGCACTTTAAACGGCACGATTCTCTTAGTGATGGCGGGCGAAATCACATTGGAAGCCGCACAACAAAAACTCACGTTGAAACAAGGGCAAGCGGCGTTTATTGAAGCAGATACAGACTATCGCGTACATGGCATGCAAGAAGGTTATGCCGTGCTCGCCGGGCTGCCGCTTTAAATTTAGTTACACTTTCCCCTCACCCATTTACGGAAGAGGGGAAAAATTCATATTTTCTTGGCGATTCAAGAAAAAAATACATCAAAAATAGGAACATTATGACCGAACAAACTTTTATTCCCGGCAAAGATGCCGCCCTTGAGGAAAGTATTGAAAAATTTCAACAAAAACTGACCGCACTTGGCTTTAACATTGAAGAAGCCTCGTGGTTAAATCCCGTGCCAAACGTGTGGTCGGTACATGTTCGCGACAAAGACTGTCCGCAATGTTTCACCAACGGCAAGGGCGCCAGTAAAAAAGCGGCATTAGCTTCCGCATTGGGCGAATATTTTGAGCGTCTTTCCACCAACTATTTCTGGACGGATTTCTATTTAGGGCAAGACATTGCCAACAGCGATTTTGTGCACTATCCAAACGAAAAATGGTTCCCGATTGAAGACGAGGCGTTGTTGCCTCAAGGCATTTTAGACGATCATTTATTTGAACATTTCGATCCGAATCAGGAGCTGACACCTGAACTTTTGGTGGATTTACAATCAGGCAACTATGAGCGAGGTATTGTCGCGCTGCCTTATGTACGCCAATCAGATCAACAGATGGTGTATATTCCGCAAAATATTATCTCTAACCTCTATGTTTCCAATGGCATGTCCGCTGGCAACAGCCAATTTGAAGCGCGCGTGCAGGGATTGTCCGAAGTGTTTGAGCGCTATGTGAAAAATAAAATCATCGCCGAAGCGATCAGCCTGCCGTTAATTCCGCAGGAAGTGATGGCTCATTATCCTTCCATTCAAGCCTCTATCGACAAACTGGAACAGGAAGGTTTCCCGATTTTGGCGTATGACGCCTCTCTTGGCGGCAAATATCCGGTGATTTGTGTCATTTTGCTCAACCCGACCAATGGCACGTGTTTTGCCTCTTTCGGGGCACACCCAAAATTCCAAGTGGCATTAGAGCGCACCGTCACGGAATTATTACAAGGTCGTAGCCTAAAAGAGTTAGACGTTTTCGCCCCGCCGTCATTCAATAACGATGATGTGGCCGAACACGCCAATTTGGAAACCCACTTCATTGATTCTAGCGGTTTAATTTCTTGGGATTTATTCAAAGACACTCCGGATTACGAGTTCGCCGATTGGAACTTCTCCGGCAAAGATACCCATGAAGAATATGATAACCTCATGACGATTCTCCGCGAGGAAAGCAAAGAGGTTTACATCATGGACTATAACCACTTAGGTGTTTACGCCTGCCGCATCATCGTGCCGGGCATGTCCGATATTTATCCGGCAGACGACTTAATTTACGCCAACAGCAACATGGGCATGGACTGGCGTGAAATCCTGTTGGATTTACCGCACTTTCACCACGACCAAGAAACCTATCAAGAACTGCTGGGGGAACTGGATGAACAAGGCATTGACGATGCCACCCGCGTACGCGAATTTATCGGCATCGTGGCACCGAAAGCCAGCGGCTGGACAACCTTGCGCATCGGCGAATTAAAATCCATGCTTTATCTCGCGTTAGGCGACTTGGCCATGGCATTAGACTGGGCGAACTGGACATATAACATGAACAGCTCCGTGTTCACCGCCGAACGCGCCAACTATTATCGTTGCTTAATCAGCAGCCTTGAATTGTTTATGGATGAACACCGCGATCCGCAACAATATCGTTCGGTGTTCGAGAAAATGTACGGCAAAGACGCGGTAGCATTTGCGTGGGGCGCGATTCAAGGTGGAAATCCGTTCTATAATTTGCCTGCTAGCGATGAAACCCTTGCCAATTTCGATGAGCATCAAAAATTACTGGCTGCCTACGCCAAATTACAAAAAGCAAAACGCGAAAATTGGTCATAAAGTGCGGTCATTTTTCAAAATGTTTTTAAAGGGCGAAAGAATATTCGCCCTTTTATTTCCCGGAAAATTTTCGTTCTGTGATCTAACACATGGAAATAGAAAGCGGTTCAGGCTATGATTTAGCCAATTGTTTCACATAAATTAGAGGAGGTTATTTATGCAAACTTGGACAGCTGAAATGTGGCAAGCCGCGTTAATCGGTTTGGTGGTGGGTTTTGTTATTGGTTATTTCTTATTACGACTCACAAAAGAGTCCACCAAAAAACAAGTGAAAACCGAAGCGGAATTGCGAGTCGCAAAAGAGCAATTGGAAAGCCAAAAACAACAATTGGAAAAACATTTTGCGGAAAGCGCCGATTTGTTGAAATCTCTTGCGCAAGATTATCAAAAACTGTACCAACATCTTGCACGCTCCTCGACTCAACTACTGCCGGAACTGAACGACAGCACCTTGTTCCAACACAGTTTATTGGATGAAAAAGGCAACGTTTCCCCGTCTAAAACAGAAGATCCACCGAAAGACTATTCCGAAGGTTCTTCAGGTTTATTCAAGGCAGAAAGATAATTCAATAAGCGCCCTTCAATTGAAGGGCGTTTTATTGTTTGAACATTTATTAAAAAAACTCACCGCACTTTTCTTTTTCCTCATGAATTAAATAAAAAACCAAGAACATTCAACCATTTTACTTGTCATAGTCATCACCGAAACTCATTGAGATTTCGTTTTTTATTTTTTTTGATTGGAGAACATTTAATGAAAAAACGTCATTTTGTTTTAACCGGCATTGCTCTCGGATTAAGCATTTTAACAACCCCAATGATGAGCCAAGCAGAAACACCAGTTTCCATCGTAGCAGGACAGCAACTTCCAAGCTTGGCACCAATGCTGGAAAAAGTATTACCTTCCGTGGTGTCTATTTCCGTCGAAGGAAAACAAAAAGGCAGTTCAGCTGAAATGGATGATGATATTCCGGAAGAATTTAAATTCTTCTTTGGCCCGGACATGTTCGATCGCAATCGCGCACCGCGTAATTTCAAAGGTATTGGTTCCGGCGCCATTATCAATGCGGAAAAAGGTTATGTATTAACAAACAACCACGTGATTAAAGATGCCGACAAAATTACCGTGCAATTACACGATGGCCGCGAATTTAAAGCGAAAGTGATCGGTGCTGACGAAATGTCTGATGTGGCATTGATTCAAGTAGAAAATCCGAAAAATTTGACCGCACTTAAACTCGCGGATTCCGATAAATTACGCGTAGGCGATTTCACGGTTGCTATTGGTAATCCGTTCGGTTTAGGACAAACCGTGACCTCCGGTATCGTGTCTGCTTTAGGTCGCTCCATGGGCTCTGACAGCGGCACATACGAAAACTATATTCAAACAGATGCTGCCGTAAACCGTGGTAACTCCGGTGGCCCGCTCGTCAATTTAAACGGCGAACTCATCGGCATTAATACCGCCATTATTTCTCCAAGTGGCGGCAACGCGGGTATTGCGTTTGCGATTCCGAGCAACATGGCGAACAATCTCGTGCAACAAATTCTTGAATTTGGTGAAGTTCGTCGCGGTATGTTAGGCATTAAAGGCGGAGAATTAAATGCCGATTTAGCTCAAGCTTTTGATATCGAAGCAAAAAAAGGTGCTTTCGTGAGCGAAGTGATGCCGGGCTCTGCTGCCGATAAAGCCGGCTTAAAAGCAGGCGATGTCATCACAGCAATGAACGGTCAAGCGATTTCTAGCTTTGCGGAAATGCGTGCCAAAATCGCGACTTCCGGCGCAGGTAAACAAATTGAGCTGACCTATTTACGTGATGGCAAATCCAATACCGCCAAAGTTACGTTACAATCAGACGAGCAAACCCAAACCACCGCCAATAGCCTATTACCGGCATTGGATGGCGCAGAATTGAATAACTACGATGAAAAAGGCATGAAAGGCGTGTCTATTGGAAAAATCAAACCAAATTCTTTAGCGGAACAACGTGGTTTGAAAAATGGCGATGTCATCATTGGCATTAACCGCCAAAAAGTCGAAAACTTAGGTCAATTGCGCAAAGCCTTGGATAGCAAACCGTCCGCCATTGCATTAAACATTATCCGTGGTGACAGCAACTTCTATTTGTTAGTGCAATAAGCATCTTTAAAAAACAAAAAAGGCGAATTGATTTCGCCTTTTTTATTAAAAATACCGGAAAAAACGACCGCACTTTTACTCGCCTGATAGCATAAAACTTTCCCGCAATTGCTGTAATTGATCCCGCACCGCAGCGGCTTTTTCAAATTCCAAATCTTGCGCAAATTTATACATTTGCTGTTCCAGTTTCTTGATTTGTTGTTGATATTCTTTCGGTGAGGTTGGCACCGTATAAAGTGCGGTCGGTTCTGCCACCATTTTTCCGCGTTGTTTATTGGCTTTCGCTTTTTGATTGGCGCCCTGACCGATGTCTAACAATTCGCCCACTTTTTTATTTAACGCCTGCGGCACAATGCCGTGATCTTCATTGTATTTCGTTTGTTTTTCACGGCGGCGATTGGTTTCCGTAATGGCTTTTTCCATAGACTTGGTGATGCTGTCCGCATACAAAATCGCTTTACCATTCAAGTTTCGCGCGGCACGTCCGATGGTTTGAATCAAAGAACGTTCGGAGCGCAAGAAGCCTTCCTTATCCGCATCTAAAATAGCCACGAGTGATACTTCAGGAATATCCAGGCCTTCCCGTAATAAGTTAATCCCGACCAACACATCAAATTCGCCTAAGCGCAAATCACGGATAATTTCTACCCGCTCTACGGTATCAATATCGGAGTGCAAATAACGCACTCGAATCCCGTGTTCATCCAAATAATCCGTTAAATCTTCCGCCATTTTTTTAGTCAGCGTCGTCACTAAAACGCGCTCATTTTTATCCGCTCTTTGACGCGCTTCAGAAAGCAAATCATCCACTTGAATAGACACCGGACGAATTTCAATTTGCGGATCGAGTAAGCCTGTTGGACGCACAACCTGATCGATAATTTCTGCACCGGATTTTTCTAGCTCATAAGGCCCCGGGGTAGCCGAAACATAGATAGTTTGCGGAGCCAAACGTTCAAATTCCTCAAAACGCAACGGACGGTTATCCAACGCTGAAGGCAAACGGAAGCCATATTCCACCAACGTTTCTTTACGGGAACGGTCGCCACGATACATCCCGCCGATTTGCGGCACGGTGACGTGAGATTCATCGATAATTAAAATGGCATCGGACGGCATATAGTCAAATAAGGTTGGCGGCGGTTCGCCTTCATCTCTGCCCGACAGATAACGTGAGTAGTTTTCAATCCCCGAGCAATAGCCCAATTCGTTCATCATTTCAATATCAAATTGAGTACGTTGGCTAATGCGTTGTTCTTCTAACAATTTATTCTCTTTAATGAAATATTCCCGTCGTTGCGCCAGTTCCACTTTAATTTTTTCAATGGCATCTAAAATGCGCTCGCGCGGTGTGACGTAGTGCGTTTTTGGATACACGGTGAAACGTGGCACGGCACCAAAGCTACTTCCTGTGAGTGGATCGAATAAACTTAAACGCTCAATTTCATCATCAAATAATTCGATACGTACTGCGCGCTCGTCGGATTCTGCCGGGAAAATATCGATAATTTCCCCACGTACACGAAATGTACCGCGCTGAAACGCCTGATCGTTACGCGTATATTGCAATTCTGCCAACTTCGCCAAAATCTGACGCTGATTGATTATCGCCCCTTGCTGCAAGTGCAACATCATTTGCAAGTAAGAATCCGGGTCGCCCAAACCATAAATAGCGGAAACTGAGGCGACCACAATGGTATCCCGACGTTCCAAAAAAGACTTAGTCGCCGACAAACGCATCTGCTCGATTTGATCGTTAATAGACGCATCTTTTTCAATGAAGGTATCACTGCTCGGCACATAGGCTTCCGGTTGGTAATAATCATAGTAAGAAACGAAATATTCCACCGCATTTTCAGGAAAAAAGGCTTTCATTTCCGCATAAAGCTGCGCCGCGAGGGTTTTATTCGGGGCAAGCAACATGGCCGGTCGGTTTAACTGCGCAATCACATTGGCAATCGTAAAGGTTTTTCCGGAGCCGGTAACGCCCAGTAAAGTTTGGTGCGCCAAGCCGTCTTCTAAATTTTCGGCGAGCTTGGCAATGGCTTGTGGCTGATCGCCGGAGGGCTTAAAATCGGAATGAAGGATAAAAGGCTTGGTATTAATTTTCTCTGACATAAAGTGCGGTCATTTTTTTACGGTATATTCTAAATGCTGCGCATTTTAACACATTTATCACGCCACATTGAGTGATAAAAAATGAAGTTTTACACAGAGTTATATTTGTCAAGTGGCCTGAATCACAAATTTATAAAAAAATTTTAAAAAATTCTCTAGATTTTTGTTAACTATTTGAAAAATAAAAAAATGTTATTTTACAATCAATTTTATATCGAATTTCAATAAAGCCTGATTTTATCGGGGGCGGGATGCTTTTTAAAATAATAACTCACAAACTTATCCACAGAGTTTGTGGATAGAAATATCACACTAAAAACGGGGAAATATTTTTTATTTTAGGTGTTGACAACCTATAGAGGGATAAGTAACATACGCGGCCTATCTTTTGATACCAAATTTATTCCTCCTTAGTTCAGTCGGTAGAACGGTGGACTGTTAATCCATATGTCGCTGGTTCAAGTCCAGCAGGAGGAGCCAGTTTTTTCTTTTGGATAGTTTTTATTTGTCTCCTTTTATAAAAACTAAAGCATACCGAAAGAATTTGAGCCCATAGCCTCCTTATGGGCTTTTATTTTTTTCTGCTGAATCCTTTTTATTCTCGCCTCTTTTTATCTCGTTATCTCGCAAATAGTGTCGCACCTCCGCTTACCGGCAAGGTCGTTCCATAAATCAACGCTAGTGCAAAGAAAATCAACATGATACCGGCAAGACATTTCGCCACAGTTTCAATATTTATGTCAGCAAAAGGTCGACGATACCATTGGCCGATTTTAATCGCCGTTGAGCGAGCATAACGCACCAACAAAGCAAATGCCGATAACGTGATTCCCGTGCCAAGCGACATCGCTAATGTTGCCACGATGCCCCAAGGGAACAAATCCAACATATAAGCAAGGAACAAAACAAAAATCGCACCGGAGCAAGGACGCATACCGATACTCAAAATAATCAATACGCTTTCTTTTATATTTGTGCTTTGATTCAAAGCGTCAGGATCCGGAATATGTTGATGACCACAACCACAGTTAGCATGGTGTTCCGTATGTGTTTCTGCAAAAACAGTTGAAATTCCTACCGCACTTTTTTCAGCAATTCGCATCTCATTTTTGATAGGGCGTTGAATCGTATTAATGTGTAATTTTTGTTTCTTCTGTCGATGCTGTTTATACAGCGTTTTCCCGCTCTTCCAACACCAACTCAGCCCAAGCAAAATCACCAGAACATAAGCGGTTCGTTCCAACCATAATTGGCTTAAATTGAAGTAGGCGGAGGAAAGCTGAAAAATCAATACCACCACAGACACCGCCAAAATGGCAACGAAACCTTGTGCTAAAGAAGAGAAGAAAGTGATTTGCATGCTACGTGCAAGCTTCGTTTGATGAGTTGCCAAATAGCCGGCAATAATAAACTTGCCATGCCCAGGTCCCAAGGCATGAAACACACCATATAAAAAACTCACTAAAATGAGCAAACTGCCGGCATAAACGGGCTGCAGTTCTATAGCATGTAAATAGGCAGAAATGAGCTGATTAAATTCCCGTTGCCAGAGTACAACATGGGAAAATAACCATGGAAACAAATAAACACAGGCAAGTAGCAATATGCCTAACAACAGGAAATAAAATAAACGGAATTTCATGAATCTCTTAAAAACTATTTGCAAATTAACCGCACTTTTTGTGCAAACTGCGCGCCAAGGGTGTCATCTTCGTTGCGTTGAGACTGATCTAACGAGGAAGCATAGGCTTTAAGCTTTTCATTAACATCAGGTTCCAGCACCTCACCATGACAATTTTCCGGTAATTGAGAAAAATCGACAGCCGAATGAAAAGGCTGATCATAATACATAGAAACATAATAAGTCGGATCGTAAGTACTTAATGTAAATTCGTTATCCTGCAAAAGCTGCGGTTTTGACAACATAAAATCAAAATAATACAACACCTGCGCCCCGCTGCTCTTCATGCCGTAATTTTTTGGTTTCGCGCTGTATTTTACTTTATTACCTTGCTTATCAAATAAATAGCTAAAGTAATGCTCATTGACCACATTGCCGATAACCTCATCAATCAATTTCTGCAATGCTTTCTTGTCACCTTTTGCTTGTTTTACATCATATAACACAGCGGCTGAACTGGGCTCATCTAAAATCCATTGCATCGAAAAACCGACTAATTGTTGTTTGTCCACCAACACCTTCGTTTTCATGTCAATAAACGCATGAGGATGCGCAAAAAGCGTTTGGGCACAAATTAAGGTTATCAAAAATAAACTTATTTTTTTCACTGGTTCACCTTCCCGGTAAATTTGACTTCATTATTTTAGCATAAATAAAAATGCACCACAGTGCGCTCAAAAAAGCATCCATCATGAAAAAATCACCCGTTTTTTCTGATTTATATCAAACAAACCTAATTTTGCATTTTGCTTCTCACTGAAAAATCGATAACATTCAGCACCATCAAGTGATTGCTTGATATTCATAAAGTTCCTAAATAAAATAATCATAAATAGCTAAACTACTTTCCTACCTCTCTTCGGAGAGGTTTTTTTATGCCTAAAATTTTACTGCGATAAATTGGCACAACGGCAAACATCAAGTAGAATGAGCCGCCAGAATCATGACAACGATTTTTATGATTTATTGTTTCCTTAGGTCATTCCGCATGTAAAAACAGCGATAAAAATGACCGCACTTTTCCCTTAACCAGAGAAAAATTATGTCAACACAATTCGTTTACACGATGCACCGAGTAGGCAAAGTGGTTCCGCCGAAACGTCATATTCTAAAAGATATTTCCCTGAGCTTTTTCCCGGGAGCCAAAATTGGTGTGCTCGGCTTAAACGGCGCAGGTAAATCCACGTTGCTTCGCATTATGGCGGGCATTGATAAAGAAATCGAAGGGGAAGCTCGTCCGCAACCCGGCATTAAAATCGGTTATCTTCCTCAAGAACCAAAACTTGAACCGCAACAAACTGTGCGTGAAGCGATTGAAGAAGCCGTGGGTGACGTTAAACGTGCGTTAACGCGTTTAGATGAAGTTTATGCCTTATATGCCGATCCCGATGCAGATTTCGACAAGCTCGCTGCCGAACAAGCAGAATTAGAAGCCATCATTCAAGCGCATGACGGGCATAATTTAGATAACCAATTAGAACGCGCAGCTGATGCGTTACGTTTGCCTGATTGGGATGCCAAAATCGAGCATTTATCCGGGGGGGAACGCCGTCGTGTGGCACTTTGCCGTTTATTGCTCGAAAAACCGGATATGTTGTTGTTAGACGAACCGACCAACCACTTGGATGCAGAATCCGTGGCCTGGTTAGAGCGCTTCTTACACGACTACGAAGGCACCGTTGTGGCAATTACCCACGACCGTTACTTCTTAGATAACGTTGCCGGTTGGATCTTGGAGCTTGACCGTGGTGAAGGTATTCCTTGGGAAGGCAACTACTCTTCTTGGTTGGAACAAAAAGAAAAACGTTTGGCGCAAGAACAAGCGCAAGAATCTGCCCGCCAAAAATCCATTGAGAAAGAATTGGAATGGGTACGCCAAAATCCAAAAGGTCGTCAAGCGAAAAGCAAAGCGCGTATGGCCCGTTTTGAGGAACTTAATTCCGGCGAATATCAAAAACGTAACGAAACCAACGAACTCTTTATTCCACCTGGTCCACGCTTAGGCGATAAAGTCATTGAAGTGCAGCATTTAAGTAAATCCTACGGCGACCGCACTTTAATCGACGATTTGTCTTTCAGTATTCCGAAAGGCGCTATCGTTGGGATTATTGGAGCGAACGGCGCGGGTAAATCGACCTTATTCCGTATGCTTTCCGGTAAAGAACAACCGGATTCAGGTTCCATCACCTTAGGTGAAACCGTCGTGTTAGCTTCCGTAGATCAATTCCGTGATGCGATGGATGACAAGAAAACCGTGTGGGAAGAAGTTTCTAACGGACAAGATATTTTAACCATCGGCAACTTTGAAATTCCAAGCCGTGCTTATGTAGGACGCTTCAACTTCAAAGGCGTGGATCAGCAAAAACGCGTGGGTGAACTTTCCGGTGGTGAACGCGGTCGTTTGCATCTAGCAAAATTGTTACAAGCCGGCGGTAACGTATTGTTACTGGACGAACCGACCAACGACCTTGATGTGGAAACCTTACGCGCATTGGAAAATGCTATCTTAGAATTCCCGGGCTGTGCTATGGTCATTTCCCATGACCGCTGGTTCTTGGACCGTATCGCTACACATATTTTAGACTACGGTGATGAAGGCAAGGTAACCTTCTATGAAGGCAACTTCTCCGATTATGAAGAATGGAAGAAGAAAACCTTCGGTGCTGAAGCCCTTCAACCACATCGCATGAAATATAAACGTATTGCGAAATAAGTAAGCCTTTATTGTTTTACCCTTAACCCCAGACTTCATTGAATCTGGGGTTATTTTTTATATTTCCTCAACATATTTACAACCACATTTCACTTATTTCTCATTTTGTGATTTTAATCACAGCCAAATGAAATAAAACTCTTTAAAATCAAAAAATATAAATATATAAATTATTTTATTTAACAGGCCAAAACGTAGAGGAAACATCATGAAAAACATTGATTTATTAATTACATTAACTGCCCATGAGCGCGATCCAAATAATGTTACTATTGCTTTTACTGTCGGAATAAACGCCCTAGAAAAAGGCAAAGACACTGTTATTTTATTGCTTTCTGATGCCGTTCATCTCGGCGCTAAAGGTTACGGCGATAAAATCGATATTGGCGCACCGTTCAAACCGGTTCGTGAACTCATTGATACCTTTATTGCAAAAGGTGGTAGAATTGCTGTGTGTTCTTCCTGTATGCAACATAACGGCGTATCCGAAGAAAGCCTTTATCCTGAAGCAGAAATTGTGACTGCCAGCTTTATTACAGAATCCTTATTTGCTTCACAAAGACAACTTCAACTGAATTAATCTTTTTATATCGTTACAAATAAAAAAGCCATTAAACATCGCATTTAATGGCTTTCTTTATACACGTCAAATTGTTAAAACAGGGTTTATCTGCTGCCTTCCTCAATCACACGTGGAAACAGAATATTATTTTCTGTATGAATGTGCATCATTAAATCATCCATAAATTCTTGAATCCCACTATAGAGGGCACGCCAAGTATTACACGCATCTGCCGGTGGCGTTAAGTTATTGGTCAACGCTTTCAATACATCCAAATGCTCACCGTGTTCAGCATGTTCATGTTCCATTACTTGAATCGGCATTCTTGCCATCGCATAGTTACCCATTTTGATCATCGGGAACAAAATTTGCTCTTCTTTCATCATATGGCTTGTTAAATCGGCATAAATATTTTGAATTTCAGCCGCAACGCCAATTGGACAATCATCACGATCGCCGTGAACGGATTCTACTCGCTCAGCCAAGACAAAAAGTTCAGAAAGCTGTTGTTTGTGACGTTCATGATAACGATGAATAATGTGCTCGATGATATCTGCGTAAGGTGCTGTCAACCAACGTTGTTCATCGTCCTGTTTTTTACTATTTTGCAATTCTGTTAAACGCGCTTCAATTTCCGCTAAATTTAAATTTTTCTCTGCTACTGCAGCACCTAATGTATCGGCACCACCACAACAAAAATCTAAATCATATTCACGTAAAAGTGCGGTTGATCCCGGAATTGAAATCGCAATTTCACTTAATTTTTTATCGGCAAAAGACATAATAATTTCCCCCATAATTGTGGATAACAAAAAAACCGACTGAAATAGTAAACTATTTAACGGGAAGATAAAGCACTTTTTCAAAAAAAGTGATTTTGTATGATTCAGGTCAAAAGTCATACCTTAAAAGAGTAAGACAGAAAAAAGGGAAAAAAGGGTATGCTAAAGAACATCATTTTATTACCAGGACAAACCATGAACCGTTTATTTACAATGCTACTTGCCGCATGGCTGCCAATGTCTGCCTTGGCGCTAGAAAAAGAAGCCCGCGAAATGCCGAAAGGCGGAATTGATAAGGCATTATTGGGACAAATTTTATTTTTTGATAACAACCTCTCTCTACACGGCAACCAAAACTGTTCCAGTTGCCACAGCCCGGACACTGCCTTTGTGGACTTACGAGAAAACAGCGCAGACAAAATGGTCTCTCAAGGTGATGATCCGACGCGGTTCGGCACGCGGAATGCGCCAACCATGCTTTATGCAAGCTATGCACCGGAATTTCATTACGATGAAAAAATTCAGGATTATGTGGGTGGTCAATTCTGGGATGGGCGTGCTAAGAACTTAGCAGAACAAGCCGGCGGGCCGCCAATCAATCCGGTGGAAATGGGGATGCCGGACAAACTTTCCGTTGCTAAACGAATTTTCAATACACCAATGTATCTCACGCTCTTTACTCAACATTACGGTAAAGAAACTTGGGAAAGTGTAGATCGTGTTTATTCTGCCATGGAAGATGCCCTCGCTGTATTCCAACAAGAAAAACGTTTATTGCATCCTTTTGATGCCAAATACGATAAATCGCTACAAGGTAAATATGCGATGACCGCCCAAGAAGAACGTGGTAAACAATTATTTTTTGATAACACCAAAACCAACTGTAGCAACTGCCATCAAGCGCAAGATGCCGAACATAAGGAAGAAACTTTCACCAATTATCGCTACTACAACATGGGCGTGCCTAAAAATCAGCGTTTAATCGCACATAATCAGCTCAGCCAGGATTTTATCGATAACGGTTTGTTGGATAACCCAATGGTCAACGGCGATCAACGCCAAAAGGGAAAATTCAAAGTACCTACCCTGCGCAACATTGCCGTCACCGCACCTTATATGCACAACGGCGTGTTTAAACATTTGCGCACCGTGTTGGAATATTTCGATCATTTTAACAACCCTGCACGTAAACTGAATCCTGAAACCCAGCAACCTTGGGAAGCACCGGAATACGCCGCAACGATGAATCTTGAAGAACTCAAAGCGCCACCGTTAAGCGACGAACAACTGGATGACCTTGAAGCCTTTCTGAAGACCTTAACGGACGAACGCTACGAAACGCTGCTCAAACAACAGTAAAAACACTCACCAAAATGACCGCACTTTTCTCTTCTCTCAGCACGAAAAGTGCGGTTAAAAATCCCGTTGTTTTTTGCTATAATCCCGCGCAATTTTGCTTCCAAGATTTTATGAATGAATGACTATGACAACGAATTATTCCGCCAACGAAATCACCGTTTTAAAAGACCTTGAACCGGTACAACTCCGCCCGGGTATGTACACCGACACCACTCGCCCAAATCACCTCGCACAAGAAGTTATCGACAACAGCGTGGACGAAGCCCTTGCCGGTTTTGCCACGAAAATCGAAGTGATTTTGCATAAAGATCAATCCATTGAAGTGACTGACAACGGGCGCGGTATGCCAGTAGATATTCACCCGGTGGAAAAAGTATCCGGCGTAGAAGTGATCATGAGCAAACTGCACGCCGGCGGTAAATTCTCTAATAAAAATTACACGTTCTCCGGTGGTTTGCACGGGGTGGGAATTTCTGTGGTGAACGCCTTATCCGAGCGAGTTGATGTCACCGTTAAACGTAACGGCGAAGTGTATAAAATCGCCTTTGAAAATGGTCAAAAAGTGGAAGACCTCACCGTTATCGGTACCTGCGGTCGTCGCACGACCGGCACCACTGTGCATTTCAAACCGAATCCTAAATATTTCGACAGCGAAAAATTCTCCGTCAGCCGTTTGCGTCATTTACTCCGCGCCAAAGCCGTGTTGTGCTCAGGGCTAGAAATTAAATTTATCGATAAAGTGAATGACACCGAAGACACTTGGCTTTATCAAGACGGCTTGAACGACTATTTAATGGAAGCGGTAAACGGTTTAGTCACCTTACCGGAACAACCGTTTATCGGTGAATTTAAAGGCGAAAAAGAAGCGGTATCTTGGGCGTTATTATGGTTGCCGGAAGGTGGCGAACTCATTGGCGAAAGCTATGTAAACCTTATTCCGACCGCACTTGGCGGCACGCACGTCAACGGTTTGCGTCAAGGCTTATTAGATGCCATGCGTGAGTTCTGCGAATTCCGCAATTTATTGCCGCGCGGCGTGAAACTCACCGCTGACGACTTATGGGATCGTTGTGCTTATGTACTTTCCCTTAAAATGCAAGATCCACAATTCGCCGGACAAACCAAAGAACGCCTTTCCTCCCGTCAAAGTGCGGTGTTTATTGGCGGTGTTGTGAAAGATGCTTTCAGTTTATGGCTAAACCAAAACGTTCAAACTGCCGAATTATTGGCAGATATGGCGATCAGTTCCGCCCAACGCCGTTTGCGTGCAGCGAAGAAAGTGGTGCGTAAAAAACTGGTGAGCGGCCCTGCGCTACCCGGAAAACTCGCCGACTGCAGCTCACAAGATATCAATTTAACCGAACTATTCCTCGTGGAAGGGGATTCCGCAGGCGGTTCTGCCAAGCAAGCTCGAGAACGTGAATACCAAGCGATTTTGCCGTTGCGCGGTAAAATCTTGAACACATGGGAAGTCTCACCGGAGCAAGTGTTAGCCTCACAAGAAGTGCATGACATTGCCGTGGCATTGGGTATTGACCCCGACAACGATGATTTATCCCAATTACGCTACGGCAAGGTCTGTATTCTCGCCGATGCTGATTCGGATGGATTACATATTGCCACCCTACTTTGCGCCCTCTTCCTACGCCACTTCCCGAAACTGGTGGAACAAGGCCATGTGTATGTGGCGATGCCACCACTCTATCGAATCGACTTAGGCAAAGAGGTGTTCTATGCCCTCGATGAAAGTGAAAAAGACGCTATCTTGGATCGTCTGAAAGGGAAAAAAGGCAAGCCAAACGTACAGCGTTTTAAAGGGTTGGGCGAAATGAACCCAATGCAATTACGCGAAACCACAATGGATCCGAACACCCGTCGTTTAGTGCAACTCACCTTTGAAGCACAAGGCGAACAAAGCCAAGAAACGATCGAAACCATGGATATGCTACTGGCCAAAAAACGCGCTGAAGACCGTAAAAACTGGTTGCAAGCGAAAGGGGATCAAGTGGATTTGGCTGTGTAAGAAGAAAAGTGCGGTAACATTTTTAAACACCTCAAAACATTTCAAAAATCAACCGCACTTTAAATCTCCCCCTCGCCCCTCTTTACAAAAGAGGGGAAATTTGGCGAAACCAATAAATTAAATGAACATTATCGACATAAATAAAACGCAAAAATAAATCATGACAGACTCCATCAACTACGAAGGCATCGAACAAATGCCACTACGCCACTTCACCGAAAGGGCGTATCTCAACTACTCCATGTACGTCATCATGGATCGCGCCTTGCCGTTTATCGGTGATGGTTTGAAGCCGGTACAGCGACGCATTATTTATGCCATGTCCGAGCTTGGGCTGAATGCAGCGGCAAAATATAAAAAATCTGCCCGTACTGTGGGGGATGTGTTGGGTAAATTCCACCCGCACGGCGATAGCGCTTGCTATGAAGCTATGGTGTTGATGGCGCAGCCCTTCTCTTACCGTTACCCATTAGTTGACGGACAAGGCAACTGGGGCGCGGTGGACGATCCGAAATCTTTCGCGGCGATGCGTTATACGGAATCCCGTTTATCTAAAATTTCAGAAGTTCTATTGGCAGAGCTCGGTCAAGGTACTGTAGATTATCAACCGAACTTTGACGGTACCTTAGAAGAACCGCAATATTTGCCGGCACGTTTGCCGCATATTTTACTCAACGGCACGACAGGGATTGCGGTGGGGATGGCAACGGATATTCCTCCGCACAACATTAATGAAATCGCCGATGCTGCAGTGATGTTGCTGGATAATCCGAAAACGACCTTGAATGATTTGTTGACCGTAGTACAAGGCCCGGATTTCCCAACAGAGGCAGAAATCATTTCGCCGAAAGAAGAAATTCGCAAAATATATCAACAAGGTCGCGGCTCTATCAAAATGCGCGCCGCATGGAAGAAAGAAGATGGGGAAATCATTATCAGCGCTCTGCCGCACCAAGCCTCGCCATCCAAAGTGATTGCGCAAATTGCCGAGCAAATGACCGCGAAAAAACTGCCGATGGTAGAAGATATTCGTGATGAAGCAGATCATGAAAATCCGGTGCGCATTGTGATCGTGCCGCGTTCGAATCGCGTAGATACCGATGCTATGATGGCGCATTTATTTGCCACCACCGATTTGGAAAAAAGCTATCGTGTCAACATGAACATGATTGGTTTGGATTACAAACCGGCAGTGAAAAATCTGTTGGAAATCCTCACCGAATGGCTGACTTTCCGTCGTACCACCGTGACCCGACGCTTGCAATATCGCTTAGACAAAGTGCTTGCACGCCTGCATATCTTGCAAGGTTTGATGATTGCCTTTTTGAATATTGATGAAGTCATCGAAATCATCCGTCACGAAGATGAGCCGAAAGCCGAATTAATGGCACGTTTCAATTTAAGCGATGCACAAGCGGAAGCCATTTTGAACTTGCGTTTGCGTCATTTGGCGAAACTGGAAGAACATCAGTTGCAAGCGGAACAAGCGGAGCTGGAAAAAGAGCGGTCATCTTTGGAAGAGATTTTAGGCTCCGAACGCCGTTTAAATACGCTGTTGAAAAAAGAAATTCAACAAGATGCCAAAACGTACGCTAGCCCACGCCGTTCGCCGTTAGTTGAACGAGCGGAAGCCAAAGCCATTGCAGAAAATGAAATGCTGCCGACAGAACCGGTGACGGTGATTTTATCGGAAATGGGTTGGGTGCGTTGTGCGAAAGGGCATGACATTGATCCGCAAGGCTTAAGCTACAAAGCCGGCGACAAATATTTGGCGCATGCCTACGGTAAAAGCAATCAACCGGCGGTGTTTATCGACAGCACAGGACGCAGTTATGCACTGGATCCGCTAAGTCTGCCGTCTGCCCGCTCCCAAGGCGAGCCGCTCACCGGTAAACTTACCCTGCCGGCAGGCGCAACCGTTGATCAGCTGCTGATTGAAAATGAAGATCAACCGTTGCTCATGGCATCCGATGCAGGCTATGGCTTTATTTGTAAATTCGCCGATTTAGTCGCCCGTAACAAAGCCGGTAAAGCGCTCATTTCCTTACCAGAAAATGCCAAAGTGTTACCACCGTTAACACTGAAAAATCCGACCGCACTTTTGGTGGCACTCACCTCCGCCGGCAGAATGCTGATTTTCCCTGCACAAGATTTACCGGAACTGTCCAAAGGCAAAGGCAACAAAATCGTCACAATTCCATCCGCCAACGCAAAAGCACGTTCTGAATTGCTGGTGCGGTTATTGTTAATTGAAGAAAATTCCAGCCTCGTCTTCCATTCCGGAAAACGTAAAGTGACCTTGAAGCCGGAAGATTTACAGAAATTCCGCGCTGAACGGGGTCGCAAAGGGACGCAGTTACCGCGAGGCTTACATAGCAATGTGGAAATTGAAGTGGTGACACCGCAGGAATGAGACTAAGTTAAGATTTAAAAGGACGCATGATTGGCGTCCTTTTTTATATGAAAAGTGCGGTGGGTTTTCCGGTTGTTTTTTATTGAAATTATCACGGTAATACAAACAAAAAATCCACCTTAAAAGGTGGATTTTTATCTTTGCTAATCATCACTCAATATATTTAATCGCTCTTTTGCTTCCTCTGAAAAACGGCTTTGTTGTGCGATTAAATCTTTATAAATAGAAATCGCCATCGGTCGATTGCGTTTTGTTCCTTCGCCTCGTTCATACATTAACGCTAAGCGGAAAATAGCCTCTTCATTACCTTGTTTAGCCCCTTTTTCCAACCACTTGAAAGCTTTATTAAAGTCTCTAATTTTAATTTCGTTATAGTACAGAGTGCCTAAAACGAGCATCGCCTGTGAGTCATTAGCTGACGCGGTTTTCTCCAATAAATAAATCCCGTGGTTAAGATTTTTTTTGACACCATAACCACCGGCGTAAAGAATACCTAAATTGGTTACCGCAATTCTGCTTCCCTGTTCTGCGGCCTCGCTGAACCACCAATAGGCTTTTTCATAGTTTTGTTCGACACCTTCTCCACGAAAATAAAGTCGCCCAAGATCCAACTGTGCGCGTCGATCACCTTTCAATGCAAGAAGATACATCACATTAAACACGGAGGGCATATCATTGCGTTGAAAAAAAGCTCGCCCCCAATCTCTTAGCTGATCATTCGTAAGTTCATTACGCAACAGTTTCCCGCTTTCTTCCACGGTTTGAACCACGGAAAAAACCGGCGTTTCTACAGCAAGTGCAGAAAAACTAAATAAGCCCAGACCGATTGCAAAATGCTTTAACCGTTTTTTCATCATTTTTTTATAAAGTGGCATAAAGCAAATTAGCAAAAAACAACAGGGAAATACCGATTTCGGTGAAGCCCACTTGTTTTACCGACATTTTTTTCTGCGGCAGCCAAATGGCTCGGATGAATGGCGGCACAAATGCTAACGCCATGAGATATTGATCTACGAGAATAAATCCGAGAATACAAAGAGCGTGAAAGCCGATGGACAATTTTAAATATAACGGATTTTTACGCTCGCGCATAACGGATTTCACATATAAGGTCGTACCGATAAAAAATAAGCTCGGATACAGCGCTACTAGCCAAATTTTGTCATCAAAAGTGCGGTCAGGAAAATAATAGGATCCCATGCCGGCAATGGCAAAAATCACAATACCCGCTAAATCATTTAAAAAAGCGCGCTCATCTTTTTGCTTAACGTAATAAATACTGACTAACACGAACGGCAACATGGCTGCCACAAATAACGCCGTATGCCAGTTATAAATCAAAACCGGAATAGCAAAAATGACACAGGCGAAGAAATAAATCCACGACCATTTGATATACAGTTCCAAATTTCTGCCTTTAAATAAATTCAGAAACGGATAGGTCATTAAATACAAGGAAAACCATGCTAGCAAAAAGAAAATGTGTTGCCAAATCGGGTTGCTGAGCAACATTCCATATAAAAATGGCATGAGCGCCATGACGATGGCACCGTGTTGATTCGAAATCAATAGTTTCATAAATAAGACTTGTGATTGGTTAATAAGTTTACGAATTTTAGAGGTTTTTCATTTAGATGAACATAGCTCTTGCGAATTATTTTTATTACGAAAAACAAACTAACTTGCATTCAATGTTTAATCGGCTAATTCCAGATCCAATAACAACGGGGCATGATCAGAGCTTTCCGTTGGTTCTGTTGTCGCATTTAATACGTTCAGCCCACGCACAAAAACATGATCCAACGGATTGCCTAAAAAACGTAATCGGTGATCTTGTGCAAAAGGGACTTCAATCAAACCGAATTCCTTTATCAATTCTCGGATGATCCGCATACGATAACCGTTCCAAGAATTAAAATCACCGGATAACACAAGCGGGCCTTGATGTTGCGAAACTAACTGCATCAGTGTGCGAAGTTGTTCTTCATAAGCCGTCGGGTTTATTTCAAAATTAATCAAATGCACGTTGACCAATAACAGCGCTTGCCTGTTGGGCAGAGGCAAACTCATCGCCGCGCCCACTTTGGGAATACGAATCCAAGGTTCGGGTTTTGAGCCGGCACAGTAAAAGTGCGGTGCAAATTGAGAGAGAATTTCAACGCCTGATTGTTGTTGTAAATAAGCAAAGGCGCTCGCGTAAAGTGCGGTAGGAAATGACAATGAATATTGCGCAGCCAACCCCTGCGTATTTAAGACTTCCTGCAATAGCAAAATATCCCGCTCTTGCGCAAAACGCTCCAGCGCTTCTTGCCAACCGGCATCTTGTCCTTTATGCAAATTCCAAACCAATAAACGAAATGTCTTTTGTGGTATTTCCGGTGGAGTCTGCTCTGCTTGATAACAAATTAACTCATCCTGTTTTTTTATCGGATGATAGATGAGATTTGGCGTCGTGCTAAAGTGAATATTGACGGGAGAGAAAATCGTTAAGCTATAAACAAGATAACCGGTAATCGCCGCTATAAGAAAAATGAGAAACGCGAGGAATTTAAAGGCATGTTTTCTAAACATCATTACACCGGACGAATACTTTTCACATCAACGCTACAATCAAATTCGCGTTCCAATAATTGCAATTTTTGATCCTGCAATAAATCCTGTTTCGCCTGCTCCCGTAATTGAGCATAAATTTTACGGCGATAATCTGTCGGCGTGAGATAGTGCTCGTCATCATTGATTTCAACGGTCAATACAATGGTTTTCCCTAACACATGTGAAACCGACTGCTGCAACAATTTGCAATGCTTATCTTGATTCAAATGTGCATGGCTGGAACGTACGCCCAATTTAAACGCGTCTTCGCTTTCCGTCCAAATAAAGGTATTTAAGGCAAATTCTTTGGTGAGATTTTCCACACCGCTTTGTTCAATTAACTGTGCCCAGCGATCTTGTTCTTCCGTTAAATGGACAATTTTTTGCTGTAATTCAGGAGTGATGTCTTGCAGAATGGCGGCCTTAATGTCCGAAGGTTTGGGGCCTTGTTCAACCTGTGCTAGCTCCGGGTTGCTCCACTCCCAACGGTAATCTTCGCCTAGCCCATCTGAATCGTTTTCTTCGCTCTCCGATTCATTCGGATTTTCCATCGCACTTTTAGCATCCAAGGTGTCAGAAGCATGAGAAAGTGCGGTCAGTTTTTCAGAGGAATGTTGTGCTAGGCGCTCAGACTTTTTTTTTTCTTGAGAAGGGCTACTCGGCATCGCATCCAGTTGGTCTAACCCGTTTAATGCGCCAAGTACAGGCGAACTCACCAAGGGTTCTGCCGATTGCGTGAATTGAGGTTGCGCGCTTTTTGCCACGGTTTCATTCGTAGTGGATTTTTTACGATCTTGATAATGCGCTTTTATCGCCTGAGAAACCACTGGCATTTCAATTGCCGCTGAAGCAGTTTGCCCAGAAGATTTAACATGATTTTCCACCGCACTTGATGGATTTTTTGGTGAACTTTCTTGCGTGCTGTTTTCAAGGTTTAGCGGTTGACCAATGAATTTCGGATGAAACGCCAACGCACGCAATAACACCATTTCTGCGCCCATGCGCGCTGTTGGTGCCAAACTTAATTCTTTCCGGCCGCTTACCACCACTTGATAGAAAAACTGTACGTCCTGTGGTGCGATATGTTTCGCTAAAAAGCTAATGTGATCCGCTTCCGTTAACGAGGCTTGTGGTAATAATTGCTGCATTGCGATCTTATGCAAATTTTCTGCAACTTCACGCAACAGCTCATCCCAATCACCTGCTTTATTCGCCACCTCACTGACAACTTGCATGAGTTTTTCGCCATTGCCTTGTTGCAAGGCATAAATCATCTCAATGGCTTGGGTTTCATCCAATAAACCCAACATTTCATTGACAATATTGAGCGTGACATTGCCGTTACTCATTGCAATGGCTTGATCTGTCAAACTGAGGCTGTCGCGGATACTGCCTTGTGCCGCACTGGCAAGTTTATCTAATGCTAAAGACTCAAAGGGAATCTGTTCCTGATTTAGGATGTATCCTAAATGCTCGGCAATTTGGGATTGCTCCAAGGCTTTCAAATGGAACTGCATACAACGAGATAAAATCGTCACCGGCAGTTTATGAGGATCAGTAGTCGCCAACAGGAATTTCACATATTCCGGCGGCTCTTCCAAGGTTTTTAAGAGCGCATTGAAAGAATGGCGGGAAAGCATGTGCACTTCATCGATAAGATACACTTTATAACGCCCCAACACCGGCTTGTATTGCACGTTATCCAACAGCTCGCGTGTATCTTCCACTTTGGTGCGGGATGCCGCATCGATTTCAATTAAATCGATAAAATTGCCTTCTTCAATGGCTTTACAGTGTTCACATACACCACAAGGCTCGGCAGTCACACCGTTAACACAATTTAGCCCTTTGGCAAATAAACGGGCAATGGAGGTTTTTCCCACGCCGCGCGTGCCGGAAAATAAATAAGCATGATGCAGGCGATTTTCACGCAAGCCGTTAGCAAGTGCGGTCAAAATATGTTGCTGACCGACAACATCAGCAAAGGTTTTTGGTCGCCATTTTCTTGCTAATACTTGATAACTCATGCTTTATCCCTGCCCGTTTAGAAAATTAATGACCGGCAAAATTAACTAAAGTATAAGGTTCTACGCCTAAGCCACGTAAACGTTGTTCGCCGCCTAAATCCGGTAAATTAATCACGAATGCCGCATGCTTCACTTCGCCGCCCAAACGTTGTACTAATTTAACCGTGGCTTCAACGGTTCCGCCTGTTGCCAATAAGTCATCAATAATCAATACGTTATCACCTTTTTGAATGGAATCCACATGAATTTCCAAGGTGTCTTGTCCGTATTCCAATTCATAAGATTGCGCAATGGTTTCACGCGGCAATTTACCCGGTTTACGTACCAACACAAAAGGCACATTTAATGCCAATGCCACCGGTGCACCAAAAATAAAGCCACGGGATTCCGTCCCAATGACTTTATTAATGCCTTTATCTTTGCAATGTTGCACCATCAAATCGATCGCCGCGCGAAACGCCGCCGGTTCTTCTACTAAGCTGGTAATATCACGAAAAATGATTCCCGATTTCGGATGATCAGGAATGGATTTAATTGAGGAAGCAATAAGTGCAAGTTGTTTTTCCATTTTTTTACCTAAAAGTGCGGTTGTTTTTTCACACAAATTAAAATTATAAATCGGCGCGCATATTATCATAAATCGCAAGATTGCCGAACATTAATCATAAAGATCTTCGCCATTTTTTCGGGTACGCAGAAGCTGCAAAATCCATACATATTGTTCCGGTGTTTCGGTGACAAAACTTTCGATTTCTGCGTTCATGGCGCGAGCAGATTGCTGCGGATCATCACTCAGTGTCATTGCCGGATGAATTTCCATTTGGTATTTACCCAGCTGCGCGTTATAACGCGGAAACATTGGAATCACAACAGCTTTTGCCAACTTCGCCATTTTATTAATGCCCGGCAAGGTTGCTTTGTAGGTCGCGAAGAAATCCACATACACGCTTTGTTCTTCACCAAAATCTTCGTCCGGCAAATAATAACCCATTTGTCCTTGTCGAATGTGACTCAAAAACGGTTTGATACCATTTTGGCGCGCATGCATTTTGCCACCAAAACGTTGACGCGCCAGCGTCCAAAGCCAATCCACCAGCGGATTGCGATGCGGGTTATACATGGATGTCATCGGAATGCCATGAGTGTGCAAAATAATCCCTGATGCATCAATCGCCCAACCGTGCGGCACCAGCAAAATCACATTTTTACCCTGCTCTTTTGCCTGTTTAATATGCTCAATGCCAATAAATTCACTGCGCTGTTGCAAATGTTTTTTTGAACGCACCGCAATCTCGCCGATCCCTAGCATCACTTGCGCCAATACAACAAACATGTCATCAATCACCTGTTCGCGGTGTTGTTCCGACCATTGCGGAAAACAATATTGCAAATTAATTTGCGCACGTTTGCGTTGCTTTTTCGCTTTATGTCCAACCAACAGACCAATCTTGGCGGCGAATTTATCGCGCAAACGAAAAGGAATAAACGCCAGTAACAGCAAAACCAAAATACCGAGCCAAATGCCCCAGTATTTAGGCTTTAAATAAGACCACGAGAAATGCGGCTCATAGCCGACACGTGCCGTTAAACGAATATTTTGTTGAGAATCTGCCATAAAAAACGTTGCGGAAATTCACCGCACTTTATCCCCTTAAAAATTAAACCAGCCTTGATCAAAGGCCATTTTTATCGTCATGATAAAAGACATAACCACCACCATTGGGCGAATCAACGTTTTACCTTTTGTCATCACCATTTTAGCGCCTAAATTGGCGCCAATAAATTGTCCCGCCATCATAGCCAAACCGACCGTCCATAAAATTTGCCCCCCAATAAGGAACAAAATTAAGGAAGCCAAGTTAGAGGTAAAATTCATGACTTTGGCATGGGCGGTTGCCTTGGCTAAATTAAAACCCAATAAGGTCACACATGCCAAGCTCATAATCGAACCGGTGCCCGGCCCGAAAAATCCGTCATAAAAACCCATCAATGTGCCGATACAAAAAGCGAAAACCGGATAAGACAGGCGTTGTTTACGATCTTCATCGCCCAGTTTAGGGGTCACTAAAAAATAAACACCGATGGCTAAAATTAAAAATGGCAGAATTTTTTTAATGACGGAGGCATCAATCAGCTGAATTAAAATCGTTCCAGCGACAGAACCAAAGAAAATCATCAGCAAGATTAACCAAACTTCCGAAAAATTGACCGCCCTTTTACGTAAAAAATAAAGACTGGCGGAAAAGGAACCACCACAAGCTTGTAGCTTGTTAGTCCCCAACGCGACCGCAGGCGGAATGCCTGTCATCAGCAACGACGGAATCGTAATTAATCCGCCACCGCCGGCAATCGCATCAATAAAACCGGCAACCAAAGCGACCACAAATAAAATGGCTAAAATATCAAGACCGAATTCCATCCCTTACTCCAACCATTCACTCCGATTTGGTGAGTTCAAGATTTGTTGACACAAAAAAGGTTCCGGCGGTGTGACTTTTGGCTTACTTGGTGTTGCCCCGGGTTTTGGCGGTTCAAACCAAGAATAAAGTTCGCTATCACAACCATCTCCGGCTGGCACCGGTGCTTGGTTTTCGCAGTGTTGTGCTCCCGGCGGACAAGTGAGGCGCACATGGAAATGCGAGTCATGCCCAAACCACGGACGGATTTTATGCAACCAAGCACGATCCGAACCTGCCGTTTCACAGAGCTTTAACTTAATCGCCGGATTAACAAAAATACGCGTCACTTTCGGATCTTCCGCGGCTAACTTAATCAGTTTTGCGTGATTTGCTGTCCAAATGCTTTCGTCCACCCGTTGTGCTTTGCGATTCACCACCAACAAACCTTTTCCATCTGAATTCAAGGCATCAGTGTCAGACATACTGCCCATGCGCAACCAAATGTCAGCATCTAAGCCCATTTGATGACTGGCGTGCCCCGTCAAAAAACGTCCGCCCCCCGGCATAGCAATATCCCCAACCAACATCGTTGGTAAACCAGCCGCTTTGACGCGTTGCCCAAGACGTTGCAAATAACGAATCATGTCCGGATGACCATAATAACGGTTTTTATTCATACGAATGACTTGATAGCCTTCGCCTTTATAAGGCAAGGGTTCCGCACCGATAATACAGCCGTTGGAATAGCTGCCAATCGCCTCGGCTTTGCCGTTTTCTGCCGGAATCGGGCGTTTGATCTGTTGCCAATCTTGTGGTGCAGCAAAAGTGGAGGTCGCAAAAAAAACGCTGCTAAAAATGACCGCACTTTTGATGAGTTGATGAAAAATCTTATTCATTATGGTGTCCCTGTTGCAAATTATCGACACTGCGCCTGAAATCGTAATAAATGATCTAATAGCACAATCGCCATCATCGCTTCGGCAATCGGCACGGCGCGAATCCCCACACAAGGGTCATGACGACCTTTGGTCACCACCTCTACGGGTTCGTTATTAAGATTGACTGAGCGCCCCGGAAGGGTGATGCTAGAGGTAGGTTTTAACGCAATGGTCGCAATAATCGGTTGTCCTGAGCTGATACCGCCCAAAATGCCGCCCGCATGATTGGAAAGAAAGCCCTCCGGTGTCATTTCGTCACGATGTTCACTGCCCTGTTGTTCTACGACGGCGAAACCATCGCCAATTTCTACGCCCTTTACCGCGTTAATGCTCATCAGAGCGTGGGCTAAATCCGCATCCAATCGGTCAAATACCGGTTCGCCTAAGCCCACCGGCACATTTTCGGCAATGACAGTTAATTTGGCGCCGATGGAATCACCTTGCTTTTTCAAGTCACGAATTAATTCATCGAATTTTTCCACCGCTCTTTTATCCGGACAGAAAAACGGATTACTATTCACTTCCGCCCAATCAATGTTTTCAAGGGATTGTGGTGCAATTTTCACTTTGCCGATTTGGCTTAAAAAGCCTCGCACTTCAATGCCGAATTGTTCACGTAAATATTTTTTTGCAATAGCGCCTGCCGCCACACGCATGGCGGTTTCACGAGCAGAAGACCGACCGCCACCGCGATAATCACGAATACCGTATTTTTGCTGATAAGTGAAATCAGCATGCCCCGGGCGAAAACGATCTTTGATTTCGCCATAATCCTGCGAGCGTTGATCGCCGTTTTTGATGATCATGCCAATGCTGGTACCGGTGGTTTTGCCCTCAAAGACGCCGGACAAAATTTGCACTTCATCGTCTTCTCGACGTGGCGTCGTGTAACGAGAGATACCCGGTTTACGGCGATCTAAATCCGGCTGAATATCTGCTTCCGAAAGCGCCATATTTGGTGGCACACCATCAACAATACAACCTAATGCGATGCCATGAGATTCACCAAAGGTGGTGACGCGAAACAATTGCCCAATCGTATTTCCAGCCATAATCTTCTCTCTTTAATTCGATTTATGATTTCACTTCCACCAACGGCATAATCGCGCCGGTATCTTGATTTTTGATAAAGACATCAAGCTGATTGAAAGCGATCTCAATGTTATTTTCCGCAAACAATTCGTTAATACGGCGGTTTAACGCATCAATGGTATTGGTGCGCTCAGAGACTTGAGAAACATAAACTCGTAATTCATGATCCAAAGTGCTAGCGCCAAAACTGAGGAATAAGGCGCGCGGTTCCGGATCTTTCATAATATTAGCTTGTTCTGAGGCCGCTTTTAGCAATAAACGTTTGACCAAGTCTAAATCAGAGCCATATGCCACCCCAATGGAAATCACCACACGAGTAATCGTGTTAGACAATGCCCAGTTAATGACCTGTCCGGTCACGAAAGATTTATTTGGTACAATGACTTCCTTACGATCAGGATCGATAATCGTAATCGCACGAATACGGATTTTCGCTACCGTGCCGGTCACATCGTTAATGGTCACGGTATCACCAACCCGAATCGGACGTTCAAATAAGAGAATGATACCCGACACGAAGTTCGCAAAAATTTCCTGCATACCAAAACCGAGACCTACAGAAAGTGCGGCGAATAACCACTGCAATTTTGACCATGACATGCCCAAGGTGGCAAAAGCCCAAGCCCCACCAATGGCAACTAACGTGTACGTCAATAACGTGTTGATAGTATAAGGCGTACCTTGTGATAACTTCACGCGGGAGAAGATCAACACTTCTAAAATCCCCGGCAAGTTGCGCACTAAAATGTAAGTAATACCGATAATCACTAACGCAACAAGTAAGTTAAACAGCGAAATACTTTCGGTTACCACACCGGCTTCTGTTGTCGTTGTTTGCTGCCATAAGGTAATGTCGCGTAAGTAACTTGCTACGGTGACTAAATCCGACCACACATAATAGAGAATCGCAAACAATGCCGTCCAAATGAATAAATCGGCAAAACGTAACAACTGACTGCGCACTTGGTTGACCGCCATGCCTTCTTCTTGCTCGCTCACCACCACAACATCATCGGAAGGCGAACCATCATTCAACTCAGCCGCTTTTTGCTGACGTTTTTCTTGTAAACGACGATAAGCCAAACGCTGAGAAGATACTGTGATCGCACGGTATATCGTATGGCGCGCCAACGACCAAACCACCCAAGCGATGTAGGTGTTAATCATATGATTAATTAAGTTTAGTGCCGTGTAGTAATAACCGAGAACCACCAATACGATTAACCCGACCGGCACTAATTGCAACAAGATGCGGACAATTTTTAAAAGCAGTTTATCGCGATGATCGTGGCTTGTTTGACCAAAGGCTTTTGACGCTTTGCTAAAACGTGGTGCAATGATGACGATACAGAAAACTAATGCGATGATGGTATTCACTTCTCCAAGCACATCATCCGCCAAACCGCTTTCCATTACGTCACTAAATACCGAAGTATTCAATAACAACACCACGGTAACAATGATGCGTTTTGTAATGGCTTGCAGTTTTTCAGCCGCATCCTGCGTGAAACCGAAGTGGTGTACCAAAATGCCATTTGGACGTAACACCGCAAGGACAAAAGTAAAAAACCACCAATACGCCGCCATACTCAACGACCACTGCCAAAATTCCGCAGGGTTTCTCACGAAGAAGAAACCAAACAACTGACAAACGGCCAAGAACCATAATGTTGACGATAACGAAATAATGCCGGTAAACAATAACGCCATAGGGGTGTGCCACTGGCTATCGGTTCTAAGGCGATTAATTTCACTGTTGATAGAGGCTAATTTTTGTTTAATAAAGGTTTTAAATCTAAAGATAATGCCACCAATAAGCACTAAAATCGCCACATAGGTCAGCAAATAAGGCAAATTATCAAAATTACTCGGAAAACCTAATTTTTTACTGATTCCCTCAAGTTGCTCGCCAAGCGACATAGGTAAATTCTTAAACCACGCTAAATTAATCGGGTTATTGCTTTTTACCCAAAAGCTTTGTTGATCCAATTTGGCTTGAATTTGATCACTGATTTGCGTAATTTGTTGCTGTGTCAATTCTAAAGAAATCGCTAAATTCAGCTGATTATTTAAGGACTTAATCACATCTGAAGCAATTTTACGGCGCTCTGTCAACAAATTGATGAGCTGTGTTTTTTCCGCCTCAGTAAAGGTTTGATTCTGATCCGCTTGAACTTTCGCTAAGTAAGCATCTAAATCGTATAACTCATTACGGCGTTGGGTCATATCAAAAATTTGTACACGCAAATCGGCAATTTGTTTTGATAATTCTTGGATATTCAAGTTTGTCGGTAATTTTTGTTTTTGTTGTTGAATAATCCGTGATAGCACTAATGTGCCTTGCAACGCACTAATTTGCTCATCAATGGTGCGCTGCGTTTGGGTTAAGCTATCCAACACACTACGCATACGCAATTCATCTTGCGTCAAGGCGTTGGTTTTTTCCGTTTGTTCCAATAAAAATTGGCTCAGTTGCGCATTACGCTCCAATTCTTTCTGAATATAATTATTTTTGACCGCACTTTGACTTTGTTGCTGTACTTGATCAACCTGATTTTGTGTTTGTGCCAAATGCTGTTGATTAATCGCCTCTTGAATGGCTGCAATCTGTTGTTGTAGCACTTGCGCACGAGCGTTTAATAAGTCATAACGGCTTTGATATAACACCGTCAACTGATCGCTGTTTTTCAACAAAATTTGATTGTAATTATTTTTCAGATCAATCAGTTGTAACTCTAACTGAGCCTGCTGTTTCAATGCTGCTGAAGTCGTACTATCGCCAAGCTTTTGATTAAGCTCTTGCGCACGCTTCAAATTGGCGGTTAATGTGGCTTGCGCCCGCTCGGATACTGAGCTTTGCCCCGCCAATTGGCTATTCACTGCCCCTAACGCCGATTGCGTTTCCTGTTGTTGTTCGATTAATTTTTCAAGCTGAGCCTGTAAATCCGCTAAGTGGCGAGATTGATAATCCTCGGCTGTGGCGGTATTTAATTGTTTTTTCAACGTTTGTAATTCGGCATTATTCTTCTGAATCTCAGCTTCCGCCCCATTCAATGTAGCTTGTAGCGCCTCATTGGCCTTTTGCTGCGCTTGAATTTGTTGCAATAAATCCAAAGAGGTTTGAATGTCTGTGACCAACGTTTGTTTTTCATCACCATCCGGCATTTTTTGTGCTGCGGCAAGATCTGCCTTGAGACTTTTTTCGGTTGGCAAAGACAGGGTATTTTGATCGGCAAAGGCACTTTGTGACACCGCCATATTTAAAAATAAGGCAGCACAAAGTGCGGTTAAAAACGTTTTTATTTTCATATTTATCCTAATTGTTTCGCTAGCCAGCCTGCTAACGTTTTCCGAGAAACTTTGATTGCACCGTCGCTTAAATTTAACGGCAATTCATAATAGGCAACAGGTTGTTTAAAACGTTCCAATCGCCCTTGTAAAAATCCCTTCAGATTTTCCACCGCACTTTTTGTCGGCTCTCGCCATTCCACAATAGCTACCGGTCGTTGACCGAACTCCGGATCGGTGACAGGCAACACAAAAACCTGTTTGACTAAATCAGACTGTAAAATCAGTTTTTCAATTTCTTCCGGCTGAATGTTTTCTCCGCCGGAAATAAACATATTATCAATTCGCCCTGAAATCACAAGTTCGCCGTCGTGCCAAATACCTTTATCTTTCGTGGCAAACCAACCTTGTTCGTTAAGAAAAGAAACGATGCGGCCCTCTTGCCAATAACCTAACGCCAAGCCTGCACCGCGCAACCAAATTTCCTCATTGTGCAAACAGTATTCACGTCCGGCTAAAGGCTGCCCTACCCCGTTTTTTTCATCACTTTGTTTAGCAAACACCGTGGAGGCCATTTCTGTCATGCCATAACCGGAATAACTTTTCACGCCAAGACGCTGCAAAGCTTGCGTCAGTGCTAAAGGAATATGTGCCCCGCCAAGCAATACAGCGCGTGTTTGTATTGCCGTTGGTTTTTCTTGCAAATACTGTAACCAGCGTTGCACTTGCGTTGGCACCAAAGAAACATGAGTCACCTGATTGACTGCCGCATAAAAATCTTCGCCGGGTAACACCAAGGTTGCCCCTGTCGTCAACCAACGCCACACAATTCCCTGACCGGAAACATGATATAACGGCAATGAAAGCAACCATGAATCTGCCGCACCAAATTGCATTAAATCACATACGCCTTGAGCGTTTGCCAAATGTGCTTGCACATTATGCACAACGGCTTTGGGTAAGCCCGTAGATCCTGATGTGAGCGTCATGGTAGCCGGTTGCGTCAAATTAACGGGAAAATCGCCGAAAGAGTCTATTTTCTCTGCCTGCTTTATGGCATCCGAAAAAGTAAAAAAACACCTGAAAATCTCACCGCACTTTTGGGATTCTGCAACACATTCTGCGTGGTCTGCGGTAAAGAAAAAATCCGCATTATAGGCTTGGCAAAGTGCAATACGTTTTTCCAGTGGAAACATGGGGTTGAGCATTAAAACGCGGGCACCGATTTGAATCGCCGATAAATAAAATAACACCAGTTCTAGGCGATTTTTCCCACACAATGCGATGCCATTTTGTGGCTTCACACCAAGATGTTGTAAATACGTGGAGATTTGCTGTGTTTTTTCGAGGAGTTGCGGCCATGTAAAAGCGTCGCCTTGCAAAACTTGCAAGGCGATTCGCTTGGAAAATAAAGGAGATTGTGCAAATTGCTGACCCAGTGCCATAAGCGTTAATTTGCCGTAAAAAATGACCGCACTTGATCAATTAATTGTTCCGGCAAATGCATGGACTGCATCGCGCCTTCCAACATAAGCATTTTACGACCGCTGTTGGTATTTGTGATCACCCAATACGGCGTATCCGGAATTTGTTTCGGTTTCGTATGATTCCCTGCCATTAACAAGGTGCCTTCATCACGGGCAAAATAAACGCGCGTGCGCCCTTGCAATGACTCGGTGGCGAGGGCAAACCCTTCCGGGTTGGTGCGATATAAAATTGTCAGAATATTTAAGAAACGAATGACCGCTTTATTTTCTTGTTTAAATGCTTCTGAGTTGAGTAACGCTTCTAATTTTGTGATGGTTTTCTGCATAACCTCATCGGATTGCTTTTTAATCACCGGCTTGTTAATTTCTTCTTCGAAAACAGGTGGTTGTTCCGCTATCTGAATTGACTCATTGGAAGACGTAGTGACCGTCGTCGATTGACTTTCCGGAAGACTAAAATAAGCATTGCGCGGAGAAAGATTTAATAAACGGCGTAAAATATCCGATGCACTTTCGCCAATAGATTGCGTGTTGCCGGCAATGTATTGATAAAGCTCTTCGTCCACTTCGATAATTTTCATTTTCTTTCTCCACTTGCTTGATCTATTTAAGCTTTTCGCACATTATAGCGAGCTATTAGCAAATTCTCTAGCCCCAAATTTAGCCGATGAAAAAATTACTCAATTTTCAATTTAATGAATTAAAACAAGCAATTAACAAACCTGTTTTGGTGTTCATTCATGGTTTATTCGGCGATATGAATAACTTGGGCATCATCGCTCGCGCCTTTAGTGATGATTATTCTATTTTACGGATGGATTTACGTAATCACGGCTTGAGTTTTCATAGCGAAGACATGAATTATGATTTAATGGCGAAAGATGTAGTTGACGTGATTCATTCTTTGGGCATTCATGAAGTGATTTTAGTCGGGCATTCCATGGGTGGAAAAAGCGCTATGGTTTGTGCCGCAAATTACCCTAAATTCGTCAAAGGCTTAGTCGTGATTGATATTGCACCTGTCGCTTATGGCGAACATGGGCACGATGACGTATTTAACGGTTTATTTGCTGTAAAAAATGCTCAACCCCATACCCGTCAAGAGGCTAAACCCATTTTATCACAGCATATTCGCGATGAAAGCGTACAACAATTTATGTTGAAATCCTTTGATGCCTCAAGTAACGATTATTTTCGCTTTAATTTGACCGCACTTAAGCGCAATTACCCTCACTTAATGGGCTGGGAATCTCGCCATATCAAACAACCTTGTTTGTTTATCAAAGGCGGCAATTCATCTTATATATTGCCCGAATATACCAATCGCATTTTATCCCAATGTCCACAGGCGACCTCCTTCACCATCAACGGCAGCGGGCATTGGGTTCACGCAGAAAAACCGCAATTTGTTATCCGCGCGATCACGCATTTTTTAGATAGAATTAATAGCTCAGATGAATCTAAATAGAATTTCATTTGGTGTGGAATTTATGATATAGTTCGCAACAAATTTCGTTGTGGCTTATCATTATCACTTTCTGAATAATTCTTTATTCGATGTGATGAATACGCCAGTGGTTAACAAAATGGCAAAACAAGATTCTGACTGCATTACTTTAGATTTATTTAGTGAAATTCGTAGAGTTGGGCGTCCGAAAACCAATCCACTGAGTCGGGAGCAACAAATTCGTATTAATAAACGCAATCAATTAAAACGTGATAAATCCTGTGGATTAAAGCGTGTCGAATTGAAATTGCATGCGGATTTGGTTCAACAACTAGAAGATTTAGCATCCACTCGAAACGTGAATCGTTCCGAGCTAATCGTAACAATTTTACAAGATTATTTTAACGTTAAGAAATAGGTAACAAGATGGCTGTTGTCGGCTTATTTTATGGTAGTGATACAGGCAATACTGAAAACATTGCCAAAATGATTCAAAAACAATTAGGTAGCGAATTAGTTGATATTCGTGACATTGCAAAAAGTAGCAAAGAAGATATCGAAGCGTATGATTTTCTTCTGTTTGGTATCCCAACTTGGTATTACGGTGAAGCGCAATGCGACTGGGATGATTTTTTCCCAACATTAGAACAAATTGATTTTACTGATAAACTTGTTGCGATTTTCGGCTGTGGTGACCAAGAAGATTACGCCGATTATTTCTGTGATGCCATGGGAACAATACGCAATATTGTTGAACCTCACGGTGCAATTATCGTTGGTCACTGGCCAACCGAAGGTTATACATTCGAATCATCACAAGCATTAGTTGACGATAATACCTTTGTCGGATTATGTATTGATGAAGATCGTCAACCGGAATTAACGTCTGAACGTGTCAACAAATGGGTTAAACAAGTTTATGACGAAATGTGTTTAGCTGAGTTAGCTTAATAGCAAAAAAGGAGCTGTTATGTCTGAAGAAAACATCAAATTATTAAAAAAAGCAGGATTAAAAATTACTGAACCCCGTTTGACGATTCTTGCTTTAATGCAAAAACACAGTGAACAGCATTTTTCTGCGGAAGATGTTTACAAAATGCTATTAGAAAATGGTGCAGACATCGGTTTGGCCACGGTATATCGTGTTTTAAACCAATTCGATGAAGCAAAAATTTTAATTCGTCACAACTTTGAAGGGAATAAATCCGTTTTCGAATTAGCACCGACACAACATCACGACCACATTATTTGTACCGATTGTGGAAAAGTGTTTGAATTCAATGACGAATTAATTGAAAGTCGCCAAAAAGAAATCAGTAAACAACATGGCATTGAGCTTTCCAGCCACAGCCTGTACCTTTACGGAAAATGCAGCGATATCCATCAATGTTCAGAAAATAACAAAAAATAGTCACAAATAAGGCGGTCTTCGAACCGCCTTATTCATATTAAAAACACATCAAAAACCTACCGCACTTTTCTCATCTAAAAACAAGATTTTCCTTAGGGGAAAATGCCTTGTTGTGCTATAATTACGCCAATTTTTTCACTATTAAATTTAATGATTAGGAAGTTCTAAATGTCTGATTTCGTCCAAGATATTACGCCGGTCAGTATTGAAGAAGAGCTGAAATCTTCATACCTCGATTACGCCATGTCCGTTATTGTAGGACGTGCCTTGCCTGATGTACGTGACGGCTTAAAACCGGTACACCGCCGCGTGTTATTTGCTATGCACGAAGGGGGCAATGCCTACAATAAACCTTACCGTAAATCTGCACGTATTGTGGGTGACGTTATCGGTAAATACCACCCGCACGGTGATAGCGCGGTATATGATACCTTGGTGCGTATGGCGCAACCTTTCTCCTTGCGTTATATGTTAGTGGACGGTCAAGGTAACTTCGGATCTGTAGATGGCGATGCGCCGGCGGCGATGCGTTATACGGAAGCCCGTATGACCAAAATCGCCCACGAATTATTGGCAGATCTCGATAAAGAAACCGTCAATTTTGTGCCAAACTATGATGGTTCGGAACAAATTCCTGAAGTATTACCAACCAAAGTCCCAGCCTTATTGGTCAACGGCTCCTCCGGGATTGCAGTGGGGATGGCAACCAACATCCCACCACACAACCTAGGCGAAGTATTAGACGGTTGCTTGGCTTATATCGAAAATAACGATATCACCATTGATGAATTGATGAGTCACATTCCCGGTCCGGATTTCCCCACTGCGGCACTCATTAACGGCCGTAAAGGCATTGAAGAAGCCTATAAGACCGGTCGTGGTAAAATTTATGTCCGCGCCCGTGCGGAAATTGAAACTGATGAAAAAGGCCGTGAAAGCATCATCGTTAACGAAATTCCGTATCAAGTTAATAAAGCCAAATTAATCGAAAAAATTGCGGAATTCGTCAAAGAGAAAAAAATTGAAGGCATTAGCGGTTTACGTGATGAATCAGATAAAGACGGTATGCGTATCGTCATTGAAATCAAGCGCGATGCCGTGGGTGAAGTGGTATTAAACAACTTGTATGCCCTCACGCAAATGCAGGTCACTTTCGGGATTAATATCGTGGCATTAGACCACGGTCAGCCGAAACTCTTGAATTTAAAACAACTCATTGAAGCATTCGTGTTACATCGCCGCGAAGTGGTGACCCGCCGTACCATCTTTGAATTACGCAAAGCACGTGAACGCACCCATATTTTGGAAGGTCTTGCCATTGCGTTAGCCAATGTGGACCCAATTATTGAGCTAATTCGTCAAGCACCAAATCCGGAAAGCGCCAAACGTGAATTGCTTGCCCGTCCATGGCAACTTGGGCATGTGGCAGAGATGTTGGCAGCAACCGGTGTCGATGCTGCTCGCCCGGAAGATTTAGACGAACAATACGGTATCCGTGACGGTTTATATTATTTGACCGAAGTCCAAGCCCAAGCCATTTTAGATTTACGTTTACAAAAATTGACCAACTTAGGTCATGACGAAATTCTAGACGAATACAAAAAATTATTGGAAGCCATCGGCGAATTGCTCTATATCCTACGCAGTCCTGAACGCTTAATGGAAGTGATTCGTGAAGAGCTGGAACAAATCCGCGAACAATTTAACGACCCGCGCAGAACAGAAATTACGGCCGCTTCCGGCGACATTAATTTAGAAGATTTAATCGCCCAAGAAGATGTGGTGGTAACACTTTCTCACGAAGGTTATGTGAAATATCAGCCAATTAGCGATTACGAAGCACAACGCCGAGGTGGCAAAGGCAAATCCGCGACCAAAATGAAAGAAGAAGATTTCATTGAGAAACTCTTGGTTGCCAATACCCATGACACCATTCTTTGTTTCTCCAGCCGTGGACGCTTATATTGGTTAAAAGTATACCAACTTCCACAAGCCAGCCGTGGCTCGCGCGGACGACCAATCGTCAATATTTTACCGCTCAATGAAAATGAACGTATTACCGCCATTTTACCGGTGACCGCTTACGAGGAAGATAAATTCGTCGTCATGGCAACCGCCGGCGGTATTGTGAAGAAAATTGCGTTAACCGAATTCAGCCGCCCACGTTCTAGCGGTATCATCGCGCTAAACTTACGCGATGAAGATGAATTGATCGGTGTCGATATCACCGATGGCAACAATGAAATCATGTTGTTCTCTTCCCAAGGTCGCGTGGTACGTTTCAGCGAATCCGCTGTCCGTGCAATGGGGCGTTTGGCGACAGGGGTACGCGGTATCAAACTTGCCTTAACCAATGATCTGAATGACGATGAAAGTGCGGGTGAAATTGAAGAGGTTTCTGATGACAACACAGAAGAAACCTTAGATCTCAACATCGATAAAGTCGTTTCGTTAGTCATTCCGAAAAATGACGGTGAAATTCTCACCGCAACACAGAACGGCTACGGCAAACGGACGAAATTAGAAGAATATCCGACCAAATCCCGTAATACCAAAGGGGTGATTTCCATTAAGGTAAGTGAACGTAATGGCAAAGTCGTTGCGGCAACCCAAGTGGTTGATACGGACCAAATCATGTTAATCACCGATGCCGGTACCTTGGTTCGTACCCGAGTAAGTGAGGTCAGCATCGTCGGACGTAACACGCAAGGTGTTCGCTTAATCCGCACAAGCGAAAATGAGCACGTTGTGAGCTTGGAGCGTATCTGCGATGTCGATGACGAGGAAGGCGAACAAGAAAGTGCGGTAGAAAATACCGAAGAATAACAACATGAGAGCATTTTAAGGCAGCAGTGTTTTATTGCTGCCTTAAATATTGGGGGATAAATGGATATTTATTTAGTTTATTTGCACATTATTTGTGCCTTCGTCAGCCTCGGATTACTCATTATTCGTGGTGCTATGCAGTTAACGAAGAAAGACTGGCGAGCAGTCAAATTGTTGAAAATTCTACCGCACTTAATAGATACTCTATTGATTTTAAGCGGTATTATCATGCTATTTATGTTTAACTACGGCTTACCGGTGTGGATTATTGCGAAAACGGTATTATTGATCGGCTATGTCATCTTCTCGGCAAAATTTTTCAGCAAAAAACAATTGCAAAATCAACCGCACTTTTTCTTCTTGGCGCTTGTATTACTGATAGCCACGATCCTAATCGGCTATTTTCACTAAAAATAAAAAAGTGGGTATCAAACCCACTTTTTTATCCCCCGGCTAATTTCACCTTGTGGCCTTTATTTTCCAGCAGCTGTTTCAGTAAATCACGTTTTTCACCCTGAATTTCGATAGTATGATTTTTTACTGAACCCCCACATCCACAACGTTTTTTTAGTTCCGCGGCTAAGGTTTTCAATTCGGTTTCGGCTAATGCAAGCCCGGTAATAATGCTCACACCATTACCTTTACGGCCACTTTTTTGCAGTTGAATTCGTACGATACCATCACTTTGTGGAATCTCTTCCTGCGGTTTATCGGCTTTAATCCGTCCTACTTCAGTAGAATAAACTAATTGATTTGTCATAATAAATTACGCGATAGAAGCGTTAATCGCTTTCAATACCTCTGCCGGATTTTCAGCCTGCGTAATTGGACGTCCAATGACCAAATAATCAGAACCGGAACGAATGGCAGCAGCTGGTGTCATCACACGACGTTGATCACCAAAATCGGCGCCAATCGGACGAATCCCTGGTGTAACAAGCAAGAAGTTTTCACCACAGTTACGACGTAAAATTTCCACTTCCTGCGGAGAACATACCACGCCATCTAAACCTGCACGTTGGGTCAAATGCGCTAGACGAATCACCTGTTCCATTGGCGAGGCATTAATGCCAATTTGCAATAAATCCAAATCTTCCATACTCGTTAACACAGTCACCCCAATTAATAACGGTGCATCTTTTCCATAAGGCTCAAGAATTTTTTTCGCTTCCTCCATCATGCGCAAACCACCGCTTGCGTGTAAGTCCACCATCCAAACGCCTAAATCAGCTGCAGAACGAACCGCTCTTGCCACGGTATTCGGAATATCATGAAATTTCAAATCAAGGAAAACATCAAAATTACGCGAATGTAATTGCTTCACAAAATTTGTTCCAAGAGTGGTAAACATTTCTTTCCCGACTTTTAAACGACAATTTTGTGGGTCAAGCTGATCAACTAACGCTAAAGCATCTACTTCTTTTTCATAATCTAATGCGATGATGACTTTATTTGTCATATATTTCTCCTTACAGATAAGCAATGTTAGCGGCTAATCATGTTCAATCGCGCTAACCGGTTTAATCGTTTCCCATTGACGACAAGAGGGACAACACCAAATTAATTTATGGGTTTGATAACCGCAATTACTACAACGATAATCAAAAGTTTGTTTAATGCGCTCTCCCACCATTTTATGTAACAAAATCAAACTATCCTTCCCTCTTCCATTTTCTGCATCATCAATTTGATATTGAATAAAACGGTGAAAAATAGGCGTAGCCGGATTTTGTTGGAGTTGTTGGTAAAGCTTAAGTTGTGCCGCAGCAAGCCCATCTTTTTCTTCAATAAGATCAGCTAACATCAAGGATACCGCACTATTATGATTTTTTTGATTGGCTTTGATGAGAAATAACTCAAAATTATCTAACTGATTTAATTTTTGGTAGCAGAATTTCAAGGTGTTTAAAACTTCACCTATATAATCAGAATTTTGCGTCAAAATATTTTCTAAAATATCGACCGCACTTTTATAGTTTTCTTGTTTAATCGCTAAATCAGCAAGCATTATGGATGCCCTAGCACAACTAGGAGAAACCTTTAAGGCTTGCAATAAAATCTGTTGAGGGTTTTCTTTGCTATCTTGGGGTAAATTGCGCACGTATTCACAATAATAGTGTGCCAATTCGATATGATTTTTTTTAGGAGAGATTTTTGCAAGCTTTTCAGCAACGTTAATGGCTTTTTTCCATTCTTTCGTTTTTTGATAAATAATCGCCAGTTGTTGTAATGCCGCCTCGGCAAATTCGGGCTCATCAACCATTAAAATATAAAGATGTTCAGCACGATCAAAAAAACCCACCGCCATAAAATCTTTTGCAAGCTGTTGTTTAGCAAGCAATTTTTGTTCAAAAGTATAATATGGGCTGTTATCTAATGCTTGATGAATTCGTAATGCACGATCTACCTCGCCACGCGAACGAAAAAGATTTCCCAGTGTTAACTCAGCCTCAAATTGTGATGAACTATTAATTTCATTTTCACTTTCTTGTTTTTGGAGCATATCCAAAAATAAATCAACTGCTTTATCTGTTTGATTAGCTAGTAAGAAATTAACCCCAGTTACATAATCACGGGAAAGTTTATTACTTATGTCCTCCTGATCCCTTTTAGCACTACGATGCCCCATATACCACCCATAAGCGGCAGCAATAGGTAAAAGAAGGAAAAGCAATTCAAGCATTATTGAGAAACCTTATCTCTACTGTTTGTTAATTCATTAATTTGTAGGGTTTGTCGTTTGATCTGACGATTTAATGCAATATTTTTAAGTTTTAGTTTGATGTAGAAAAAACCGGTAATGAACCAACCAAGGATAAGTCCTAAGCCGAATAAAATAGCAACCAAGGTAGAAAGTTGGAATTGGCTTTGTGCGACAATATAGTTGAACGTGATAACTTGATCATTATTTGCACCGACGGTGACTGCAACTAGCACAATAGCTAACACGATGATTAATCCGAAAATATATTTAATCATTTTCTTTCTCCTTAAAATAAAGTTGCTTTCATTATGCCAAAAATGAGCATAAAAAACGACACTTAAAAGTGCCGTTATAAAAAGTTAGTCAAATAAATTATGCGTAAACATCAACGCGTTCTCTTAGCTCTTTCCCTGCCTTAAAGTAAGGTACACATTTTGCATCTAATTTTACTTGTTCACCAGTTTTAGGATTACGACCTAAACGAGGCTGGCGACAATGCAAAGAAAAGCTACCGAATCCACGTACTTCAATACGTTCACCACTTTCTAATACATATGACATTTGTTCTAAAATCGCTTTTACTGCTTCTTCAACAGATTTAACAGGTACATTGTGATTTTTCTGTACTAAAAGTTCAATCAGCTCTGATTTAGTCATACAATTCTCCTAACTCTTTAAACCGGCATATTACTATGCCGGTTTTATTAACAAAGCGAATTATTCACCTTTTGCTGCTTTGAAAGCTTCAGCCATTGCATTTGGAATAGCAACATCTTCTTGCTTATTCACAGTTGCAACTGCAGCTGCTTCTTCAGCTTGATCTTTCGCACGAACAGATAAGTGAACAATACGAGCTTTACGATCTACACCAGTGTATTTTGCTTCAATCACATCGCCTGCAGCAACTTCATTCGTTAAATCAGCTGCGCGGATGTAACCTTCCACACCACCGTCTAATTCAACTTTAGCGCCTTTCGCATCGGCTTCAACAACTTTAGCGTTTAATACAGTGCCTTTTTTGTTGATAGCAACGAAGTTATTGAATGGATCTTCTTCAAGTTGTTTGATACCTAAAGAAATACGCTCTTTCACTGCATCGACTTGTAATACAACTGCGGCAACTTCATCACCTTTTTTGTAATTACGTACAGCTTCTTCACCTTGAACATTCCAAGAAATGTCAGACAAATGAACTAAACCGTCAATACCGCCATCTAAACCGATGAAGATACCAAAGTCAGTGATAGATTTGATTTTACCAACAACTTTATCACCTTTGTTATGAGTTTCAGCGAATTGAGCCCATGGGTTTGCTTTGCATTGTTTCAAGCCTAAAGAAATACGACGACGTTCTTCATCAATTTCTAATACCATCACTTCAACTACATCACCTAAGCTAACCACTTTAGATGGGTGAATATTTTTGTTAGTCCAATCCATTTCAGAAACGTGAACTAAACCTTCAACACCGTCTAAAATTTCAACGAAACAACCGTAGTCAGTTAAGTTAGTTACTTTACCGGTTAATTTGCTGTTTACTGGGTGATTTTCAGCGATTGCCGCCCAAGGATCTTGACCTAATTGTTTTAAGCCTAAAGATACACGGGTACGATCTTTATCGAATTTCAATACTTTAACGATGATTTCATCACCAACATTAACGATTTCGCTTGGGTGTTTAACACGTTTCCAAGCCATATCGGTAATATGTAATAAACCGTCAACACCGCCTAAATCAACGAATGCACCGTAGTCAGTTAAGTTTTTAACAGTACCTTTAACTTCAGCACCTTCAGATAAGTTCGCTAATACTTCTTCACGATCTTGGCTGCTTTCAGATTCGATTACTGCACGACGGGAAACAACAACGTTGTTACGTTTTTGATCAAGTTTGATTACTTTGAATTCTAATTCTTTACCAAGTAGGTGATCTGCATCACGAACTGGGCGAGTATCAACTAATGAACCCGGTAAGAATGCGCGAACACCGTTTAACTCAACTGTGAAGCCGCCTTTCACTTTACCGTTAACTAAACCAAGTACAGTTGCTTGTTCGTCGTAAGCTTTTTCCAATACAATCCAAGCTTCGTTGCGTTTTGCATCAGCACGGGAAGCAACAGTTTCACCGAAACCATCATCCACAGCTTTAAGCACAACATCAACAACATCACCAACTTGAACTTCCAATTCACCTTGTGCATTTAAAAATTCTTCGGAAGGAATTGCAGACTCGGATTTAGAACCGGTATCTACAAGTACGAAGCCTTTTTGGATAGCAACGATGGTACCTTTAACAACTGCACCTTGACGGGTTTCAAGGTCTTTCAATGATTCTTCAAAAAGTTGAGCAAAAGATTCTGTCATAATTAATCTTCAATTTAAGTAAATAACGTCCACTTCTAATCCATAAAAAGTGGGGCTGATAACAAAGTTTATCCATCCTTGAATAAACCGTAAAAATTTAAGCTTTAATACCAATACGCTGCTGAATATAGTTTAAGGCCTGACAAATCACTTCATCGATACTCAATGTCGTGCTGTCAAGTAAAAACGCATCATCAGCGGGTTTTAAAGGGGCGACTGCTCGATTTCTATCGCGCAAATCACGCTCTTTTATCTCGGCTAAAATCTGTGCAAAGTTACCACTAATCCCCTTATTTTGCAACTGGTTATAGCGTCTTTTTGCACGTTCTTCCGCACTCGCATCTAAAAATAATTTCACTTGCGCATCAGGAAATACCACCGTTCCCATATCGCGACCATCCGCAATTAAACCCTCATTTTTGGCAAAATCCTGCTGGAGTTGTAGTAATGCAGCACGAACTTGCGGGAAAACTGCCACTTTTGATGCCGCATCTGCCACTTCTTGCGTACGAATTAAATGGCTGACATCCATGCCACCTAATAATACATTCACCTCACCATTTTTCGGCACAAACTGAATATCTAAATGACGGGCAAGATCAGCCAATTCCGTTTCATTGGTTAAATCGGCATGGCGTTTTAACGCGGCCAATGCCGTCACACGATAAATTGCGCCGGAATCCAACAACGCAAAACCTAGTTTTTCTGCCAATGCGTAACATAAAGTGCCTTTACCGGCACCGCTTGGTCCGTCAACCGTAATAATTTTATTCATGATTTTTCTCTGTCAAAAGGGATTGAATCTCAACCGTCATTTGGTCAAACATGTCATAACGTTTACGATACATGGAACGTTTTTTACTTTGAATTTCTTCTAAAGGACGACGCTCAAGTGCGGTCGGAATTTGCCAATAATTTTCTGCCAACTTGCCCTCATTTTCCTGCCAAAATTCATCGTAGTTAAATAATAATTTTGCCGAATCATTCCAACGATATTTTGCCTGACGTTTATGTGGAATGCCTTCCAAGCGACAATTCAACGTCTCCGCAAAAACTTTAAAGGCATTCACCAACATAAACATCGGACGAACACCATGCAGCAATTTTGTCGCCTGACGCACTAAATCTTGCGCCTTATCGCCTTTTGGCCCTTGAATTGAGGCGATCAATAAACGGTTATCCGCTAAAAACGTAAAGCTGGCAGAATAAATCGTACGTTGATTCGCATCGGTTAAACCGATAGCAAAAAAGCCTTCATAAGGATCGATATGGTTGAGCGTTAAATTTAATGCCAATTCATCCGTTAACTGTGCCAACAGTACCGGCTGTTGTGAGATTAATGTCTCGCATAACGACACACCAAAGTGTTTTTCCGCCATGGCAAAATTGGTCTTAATAGAGTCTAAACGCTGTGTCGCATTAAAGTGTTTATCACAGTACTGGCTTAATAGCGTATTTACACGATAAGGATACTGAGCAAAAACCGGCTGCCACAAGGGATTTTCATGAATAAAATCGACTAACGCCTGACATTGCACTGCAAAAACCAAACGGCGCGCCCGATAACGTAGCCATTCCCGCAACAATTTTAATTTGCGTTTTTCTACGGGAAACATTTCATGAAATGTTGGAAAATGGAATTTCGTCACCACAAACCTCAAAAAGAATTCAATAAATTAAGTGCAAAATTATAGCAAAAAGGCAGTTGCTTTTAAATGCGCCGATAGGCTGTAAAAACGTAGAAAAAAACGACCGCACTTTATAGTTTTATCTTTTCGAAGAGAAAAAGTGCGGTCATTTTCACGGGTATTTTATGCCACAAAGACCTGCTGCACTAAGAACATGTACAATAAAGTACCGGCGGCAATGGACAAAAACATGTTCCGTTTCCAAAAATGCAATGCCAGCACCACTGCGCCTGCAATAAACTCAGGCAAGCCATGAAAACCGCTCAATACATCAATATTTTTATAGCAATAGACCACCAGCATGCCAAACATCGCCGCAGGCAACACGCGCCCTAAATAACGAATATATTCAGGAATCGGACGGTTGGCAGGGAAAATCCAAAACGGCAGCCAACGCGTAATTTGCACGGCCAACACGGCAATAGCAATGGTAAGGATTTGTTCCATCAAGCTCATTTATTGCACCCTCTCTAATTTCGTGGTCAGCTTCGGACGACTGAATGTTAAGACCATCCAAATGCCTATCAGGGTTGGCAATAAGAAATAGTCATGACCAAAAATCAGCAGCGAAATAAATGCTATCGCCAGACCTAACAGGGAACTTTCGTGAGATTTTTCTTTCGTCCAATTTTCCGCAAAAATCACCAGAAACAACGCAGTCATTGCAAATTCTATCCCTTTCAAATTAAACGGAATAATATTGCCAAACAGGTTGCCCAAGACTGCCCCGATCACCCAATACATATGCAGGTAAAAGCTGACAAAAAACAGATACCAGCCACGATCCAAGTGCGGTGGGATTTTTGCCATATAATTAAGAGAAAAAGACTCATCAACTAACGTTGCGATAAGATACGGGCGCTTTTTACCTAAAAATTTACCGTATTTTTCCAACATGGAAATACTGTAAAAAATCTGCCGTCCGCTAACCATCAAGGTAATCAGCAAAGCATTGAGGGGCGCAAAAGACAAGGTGAGCGCACCGGCGATAATAAACTCAACAGAACCGCCATAGATCAATAATGCCATTAAAAACGGATACCACACGCTGAACCCAAGGGCTTTCATGTAAATGCCGTAGGCTATACCGAGGAATAAAAAACCGGCAATCATCGGTGCACTATACGGCAATGCCGCTTTGGCTGCGGCAAAAATAGGATGAGGCGTTGTCTTAACATCAGACATACAACTAATTCTCTTCTAATACAGATAGTTCAGGTAAGGTTGAAAAGCTTTGTGCTTTCACGGTTTCATAGAAATCATCCACGAAAGCAACTTGTGCATCCGCTTCACGAAAAGCCGCATATAAATTGCTGTGTAAACCTTGGTCGGTAATTTTGCGCGCCACAATGTAACCCCGATCCAAATAAGGTTTCGCCGCCCAAAACGGCAATGCGGCGATGCCACGTTTACTGGCCACCAACTGAATAATGGCAATAGTGAGCTCACTGGTTCGACGGGTCGGATTAATACCTTTCGGATGCAATACTTTACGTAGCAAATCCAACATATCATCCGGTACAGGATAAGTAATCAGCGTTTGATCAATAAAATCTTCCGCCTGCCAAATGTCTTTTGCTGCTAACGGATGATCTTTCGCGCACAGCCCCACCATTTCATAGGAAAACAGCGGCTTATACACAATGCCCGGATTTTCTTCCACTTCTTGCACCACCGCCCAATCGGCACGATGACTTAATAGCAAGCCAACCGCATCCGTATGGAAACCGGACACAATATCCAGTTCCACCAACGGCCAATGTTTACGGAAAGAATCCATTGCCGGCATCAACCAATCAAAGCAAGTATGACACTCCACGGCAATGCGTAATTCCCCTGCATCGCCTTGTTTTACTCGCGCTAAATCGCGTTCTGCTTCAATCACTTTCGGCATAATTTCATTAGCAAGCTGAATCAAACGCTCCCCTGCGGCAGTGAAATGCAAGGGTTGGGTTTTACGTTCAAATAACGGCAAGCCGTATTGATCTTCTAATAATTTAATTTGGTGAGACAAGGCTGACTGGGTGAGATAAACCCGTTTGGCCGCCAACGAAACGCTGCCGGTTTCTTTTAAGGCTAACAAGGTTTTTAAATGTCTGAGTTCAAGGAAGATTGGTTTCATGAGAAAGATTCATACTTATGAGAAAAATGATGAAACCCTATAATACACGAAAATGCCCTGTACTTTAATGTTACCTAGAAGAAAAGTGCGGTGTGTTTTCACTGTGTTTTTTTGCTCGTCACATATCTTAATACCATGAATCATAAGATCATTAAAATTTTTCATAAACTTTCAGAAAATTATTAATTTGCATAATAAACTTGATTCCGTCATTCTAGCCTCGTACAGACGTTTAGCCGTCTAAATCATTTAACACAAAACAAGGAATTATGATGACAACATTTCATTTATCGGGTTTCCCACGCGTAGGTGCCAAGCGTGAACTTAAATTTGCCCAAGAACGTTACTGGCGCGGTGAAATCGCTGAAGCTGATTTATTAGACATTGCAAAAAAATTGCGCGAAATTAACTGGCAACATCAAGCCAATGCGAATGCGGATTTCGTGGCGGTTGCTGATTTCACTTTCTACGATCATATTTTAGATTTGCAAGTGGCGACAGGCGCCATTCCTGCGCGTTTTGGTTTCGACAGCCAAAACTTAACCCTGGATCAATATTTCCAATTAGCGCGTGGCAATAAAACACAATTCGCCATTGAAATGACCAAATGGTTTGACACCAACTATCACTATCTCGTGCCTGAATTCCACAAGGACATCCAATTTAAAGCCAACCCGGCGCACTATGTGCAACAAATCCGTGAAGCCAAGGCCCTTGGTCACAAGGTAAAACCCACCATCGTTGGTCCATTAACCTTCCTTTGGTTAGGGAAAGAAAAAGGCGCAGCCTTCAATCGTTTCGATTTATTAAACAAACTCGTGCCGGTTTATGTGGACATCTTAAACGCATTAACCGCTGAAGGCGTGGAATACATTCAAATTGATGAACCTGCCTTAACTCTAGATTTACCGGCAGAATGGATTGCCGCTTATAAAGCGGTTTACGCGACTTTTGCGGCAAAAGTCAACGCCAAACTGTTGCTTGCCACGTATTTCGGCTCCGTGGCGGAACACGCCGATTTATTGAAAGCCTTACCAGTAGCCGGTCTTCACATTGATTTGGTGCGTGCACCGGAACAACTCTCCGCCTTTGCCGATTACGACAAAATCCTTTCCGTAGGCGTGATTGACGGCCGTAACATTTGGCGTGCGAACTTAAACCAAGTGTTAGATGTGGTTGAACCATTAAAAGCAAAATTAGGCGAAGGTTTATGGATTGCACCAAGCTGTTCCCTACTCCATACGCCTTATGATTTGGCGGTGGAAACCCAACTGCAAGCCAACAAGCCGGAGCTTTATCAATGGTTGGCGTTCACCTTGCAAAAAATTCAAGAATTACGCGTCATTAAAACCGCACTTGAGCAAGGCAGAACAGCTGTGCAAGCAGATCTTGATGCTAGCCAAGCAGCCGCTGACGCGCGTAAAAACTCCCGTGAAATCCACCGCACTTGTGTGGCGGAACGTTTGGCAAATCTGCCGAAAAATGCCGATCAACGTAAATCGCCATTTGCAGAACGGATTAAATTACAAAATGCGTGGTTAAATCTACCATTGCTGCCAACCACCAATATTGGTTCCTTCCCGCAAACCACGGAAATTCGTCATGCCCGTGCCGCCTTCAAAAAAGGCGATCTCAGCTTGGCGGATTACGAAGCGGCAATGAAAAAAGAAATTGAATTTGTGGTACGTGAACAAGAAAAATTGGATTTAGACGTGTTAGTGCATGGCGAAGCGGAACGTAACGACATGGTGGAATACTTCGGCGAATTGCTTGATGGATTTGCGTTCACCAAATTCGGTTGGGTACAAAGTTACGGTTCCCGCTGCGTAAAACCACCGGTCATTTACGGTGATGTGACCCGCCCGGAACCGATGACCGTGCGTTGGTCGCAATATGCCCAAAGCCTCACCAACAAAGTGATGAAAGGGATGTTGACCGGCCCGGTAACGATTTTACAATGGTCTTTCGTGCGTAACGACATTCCACGTTCCACGGTGTGTAAACAAATTGCCGTAGCGCTTTCTGATGAAGTGTTAGATTTAGAAAAAGCAGGCATCAAAGTCATCCAAATTGACGAACCCGCTATCCGCGAAGGCTTACCGCTCAAACGTGCCGATTGGGACGCTTATTTACAATGGGCAGGCGAAGCTTTCCGTTTAAGTTCAATGGGTTGTAAAGATGATACGCAAATTCACACACACATGTGTTATTCCGAATTTAACGACATTCTACCGGCTATTGCCGCCCTGGATGCCGACGTGATCACCATCGAAACCTCCCGTTCCGACATGGAATTGCTTACCGCATTCGGTGATTTCAAATACCCGAACGACATCGGCCCGGGCGTGTACGACATCCACAGCCCACGCGTACCAACCGCAGAAGAAATTGAACATCTTCTTCGCAAAGCGTTGCAAGTGGTGCCAAAAGAACGCTTATGGGTAAACCCGGACTGCGGCCTAAAAACCCGCGGCTGGCCGGAAACCATTGCCGCATTAAAAGTGATGGTGGATGTCACGAAGAAATTACGTGCGGAATTAGCCTAATTCACAGATAATTGTTCACAGGTAAAAAAAGCTGAATCTCAAAGAGAGGTTCAGCTTTTTCGTTTTAGGAAAGAGAAAAGAGCGGTTGTTTTTAAAAGAGTTTTATTCAACAAAATATGGAAAAGTGCTCTCTTTTTTAAACATGTCGCTTCGCTGTGGAAGCAAAGGTAATTTTATCAGGGCGATAACTAATGCTACCGTACTGAAATGGGCGTCCGTCGGCTAAATAAGTGGTGCTGGTAACGTTCACAACCATATTATATTCACCGAGATCCATGGTGCTTTTTTCTTCTTCATTGGCATAACGAAACACAATTTCACGCTGTGAATAACTAATTTTCAGACCCAGTTCACTTTCTAAATAGTGATAAATGGATTGTTCCGCAATCTCACGATTAATGAAAGGAACAATACGACGATCAAAGTAAGAGACTTCGTATTCCACCGCTTCCCCGTCAATTTCACGAACACGACCGATACGGTAAAAATCAATTTGATCATTTACATTAAAGATCTGCATTAATTCCTCTTCCCCTTGCACAATATACAAGCTGGTTAAGGTTGTTTTCACTTGATGGGTTAAAGGGCGATTCAGCTCACCAACGGTTTTGATCTCGGAAAGCTGTTGAGGCGTTGATAAATTATGCTCGAGAACAATAGAAGTTCGCCCCTGTTGTTTCTGAATGTAACCGTCCATTTCAAGCAGAGAAAGGGCTTTGCGAATAGTGTCTTTAGAAAAACCATATTCTTGCATAAGCTCACTTTCACTGGGTAATTCTTGCTTTGGCGGTAAAATTCCATCGTTTATTTTGGTTTTTATATCATTATAAACCGCTTTGTATTTACTCACTTTTCCACTCCATTTTGGACTTTTATTCCCTTCTTTAAACCGCGAATAGAATACCATAAACCCTCATAGTTATACGTATAGTTTTTGTGATCAAAATCACACTTTTACGTTAATGTTTAAACTTTTACGTAAAAGTTATTGAGTAAAATAAAATTTAGATTAGAATCTCTACAACTTTTACTTCTGAAGGAAAAAATTATGCTTACTCGGTCAAGTGGTGTTTTAATGCACATCACCTCATTACCCAATGCATTTGGAATTGGTAGCTTTGGGCAATCTGCCTATGATTTTGTAGATTTTTTAGTTGAAACGAAACAAACCTATTGGCAAATCCTTCCATTAACCACCACCAGCTACGGTGATTCCCCCTATCAATCCTTCTCTGCGATTGCAGGTAACACACATTTAATTGATTTTTCTTTACTCACCCAAATGGGTTTATTGCAAGAAACGGATTATGCTTCGGTTAATTTTGGCGATGATCCGACAAAAGTAGATTACGAGCGCATTTTTTATGCACGTCGGCCGATCTTAGAAATCGCAGTCAAACATTTCCTTGCCGATAAAAAACACCAAGCAAACTTCAAAAACTTTGAAAAAAACAACCGCACTTGGTTGGAAGACTATGCGGAATTTATGGCAATCAAAGAGCATTTCGGCAATAAGGCCCTACAAGAATGGGAAGATAAACAGGTTGTTGCTCGTCAACCCAAAGCACTTGGGAAATACCGTACGATGCTGACAGAACAAATTCAGTATTTCAAGGTAACGCAATATTTCTTTTTCCAACAATGGTTAGCATTGAAAAATTACGCTAATCAAAGAGGAATTAAAATTATCGGCGATATGCCGATTTATGTGGCGTCGGATAGCGTCGAAGTATGGACAATGCCAGAACTTTTCCAATTAGATAAAGAACGCAATCCGCTTTTCGTTGCCGGTGTTCCTGCCGATCAGTTTAGCGCCACCGGACAGCTTTGGGGCAATCCGCTTTATGACTGGGCTGAACATAAGAAACAAGGCTATGCTTGGTGGATTCATCGTATTGAGGAAAGCTTTAAAATTTACGATATACTTCGTATCGATCATTTCAAAGGTTTCTCCGATTATTGGCAAGTGGATGGTAAAGCAGATATTGCCAAATATGGTAGCTGGCAACCTGGCCCGGGATATGATTTGTTCAAAGCAGTAAAAGCACAGCTAGGCGATTTGCCGATTATCGCTGAAGATCTCGGTAATATTGATGAAAAAGCGAAGAAATTACTGGTTGATTGCGGTTATCCCGGCATGAAAATTTTGCAATTTGGTTTTGAAGATGTGAGTGGTGAAAGCCTGGATAGCCCACATTATTGCATTCCGCATTGTATCGCCTACACAGGCACACATGACAATGATGTCACAAATGGTTGGTATGACGGATTAACGTCGAAACAGCAACAATATATCAATGCTTATACCCATCGTGCTACGAATGAATCTGTTTGTCAGGCAATGATTCGCCAATTATTTGCTACCGTAAGTAATACGGCGATTGCCACCATGCAAGATATTTTAGATTTGCCTGCCAGCTCAAGAATGAATATTCCTTCTACTATAGGTGGAAACTGGGAGTGGCGAATGCTAGAAAGTGATTTAACCAACGCCAAAAAAGATTTCTTAACCCAAATAACCACGTTATATGGACGCGCCAATAAGGAAAAAAGAATGACTAAATTTAGTGAATTTGTACAGCAAACAACAAACAAAAAACTTGAAAAGTTAAGTGATCATGCCATTTACGTACAGTTATTAAACTATGTTAAAACCCTTGCTGCGAATAAAGGAAAAAATACAGCTAAACGTAAGGTTTACTATATTTCTGCAGAGTTTTTGATTGGCAAATTGCTGTCTAACAATTTAATTAATCTTGGCGTATATCAAGAAATCAAAGATGAATTGGCGCAGGCAGGAAAATCACTCAGCCATATTGAAGATATTGAGCCGGAACCGTCTTTAGGGAACGGTGGATTAGGTCGTTTAGCGTCCTGTTTTATTGATTCCATGTCCACACTCGGGCTAAATGCGGAAGGTGTAGGCTTGAATTACCATTGCGGTTTGTTTAAACAAGTCTTTAAAAACAATGAGCAACATGCCGAACCGAATGATTGGATTGAAAAAGAGTCTTGGTTAATCCCGACAAATATCCGTTATGAAGTGCCATTTAAAGACTTCACGTTAACCTCTAAATTAGATCGTATTGATATTCTTGGTTACAAAAAAGACACCAAAAATTATCTCAACTTATTTGATATTGAATCCATTAATCATAAATTGATTAAAAAAGGTATCACCTTTGATAAAACAAACATCAAAGAAAATCTGACCTTGTTCCTTTATCCGGATGACTCCGATAAAAACGGTGAATTATTACGTATTTATCAGCAATACTTTATGGTTTCCAATGCGGCGCAATTATTAATTGATGAAGCCATTGAACGTGGCAGTAATTTACATGATTTAGCCGATTACGCCTATGTGCAAATTAATGACACTCACCCCTCCATGGTGATTCCGGAATTGATTCGCTTATTAACGGAAAAACATCGTATTAAATTTGCAGAAGCGGTAGAAATCGTGCGCAATATGGTGGGTTACACAAACCATACGATTCTTGCCGAAGCCTTAGAAAAATGGCCTTTAGCTTATTTAGAAGAAGTGGTTCCACATTTAGTGAAGATCATCAAAAAACTAAATAAATTAGTGCAGAAAGAATTTTCGAATCCTGATGTACAAATTATTGATAAGCAAAAACGCGTCCATATGGCGCATATGGATATTCATTTTTCAAACTCCGTAAACGGTGTGGCGGCATTACACACGGAGATTTTGAAAAACTCCGAACTCAAAGCGTTTTATGAAATTTATCCGGAGAAGTTTAATAATAAAACTAACGGAATCACCTTCCGTCGTTGGTTAGAATTTTCTAACCAAGCGTTATCCGCTTATATTAAACAACTTATCGGCGATGAGTACTTACACGATGCAACGCAATTGGAAAAACTGCTTGCCTTTAAAGATGACAAAAAAGTGCATCAAAAATTAGCTGAAATTAAATTCCAGAATAAATTAGCGCTAAAAACTTATCTTAAAGAAAATAAAGGCATTGAATTGGATGAGAATTCCATTATCGATACACAAATTAAGCGTTTCCACGAATATAAACGCCAACAAATGAATGCGCTTTATGTGATTCATAAATACCTTGAAATCAAAGCAGGCAAACTGCCGAAACGTAAAATTACCGTAATTTTTGGTGGGAAAGCCGCACCGGCTTATGTGATTGCACAGGATATTATTCATTTAATTCTTTGCTTGTCTGAGTTAATCAATAACGATCCGGATGTGAATCAGTATTTAAACGTCTATTTAGTGGAAAACTACAATGTTAGCGTGGCGGAAAAATTGATTCCGGCGACAGATATTTCAGAGCAAATTTCCCTTGCCTCAAAAGAAGCTTCCGGAACGGGCAATATGAAATTTATGCTGAATGGCGCATTAACCTTGGGCACGATGGACGGTGCGAACGTGGAAATTGCCGAATTAGCCGGAGCGAAAAACATTTACACCTTCGGTAAAGATTCGGAAAGCATTATTAAACTGTATGAAACTGCCGGTTATGTTTCAAAAGATTACTATAAAAAGGATAAACACATTAAAAGAGCGGTCGATTTTATCCTTGATTCTACGCTGGTGAAACTGGGCAATGAAGAGCGTTTAAAACGCCTGCATGATGAGTTGCTTAATAAAGACTGGTTTATGACCTTAATTGACTTTGATGCTTATGTCACGGCGAAAGAACAAATTTTGGCGGATTATGAAGATCAAGATAGCTGGAACAAAAAAGTGATTCATAACATCGCCAAAGCCGGTTTCTTCTCATCGGATCGCACCATTGCGCAATATAATACCGATATCTGGCATTGTGAGGATTAAGGGGAACGTATGAAACTACTCACCCTCAACGTACACGCTTGGTTAGAAGATAACCAAGCGGAAAAAATCGACATTATTGCCGACACCATTGTTGAAAAGGGCTACGACATCGTTGCCCTACAAGAGGTGAACCAATTAATGTCAGCGCCCGCGATTTCACAAGCATTAAAGCAAGATAACTATGGTGTTGTGTTACTGAATAAAATCAATCAACGGGCAAGGCAAAAATATTCGCTATTTTGGAGCAATTCGCATATTGGCTACGATAAATATGACGAAGGTATCGCCTTTTTAACCCGCTTGCCGGTTTATGAAGTGGATGCATTTTATTGCAGCCAACATCAGCGCCTCGATTCTATCCTCTCACGCAAAATCCTTGGCTTAACCGTGGAATATGAAGGTCAACTTGTAGATTGTTATTCCTGCCATATCAACTTGCCGAATTGCGCGGGTGAAAATCAACTGGACAACATTCTCAATATCGTGGAGCGCAGCCAAAGCCAAAACCTTAAAATTTTGATGGGCGATTTCAATACGGATGCAATCAGCGATCCAAACGCTTATCAGAAAATCAAATCTCTCGGTTTACTTGATACTTTTGAGATGGCGGAACAAAAAGATAGCGGGATTACTGTTGAAAAAGCAATTGATGGCTGGAAAGGCCACAGTGAAGAAAAACGCTTAGACTATATTTTTTTAAATCAAACAAAAAGGGTTTTATCGAGTCAGGTGGTTTTTAATGGCAAAAATAAACCGGTAGTTTCCGACCATTTCGGTTTGGAAGTCGAGCTTACATTGTAGGAGAACATACATGAAAAAATTGCTCAGTTTTGAATTTTGGCAAAAATTCGGCAAATGCCTGATGGTGGTGATTGCCGTGATGCCTGCCGCAGGTTTGATGGTAAGTATCGGTAACTCATTACCGTTAATTAGCGATGTCGAATGGCTGGCGCGCGTGGGTAATATTATCGCGCAAATCGGTTGGGGCATTATTGGCAACCTGCATTTGTTATTTGCTCTAGCCATTGGTGGTAGTTGGGCGAATGAGCGTGCAGGTGGTGCGTTTGCCGCAGGTCTTGCCTTTATTTTAATCAACTTAATTACCGGTCATTTCTTCGGCGTAAAAATTGAAATGTTGACCGATCCGAATGCCCACGTCAGCACCATCTTGGCAGGCGACATTCCGGTGGCTAACTACTTTGTGAATATTCTCGGACAACCTGCATTAAATATGGGCGTTTTTGTAGGGATCATCGCCGGTTTTGTAGGGGCAACTACCTTTAATAGCTACTATAATTTCCGCAAACTGCCTGAAGTACTTACCTTCTTTAACGGTAAACGCTTTGTGCCATTTGTGGTGATTTATCGTTCCGTTTTAGTGTCGTTAGTGTTGGCGGTGTTCTGGCCGGTAGTGCAAACCGGGATCAATCATTTCGGTGAATGGATTGCCAACTCACAAGACTCCGCGCCTATCCTTGCGCCTTTTGTTTACGGCACATTAGAACGTCTTTTACTGCCTTTCGGTTTACACCATATGCTCACCATTCCGATGAACTACACCTCATTGGGCGGCACCTATGAATTCTTAACCGGTATGCAACAAGGCAAACAAGTATTCGGACAAGACCCGTTATGGCTCGCTTGGATCAGTGATTTAATCAACCTGAAAGATGCGGGCAATATGACGCAATATAACGAGCTCCTCTCAACAGTGACACCGGCGCGCTTTAAAGTGGGCCAAATGATCGGCTCAAGCGGTATTCTAATGGGAATTACACTCGCCATGTACGTAAACGTTGATCAGGATAAAAAAACCATCTACAAAGGGATTTTCCTTTCTTCTGCTCTTGCCGTGTTCTTAACCGGCGTAACAGAACCGATCGAATATATGTTTATGTTCGTTGCGCTACCGCTTTACCTTGTTTATGCGGTTATCCAAGGTTGTGCATTTGCCATGGCGGATATTGTGAACTTACGCGTTCACTCATTCGGTAACATTGAGTTTTTAACCCGTACCCCAATGGCAATTAAAGCGGGCATCGGCATGGATCTCATCAACTTCATTTGGGTATCCGGTGTGTTTGCGGTCGCGGCCTTCTTAATTGCGAATTTCATGATTAAGAAACTCAACTTAGCCACCGCCGGTCGCAACGGCAACTACGATGCAAAAGGCACTGACGAAGCCCCTGCTGAGGAGAAAAAAGTCGCTAATGCCAGTGCACAAGTGGTGCAAATCATCAATCTTCTCGGTGGTCGCAACAATATTGCCGAGGTGGATGCTTGTATGACCCGTTTACGCATCACTGTGCATAATCCTGAATTAGTGGGCGATGCAGCGGCTTGGAAACAAGCAGGCGCAATGGGTTTCATTGTTAAAGGCACAGGCATTCAAGCTATTTACGGGCCAAAAGCTGATGTACTGAAATCGGATATTCAAGACCTACTCTCTTCAGGCGTTGAAATTCCGAAAATGTAACAATATGCAAACATAGATAAACCAAAAGAGCGGTTAAAATGATCTAACCCCAAAAGAAAAGCTGAATCTCGAAAGAGGTTCAGCTTTTTATTTTGATGAAAAGAAAGTGCGGTGGGTTTTGAGCATATTTTTGAAATGTAAAAACGTCAGGAATAAAACTCAATATCTTTGAGATGCCGGATTACCGACAGGTTCAAAATAAACAAATCGGTTTTGCTAAATTGCAAATAAAACAACCGCACTTTTCTGTCTTTCACTTTTAATCATCCATCAGCAAAAAATATTTTCCTTGTAATAATTGACTTTTCTCCCCTCTGCCCTTACCTTACAGCAACGTTATAACCGCTTATTTTCTTTAAATTTAAAGGAGTTTTTATGCAATCTCGTATTATTGTTGACAGCAGAGAAGAATCGTTACTTAGCACGCACAAAGTGTTGCGTAACACCTATTTCTTGTTAGCGTTAACATTAGCCTTTTCCGCTGTGGTAGCTTATGTATCTATGGCGATGAATTTACCAAGACCGGGGCTTATCATCATGCTTGTGGGTTTCTATGGGCTGCTTTTCTTAACCAATGCCTTAGCAAATAGCGCATTAGGGATTTTATCTGCCTTTGCCTTCACCGGTTTCTTAGGCTACACCGTAGGGCCAATTTTAAATGCCTATGTGAGCGCTGGTTTGGGTGATGCTATCGTGTTAGCGTTAGCCGGCACCGCAGCAACTTTCTTCGCTTGCTCCGCTTATGTCTTAACTACGAAGAAAGACATGTCTTTCTTATCCGGCACGATTCTAGCCTTATTCGTGGTGTTATTACTTGGCATGGTCGCGAGTTTCTTCTTCCAATTCCCGGCCCTTTATGTAGGAATTAGTGCGCTGTTCGTGATTTTCTCCACCATGGGAATTTTGTATGAAACCAGTAACATCATTCACGGTGGTGAAACCAACTACATTCGTGCAACGGTCAGCTTATTTGTGTCTATCTACAACCTGTTTATCAGTTTGTTAAACTTACTTTCATTCTTCTCTTCTAGAGATTAATTATTAATTTGATAGATAAATTCAACGCCCCTTTTTTGGGGCGTTTTTATATAATCCGTCCTCATAAATACTAAGGTTATTATCATGCTTGAAGTCAATAATAAACATATTGAAACCGATGCTTCGGGTTATTTGCTCAATATTGATGATTGGGATGTTGAAGTCGCGCAAGCTATTGCGAAATTAGAGAATTTGGAATTAACTGACGCTCACTGGGAAATCATTCATTTTGTGCGGGCGTTTTATCAGGAATACAAAACCTCACCGGCTATTCGTATGTTGGTAAAAGCCACAGCACAAAAACTCGGTGAAGATAAAGGCAACAGCCGTTATTTACAACGTTTGTTCCCCGAAGGCCCGGCAAAACAAGCAACCAAATTAGCCGGGTTACCCAAACCGGCAAAATGCTTATAAGATATTTGCGAATTATTTGCATTTAAAAAATAAAAGAATATAATCATCCCCGCAACTTATGTTGTTATTTTATAACTAAAACTTTTCTAAGGAGAAAAACATGCGTTTACTCGCAACATTAATCAGTGTACTTGCATTAAGTTTAGGCTCTAGCTTGGCTTATGCAAAATTTAAAGTCGTTACCACCTTCACCATCATTCAAGACATGGCACAAAATATCGCCGGTGATGCGGCTACCGTGGAATCAATCACCAAACCGGGAGCAGAAATTCACGATTATGAGCCAACCCCAAAAGACATCGTGAAAGCCCAATCTGCCGACCTCGTATTATGGAACGGTTTAAACCTTGAACGTTGGTTTGAAAAATTCTTCCAAAACGTGAAAGATAAACCGGCGGTTGTTGTGACTGAGGGTATCGAGCCAATGTCTATTAATGAAGGTCCTTATACCGGCAACCCAAATCCGCACGCTTGGATGTCCCCTTCCAATGCATTGATTTATATTGAGAACATTAAAAATGCGTTGGTAAAATACGATCCACAAAATAAAGAAACATACGAAAAAAATGCCGCACTTTATGCACAAAAAATCAAAGCGTTGGATAAACCGCTTCGCGAAAAATTAGCACAAGTGCCGGAAGTTCAACGTTGGTTGGTCACCAGTGAAGGCGCTTTCAGCTATCTCACCCGTGACTATGGTTTTAAAGAAGCCTATTTATGGCCGATTAACGCAGAACAACAAGGTACGCCACAACAGGTTCGCAAAGTGATTGAAACCGTTAAAGCCAACAACATTCCGGTTGTATTCAGTGAAAGTACTATTTCACCTAAACCGGCAAAACAAGTCGCGAAAGAAACCGGCGCAAAATACGGCGGCGTACTTTATGTGGATTCTCTTTCCAACAAAAAAGGGCCGGTACCAACCTATATCGATTTGTTGAACACGACCGTTTCTACTATCGCAAAAGGATTTGAAAAATAATGTCATCGAATATTGCCTCGATCTGTGTTGAAGATGTCACGGTTCGCTATAACAACGGCCACACCGCCATCCATGATGTCACCTTTCGTTTAGAAGGCGGCACCACCTGTGCCCTCGTGGGCGTAAATGGAAGCGGAAAATCAACCTTGTTTAAAAGCCTAATGGGATTGATTCATCCACAACGAGGCAATATTACGTTGTGTCATTTGCCAATAAAACAGGCATTAAAACAAAACTTGGTCTCTTATGTGCCTCAATCGGAAGAAGTGGACTGGCAATTCCCGGTGTCTGTTTATGATGTGGTACTCATGGGACGCTACGGCTATATGAATTTCCTGCGCCGCCCAAGTGAAACCGATAAGCAAAAAGTGCAAGAAGCCATGCAACGGGTGAACATTGAACACCTTGCCCATCGTCAAATTGGCGAACTTTCCGGCGGACAGAAAAAGCGCGTATTTTTAGCTCGTGCGCTTGCTCAACAAAGTAAGATTATTTTACTGGATGAACCTTTTACCGGCGTTGATGTGCAAACAGAAAATGCCATTGTCGATTTACTTGGGCAATTACGTAGCGAAGGTCATCTCATTTTGGTTTCTACCCACAACTTGGGAGCAGTACCGGATTTCTGTGACCAGGTGGTGATGATTAATCGCACCGTCATTGCGGCCGGCTCGACAGAAACCACGTTTAACCAACATAACTTAGAACTCGTCTTTGGTGGCGTATTGCGTCACATTAAATTGCTCGGTACAGACCTACACGATGATGAAGATCCGCGCGCAGTCACCGTACTTACCGATGATGAGCGAGCGGCGGTGTTCTATGGTAAAACCAAAGTCGATCCTCCAGCACCGATTGTGAGACAGTGCAAATCAGAGGAAAAATCCTAATGCTAGCGCTCTTACTGGAACCTTTTTCCTATGATTATATGGTGAAAGCCATTTTGCTCAGTTCTGCCGTGGGAGGCGTTTGTGCTTTCTTGTCAGCTTACCTAATGCTGAAAGGATGGTCCCTCATTGGTGATGCCCTTTCCCATTCAGTTGTTCCCGGTGTTGCCATCGCTTATGCGCTTTCTCTGCCTTATGCTCTCGGCGCTTTTTTTTCCGGTATCTTAGCTGCCGTGTCTATTTTATGGGTGAAATCCATTACCAAACTGCGGGAAGATGCGGTTATCGGCTTCATTTTTACGACATTTTTTGCGCTTGGTCTGTTGATCATTTCCCTCAACCCAACCTCCGTCAATGTGCAAGATATTGTGTTAGGTAACATCCTAGGTATTGCAGATGAAGATATTCTTCAAGTGGCAATCATCATTGGCATCAGTCTGATTTTATTACTCATTTTTTGGAAAGATCTGTTATTAATTTTCTTTGATGAAGTCCATGCCACTTCCGTAGGACTCACACCAATTTATTACAAAGTGCTGTTTTTTACGTTACTCAGTGCTTGTGTCGTCGCCGCATTACAAACCGTTGGTGCGATTTTAGTCATCGCCATGGTGATCACACCGGGCGCCACCGCTTATTTGCTTACTGATCGTTTTAAAACACTTGCCATGATTGCCGTTATTCTAGGCATTCTTTCCAGCGCGATTGGCGTGTATATCAGTTATTTCTTAGATGGCGCAACGGGTGGCGTTATTGTTTGTATTCAGACCGCACTTTTCCTATTGGCTTTTATTTTCTCGCCAAAATACGGCTTAATTCGCCAGCGTAAACCAATAACGAAAGAAGAGGTGCAACAATGAACGCTATTTATCAATGGTTCACCGAGCCTTTTGCCTATCCGTTTATGCAAAACGCATTAATCACGGCGTTATTAGTCTCCATTATTTGCGCCATGCTCTCCTGCTATTTAGTGTTGAAAGGTTGGTCGTTGATGGGGGATGCGATTTCGCATGCTGTTCTGCCGGGCATTGTGGTGGCTTTCTGGTTGAGTTTGCCTTTAACCATCGGTGCCTTTGTCGCCGGATTGCTCTGTTCTGTCTGTGTGGGATATTTAAAAGAAAATAGCCGAATCAAAGAAGATACCGCCATGGGCATTGTCTTTTCAGGGATGTTTGCGCTCGGGATTGTCTTGTTTAGCAAAATTGAAACGGATCAACATTTAACCCATATTTTATTTGGTAATTTGCTTGGCGTGAGCGATGCAGAAATGTTGCAAACGCTAGTCATCAGTGCGGTCGTTTTTGGGGTTGTTTTTTTACGTCGAAAAGATTTTTTACTTTATTGTTTTGATGCTACGCAAGCCAAAATCGTTGGCTTATCGCCTCGACTCTTGCATTACAGTTTACTGATTCTTCTCGCGTTAACCATCGTCAGTGCCATGCAAGTAGTCGGCGTAATCTTAGTCGTTGCGATGCTTATTTCCCCCGGCATTACCGCATTTATTTTAAGCAAGCGCTTTGATCATATGATTGTCATTGCCTTGGCAACCTCTATCAGCACCAGTATCTTCGGAACGATTATTAGCTACCATATTGATGGCGCCACAGGTCCTTGCATTATTTTGTTACAAGCGGCGGTATTTTTAACCGCACTTATTTATAGCAAAATCAAACTGCGTTTCAGTGTAGCACTTGAAACGCCGTAAATTCTTTGTCGCCAAGATAATCTTCCACCAATACGTTATTTACGATGGCAGTGCAGGGACCATGTTGCAACCAAGCGTTTAATGTGTCAATTTGACTTTCCGAACCGACGGCGACCACCTCAACGGAGCCGTCGGCAAGATTACGCACAAAGCCGGTTACGCCGATCTTCAGCGCTTGTTTCCACGTAAAATAACGAACCCCAACGCCTTGCACATAACCGTGAACACAAAAACGTTTTTTGACCATACAATTTCCCCTTAAAATTGAATAAAAACAAAAAACTAGCGCTTAAATACAATTTTCTATTTTCATTTTTCCCAATTTGGAATAGCATACAAACTACGCTTTATTCCATAAAGTGTCATCTAATTTTAATGAATGTCCTTCAAAACAGGAGTAAATATGAAATTTCGTTTTGCTGTCTTAACTGCAACACTTTTAGCCAGTACGGCGAGCTTTGCCGGCATGGTAACCAGCTCATCTAATATTGATTTTTTAGCCATTGACGGTCAAAAAGCAAACAAATCTTTATTGAAAGAAACTAACGCATTTAATATCAACGATACACAAAAACACCAAGTTGTTGTTCGTGTATCCGAAATTACTCAAGTGGGTTCCGATCGCTCCTTATTCGAATCTGATCCGATTGTTGTGACATTCCAAGGTTCAAGTGAAGATATCGTAATTTCAGCCCCACGTTTACAAAATGAACGTGATGTAAGTAACTTCAAACAATCTCCTGTGATTAGCGTAAAAACTCAATCCGGTCACAACGTAGAAAATAAACAAGAATACTTAAAACAAGAAGGTTTATTCCCGGGCATGAACCTTATCAAAGACTTAAACGAATATAACGCGTCTGGCGCACCGGCCTCTTTACCTTCTTTAGCAACAATCACCACCTCAGCTGCAACAGCGGTAGTCGTTGGCGGTCCTGCTGCAACCGGTAAAGTAAACAAAGGCAAAGTAACATTACAAGGTGAAAACGTGGCGGAACAAATGTTGCAATATTGGTATCAACAAGCCGATAAAGAAACACAAACACGTTTCATTGATTGGGCGAAAAAACAAAAATAATTCGGTGTTCTATGCCAATTCATTTATATCCAAAAAGTGAGCCTGCCCGCTCACTTTTTATTTAGGAGTCACCATGCAAACAACTTATCGCACTCTACCCGTCAATAAACATATCGCTTTAGTCGCACACGATCACTGTAAAGCCGATCTGATAAACTGGTGTAAAACCCACCGCACTTTCTTAGCAAACCACACGCTCTATGGCACCGGCACCACAGGGAATCTTATTCATCGTGAAACCGGTTTGACCGTCAATAGCTTGCTCAGTGGCCCTATGGGCGGGGATCAACAACTCGGTGGGTTAATCGCTGAAAACAAAATTGATTTAATGATTTTCTTCTGGGACCCGATGAATGCCGTGCCGCATGATCCCGATGTCAAAGCATTGATGCGTATTGCCACCGTTTGGAATATTCCTGTTGCAATGAATATGGCAAGTGCCGATTTTCTGGTTTCTTCACCACTCTTTAATGACACCTGCGATATTCGTATTCCTGACTATCAAGGTTATTTAAACGAACGCTTAAAATAGATATTGCTATGAATTTAAGCCTGATTCTCAATATTCTCAACTTTGTCCTTGGCGGTTTCGCAACAACGTTAGGGTGGTTATTCGCTACCCTTATGAGTGCCGTGTTGATCGTCACATTGCCTTATACTCGAAGCTGTTGGGAAATTTGTAAAATGTCATTGGTTCCCTTCGGCAACGATTTGATTCATGTGAAGTATTTGGAACCTAAAAGTGCGGTGGGAAATTCCCTCGGATCGTTACTCAATGTTGTCTGGTTCATTCTTTTCGGGTGGTGGTTGTTTCTTGCCCATGTTTTTTGTGGCATTTCTCAATGTCTAACCATCATCGGCATCCCAACCGGCTTGGCGAATTTCCATATCGCCAGAATTGCGTTATTTCCGGTCGGACAACGGGTCATTCCGAAAGAAATGGCTGACCTGATTCGCCGACAAGCTGCAGAAAAATATCAGCGTTTTTATCAATAATTCACCACGTCAAAGGTCAAGCATGCATAGCTGGTTCAATGCAAAAGTTATCGCCTCCATTCCGATTTTTATCGCTGTCAATTTGGCGGTGATTGCCATTTGGTATTTTGATATTTCCGAACAAAGTATGCCCTTGGTATTAGGCATTATTGCAGGCGGTTTGGTCGATTTAGATAACCGATTAACCGGTCGAATCAAGAACGTGCTTTATACGCTGCTCGCGTTTTCCGTTTCTACCATCAGCGTGCAACTGAGCATCAACCATAATTTCCAATTTATGTTGTTGATGACGGCGATGACCTTTGTTTTCACCATGATTGGTGCCATCGGACAACGTTATAGCACCATCGCGTTCGGCACGTTGGTCGTGGCGCTATACACCACATTGACGTATTTGCCGGAAACTGTGTGGTATATGAATCCGCTGATGATTCTTTGCGGCACCTTGCTTTACAGCATCACCACATTATGTGTGCATTTATTTTTTCCGAATCGCCCGGTGCAAGAAAGCGTTGCCAAATCCTTTCTTGCCCTCGCCAATTACCTCGATGTTAAATCAACGTTTTTCGATCCCGACGATATTGAGCAAATTGACAATAAACACATTGCTATGGCGATGAAAAACAGCGTGTTGATCAGTGCATTTAATGATTCACGCACCGCACTTTTTTATCGTATTCGGGGGCAGCATCGCCACAGCCGCACAACTAAAATGATTCGCTATTATTTCTCCGCTCAAGATATTCATGAGCGCATCAGCTCTAATCATTTTGATTACCAAACCCTTGCGGAACACCTGAAAAATACCGATTTAATTTTTCGTATTCAACGCTTACTGGAACTCCAAGCCCAAGCTTGCCGTGATATTGCGCTAAGCTTGCAACAAAATAAAACCTACCGTTATGACCTGCGTTTAGAAAAAGCCATTAACGGGCTAAATCAATCTTTCGAGCTTTATAGCAATAGCCATATCGAAGAAACCGAAAACCTCATTAATCTCCAAACATTACTGGATAATTTAAAAAGCGTTGACTACCAATTACGCCATATTGATCAAGAAGTGAATGAATTAGAACAAACGGATACGGCACAAATTTATACAGAACAAATAACCGGTTTTAAAAATATCCTACTTGCCCTGCGTAGCCACTTTAATTTCAATTCACAACTGTTTCGTCATGCGGTGCGTTTGTCGATTGTGGTGTTTATTTGTTGCACCATCGGCGAATTTTTGCCGTTAGATCGGGCGTATTGGGTTTTATTAACCGCTGTTTTTGTTTGTCAGCCCAACTACACAGCGACTAAACTGCGTCTAAAACAGCGAATTATCGGCACGATTCTCGGTGTGATTATTGCCTCGCTTCTGCCTTATGCGAATCCGACACTGGAATTACAATTAGGCTTAATCGTGCTCACCAGCACCCTGTTTTTCTTTTTCCGTACCAATAATTACAGCTTTTCCACTTTCTTCATTACCTTACAGGTTATTTTCAGCTTTGATGTGATGGGCTTTAATGTGGAACAAGCACTTTATTCCCGTGTGATTGACACGCTGATCGGCGCGACCATTTCTTGGTTTGCCGTGTCTTACTTATGGCCGGATTGGAAATATTTGCAGTTGGATAAAGTCAGCCGTCAGGCAATCAAAAGCGATGCCCAATATTTGCTGTATATTGTCAGTCAATTACAGTTCGGCAAAGGCGATAACTTGAAATACCGCATTGCCCGTCGTTATGCCCATGAATATGCCTCGGCATTAAGTGCTACCATCTCCAATATGAACCATGAGCCGAAAAAATATCAGGCGCATTTACAGGCGGGATTTGAGCTTTTAAAAATTAACTATTCTCTGCTTAGTTACATTTCTACGCTGGGCGCCTACCGCAGCAAAATGAAACAAATGCAACAAAGCACCTTCTTTTTAGCGGAATTCTATCCTGCTGCGAAGAAAATCATTCATATCCTAGAAAATATTGAGCAACTGACACCAACACAGTTTGAGACGTTGCACAATAATATTGAAGTGAGTTTGAAACAGGCTCAAAGCCATTTTGAAAAAAATAATAAAGCGGCACAGCTGCAAGCACACATTCCAATGCAGCAACTCAGCATGATCAATCAAATTTTACCGCTGCTTTACCAAGCCATTCAGAAATGTTGCTAGACATCAATCAAGATCAGAATAGCCGCTTCACCGCCCCATTCTTTTGGGGCTTGGTGCAATGCCCGTACTTTCGGATGTTGTACTAACCAACGGGGAATCTGGCGTTTTAACGTATAAGTGCCATAACCTGTCATCACGCTGGCACAATAAAGATGTTCTTTCTCGCAGGTTTGAATTAATGCCGCCAGCTCTAATTTTGCCTGTTCACGTGTTAAGCCATGCAAATCTAAAAAAATCTCCGGTGAAAAATCGCCACGCCGTAATTGTTTCAACAAATGGGAATCTTCATTTTCACGCAAATATTTGACCGCACTTTCCTCATTTAATAACGGCTCATATTCATCAGAAAAATAAAATAACGTGTCTTGTTGTTCACGCTGTTCTTTTATCGTTGCCAGTGCTTTCTTTTTATGGGGGCGTGCAGCCACAAAAGTATCCTGTTTTAACGGTTTCACGCCTTTCATTTCAGCACGAAACAGGGAAATTGCTTCCTCATCTAACATTTCGTTTCCTATCTCAAATATGGTATAACTACGCGCAATTTTAACATTGATACGAGCAAATCATGAACCAAATTACCTTCAATCAGGAACTTATTGACGATATTTATTCCGCCAACGTACAAGAAGAACTACACACGATCAAAGATTTTCTACGTTGGTGCTACAGTACCTTCAATCGTGCCGACATTTACTACGGACACGGCTACGACAATGCTTGGGATGAAGCACAACAATTGGTCTTAACCACCCTTCACCTCCCTGCTGATTTCCCAAGCGAATTGTATGACACTCGACTCACGACGGCAGAAAAGCTTGAAATCATCCGTTTGGTTATCATCCGCATTGAAAAACGCATTCCTGTCGCCTACTTAATTCACCGTGCTTGGTTCTGCGGCTTAGAATTTTATGTGGATGAACGCGTGATCGTTCCTCGCTCTCCCATCAGCGCCTTGATTGAACAAGGGTTCGCCGGCTTATTAACGCGTGAACCGCAACGCATTTTAGATATGTGTACCGGCAGCGGCTGTATTGCCATCGCCTGTGCGGAGCGCTTCCCTGAAGCAGATGTGGATGCTGTTGACCTCTCTTTTGATGCATTGAATGTTGCCGAAATCAACATTGAACGCCACAATTTAACTCATCGTGTCTTCCCGATTCAGTCGGATTTATTCTCCCGTTTATTGGAAGAACAGTACGATCTCATTGTCACTAACCCACCTTATGTAGATCTAGAAGATCTCTCCGATATGCCGGAGGAATTTCACTACGAACCGGAAATGGCTCTTGGCTCCGGCAATGATGGGTTAACTATCACCAAAGAAATCCTACGTCTAGCGCCGAATTACTTAGCTGACGATGGCGTATTAGTCTGCGAAGTTGGTAACAGCATGGTGCATTTAATTGAACAATTCCCACAAGTGCCGTTTAACTGGCTTGAACTTGCCAATGGCGGCGTGGGCGTATTCGCCTTAACCAAAGCCCAATTGCTTGAACATCAACATGTGTTTCAATAAGCGGAAATAATAAAAAGAAAAAGTGCGGCCTATTTTAAAAACGTTTTTAAAACCGACCGCACTTTTTAGCTCTGCCCAATTATTTATTCAACATTGCTCTCAACGCTGAACCGATTTCTGCCAAACTTCTCACGGTTTTCACACCGGCGGCTTCCAGTGCTGCGAATTTTTCATCGGCAGTCCCTTTTCCGCCACTGATAATGGCACCAGCATGCCCCATTCGTTTGCCTTTCGGCGCCGTCACGCCGGCAATGTAGCTCACTACCGGTTTGGTCACATGTTCTTTAATAAATGCCGCTGCCTCTTCCTCGGCTGAACCGCCAATTTCGCCGATCATGACAATAGCTTCCGTTTGCGGATCCTCTTGGAATAGTTTCAAAATATCCACAAAATTGGAACCGGGGATTGGATCGCCGCCGATACCCACACAAGTGGATTGGCCCAAACCTTCGTCAGTGGTTTGTTTCACGGCTTCATATGTCAACGTGCCTGAGCGAGAAACAATGCCAATTTTTCCTTTTTTATGAATGTTGCCCGGCATGATGCCGATTTTGCATTCTTCCGGTGTAATCACGCCCGGACAGTTTGGCCCAATCATGCGTACACCGGTTTGGTTCAAGCGTTGTTTCACCACCAGCATATCCAAGGTTGGGATGCCTTCGGTGATACAAATAATCAATTTAATCCCGGCATCAATGGCCTCTAAAATCGCATCTTTACAGCCCGGCGCCGGCACATAAATCACCGTTGCTGTGGCACCGGTTGCCTCGACTGCATCGCGTACGGTGTCAAACACAGGCAATCCTAAATGGGTCGTGCCACCTTTATTTGGTGAAACGCCCCCCACCAGTTTAGTGCCATAAGCTAATGCTTGTTCGGAGTGGAATGTACCTTGACCGCCGGTGAAACCTTGGCAAATCACTTTTGTATCTTTATTAATTAAAATTGACATGCTATTGCTCCTTATGCGTTAGCCTTTGCCGCTTTCACCGACTCTACCGCCGCATCAGTCAACGTTTGGGCAGCAATAATATTCAAACCGCTCTTCGCTAAAATTTCACGGCCTAACGGGGCATTATTACCTTCTAAACGCACCACCACCGGCACGTTGACACCCACTTCGTTCACAGCCGCTACAATCCCTTCAGCAATCAGATCGCAGCGTACAATGCCACCGAAAATATTGACGAGTACCGCTTTTACATTTTTATCAGAAAGGATGATTTTAAAGGCTTCCGCAACACGTTCTTTGGTTGCACCGCCGCCCACATCTAAGAAGTTCGCCGGTTGACCGCCGTGTAACTTCACAATATCCATAGTCCCCATGGCAAGCCCTGCGCCGTTCACCATGCAACCAATATTGCCGTCTAATGCCACATAGTTAAGCTGGAAACTTTCCGCTAGGGCTTCGCGCGGGTCTTCTTGGCTTGGATCTTGCATTGCCGCTAAAGCCGGCTGACGATATAACGCATTGCCATCCACCACGATTTTGGCATCTAAACAAAGGAGATTGCCTTCTTTGGTGACTACCAGCGGATTCACTTCTAATAAGGACAAATCTCTTTCGACGAACATTTTTGCCATTTGGGTAAAAATATGGGCAAATTGTTTCACTTGATCGCCTTTTAAACCCAATTTAAACGCCAGCTCACGCCCTTGATATGGCATACCACCGGTAAGCGGATCAATCGCCATTTTGTGTAATAAGTGCGGTGTTTTTGCCGCGACTTCTTCAATATTCATTCCACCCTCAGTGGACACCATGAACACAACACGTTGAGAAGCACGATCGAGCACCGCGCCTAGATACAATTCACGTTCAATTTGTGAGCCTTCTTCTACATAAATCGTGTTTACCGGCTGACCATTAGCATCCGTTTGGAAAGTGACCAAGCGTTGCCCTAACCATTTATTCGCAAACTCTCTGACTTCCGCTTCGTTGCGTACAAGTTTCACGCCACCCGCTTTACCACGTCCACCGGCATGCACTTGACATTTCGCCACCCAAACATCACCGTCTAACTGTTTAATCGCCTCTGCCGCTTCATCTGCGGTTTTACAGGCAATGCCTTTGCCCACCGGCAATTTGTATTCGGCAAAAACTTGCTTACTTTGATATTCATGTAGATTCATAGAAAATCCTCTGTTAAATGCCCTAATTTTTATCGTCTGTTGAAACAAAGAACCGCCTGTCTTACGCACACGCGGTTCTTCTTTCTTTAGATTTCTAGCAATAATCTTGTTGGGTCTTCCAACAATTCTTTCACGGTGACCAAGAAACCGACAGACTCACGGCCATCAATTAAACGGTGGTCATAACTTAATGCCAAATACATCATTGGACGAATCACCACTTGACCATCCACAGCAACCGGACGCTCTTTAATGGCGTGCATACCCAAAATCGCGCTTTGCGGTGGGTTGATAATTGGGGTGGACATCAAAGAACCAAACACACCACCATTGGTAATCGTAAAGTTACCGCCGGTTAAATCTTCCACGGTTAACTTACCATCACGTCCTTTTTCCGCTAAGGCTTTAATCGATTTTTCAATGTCTGCCATAGAAAGGTTGTCGCAATCACGCAACACCGGGGTCACCAAACCACGTGGCGTGGAAACCGCAATACTCACGTCAAAATAATTGTGATAAACCACATCGTCACCGTCAATGGAGGCATTCACTTCCGGATAACGTTTCAAGGCTTCCACCACGGCTTTGATGTAGAAAGACATAAAACCTAAACGTACGCCGTGTTGTTTTTCAAATTTTTCACCGTATTGTTTACGCAAATTCATGATCGGTTTCATATCCACTTCATTGAACGTAGTTAACATCGCCGTATTATTTTTAGCTTCCAACAAACGCTCTGCAATACGTTTACGTAAACGGGTCATCGGCACGCGTTTTTCACTGCGTGCGGAATATGCCATTGTGCTGACTGTTGTTTCTGCTGGTTTAGGCGCTGCTGCACGTTTTGCGATAACCGCTTCAACGTCTTCGCGGGTAATACGACCGCCCACACCGGTGCCTTTCACCTCGGAAGCTTGAATATCGTGTTCCGCCAATAAACGACGAACTCCCGGACTTAACGCATCCGTGCTATGAGGCTCATCCGGCACTTCGGTGCGACGATCCGCCGGTGTCGGTTCTGCCGTTTTTTCCATGGCTGCTGCAGCGGCTGTTGCGGAAGCTTCCAATTTACCCAACAACTGCTTGCTCACCACTGTGGCACCTTCATCCTGCACGATTTCACTGATCACGCCATCTGCTTGCGCCGGTACTTCAAGCACCACTTTGTCTGTTTCAATTTCCACAATCACTTCATCGCGTTTCACCGCATCGCCTGCTTTTTTATGCCAAGTAGCGACTGTTGCATCAGCAACCGACTCGGGCAAATCCGGGACAAGAATTTCAATAGTCATAATTTCATTCCTTTTTTTGTATTCATTTAGCTAAGTATCAATGTTGTTAAGCATAAAGTGCGGTCGTTTTTTAGGGTGTTTTTTAAAACAAACGAAAAACACACCGCACTTTAACGGATTAAAGAGTCAATGCATCTTCCACCAATTGTTTTTGCTGTTTGGCATGCAATGACAAATAACCTACCGCCGGTGAAGCAGAAGCCGGGCGACCGGCATAAGACAATTTGGCATTGTCCGGAATCACAGCCTCAAAGTTATGTTTACTACAATACCAAGCCCCTTGGTTCAGTGGCTCTTCTTGACACCATACAAAATCCGTTACATGTGAATAAGGCGCTAAAGCGGCTTTCACATCGTCATGCGGGAACGGATAAAGTTGCTCAATACGAATGATAGCCACGTTATCCTGTTCATTTTTACGGCGTTGTTCCAATAAATCGTAATACACTTTACCGACACACATCACCACACGTTTCACATTTTTCGGGTCAAGGTTGTCAATTTCACCAATGACCGTTTGGAATGTGCCGTTAAGCAATTCATCCATACTGGACACCGCTAGCGGATGACGTAGCAAGGATTTCGGTGAAATACCAATCAACGGACGGCGCATTTTACGAATAGCTTGGCGACGTAACATGTGATACACCTGCGCCGGCGTTGTAGGCACACAAACTTGCATATTTTGTTGTGCACAAAGTTGCAAATAACGCTCTAAACGGGCAGATGAGTGTTCCGGGCCTTGTCCTTCGTAACCGTGTGGTAGCAACATCACTAAGCCACACATTCTGCCCCATTTTTGTTCGCCGGAGCTGATGAATTGGTCAATCACGATTTGCGCCCCGTTGGCGAAATCACCAAACTGCGCTTCCCAAATGGTTAAAGTTTTCGGATCCGTGGTGGCATAACCATATTCAAAGGCAAGCACCCCTTCTTCGGTTAAAACGGAATCCCATACTTCAAAGCGACCTTGATTGGCGTGTAATTGGGTCAATGGCACATAGCTGGTACCGTCTTTTTGGTTATGTACAACGGCATGACGATGGAAGAACGTACCACGACCGGCATCTTCACCGGATAGACGCACATGAATGCCTTCATCCAACAAGGTGGCGTACGCCATGGTTTCCGCCATCCCCCAGTCTAATAATTTTTCGCCTCGCCCCATTTCTTGGCGGTCGGCATAGATTTTTTCAACACGAGGGTGCGGTTGCACATAATCCGGATAGTGAGATACACGTTTTGCTAAGGTTTTAAACCGCTCTTCCGGGAATTTGCTTTCATACGGCGCTGTCCAGTCATAGTTGAGATACTGCAACCAGTCCACTTTTGCCATATCCATCGCACGCCATTCCGGCACGACACATTCGCCATTATCCAAGGCATCGCGGTATAAATTGGAAATTTCAGTAGCATCTTCTTCCGTAATCACGCCTTCTTGAATTAAACGATTGGCGTATACTTTCGGTGGTGTTGGATGTTTTTTGATAATGCCATACATCATCGGCTGAGTGGCCAACGGTTCATCTGCTTCGTTATGACCATGACGGCGATAGGAAATCAAATCAATGAAAATATCTCGCTTAAAGACCGCACGATATTCCACCGCCATACGGGCAGCAAAAGCAACGGCCTCCGGATCATCGCCGTTCACATGAATAATCGGCGCCTGAATCATTTTGGCGATATCAGTACAAAACTCGGTAGAACGAGTATCGTTCGGGTTAGAGGTGGTGAAACCGATTTGGTTATTGATCACAATACGAATCGTGCCGCCCACTTTATAACCCCGTGCATTAGACATATTCAAAGTTTCTTGCACAATACCTTGACCGGTAACTGCGGAGTCACCGTGCACCGTTACCGCCAACACTTTGTTATGTTCGGTGTCTTGTTTACGGGTTTGTCTTGCGCGGACGGAGCCAATCACAACCGGGCTCACAATTTCTAAGTGAGACGGGTTAAAGGCAAGTGTCAAATGTACTTTTTTATCATCTACCGCAAAATCGGAGGAGAAACCTTGGTGATATTTCACATCACCGGTGCGATTATCTTCCGCGTGTTTACCGGCAAATTCATCAAACAAGTCGCTCGGGCGTTTACCAAACACGTTAACCAACATATTTAGACGACCACGGTGAGCCATGCCCAAGACCACATCGTCCATACCGTTACGACTGGCGTGACGAATAATCTCTTTCATCATCGGAATAAACGCATCGCTTCCTTCCAACGAGAAACGTTTCGCGCCTGGGAATTTCGCGCCTAAGTAACGCTCTAAGCCATCCGCTGCCGTTAATTCTTTCAACAAATTGATTTTTTCGTCTTTAGTGAAAAGTGGCTGTTGAATCCATTTTTCTTGTTTACTTTGCAACCAATTACGCTGTTCCATATCATGAATGTGCATAAACTCCAGCCCAATATTGCCACAATAGGTCGCTTTCAAGTCGCGGGCTAAATCACGCAGTTTCATGCTTTCTTTGCCATAAACGGCATAGTCAATATTGAAACTTTCGTCCAGATCAGCGTCGGTTAATCCATGTTGGTGATAGTCTAATTCAGGCACCGAGGAAGTTTTCCAACGGTAATAATTGAGAGGGTCGAGTGTGGCTTCAATGTAACCACGAGAACGGTATGCGTTAATGAATTGTAAAACTTTGACTAATTTGGCGCTCGCTTCCGGATCAATCACGGTCACGCTCTGCCCATGATTTTCTCGCGCTAAACGGCGGAAATAATCGCGCACCGTTGAATGGGGTTGCTCAAGTGCGGTGGATTTTGGCAGCGTTTTAAAAATTTCCTGCCAACTGGCATCCACACTGTTCGGGTCTTCAAGATAACTTTCATAAAGATCCTCAATATAAGACTGATTTGCCCCACCTAGTGCACTGGAGGAGAGCCATTCATGTAAAGAATGCTGCATACATACCACCTTAAGATTTAAATACGCTAACAAACAACGTAACGGTAAATAAAATACAGAAGAATTTTCTGCGCTTTGAATGCTTGCATTATGCCAAAAGCATTCATTTGATACTGTGATCTAGGTTTGAATTTTTACAAAAAATTAACTTTTGTGTAAAAAAAGAGCAGTGAAAATATTTTCATTTCTCACCGCACTTTCTAAAAAATTAAAGAGGTAATTTACTCGCTCGCTTTGACATAAGGGTTGGTTCGTTTTTCTTCACCAATAGTGGTATAAGGCCCATGCCCGGGTACCACAATCATATCATCCCCCAAAGGGTATAATTTATTGCGAATAGACGACAGAATCTCTTCATAACTGCCTCCCGGGAAATCCGTGCGTCCAATGCCATTTTTGAACAACACATCACCGGTAAAAGCAATACGTTTTTGATGTTCAATAAAACCGATATGCCCTGGCGTGTGTCCCGGCAAGTGTAAAACCTCAAACGTGAAATCACCGATATTGAGCGTTTCACCTTCCTGATTTAACCAACGATCCGGTTCAAAAGCAGACACCTCAAACAGCATGCCAAATTTTTCTGACTGTTGTGGCAAGTTTTTAAACCAATAATCATCTTGCGAATTAGACCCCCAAATTTGGACATTAAAATGCTGTTTTAATTTTTCTGCCGCCCCCACATGGTCTAAATGGCCGTGAGTTAATAAAATCACTTGTAAATTCAACCCAAGTTCTTCAATCCGTTTAATCAGTTTTTCCGCTTCGCCACCCGGATCAATAATTGCCGCTTTTTTTTCATCATCCCAAATTAAAGAACAATTTTGTTGAAATGTCGTTACAGGGATAATTTCAATGTTCATACGATACTCGCCATATTTTTCGGTAAAAAAACCGCACAAAAGTGCGGTCTAAATATCAGATGTTTTTACTAACTACCGCGCCAAGTACGCACCGGGCCGGTATCCATGTGCACAAAATTACTGCGTGGATAAAAGCCAACACCACCATTTTGTAGCGCATCAACCGCATCACGTACTTTCGCTAACGGAATGCCATCAATGCGAAAATCAATGGCTTGTCCACGAATATGATAGCTATTACTTGCAACTCCACGGCTACGACGATGCATTGCCGCATTGCTGGCAGCAGAACGATAACCACAAATAATTTGAATTTCCGTGTTGCGTAAGCCGAGATTTTGCTGCACCTTATAGAATTTGGTAAAAAGATTTGGGTCCATTCGATGAACCTGATTGGTACGCTTATCACGTAGAAGGTGGTCTAATAATCGCAACGTGGCATTACTGAAACCACGTCCAAGCGCAAATTCTGCACTCAGTTTCTCACCGGTATTAATGTTACGAAAACTTAGTAGGCGTGGTTTTGGCGTTGATACAGCCGCTAAAACCGTATTCGGCAAAAGTGAAGCGCCTAATACAATTCCTCCTAGCGATAACCATTTACGTCGACCATGGTTAATATGACTCATTATGTATTTCCTAAATATGATAACAATCCGCTTACTTGATTAAGGTTACCAAGCTAAATTCCACGGATTAACGTTGAATATAGTGTTTTAAAATATCCCAATTAATATAACTTAAATCAGGCGTTTTGTCATAACCGTAAATATCCGGCAATGTGTGAACTTGATCTTTATCCACCCATGCAGTGACATAATACAAAAAGACCGGATTATCCGATTTAATACCCGCTGAGGTTGTTTTTTTACTTTTCAGTACATTTTGTTTTGTTTCATCCGTCCAACCGGCTTCTTTGAGTAAAATTGTCGCTAGCTGATCAGATTTTTCCACACGGACACAACCGGAACTCAAAGCGCGGTTTTTATTGCCGAATAAATTACGTTTCGGTGTATCGTGCAAATAAATTGCCTCAGAACTCGGCATATTGAATTTATAGTTTCCTAATGCACTGTTATCACTTGGTGCTTGGCGCAAGCGATATGGGAATCTTTTCGCCGACATATTTTCCCAATCGATAGTGTAAGGATCGATAGTATTGCCGCTACCATCAATAATCGTATAGCCATGGCGATAAATATAACTCGGATCTTTACGTACTTTTGGAATAATGTCTTCGTTAATCAAACGGGTTGGCGCATTCCAAGGCGGGTTCACTACCACATTACTCAAACGACTAGACATCACCGGCGTTTTACGGCTTGATTGTCCAACAATCACACGAGAACTTAAAATCACTTGTCCATCGCGATAATAATTAAGTTCGTAACTTGGAATATTCACGAAAATACCATCTTGGAATACCGGTAAAATGCGTAAACGTTGAGCATTAATCGCCAAACGATGCAATTCAACCATATTATGCTTATCAACACCCGCTTCAATCATATGAGCAACGCGCGCCGATGTTTGCTTAAAGAGCGCATTTTCGCCGGAAAGATTTTTCACAAAAGTGAAATTATCATTATTTTTGACCGCACTTAACCATGCAGACACTTGCTCATCACTTAACTGACCGGCTTTATAGCTATTGCCTGCATATAACCATTTTTGGGCGGATTCCGCTACATTGGTGGCATAAAACAAATAATCTAAAAATGCATCGGTTAACAGAACATCTTCAATTAACTCGCCTTTTCCAGCGGCTTCATAGATCGCATTTAAAGCATTTGCTGAGCGTTTTGAAATTCCCCCGGCAATCGCTAAGGCATAATCGTGTAAAAATTGCTGCTTGGCCTGATTATCTGTCCAAATTGGAGAAAAATGATTCTCAACATAAATTTTGGCAATTAAAGGTTTAAATTGAAGAGAGATATCACCAAAACGCTCAGAGAAAAGTTTTTCAGCTTCAATCGCCAAACGTTCTTCTTCGGCTTTTTTCTCAGCAGCTAAACGCGCTTCCTCGACCTTATTTTCTAGCTCCAACTGCTGTGTGGCGAGAGTTAAATCACTTTGCTGTAATTCTTCTGCAGCGACATTCCCCACATAAAGCGCGCTTATCATCGCGAGAGTAACTAATTTAAACGTTCGAGTATTCATCAACTTACCTTAATTTTTATAAACTTTCTTAAAAACGACCGCACTTATAAAAGTGCGATCCAAAAACAAGAGATTTATTGATTTGCAGACTTATCAGCCTGTTTTATTTCAGCCTTTTTCTGCTCAAATTTAACCATATCTGCCGCAATTGCAGCGGCCTCTTTCAAGAAGAAATCCGGCGCTTCATAATCTTTCGGCAAATCATCAATATCTTTCAATGGCTTTTTACCTTCACGTTTGAAACGCTCATTAATGTCTTTCAAACGTTTCTCGTCATCTTTATCATTTTCCGCTTTGCGTTTTTGATAATTTAACGACAAGAACTTACGTTCACGACGTTCATTACGCACTTTTAAATCTTCGTTAAGTGCAATAAATTCCGGATTTTTCGCCATGCGGGCATTATGTTTTTGCACCAATTCAGAGACCGGTTCGCGTGCTTCGCTCACCTCAGAATAATTCACTGACGGAATTTTATCCCATGGCAATGCGTTATCTTCTTTTTCTTCACCATATTCTTTACTATCAATGACATCTGGGAATTGAATATCCGGTGCAACACCTTTCAACTGTGTGCTACCGCCATTGATACGATAGAATTTTTGAATCGTATATTGCAATAAACCCAGTGGCGTTTGATCCAAGTCGTAAACAAAATTCAAAGAGCGGCTTTGTTGAACGGTGCCTTTTCCATAAGAATTTTGCCCAATAACGATACCACGATTGTAATCTTGGATTGCCGCAGCAAAAATTTCAGAGGCTGATGCACTAAAACGATTGATCATAACCAATAACGGACCGGTATATTGTTGCGCATTATCCGGATCTTCATGTACACGAATACGTTGATAAGCATCGCGAACCTGAACAACCGGGCCATCGCTAATAAATAAACCGGTCAAACCAACGGCTTCCGTTAAAGCACCACCGCCATTTTCACGAAGATCAACGATTAATGCAGACGCTTTTTTCGCTTTCATGTCGTTAAGTAATTTTTTGACATCTTCTGTTAATCCCAAGTAAAAACTAGGAATCTTAATCACCGCAACATCAACGCCATCCATTTTCTCAATCGTTAATTTTGCTGCTTGGTCTTCAATACGAATTTTATCACGTACCAAGGTAACAATGCGGGACTTGCCACCTTTAGCCGATTCAACTTCTAAACGAACTTTAGACCCTTTTTTACCTTTGATCTTGTCAACAATGTCCTCTAAGCGCCAACCGACTACATCTTCAATTTCACCTTTTTCTTGGCCCACACCAATAATTTTATCGCCAGCTTTAAGTTTTTTACTGCGTTCTGCCGGCGCGCCAGGCACTAACGATTTAATACTGGTTTCATCGTCTTCAGACTGTAACGTAGCACCAATACCTTCCAAAGAAAGATTCATACTTTCATTGAAGCTTTTTGCCGTACGAGGTGCCAAATAACTGGTGTGTGGATCGATTTCACGGGCAAATGCGTTTAAGTAGGTTTGTACCACATCATCCGCTTTGGTTTGAGTCAATCGACGAATGGCCAAGTTATAGCGTTTAACTAATTTCTCTTTAATTTCAGGCCATTTTTTGTCTTTTAATTTCAAATTGATGATGTCATTTTTAACACGCGCTTCCCATAATTTATCGGCTTCCGCTTCCGTTTTAGGCCATGCGGCTTTTTCACGATCAATTTCAATTTGCGTATCGTCATTTAAAGCAGGCTCTTTATCCAACAAAGACAATGCGTAACGATAACGCTCATAACGACGTTTCATCATTAAATCATAGATATTAAACGCAATATCCAAGTTGCCTGCATTCAATTCATCATCAATTTTTTTGCCATATTTTGCGCGTAAATCATCAATATCCGACTGTAAAAAAGTATTACGGTTAAAGTCTAATCCTTTGAGATAACGCTCAAAAATCTTCTCAGAGAATTCGTCATCTAATTGAAATTTACGATAATGAGACTGTGTCAAACGTGTTGTTGCCCGTTTCGTGGCAAACATATTCGCTTCAGAAGGTTGCAGTGCAACAATATCTGAAGGCTTTAACTTAGGTTGCACCGCGTCAACAACACCCACATTAAGAAACAATGTTCCTAATACAAGTGCGGTCAAATAATTTTTCGTTTTAGTCAATTTCATTCAAACTTTCCTAATATATACGGCAAAAACAAAATGAAGTTATCTGCACAGATAACTTCATTAAAAGTTGGTTTAAGCAAATAAGCGATCTGCTGTGACGTTTACGACCAAACCGTTATCTAATTCTACGCGGGCGGCCTCGTTGGAGAATTCCAACACTTTAGCATTTTGCGCTCTGTCGCCCACTTTGACCTTCACCAGCTGACCTTCTTGTAACTCTGCCATGTTTACGCTGGTCAGCGCTAATTTAGGTTTACGTGCCATTTTTTCACCCTGTTTTGGAGTACGACGCGCCGGGCGCTTTTTCTCCGTTGCCGGCTTGGCGGCTTTTTCCGCTGCGCGTTTTTGTGCAACCAATGCTTTAGCTTCCGCTAATTGTTGAGCAGCATGATCCGCATGTTCCTGTTCTAATTCACCAGCCGGATTACCTTGTAAATCCACACGCACGGCACCCACTTTACAACCATGTAAATAGCGCCAGTTAGACGTATATTGACGTAAAGCATGACGTAATTGTGTTTTACTTACGCGTTCATCATCTTTTAATGCTTCACTTAAATCTTGGAACAAACCGATTTTTAATGGTTTTGCTTCGCCCTCAAGAGAAAAACAGAGCGGAAATTTTTCCGCCAAATAAGCAATTATTTCTTTATTATTAGTTAATTTTTGTACTTCTGTCATGACGAAATCCTGTAGACATCCTATATAGATTTTGAATAGAAAAAACTTGCCACATTTTAGCCACTTTGGCTAAAAATGACAATGAATAATCAGTTTTAGCGTGGAGAAATCATAAACGCCGGCAAAAACGACCGCACTTTTTTATGCCATCTTCAGCAAATCCGTGCCAAAAGAAAAGAACCAGTATAAAATACGCGTTTCTTTAATGAGGAATAACAATTCATGACAGGCAAGTTACAAACCGATTTGACCAAGGCAAATTACTCCCGCATAGCCCGCTGCGGCGATTGTAATGCCGTGATCAAAATTCTGCCCTTACAAAAAGGCCAACGCGCTGTCTGTCCGCGCTGCCATAATGTGTTGTACTCAACCAACCGCTGGAGCCTTAAACGCTGTTCCATTATAGCCCTTTCAATTTTGATACTCATGCCCTTTGCGCTCACCTACCCGCTGTTGAGCATTCACCTGCTCGGTGAAAAAATTAATGCTTCGGTATGGCAAGGGGTTTGGAAAATGGCAACACAAGGCTTCTCTTATACGGCATTTTTAATTTTTATTTGTGCTGTTTTTATGCCTATTGCCTTTGCGCTTTTAGTCATTTTGTTGCGCTTAGCGCAAATGGTCAAAGCCAAACCTCGCAACCTTTTAATCTCCTTAGGCTACATTAAACCGTGGGTCATGTTTGATGTATATTTAGTGGCGCTGGGGGTGACGATGTTCAAAGTAAAAGAATACGCCACGTTAGAATTGGATATTTATTTAATCGCCTTTATTTTTACTGCACTTTTAACCACGTTATTATTTATCAAAATTAACCCGGCAGAAGTGTGGAATGATTTTTACCCACAAAGTAAGGCGGTCAACGACATCACCAAAGCAGAGGATTTGCGCTACTGTCATTATTGCCAATACAGTTTCCTTAATCCCTTGACGGATAATAAAGGCAAAGAAATTTGCCCGCGTTGTTATTCGCAAATTGATATTCCTTCTGCCATAAAATTACAACGGACTTGGGCGTTATTGTTAGCCGGTATTATCATGCTCTTCCCGGCAAACCTGCTGCCCATCTCGGTAATCTATGTCAATGGCGCACCAAGTGCCGATACGCTAATGTCCGGCGTGCTAAGTTTTATTGACATGGGAAGCTATTTCATTGCCTTTGTCGTTTTCACCGCCAGTATTTTCGTGCCCGTCAGTAAGGTATTGATTATTTTATATTTACTGATTTGTGTACATTTTAAGCTGAAACACTCCATCCGCTGGCAAATGCGTTTATTGCATGTGGTCCATTTTGTCGGTCGCTGGTCGATGTTGGATTTATTCGTTTTAGCACTCATGATGTCCTTAGTCACCAGAGGGCAAATTATTGATTTTTCTGTAGGCACTGCTGCGCTGTATTTTGGCGCCGCAGTTTTCTTAACAATGATTGCAGCGGAACAATTTGATAGCCGCTTAATTTGGGAAATTTATGACAGACAACACAAAACACACAACACACACTGAAGTCGATGCCAACGTCACTCAAAATAGACGTATTTCACCTTTTTGGCTTCTTCCTTTCATTGCGCTTTGTATCGGTGCTATTTTGTTCTTTCAAATAATTCAAGAACAAGGTGTCAGCGTTCGTATTACTTTCGCAAACGGTGAAGGTTTAGTCGCAGATAAAACCCAAATTCGCTATCAGGGGCTACAAATCGGTGTTGTGAAGAAAGTTAACTTTACCGACAACCTGCAAAAAGTCGATGTAGTGGCCAATATTTATCCGGAGGCCAAAAGCATCCTGCGCGAAAACACTAAATTTTGGTTGGTCAAGCCAAGTGCCTCTTTAGCCGGGATTTCAGGGCTGGATGCCTTGGTGTCAGGTAACTACATCACGTTACAACCTGGTGATGGCGATGCTAAACACGAATTTATTGCAGAAACAGAAGGCCCTATTGCGCAATTAAACCCGGGCGATTTATTGATCCATTTAATTGCTGATGATCTTGGTTCTATCTCTATTGGCGCCTCCATTTATTACAAAAAAATGCCCGTGGGGAAAGTCTATGACTACCATTTCACCGAAGACGGTAAAAAAGTAGAAATCGATATTGTCATCGATAAACCTTATGCAAAATTTGTGAAAAAAGACAGCCACTTTTGGAACATCAGCGGCATCAATGCCAATATCGGTGTATCCGGTTTAAATGTGAACATAGATAGTCTGAATGCTGTTGTGCAAGGTGCCGCCGCTTTTGACTCACCGCACGACAGTCCGATTGCAGAAATGAACGAAACCTATACGCTTTATTCCAACTTACAAGCGGCAAAACGCGGCATTAATATCAGCGTGAATATTCCGAATGTCGCCGGGCTTGAGGCAGGTAAAACACAAGTGTATTACCAAAACACCGAGATTGGTGTGCTATCCAAATTAAGTGCGGTAGAAAATAACGATGAAATGTTAAGTGGCACCTTGCTCATTGATCCCAACCTAACCAATTTATTTAAAACGAATACTCACATTGTATTGCGTGCGAAAAAAAGTGGCTTAGGCGATTTAACCGATATTCAAAAACTTTTACGCGGTCAATATTTTGAAGTTCTGCCGGGCAATGGCGATACTCAAACCGCCTTTAATGTAATTAAAGAAAGCGAGTTATTGCTCAAACAACCGAATACCTTAGTACTCAACTTAACCGCGCCGGAAACTTACGGCATTAGTGAAGGACAACCGCTGATCTATAACAATATTCAAATTGGTGAAGTGGTCGCGCAACATGTCGCTTCCGATGGGGTGCAATTTAAAGTTGCCGTTGCCGCTGATTATCGCCATTTGATCCACAGTGATACGTTATTTGTTGCAGCATCCAATTTTGATGTGAGTATTGGCGTTGATGGCTTACGCTTTGAAGCTGCCACGCCAGAAAGATGGTTACAAGGCGGCATTCGAGTCATTGCGGGCAAAGAACAAAGTAAAGCAAAAGAAAATTACGTACTTTATCGCGATTTAGCTAGTGCAGAAGCTGGCATTACCGATAATCGCCCAACCCCAACACTCACCCTGACGACGTCTAATTTGCCAAGTATTAACAAAGGCTCATTGGTACTTTATCGCCAATATGAAGTGGGCAAAATTTTAGATATCCGTCCACAACAGCAAAACTTTGCAGTTGATGTATTTATTTATCCGAAATACCAACACTTATTAACTGATAAAAGCCTGTTCTGGGTGGAAAGTGCGGCGCAAATTGACATTACGCCGAAAGGTATCAGCATTCAAGCAACACCGATTACCCGTTCACTAAAAGGCGCAATCAGTTTTGATAACAGTGGTAGCAAACATAATCGCACCCTTTATCCGAATGAACTTCGAGCAAAATCTGCCGGACAACAAATTATCCTCACGGCAGAAGATGCGACGAATTTAAGTAAAGGCATGGCGCTACGTTATTTGGGCTTAACGATCGGCGAAATTGACAGCGTTCAATTAGATCAAAAGAATAATAAAATCATCAGCAAAGCGTTGATTCATCCGAACTATATGGCATTAATTGCCAAAGAAGGCTCCCGTTTCAAAGTGATTTCACCGCAAATTTCCGCTGGTGGTATTGAAAATATCGACAGCCTATTGCAACCGTATATTGATGTGGAGATTGGTTCCGGCAAAACGAAAACCCAATTTGCCTTAACCCAATCCGTCAACAATAACATCAAATACACCAATGGCTTGCCGCTTGTCTTGGAAACGACAGATGCGTTAAACATTACTACCGGTTCGCCGATCATGTATCGCGGTGTAGAAGTAGGTACAATTAAAAATTTAGAGCTAAACTCCCTCGGCGATCGCGTATTAATTCATATTGTCATTGCGTCAAAATACCAACATTTAGTCCGCAAAAACTCTGAATTCTGGATTGCTTCGGGCTATGATTTCAATCTGAGCTTGTCTGGGGCACAATTTAACACAGGCAGTGTGCAGCAATTGCTCAAAGGCGGAATTTCTTTCTCTACACCATCCGGCACAGTCGTTCAGGAACCGGCAAAGGCGAATCAACGTTTCTTATTGCAAATAAAACGTCCGCAAGATAGCCAGAAATGGAATCAGGGTGCATTGCCACCAAGCCATTAAAGTGCGGTCATTTTTCCAAGTGTTTTTTATTTTAAATGTTGAATAAAAATATTTAATATTTTAAGAATTTCTTAAGAAACATCACTTATAATGCGCCACATCCGACACAAACAGCGATGTGGCGTGACTATTCCATCTGGTATTATTTAGGAGTCTTTATGAAAAAAATCGTAACCTTAGTAGCATTATTAGCCATGTCTTCCACCGCATTTGCCGGTTTTCAAGACACTAACGCAAGTAATAATCTAACCACCGTACAAGCGGCACAAAAAATGGCTGATCACGCACCAGTCACTTTAGAAGGCAACTTTGTTCGTCAAATCGATGACGATGAATTTATTTTCCGTGATAGCACCGGTGAAATCAAAGTGGATGTTGATGATCACGCATGGAAAGGCGTCAATGTCACGCCAAACGATCGCATTCGCATTCAAGGTTCCGTTGATAAAGATTTTGGTGAACCGACAAGTATTGAAGTACATCAAATTCAAAAAATTCAATAATTCACTCAAGCACCGCCTTTACGGCGGTGTTTTTTTATATTCAACAAACACACCAAAAAACAAACCGCACTTTGACTTAAAAAACCAAAGTGCGGTCTGTTTTTGAGATGAATTTATTTTATTTCTGTGTCGCTAATTCAAGTAACTTCACAATCACATTCACGGCATCTTTCATACCTTCCAGCGTAATCAACTCATGCTTACTATGGAAGTTATAACCGCCGGTAAAAATATTCGGACAAGCCAAACCCTTTTCCGCCAACCACGCGCCGTCTGTACCACCACGAATCAATTTATGATTAGGGGTAATATTACATTGTTTCATGGCTAAATCGGCTAGCTCAATGGCTTGCGGAACCTGTTTAACCACCTCATACATATTTTTATAGTTTTCGGTTAAAACCAGTTCAATCGGTTTTAACAAGCGTTTTTGCCGGTTAAATTTTTCCACTAAATCACGGATAAATTGTTTACGCTTTTCAAAATTAGCGCTGTCAAAATCGCGGATTAAATACTGTAATTCCACTTTTTCAATCGTGCCGTCAAAGTGATGCAAATGGAAAAAACCTTCTCGCTGTTCCGTTTGTTCCGGCACTTCCGTCGCCGGGAACGCATTTTGAAATTCGCAGGCCAAAGCAAGCGCATTAATCATTTTGTGCTTTGCATAACCGGGATGAATGTTGCATCCGTGGAAAGTAATTTTTGCAGAGGCCGCATTGAAATTTTCATATTCCAATTCACCGACTGCGCCACCATCTATCGTATACGCCCAATCACAAGAAAAACGATCAAACGGGAAAAATTGCATTCCTAAACCAATTTCTTCATCCGGGGTAAACGCCACCCGAATATTGCAGTGAGGTAAATTCTCAGTTTTTAAGCGATAAAGTGCGGTCATAATTTCCGCTATTCCGGCTTTATTATCCGCGCCTAACAACGTTTTGCCGTCTGTGACAATTAAGGTTTTGCCGACTAGTTGGTGTAAGAAAGGATAATATACCGGGCTGATAAACTCTTCGCCGATCCCCAAAGCAATATCACCACCACGATAGTTATCAATCACTTCAGGTTGTACATGTTTGCCGCTGCAATCCGGCGAGGTGTCAAGATGGGCAATTAAACCAATTGTCGGCGCGTGAGGATCTATGTTGGAGGGTAAAAATGCGGTTAATACAGCGTGTTTATTAAGCTCAATTTCTTGCAACCCGAGTGCCACCAATTCTTGCTGTAACAGTTTGGCTAAGGCTAATTGACCTGCCGAACTAGGAGAAATTTTAGCACCGGGTTTGGCTTGCGTATCATAACTCACATAATTAAAAAAACGCTCCAATACCAGTTCTCGAGATAATAAATCTTGCATTCTTTTTCTCCCTTATTTTTATCTAATTTGACTTTCCGAAAAAACAATAAAAAACTGCGCTAAGTCTAGCGATAAATAGGGCCAAAATCCTTGATATATCACAACTATTTTAGTTTTTATGAAAAAACCTGATTAATTCCTTTTCATTATCTCCCGTTCACTATATCATTAGCGCTTATTTTACAGTCGCCGCCTACATTTTTGTGGGCATTTGTTTCTAATTTTTACCGAAAAATTTCGGTACATTAGGGAGAAAACCAAAGAAAGTGGAAAACTCGGTTCAAAACAAGCCAATTATTGAGCTTCGTTCAATCAAAAAATCCTACGGTTCCAATACCATTATTAACGATTTTAATTTAACCATTAATAATGGTGAATTTGTCACCATTCTTGGCCCATCCGGTTGTGGTAAAACTACCGTATTGCGTTTATTGGCCGGATTGGAAGAATTAGATTCAGGCAACATTATTTTGGACGGTGAAGACATTACCAATGTGCCGGCAGAAAAACGTCACATCAACACCGTATTCCAAAGCTATGCTTTGTTCCCGCACATGACGATTTTTGAAAACGTAGCTTTCGGTTTGCGTATGCAAAAAGTGCCGGAAAGCGAGATCAAACCTCGTGTGTTAGAGGCATTGCGTATGGTACAGTTGGAAGAAATGGCGGAACGTAAACCAACCCAACTTTCAGGCGGACAACAACAGCGTATTGCGATTGCTCGTGCGGTCGTCAATAAACCTAAAGTCTTATTGCTTGACGAATCTCTTTCTGCGTTGGACTACAAATTGCGTAAAAAAATGCAATACGAGTTAAAACAATTACAACGCCAATTAGGCATTACCTTTATTTTCGTTACGCACGACCAAGAAGAAGCGATTACGATGTCTGATCGTATTGTCTTATTGCGTAAAGGTAAAATTGCACAAGACGGCTCTCCACGTGAGATTTATGAAGATCCGGCAAACTTGTTTGTGGCGCGTTTCATCGGCGAAATTAACGTTTTTGATGCGACTGTCATTGAACGCAAATCAGACAACGTGGTCCTTGCTAATGTGGAAGGTCGCATTTGCGATATTTATACCGATATTCCGGTCGAAAAAGATCAGCAACTTCAAGTCTTGCTTCGCCCGGAAGATATCGTGATTGAAGAATTAGATGAACACGAACAATCCAAAGCCATTATCGGTCATATTATCGACCGCACTTATAAAGGCATGACATTGGAATCTACCGTGGAATTCGAACATAACGGTAAACGCGTATTGGTCAGCGAATTCTTTAATGAAGATGACCCACATATGGATCACAGTGTCGGTCAACGCGTAGGCATTACATGGCACGAAGGTTGGGAGGTTGTACTCAACGATGAAGATAATCAATAATAAATTCCAAAAAATTACTGTTGCGATTATCTTCAGCTGGCTAATCTTCTTCGTGCTGATCCCAAACTTATTGGTATTAGTCGTAAGTTTTTTAACCCGAGATGGTAGCAACTTTTATGCCTTGCCATTTAACGTTGATAACTACATCAACCTGTTTAATCCGCTTTATGCGCAGGTGGTGTGGAACTCATTGTATATGTCGGGCATTGCCACCATTGTTTGCTTACTCATTGGCTATCCGTTCGCCTTTATGGTCAGCAAAATTCACCCGAAATATCGACCGCTCTTATTGTTCCTTGTGGTGTTACCATTCTGGACAAACTCGCTGATTCGTATTTACGGCATGAAAGTGTTCCTCGGTGTGAAAGGTGTGTTGAATACCATGTTGATGGACATGGGCATTTTGAGTGAACCGATTCGTATTCTAAACACAGAAGTGGCGGTGATCATCGGTTTAGTCTATTTGCTTCTACCGTTTATGATTTTGCCACTCTACTCCGCGATTGAAAAATTAGACGGACGTTTATTAGAAGCGGCAAAAGACTTAGGTGCGAATGCGTTCCAACGTTTCTTCCGTGTGATTCTACCGTTAACCATGCCGGGCATTATTGCCGGTTGCTTATTGGTATTATTGCCGGCAATGGGCATGTTCTATGTAGCCGACTTACTTGGCGGTGCGAAAGTGTTGCTTGTGGGTAACGTGATTAAGAGTGAATTCTTAATTTCCCGCAACTGGCCGTTCGGTTCTGCCATCAGTATCGGATTGACCATTCTCATGGCATTGTTGATTTTCGTGTACTACCGTGCAAATAAACTATTGAATAAGAAAGTGGAGTTAGAATAATGAGCCGTTTACTACGTAATATCTTTATGTTTGTGGTATACGCTTATTTGTATATCCCGATTATTATTTTAGTGACTAACTCCTTCAACGAAGACCGTTATGGTTTAAGTTGGAAAGGCTTTAGCTGGAACTGGTATGAGCGTCTTTTCAATAATGACACGCTTATTCAAGCGGCAGTACACTCTGTGACGATTGCCTTCTTTTCCGCAACCTTAGCGACAATTATCGGTGGTTTAACTGCTATCGCCCTTTATCGCTACCGTTTCCGTGGCAAACAAGCTGTGAGTGGTATGTTGTTTATCGTGATGATGTCGCCGGATATCGTCATGGCGGTATCTTTGCTTGCCTTATTCATGGTAGTTGGTATTTCTTTAGGTTTCTGGTCGCTATTACTCGCCCACGTCACCTTCTGTTTGCCGTATGTCACCGTCACCATTTTCTCTCGATTAAACGGTTTCGATGCAAGAATGTTAGAAGCTGCGAAAGATTTGGGTGCCAGTGAAGTGACGATTTTACGCAAAATCATCCTGCCGCTTGCATTACCTGCTGTAGTATCCGGTTGGTTATTAAGCTTTACCATCTCGCTCGATGATGTTGTGGTGTCTTCTTTCGTGAGCGGTGTAAGCTATGAAATCCTGCCATTGCGTATTTTCTCCTTGGTGAAAACTGGTGTGACACCGGAAGTAAACGCGCTTGCAACCATCATGATCGTGCTTTCATTATTACTCGTAGTTGCCAGCCAATTTATCGGCAGAAAACACAAAGACATCTAGCGGTAATAATGTTTCACAAATAATTTAATATCACATACAATACGCCTTGACGCACAATCAAGGCGTTTTTTTATACCTGCATTTTATGCAGGTGGTTTTTTTTCACCTCTTTTACGGAGAACAAACAAAAATGAAAAAATTTGCCGGTTTATTCACCGCAAGTATGATCGCTGTTGCCCTGACAGGTTGTAACGAGAAAGACAACAAACAAGCGCAAACCGCGCCGGAAGCCCCTAAAGCTGAAGCGCCTGCAAATGATACCGTGTATCTTTATACATGGACTGAATATATACCGGATGGTCTTTTAGATGATTTCACCAAAGAAACCGGTATTAAAGTGATTGTGTCAAGTCTTGAATCAAACGAGACAATGTATGCGAAATTAAAAACGCAAGGCGCATCCGGTGGTTATGATGTAATTGCACCGTCTAACTACTTCGTGTCTAAAATGGCACGCGAAGGGATGCTAAAAGAACTTGATCACAGCCAATTACCTGTTATTAAAGAATTAGATCCTGATTGGCTCGACAAACCTTATGACAAAGGCAATAAATATTCCCTTCCGCAATTATTAGGTGCACCGGGAATTGCCTTTAATACCAATATTTACAAAGGCACCGATTTCACCTCTTGGGGCGATTTATGGAAACCGGAATTTGCGAATAAAGTACAATTATTAGATGATGCCCGTGAAGTATTCAACATTGCCTTATTGAAAATTGGTCAAGATCCTAATACACAAGATCCGGCAATTATCAAACAGGCTTACGAAGAATTGTTGAAATTACGTCCAAACGTACTTTCTTTCAACTCTGATAACCCGGCGAACTCTTTTATTTCCGGTGAAGTAGAAGTGGGCCAATTATGGAATGGTTCCGTGCGCATCGCGAAAAAAGAACAAGCGCCTCTAAACATGGTATTCCCAAAAGAAGGCCCGGTGCTTTGGGTGGATAACCTTGCCATTACATCAACATCTAAAAACCCGGAAGGCGCACATAAACTTATCAACTATATGTTAGGTGCGAAAGCGGCAGAAAAATTGACACTGGCTATTGGTTACCCAACCGCTAACCTTGAAGCGAAAAAAGTGTTACCAAAAGAAATCACTGAAGATCCGGCAATCTATCCAACGGCTGAAGTATTAAAAAATAGCCACTGGCAAGATGATGTGGGTGATGCGATTCAATACTACGAACAATATTATCAAGAGCTGAAAGCAGCGAAATAATTTGTTCTCATAGCCATCACAAAAGTGCGGTCGAAATTTATATTAATTTTCAACCGCACTTTTTTTATCCGGTGCTAAGATAAGGACATTAAAAACGAAAAAGGAGAGGATTATGACAACACCAATTTCAGACAAAATTCACCACGCGTTGTCCCAAATTGATAATGAACTGTTAGCTCAGGATATTTGGCTTATTTTACAAGAGCAAAAATTTGTGGGATTTCTACCGCACTTTGCCGTACAGCACTTGTGCAACAAACATCAAATCACTCCTCAACAACTCTCCCTTCAACTGCTCCCTATTGCCGCTTTTTATGCCACCACGCCCATCTCACATTTTAATGTCGGCGCGATCGCCACAGGGGGGAGAGGTAATTTTTATTTCGGTGCGAATCAGGAGTTTTGCCAAACGGATATCCAACAAACCATCCACGCCGAACAAAGTGCGATTACTCATGCTTGGATGCGTGGAGAAAAACAAATCACCGATATTAGCGTCAACTACACGCCATGTGGTCATTGTCGTCAGTTTATGAATGAATTAAATAGCGCAGAAAAATTACAAATTCATTTACCGCATAGCCAGAATAATCCGTTGCACCAATATTTACCTGATGCATTCGGGCCAAAAAACTTAAACATTCAGCTACATTTGCTGGATCAACATGACAATCAATTATCCTTAAACAGCAACGACCCGGTGATTTCACAAGCCCTTGCGATGGCTAACCAAGCGCATGCGCCTTATTCAAACGCCTTCCATGGCATTGCATTACAAACGCAAGATCAACACATTTATCACGGCAGTTATGCTGAAAATGCGGCATTTAACCCTAGCCTACCGGCTATGCAAGTGGCGCTGAATTATCTGATATTGAGTGGTGAAGCTGTGGAAAATATTACCCGTGCTGTGATGGTAGAAAAATCGCATACCTTAAACTACAAAGCAATGGCAGAAGCCTTACTCGCCAGCGTATGTGAGGTGAAATTAGAATATTTTGAGGTATAAAAGTGCGGTGAATTTTCAGTGCGTTTTTAAGAGAAAAAATATGGGTGCGTATAACCGCACCCATATTTATTTTTTAACTGATTTAGTTTGCAGATTTACCAATCACCTCTAATCCGCCCATGTAAGGACGTAAAACCTCCGGTACGGTAATCGAACCGTCAGCATTTTGATAGTTTTCCAAAACTGCCACTAAGGTACGCCCCACGGCTAAACCGGAACCATTAAGGGTGTGCACCAAACGGGTTTTCTTGTCGCCTTTTGAACGACAGCGTGCTTGCATACGACGCGCTTGGAAATCCCACATATTAGAGCAAGAAGAAATTTCACGGTACGTATTTTGCGCCGGTACCCAAACTTCTAAGTCGTAAGTTTTGCAAGAACCAAAGCCCATATCACCGGTGCAAAGCAACACTTTACGATATGGCAAGCCAAGTAATTGCAAGACTTTTTCCGCGTGACCGGTAAGCTCTTCCAACGCTTCCATAGATCTTTCCGGCTCTACGATTTGTACCAATTCCACTTTATCAAATTGGTGCATACGAATTAAACCGCGTGTATCACGACCGTAAGAACCTGCTTCAGAACGGAAACATGGCGTATGTGCGGTCATTTTTAACGGTAAATTTTCCGCCTCTAAAATGTCACCACGTACCAAGTTAGTAACCGGCACTTCTGCTGTCGGAATCAATGCATAAGTGCGTTGCACTTCATTTGGATCTTGCCCTTCTAGCGGTTTCGTGTGGAATAAATCTTCACTGAATTTAGGTAATTGACCTGTGCCATAAAGCGTATCATGGTTCACTAAATAAGGCACATAAGCTTCCGTGTAGCCATGTTGTTCCGTGTGTAAATCCAACATAAATTGCGCGAGAGCACGATGTAATTTGGCAATTTGGCCTTTCATCACCACAAAGCGGGAACCGGTTAATTTCACCGCAGAAGCAAAATCTAAGCCTTGTAAATTTTCGCCTAACGCAACATGATCTTTTACCTCAAAATCAAATTTGCGTGGTTCACCCCAACGGGATACTTCCAAATTTTCACTGTCATCTTTCCCCAAAGGCACTTCATCTACTGGAATATTTGGGATGTTCAAGGCAATGTCATTTAAGGCATTTTGTACTTTTTCTAACTCAACTTTACCTTGCTCTAATTCTGCTGCCATGTGGTCTACTTCTGCCAACAACGGCGCAATGTCTTCTCCACGGGCTTTTGCCGCACCGATTGCTTTAGAACGGGCATTACGTTCTGCTTGTAACGTTTCGGTTTTTACCTGTAAGGCTTTGCGTTGTTCTTCTAATTGCGTGATATTTGCCACATCAAGCGTGAAACCACGTTTAATTTTTAATTTTTCTGCAACTTCTGCCAAATTATTACGAAGTAAATTCGGATCGATCATACTTTTACCTTTCTTCTTCTGTTTATTAATACCGTGTTAAAAATTGCGTTTATTCTATATCGTATTCAACCAATAAACTAGCAAAAACATGGAGTAAAGTGCGGTCAGAAATCGCCGTGTTTTTTCGTACTACTTTATTTTCTACTCAAAAAGAGGTCATCGGATACTCCCTATGAGTTTAAAAGTACGCCAATAAAATTTTGATGTAACGCAACAATTTTCCTAATTCTACTACTTAATAAGTAGCCTTAATGTTAGACTAGCGCTGATTTTCTCATCACCAAATGAAATTATTTTCTGGAGTATCTATGGAATTTCTAATGAACTTAAGTGAAGGTTCGCAATTTGCTATTCAACTTGCGATCGTCTTAATCTGTTTATTCTACGGCGCCAAAAAAGGCGGTATCGCTCTCGGTTTATTAGGCGGTATCGGTCTTATTGTCTTGGTGTTCGGCTTCGGCATTGAACCGGGTAAACCGGCAATCGATGTGATGTTAACCATCCTTGCGGTGGTGGTAACATCTGCAACGTTACAAGCCAGTGGCGGTTTGGATGTTATGTTGCAAATCGCAGAAAAATTACTGCGTAAAAACCCGAAATACGTCAGTATTCTCGCTCCGTTCGTTACCTGCACCCTGACTATTCTTTGCGGTACCGGACACGTGGTTTATACCATGTTACCGATTATTTACGATATCGCGATTAAAAACGATATTCGTCCGGAACGCCCAATGGCAGCCAGTTCTATCGCCTCACAAATGGGTATCATCGCTTCCCCGGTTTCCGTTGCAGTAGTCACCTTAACGGCTTTCTTAGTGAATGCACAAAACCATTTAGCCGGTTTTGACGGTTACTTAGACTTATTAAAAATCACTGTGCCATCCACCCTTTGTGGTGTTTTAGCTATCGGTATCTTCAGCTGGTTCCGCGGTAAAGATTTAGATAAAGACCAAGAATTCCAAGAAAAATTAAAAGATCCTGAATTCAAAAAATATGTGTATGGCGACAGTGCTTCCCTACTCGATAAAAAATTACCACAATCTAGCTGGAACGCGATGTGGATTTTCTTCGGTGCCATTTTAGTGGTTGCCTTATTAGGTTATTTCAAAGAATTGCGTCCATCTTTTGAGAAAAGTGCACCAGCGCAAGTAGTTGAAGTGCTTTCAGGTGATAAAGCAGTCAAAAGCTTTAACGTAAAAGACGGTAAAATTCTTGCCGTAGCCAAAGACGGTAAAGTCGCGCTTGATGTTAAAGACAACAAAGCCAAAGCAAAAACCGCTTATGACAGCGTTGAGATTTACGACAACAAAGGTACATTAACCCAAACTGTTGCTTTACAAGATAACAATGTTGTCATTACTGCTGGCGATAAAACAGAAACCATTGAAAACGCAACAATCGGTTTAAAAGACACGGCGAAGAAAAAAGTCACTTTAGGCATGGTCCACGTTATCCAAATCTTCATGCTATTGGCCGGTTCATTAATCATCATCTTTACAAAAACCGATGCCGGCAAAATCAGTAAAAATGAAATCTTCCGCTCCGGTATGATTGCATTAGTGGCAGTATTCGGGATTTCTTGGATGGCAGAAACCATGTTTACCGTCCATACACCGATGATGAAAGCAGCATTAGGGGACGTCGTAAAAGCGCACCCTTGGACTTATGCTGTGATGCTACTATTAATCTCTAAATTCGTTAACTCCCAAGCTGCTGCATTGGTGGCATTCGTACCACTTGCATTAGGTATCGGTGTTGACCCGGCGATTATTCTTGCCTTCGCAGCGGCTTGTTACGGTTACTACATTTTACCAACCTACCCAAGCGACTTGGCAGCAATTCAATTTGACCGCTCCGGTACCACCCACATCGGTAAATTTGTCATCAATCACAGCTTTATTTTACCGGGCTTAATTGGTGTAATTACTTCCTGTATCTTCGGTTATATTTTCACAACCCTGTTTGGATACTTGTAATTTAGATTAGATTTAATCCCAAATAAAAAGGCTACTTCGTTGGAAGTAGCCTTTTTTATGTGTGTTTAAATCAAAAAACAATTCTAGAATCAACCGCACTTTTATCTGGTTCGAATGCCAATAGAAACCCTACTTATAACGTTTCTTCTGGCTTTCCTGATCCAATCCTTTTAACCAGTCCAATTTCTCTTTCATCTTAATTTCCATCCCTCTTGTAGTCGGAAAATAAAATTGTGCGTCTTTAAGTTCTGGCGGGAAGTAATTTTCACCGGCAGCGTAGGCATTGGGTTCGTCGTGGGCATAGCGATATTCAGAACCGAAACCGAGGTCTTTCATGAGATTGGTTGGCGCATTGCGGAGGTGTTCCGGCACATCAAAATCAGCTGATTCCGTCGCCAATTTTTTCGCTGCTTTAAAAGCAAGGTAAACCGCATTGCTTTTCGGTGCAACGGCTAAATACACGATAGCTTGTGCAATGGCGCGTTCACCTTCGGCGGCACCTACACGGGTAAAGCAATCCCAGGCGGCAAGGGCGACTTGCATTGCCCGCGGGTCAGCATTGCCCACATCTTCCGAGGCAATTGCTAATAAACGGCGCGCTATATAAAGCGGATCACCGCCGGCAGTGATAATGCGGGCATACCAATAGAGTGCCGCATCCGGTGCGGATCCGCGAATGGATTTATGTAGCGCAGAAATGAAATCGTAGAATCGGTCGCCTTGTTTGTCGAAGCGCGCTTGGCGTTCACCTAAGACTTCCGTGAGTAAAGTGCGGTCTAAAATTTTACCGTTTTTCGATTCGGCGGCCATGTCCACCATCATTTCGAGGCAATTCAACGCAAGGCGTGCATCGCCATTGACATATTCCGCCAAAAGCGACAACAAATTCGCCTGCAAATCTAACCGCACTTTGCCCAAGCCGTTTTCCGGATCATCAATGGCTTGTTGCAACACACGCTCAATTTCCTGCGTGGAAAGCGGTTTGAGAATATAAACCCGTGCGCGGGAAAGCAGCGCGTTATTTAATTCAAAGGAGGGATTTTCGGTGGTGGCACCGATAAAAATAATGGTGCCATCTTCAATATGAGGCAGGAACGCATCTTGCTGGCTTTTATTGAAACGATGCACTTCGTCCACAAACAAAATGGTACGCAGACCCGCCAATTTATTTTGTTTCGCTTTTTCAATGGCTTCACGAATTTCTTTAATGCCGCTGGTGACAGCAGAAATACGCTCGACTTCCGCTTGAATGCGTTGCGCGATAATTTCCGCCAACGTAGTTTTGCCGGTGCCGGGTGGCCCCCAGAAAATCATGGAATGAACATAGCCTGCCTCAATCGCTTTACGCAACGGTTTACCTTCGCCCAACAAATGAGACTGGCCACAATATTGCGCCAAGGTGGTTGGGCGCATTCTGGCCGCTAAAGGGCGAAAGTCATTTTCGTTGAAATCAAAGCTAAAGTTAGACATGGTTCAATTCGCTTATTTTTTACGTTGGTCGTCCAATTCTACGCCTTTGGGTATGCTAAATTTAAACAAACCGCCATCTAAATGTTGGTTAGTAATATTGCGCAAAATATATTGATTAGACTGCCCATCTTTTTCAATGGTACTAAAACCTTTTAATACGCCGTTTTGATCGATACGAATATCAAATTGCTTGATATTGCTGTTTTTAGCTTTCGGTTTTAACACGAAAGTGTCATCTTTTTGTTCTACCGAATATTGCGCCCAATGGCTTTTGTCATTGCTGGTGAGCAACACGAACGGCGTATTATTTACCGCCTCTTTTACCCAATTGGCCGTCACTTGTTCCACAAAGGGATCATAGAACCAAAGGGTTTGTCCATCGGCAATAATTTGGGTTTCTTGTGGTGATTTGGTATCCATGCGAAATAAATTCGGACGCTTAATTTGTAACTTTCCGTTGCCTTGTTGCACATTTTTACCATTTGCCGAACTCACCGTTTGTGCAAAATCGGCACTTAACGTATCCACTTTATTTAAGCGATTCTGTAACTCAATATCAGCATTTGCCCAAGCAAGGGTCGCCATTGCCAAAAGAGAAAGTGCGGTGAGTTTTTGAAACGTTTTTTTCATGTTATTCAATTCCTTGTTTAAACCGATTACCTTTAGCCGCTTCAGTTTATGCACCGATAAACAGCCAAAAATAAAGTAACCCTTTGACCTCAAAAGGAGAGATTAATTCTAATAATCCGCCCCGCGCGCCAAAATCTCACGCTTGCCATTTTGCAATGGCGAGACAATTCCCTGTTCTTCCAGTTGATCCATAATATTCGCTGCACGGTTAAAGCCCACACGGAAACGACGTTGAATCGCAGAAATGGAGGTTGTGCCCGTGCTGACAACAAACTCGACCACTTCATCAAACAACTCATCGGTCTCACCCGAATTATCACCTAAGCGTTCTAAGGCATCTTCGTCTTCATTGCCGTCTAAAATGCCTTCAATATAATTCGGTTTGCCACGCGCTCTCCAATCGTCTGCGACACGGCTAACTTCATCATCAGTCATAAAGGCACCGTGAATACGGATTAATTCGGTAGAACCTTGCGGTGAATACAACATATCGCCCTTGCCCAACAAAGATTCCGCACCACCTGCATCGAGAATCGTACGTGAGTCAATTTTCGTTGCCACAGTAAAAGCAATACGGCTCGGCACATTGGCTTTGATTAAACCGGTAATGACATCCACAGAAGGACGTTGCGTTGCCAAAATCAAGTGAATCCCCACTGCACGGGCTTTTTGCGCCAAACGCGCAATCAGTTCTTCCACCTGTTTGCCGGCAACCATCATTAAATCGGCAAATTCATCCACAACGACTACAATATAACTCAGCTTCTCTAACGGAGGCGGAAGCTGATCCATAGAATCGCCCGGACGCCATAATGGATTTGGAATCGGCATTTTCAACGCATCATATTCATCGATTTTTTCATTAAACCCTTCAATGTTACGCACTCGTAAAGCAGACAATAATTGATAACGACGCTCCATTTCATCCACGCACCAACGCAACGCATTGGCGGCTTTTTTCATGTCGGTCACCACTTCCGTCAACAAATGTGGAATGTCGTTATAAATAGAAAGTTCGACAACTTTCGGGTCAATCATGATGAACTTGACCTCTTCCGGTTTCACGCGATAAAGCAAGCTTAAAATCATCGTATTCACGCCAACAGATTTTCCGGAACCGGTGGTTCCCGCCACCAATAAGTGAGGCATTTTTGCGAGATCCACAATCATTGGTTTACCACTAATATCTTTACCTAACGCCATGGAAAGCAACGCTTTGGCATTACGGAATTCATCGCTATCCAGCACATCGCGAAGCGGTACCATTTGACGATGATCATTCGGCGTTTCAATGCCGATATAAGGTTTACCTGGGATGACTTCCGCCACACGAATTGAGCGGAACATCAACGCGCGTGCCAAGTCTGTATCCAAACTGGTGACTTTGGCGGCTTTTACGCCTGGGTCTAACTCCAATTCATAACGGGTTACCACAGGCCCAACCAACACATCTTTTACTTTGGCTTTCACATTGAAATTGCGTAACTGTTGTTCAATACGTTGCGAGGTTTCCACAATTTCTTCTTGAGTAATATTTTGAGCTTTGCTTTGGTGACGCTCCAATAAATCCAAGCTCGGCAATGGTGTGGTCGGTTTTTCTACGTTAGCTTTATGCTGCTGAAATGCCGGATGAACAAGAGAATCACCATAAGGTTTATATTGTGGTGTAATGTGAGGTACGCCTGCTTCGACTTCTTCTGTGTCACTCACTGACGGAGTAACCACGGTTGTTTCATGATGAATTTGAGTCAGTTGTGACGTCTCTTCATGCGCATTCGCATGTGGCGATGCTAAAGACACCGTTGGCATTATTTCCCGTTCTGAAAAATCATGGGAAAAATCCACCGCACTTTGGATCTCAGTCTTTGGCTCAACAGGTACTTGTGTCAGTGGTAGAGCGTCTTGGGCAGGTGTAGCAATGGTCACATTCGGTAATACCTCTTGCTGCTCAAAGTCATAAGGAATGAACGTGTCAGAAGTATCACCCTCTTTTTCCACAGCAATAGTCATATTGTCGGAAGACACTGATGTCGTTTCTTCAGAGAGTCCGGTGATATGAAGCTGATGATTTGATTCCGTATTTGTTTCTGCTGAATTTTCTTCAGCCAAGCCTTTTGCCTGCGTCATTAGGCTTTCTTGAGAAACCAAAATAATTTCTTCTTTCGCTTCAGCAGGAGCATTTTCTTCTGCTTGCGGTTGCGTTTCTTCCGCTAGTGGCGTTTGCATGGTTAACCATTGATAGAAACGAAGCAACAGGCGAATAAACGAAGCACCGGAACACAAAATAAAGCCAGCGAGGGCAAAAATGCCCGCGAAGACAAGCAACCCAAATTTTCCGGCCGCTTCATAGAACGTTAAAGTGAGCCAGCCGCCTAACACGCCACCGGATAAATAATTTGCCGTGTTGTTAAAAGACAATGTGCAAATGACCGTTAACCCGCAAAGCAATAAAATAAAACCGAATGTCCGCAAACTAAATTTCGTCCATGTCAGCGAAGTCACTCGTTTAGTACGAATTAAATACGCGGGAATAAAACACAACATGAACGGAATAACATTCCCCACGTAACCGAAAAGTACAAAAAATAAATCTACAAACCATGCACCGAATGCGCCGGCTTTGTTGATAGTATCCGGTGCAAAACTGGAGGTCGCCCAAGAATTATCCAACGGTGTGTATCCCGACCAAGCAATGATCAGATAAAACCCGAAAAGTGCGGTCATACCTAGCAACAAATTTAATAAATAATATTTCGGGGAAAAATGTTCGGTAATACGTTTAATCATGCGTTACGACTTTATCTCTATTTCAACTGTAAAAAATTGGTTTGTTTGACTTCTTCCATTACCACATAAGTGCGGGTGTCATTTACGCCGGGCAACCGTAGTAAAGTGGTCCCCAGCAATTTACGGTACGCTGCCATATCCGCCACTCGGGTTTTCAATAAATAATCGAAATCACCGGAAACTAAATGGCATTCTTGAATTTCATCCAACTGTTGTACTGCCAAATTAAATTCTTCAAAGACATCGGGTTTACCGCGCACTAAAGTAATTTCTACGATCACTAACAATGGCGAATCTAATAATTCCGGATTCAGTAAGGCGCGATATCCCATAATCACCCCTTGTTTCTCCAAACGTTTTACACGTTCTAAACAAGGCGTTGGGGACAATCCCACTTTTTTTGACAAATCAATGTTGGAAATTTTGCCGTTGCGTTGTAATTCATTGAGTATTTTTATATCAATGGCATCTAAAGCTTTTGTTAATTTCTTTTCCATGTGTGACGTTCGTATGAATGAGAGAAAATAGTGATTAATTCTAGCTTATTTGACCCAATATTGCAGTAAGAAAGTAGAAAGCTCTCCAATATTCATTTAATACAAAATTTAATTTGTTTAACTCTATTTTGCATTCAATCAAAGAACAATGCAGATCTAAGTAAAAAGAGATTGTTTTCATTCCCTTTGCGTGTTCTAATGAGCACCCGCTAGACAATCACTTCAGTAAGTTAGTTATTTCGGTTCTTCCTCATTCAAGTTTTGAATTTGTGCTTTGAAGATTCAATTTATCCATCTCTATTTAAGTTAAATCGCTAGCAATTCGTGCTGAACATGAGCACACAATTTCATTATTTCAAATAAGGAAGACAACATGTCTAAATTAAACGGCACCGTAAAATGGTTCAATTCAACAAAAGGTTTCGGTTTTATCGCACCTGAAGATGGTTCTAAAGATGTTTTCGTACACTTCTCCGGCATCGTGGGCAATAATTTCCGTACTTTAAACGAGGGCGACCGTGTTGCTTTTAACGTACAAGATTCCCAACGCGGTCCGACAGCAGTTGACGTTGAAGTGATTTAAGAAACATTTCTACATAAAAATAGCCCTTCTCAAAAGGGCTATTTTTTATCTATCGTTTTTCATTCAGTCGCATTTTCAAAAGTGCGGTGCTTTTTTAAAGCGAATCTAAGATTCCCAGCGCATCAACTAATTTCTTCACTGTAAACACTTGCATGTTTTCCACCGCATGTTTTGGCTTATTCCCGAACGGGACAATCGCACGTTTAAAACCGTGTTTTGCTGCCTCACTAATACGTTCCTGCCCACTTGGTACAGGACGAATTTCACCGGCTAATCCCACCTCGCCAAACACCACAAGATCTTGCGGTAACGGACGATTGCGGAAGCTGGAAATCAGCGCCAGAAGCAAAGCCAAATCAGCACTGGTTTCGGTCACTTTGACGCCGCCAACGACATTCACAAACACATCTTGATCCGCCATTTGCAATCCCCCGTGGCGATGCAACACAGCCAGTAATAAAGCAAGACGGTTTTGTTCTAACCCCACAGCGACACGGCGTGGATTAGCGAGCATAGAATGATCCACTAGCGCTTGAATTTCCACCAGCAACGGGCGCGTACCTTCCCATAGCACCATCACTGAGCTACCGGGCGTTTGTTCATCACCGCGACTTAAAAAAATCGCCGATGGGTTTTTCACTTCACGCAAACCTTGTTCTGTCATGGCAAATACGCCTAACTCATTCACGGCACCAAAGCGGTTTTTGTGGCTACGCAGGGTACGGTAGCGGGAATCTGTTTCGCCTTCCAATAATAAGGAACAGTCAATGGCATGCTCTAACACCTTCGGCCCGGCAAGGGTACCATCTTTGGTGACATGCCCCACCATGATGATTGCCACTTGTCGAGTTTTTGCATAACGCGTTAAAAAAGAAGCACATTCACGCACCTGTGCCACACTGCCCGGTGACGATTGAATATCCGCCAAATGCATCACCTGAATAGAGTCAATGACGATAATTTGCGGTTTTAATTGATCCGCCAAATTACAAATCTGCTCGACGGAAGTTTCCGACAGCATATTCAGTTTTTCCGGCGGCAACCCGAGGCGTTTGGCACGCATGGCGACTTGTTGCAAAGATTCTTCACCGGTCACATAAAGTGCGGTCATTTTTTGCGACAAATAACACATCACCTGTAACAATAACGTACTTTTCCCCGCGCCCGGATGTCCCCCGATTAAAATCGCACTGCCCGGCACGACCCCGCCGCCCAGCACGCGATCCAGTTCATAAAAACCACTGCTAAAACGCGGGGTTTCTTGTAGGCTAATTTCACTTAACGTTTGAATTTTGGCGCGAGTCTCACCGGCATAGCCACTAAATCGATCCGCTTTATTATTCGGCGTAGAAACCAACCGCACTTCGGTAATGGTATTCCAAGCTTTACAGGCACCACACTGCCCTTGCCAACGGGAATATTCCGCGCCGCAATCGTTACAAACATAAGCCGTTTTTGTTTTCGCCATAGGGTTATCCGCCGATCGTTAACGTAATCAGGTGAAGCATGCGTTGTGCATATTGCGGCGTTTGAATAAGGTCGAGCAATTTATTCATCGCCAGCGCATTATCTTTCGTCTCACTGTGCAAACGAATGACGTCATGCAGTTTCGCCAAAACATCCGCGTTCGCTTCGGTTAAATCGTTCAACACATTTTCCTGTGCATAATGTTGATTCGCTGCCAGCTGTTCATTCAACGCTGCTTCTAACAAAGATTTATTATCTTCGTAATAATGATATAAATTGAAAAAAGCCCCTACCCGTTCTACAGTTTTAATAAAATCTGATGCAAAAAAATGAGCCCCTAAAGCCAATGTTTCTTCGACTAAAGACTGCTCATAAGCTAAAAGTGCGGTCAATTTTTCCGTTGTTTTTGGCATCCGTTTTTCCGAATACAAAAAGCCCCGCCACTGCTCAATCCACTCACTGGACTTCGTGGTTTTTCCTTGAGCTAACTGATATCCACGTTTTGCTTTGCTGAGAGAATAAAAATGTACCTTGTCTGCATAATGGGTTAAAAAATCAGCGACAAAGGCAAAAAATGGCCCCAATTCACCAGACTTCACTTCAAACTCAATTTCACGAATAGGCTGTTGTTTGTCACCTGCTATAACATTTCCCTGATCGAATGCCACTTCAATTTGACAATCGGGCGTATATTGAACCAGCCATTTTTGGCGTTCAAAGTCGGTGCTAAAAATCGGCTGTAAGGGCTCATCAACATTTTCTAATACAAGCCCGTGCTGACGGATTAACGCCGCTAAATTAGGTTCTGATGTCGGTAATTCCACGTTATATTCCGGGCGAACATGCAACCCACCGGATACTTTACCATCGGTTTTTAAGGTCAAGGTGTAATGGTCATCTTGCTGACGCACACGCAAGCCCATTTTCTGTTGAGTGAAATAGTTATCGGCAGTGTCGTAATAGGTATTGGCTAAAAAGGCTTTTTGCTGCTCAATAATGTGAAAATGATGTAGCAGGGTATTGAGCTGTTCCTCATGAATATCACCGACCGCTAATTTTAATTCGATTTCGTTTGCCATGATAAAATCCTTTAAGATCATAAAGTTTTGTATTTACTCTAAATTCACGGGTTTTATTATCCAATAAAAGCCTGATTTTTTCGATTAAAATCGTGAATTTTTCATTTACATCAGGTAATATGCGCGTGAATTATTAACCTTAATTAGGAGTCATCTTCATGGCAATGAATAATATCCTTGGATTATTTGCCCACTCCCCTTTAAAGCCGTTACAAAAACACTCCAATAAAGTCACTGAATGCTGTGAATTATTGGTTCCTTTCTTTGAAGCAATCTTCCGTGAAGACTGGAATGCTGCTGAACAATTCCGTTTAGATATTTCCGCACATGAGCGTCAAGCCGATGCATTAAAACGTGAGATCCGTTTGAAATTACCACGCGGTTTATTCATGCCAATTGAACGTACCGATTTATTAGAATTGGTCACACAACAAGACAAATTAGCGAATTACGCAAAGGACATCGCCGGTCGTATGGTTGGACGTCAATTTGGCATTCCACCGGAAATGCATGATGAATTTATGAGCTATGTGAGACGCAGCTTAGATGCTACCGAACAAGCCCATAAAGTGATCGAAGAAATGGATCAATTATTAGAAACCGGTTTCAAAGGTCGTGAATTAAACTTTGTTAATCAAATGATTAACGAGTTAGATATCATTGAAGATGATACCGATCAAATGCAAATCAAATTAAGAAAAATGCTTTATGAGGTTGAAGGTCGTTACAACCCAATCGATGTCATGTTCTTATATAAAATTATTGAATGGGTTGGCGTGCTTGCTGACCAAGCACAACGAGTCGGTTCACGCATTGAATTAATGCTGGCTCGCTCATAATTTCCATTTACTTAGGTATTTTTCAATGGAACTACTTCATCAATACGGCTCATTATTGATTTTCATTACAGCCGTTTTTGGCTTTTTTATGGCCTTTGGCGTAGGAGCCAACGATGTTTCAAATGCAATGGGAACATCCGTTGGCTCAGGAACAATCACAGCAAAACAAGCCATTATTATTGCAATGATTTTTGAAGCGGCAGGTGCTTATCTTGCCGGTGGCGAAGTCACCGAAACCATCAAAAGCGGCATTATCGACACCATGCAATTTGTTGCTGAGCCGGAAGTTCTGGTCTTTGGCATGATGTCAGCTTTATTCGCTTCAGGCGCATGGTTATTAATTGCCTCCCGTATGGGCTGGCCGGTATCCACAACTCACTCTATCGTCGGTGCGATCATCGGTTTCGCTTGCGTGACTGCAGGACCGCACTCTGTTGACTGGAGCAACATTAAAAATATTGTAGGTAGCTGGTTTATCACCCCCTTACTTGCCGGTTTACTCGCTTACGCTATTTTTATCAGCACACAAAAACTGATTTTCGATACAGAAAGCCCTTTTAGAAATGCACAAAAATACGGCCCTTACTACATGGGCATCACCATTTTTATTTTGTGTATCGTGACCTTAAACAAAGGGTTAAAACACGTTGGATTGAATTTAAGTAGCACAGAGAACTTACTGATTTCTTTTGCTATCGGCATTATTTCCATTATTTACAGCCACTTTTATTTCCGTAGCATCAAATTTAAATACAAAATGTTGGAAGGCGGCTCCTTCGGCGGCGTAGAAAAAGTCTTCAGTATTCTGATGTTGATGACCGCTTGCGCCATGGCATTTGCCCATGGTTCAAACGATGTAGCCAATGCGATTGGCCCACTTTCTGCGGTTGTTGCCATTATTGAAAGTGGCGGTCAGATTGTTAACAACGTTCCCCTTGCTTGGTGGATTCTACCTTTAGGCGCCGCAGGGATTGTTGTTGGTTTAATTGTTATGGGTTATAAAGTGATGGCAACCATCGGCACCGGCATTACGGATCTCACACCAAGCCGTGGTTTTGCAGCCCAGTTTGCTACCGCGACCACGGTGGTTATCGCCTCAGGTACCGGATTACCGATTTCCACTACGCAAACCCTTGTTGGTGCGGTGTTAGGTATCGGTTTTGCGCGCGGTATCGCGGCCATTAACTTAAACGTTATTCGTAATATTGTTGTTTCTTGGGTGGTTACGCTACCGGCCGGTGCGTTCTTCGCTATTATTATTTATTACCTCTTAACAACTATTTTCCATTAATCCTGTCTGAAAAGTGCGGTCAATATTTACATTAAAATTTCACCGCACTTTTCGTTTTTTTATAAAGGATTTCCCTATGCAAAAAGCTTTATCTACACTGCTTGCACTATTTTGCTTCACCGTTGGCATGTCTGCCGCACAAGGAGAAACAAAATACGTCACAGAAAACCTCTCCACGTTTTTACGCAAAGGCGCCGGTGAACAATTTAAAATTGCCGGCACCATTCAAGCAGGCGAAGCCGTTACCGTATTAGATAAAAAAGATCGTTACACGCTGGTTCGCGACAGTAAAAACCGTGAAGCCTGGATTTTAAGCAGTGAACTCAGTACTAACGCCAGTAGCAAAGATGAAAATCCGAGATTAAAAAATCAAATTCAAGAGTTGAGTCTAAAACTCAATCGTTTAGACGGAGATTGGCAAAAACGCACCGTAGAAATGCAACGTCGTACCAAACAGGCGGAGCAACAAAGCAGCGAATTATTGGAACAAAACTCCCAACTAAAACGGGAATTGGAAATGACCAAAAATAAAAATCGTGATTTAGAAGCCATGTTAGATGCCGGCAAACGCGAAATTGCCATTCAATGGTTTATCTACGGCGGTTCGGTACTGGGCGTGGGATTGGTTCTCGGCTTAGTATTACCGTTTATTATGCCTAAACGCCGTCGTCGCGATAGTTGGTCATAATGGCGGAAAAATTTCACGTCTATTTAGTCGGAGGCGCAGTTCGCGATCAGCTCCTCAACCTTCCCGTCAAAGATCGGGATTGGGTGATTGTGGGCGCCACGCCACAAGATTTGCTGAATCAAGGCTATCAACAAGTCGGTAAAGATTTCCCGGTTTTTCTCCATCCACAAAACAAAGAAGAGTATGCTTTGGCGCGTACTGAACGCAAAGCGGGCAACGGTTATACCGGCTTTATTTGCGATTTTTCTGCTGACATCACGTTAGAACAAGATTTAGTTCGTCGCGATCTTACCATTAACGCTATTGCGCAAGATTTAGCCGGCAATTTATACGATCCATATCATGGCGTGGAAGATCTAGAAAAACGTGTTTTGCGCCATGTTTCCCCCGCATTTTCGGAAGATCCTTTACGCGTTTTGCGGGTCGCCCGTTTTGCTGCTCGCTATCATTACTTAGGCTTCAACATCGCTGATGAAACTCTACAATTAATGACCGCACTTAGTGCGCAAGGCGAGCTGCAACATCTGACAGCCGAGCGCGTTTGGGCTGAAACTGAAAAAGCCTTAAATGAAAAAAATCCTGAAATTTACTTTGAAACCTTACGTCAAGTTGGTGCACTCAAAGTGCTCTTTCCCGAATTGGATGCCCTTTATGGCGTGCCAAATCCGGCAAAATATCATCCGGAAATCGACAGCTTCGTGCATACGATGATGGTATTACAACAAGCAACTCTGCTTTCAGAACAGGTCGATTGCCATAAAAGTGCGGTCCGTTTTGCCGCCATTTGTCATGATTTAGGCAAAGCCTGTACCCCAAAACAAAACTGGCCCCATCACCACGGCCACGAAAAATTAGGCGTTGTACCGACAAAAAGCCTGTGTAAACGTTTAAAAGTACCAACATATTATCAACAACTGGCAGAACTCACCTGCGAATATCATTCACATGTTCACAAAGTGTTTGAGCTACGCCCGGAAACCATTGTAAAACTGTTTAATACTTTTGATGTATGGCGTAAGCCATTGCGTTTTATGGAGTTTCTTCTTGTTTGTTTTGCCGATACACGAGGCCGTAAAGGATTTGAACACATTCAATACCCTCAACAGGAATTTGCCATCGCCTTGTATCAAGCCGCATTAAAAGTAGATATTCAATCTATTATTGCTGCCGGTTTTGAAAACAAAGCCATTCGTGATCAACTTAATCGCGGACGTATTTTTGCCGTCAAACAAAAACGCCAAGAAATCCTACCGCACTTTAAACCCTAAACCGGCGTTGAATGCTTTACGCCATAAAAATCGAGCCGTAAAATCAGCGTTATTTTTTATCAAACAGGTCATGTATGAAAACCATTAAATTTTCTCTTTGGATTCTCTTCGCCGGACTGTTATTGTGCGGCTGTACCGTCGATCAGCAACGCCCTACCGATGTAAAATACATCGAAAAAACAGATCCCACATGGCAACAGCATTTAAAACAGTTACAACAAATCAAAAGTTACCAAGCTTTAGGCCAACTGGGCTATATCAGCACGAAAGAACGTTTCTCTACCCGTTTTGACTGGCAATACCAAAATCAACAAAATTACACGTTGAAACTTTATTCCACGCTCAGCAGCGAAACCCTGCAAATTCAAATGCACCCACAAGGCATGACGATTTCCGACAATAAAGGTCGTCAACGTTCTGCAGCCGATGCAAAAATGTTACTCAGAGAAATTATCGGCATGGATTTCCCATTGGATGAATTTGTCTTTTGGCTAAAAGGCCAACCGAAAGATAACAGCGACTATTTAGTGGCGGAAAATCATTTCCTCGGTTCTTTTACTCATCTCGTTGACGGCAAAACATGGACGGCAGATTATTTGTCCTATCACCTCAATCGACAGCCACCAATGCCGGAAAATATCTTGCTGAAAACCGAAGGGCAAACCCTGAAGATTCGTGTGGATGAATGGAACTTAAAATGAAAACATACCAATTTTCCACCGCACTTTTAGTGCCAGAAAGCTTAAATAATGAAGCCGGCCTGCGTTTCCCTTGCCCGGCGAAATTAAATCTGTTCTTGTATATCAACGGAAAACGCCCGGATGGTTATCACGAATTACAAACGCTGTTTCAATTTGTGGATTTTGGCGATTGGCTATCGATTAAGGTAAGAAATGACGGCAAAATCAATTTAATTTCGCCAATCGCTGATTTGGCACCTGAAGATAATTTGATTTATCGTGCGGCACATTTATTACAACAAAAAACCGGTTGCTCACTCGGCGCAGACTTGCAATTAGATAAAATTCTGCCTATCGGTGGGGGCGTGGGTGGCGGCTCCTCTAACGCGGCAACGGCTCTCGTTGCCTTAAATCATTTATGGCAAACCCATTTAGACACCGAGCAACTTGCCGCTCTTGGTTTAAGCTTAGGTGCAGATGTTCCCATTTTCGTGCATGGCAAAGCCGCATTTGCCGAAGGCGTAGGCGAAAAAATCACCTATTGCGAACCACCGGAGAAGTGGTATCTCGTGATCAAGCCAAATGTGTCTATTTCTACCGCCGTGGTTTTTTCCTCACCCGATTTGCCGCGAAATACCCCGAAAAAATCACTACAACAATTATTGTCCGAAGAATATGTAAACGATTGCGAAAAAGTTGTACGAGATCACTATTCAGAGGTTGAAGAAATACTGAACTGGTTGGTAGAATATGCTCCAGCAAGATTAACAGGAACCGGCGCTTGTGTTTTTGCGGAATTTGACGATGAAAGATCCGCGCGATCCGTGCTCGACGACATGCCAAAAGCGTATTTTGGATTTGTCGCCAAAGGATTAAACGTTTCACCGTTACGCACGATGTTGAAACAGCTTAAAAGTGAAAACCCGGTTTCTCCGTTAACCCCCTAATTTTATCATCTAACACCTGAGGTCAAACTTACAATGCCAGATATTAAACTCTTCGCCGGTAACGCTACACCGGAACTCGCCAAACGCATTTCAATATGCTTAAAAACGAAATTAAGCGATGCAACCGTTGGTCGTTTCAGCGATGGTGAAGTACAAGTGCAAATCAATGAAAATGTTCGCGGTAGCGATGTATTTATCATTCAATCAACCTGCGCACCAACAAATGACAACTTAATGGAATTATTGGTTATGGTTGATGCATTACGTCGCGCTTCTGCCGGTCGTATTACTGCCGTAATCCCTTATTTCGGTTACGCCCGCCAAGACCGCCGTGTTCGTTCTGCTCGTGTACCGATTACAGCAAAAGTCGTGGCAGACTTCTTATCCGGCGTTGGCGTTGACCGTGTGTTAACCTGCGATTTACACGCAGAACAAATCCAAGGTTTCTTTGATGTGCCGGTAGATAACGTATTCGGTTCCCCGGTGTTAATCGATGACATTTTGAAAAAAACCGACTTAGTGAATCCAATCGTTGTGTCTCCGGATATCGGTGGTGTCGTACGTGCCCGTGCTGTGGCTAAATTATTAAATGACACCGACATGGCGATTATCGACAAACGCCGTCCACGTGCTAACGTTTCTCAAGTAATGCACATCATTGGTGATGTAGCAGATCGTGATTGTATCTTAGTTGATGACATGATCGACACCGGCGGCACCTTATGCAAAGCGGCTGAAGCCTTAAAAGAACGTGGTGCTAAACGCGTCTTCGCTTACGCTACACATGCGGTATTCTCAGGTTCTGCCGCGAAAAACCTTGCCAGCGATGCGTTAGATGAAGTTGTCGTAACAGACACCATTCCGTTGACGGACGAAATTATCGCATTAGGTAAAGTTCGCTCATTAACATTATCCAAAATGCTTGCAGAAGCGATTCGCCGTATCAGCAACGAAGAATCCATCTCTGCAATGTTTGATGAATAAGCGAAAATACATATAAAATCAACCGCACTTTAAATGACAAAAGGCTTAGAAAACTAAGCCTTTTGTTTTTTTATATCAAATCAATATTCCCACTTTTAATTATTGGTTTCCTTGTTTCGCCACCTTAAATCTGCCTTCCCTATGCTATAATTACAACCATATTTTTGACACATAGAGGTATCGCATGAAAAAACTTATTTTAGTCTTTACGGCAATTTTAACCATCACCGCCTGTTCTCAGCCAAAAGATATTTATTTTAATGGCTCCGAAGGTTCTCACTCCGGTTTAAAATTCGATAAAAATACTAAAACACTGGGTATTAATAATTAATCCCCAAACCCTATCTCAAATCTCAAAGTGCGGTAGAAAATTTACCTATTTTTTCGACCGCACTTTCATTTCCTTAACGGGTGATTTTCACTGTCACATTAATGGTTGTCCGATAGCCGGCTTCATCAACAACCGTTATTTGATAGGTGCCGATGCCTGCCGGTTTCCATAAAAATGTTTCGTCTGCTCTGCTCTCACCTAAATACGCGTTATTCACAAACCAATAAAGATGCTGAACCTCGCCTGAGGTCGTGGCAATTAACGGAATATGGTCTTCTACGCTATTCGCATTAATAAAATAAGTCCGATTTTCCAGTGGTGAGGTAATTTTCAGCGGATTATGCGTAATCTGTTGTAAAGACTGAGTTTGCTGTTCATAAGGGCATTCGGCATTGACCATCGGGCTACGTTTCATGATTCCGGCTTGAGCAAACAATTTTTGATAGTCACTGCTCCAGATCTCATAAATTTTTTGTTCCGTTTCCTCTATCGGATCTGTTGCACAAGCTAAAACATCCGTGCCTTTACGTACGCGTAACTGCTGATAGATATTGCTTACTTGAATCGGCGATTTACCAGGAATAAACAGGGTATTGGTGAGTTGTTGACAGTATTTATTCGGTAAGTTGCCGTCAGCGGCACATACCGGTACATCTTTTAAAGTTAACTTTTCACGACTAAGTGGATCTTGCATCGTCGGAGATTGCGCAATAATAGCATCTGCTAGCTGTAAAAATAACGGTGCCGCCAGGCGACGCCCGATAAAGTGCGGGTTGCTTTTATTGTTAAAATTGCCAAACCACACGACCAACGTGTAATTGCCGAAGTAGCCGGCTGTCCAAGCATCGCGCAATCCGTTAGACGTGCCGGTTTTCCAATAAATTGGTAACTTGGTTTTGATGGCTTTGTTATAAATATCGGTGCGAATATTTTGCGCTAAAATGTCACCCAACATATAACTGCTTTCCGGGCTTAATAGCGAGACACGTTGTTCCGCTGAAATCTCTTTCAGGGATTGCAACGGTTGCCATTTTCCCCCATTGGCAAGGGCAGTATATAAACCGGCCAGCTGTTGCATGGAAAGCTCTGCACCGCCTAACACCAACGACAAGCCATAATGGGCTTTTTCCTTCGGCAAAACAATTTCCGCTTGTTTCAGCAAATCGTAAAGATCAGGATATTTCAGACGTTGTGCCATCTCGACGGCAGGAATATTGCGGCTTTGCAATAACGCCTGCGTCACGCTGACCGGTCCGAGAAAATTACCTTCATAATTCTCCGGTTGATAATCGGCAAAATTCGTCGGCAAATCTTTTAATATCGTTTTAGGATGGGCTAGCCCTTGATCAAAGGCTAAGCCATAAATAAACGGTTTCAAGGTCGAACCATAAGAACGTTTTGCCAATGTGCCGTTAATTTGCCCGCTGATTTGCGGATTAAAATAATCAGCGGAACCTACCAAGGCTTTAATTTGCATGGTGCGATTATCCACCAACAATACCGCCAGATTATTCACGCCATAGGTTTTTTGTTGTTGCAAATAGCGTTGGCTGATTCGCTCAACCAAACGTTGTAAGCCGCTGTTTAAACTGGTGATAAGACGCCCATTTTTAGCCTCCTCTTTTTCCGCATATTGTTGCAACACTTGGTCGGTAAAGTGCGGTGCGAAAAAAGGAAGTTTTTCAATGGGGCGTAAAGGATAATTTAATTTGAAATGGGATTGCCATTGGCGATCTTGCGGACGACTTTCCATCCAACGGGCATACAGTTTATTACGCGCATTGAACAGTTGCGGATTCAGTTGCTGATTATTCTGTTGAATGTAGCCGTTTGGATTTTTTGGCAAAATCGCTAAGGTCATGGCTTCCGCTAAATTCAAGTTTTTGTTGGCTCGGTTAAAATAAATCAGGCTTGCCGTCCCGGCACCTTCAATGTTCCGACCATAAGGCGCAAAGTTGAAATAGGCCTCTAAAATATCCTGTTTGGAATATTGCAATTCTAATTGAACGGCACGGAAAATTTGCTCGATTTTCCCGTGGATAGTGCGGCTGTCAATATTCCATAGAATCCGCGCCAATTGCATGGTGATGGTAGAACCGCCCTGCGCTGAGCCACCTAAAAGATAGGTTTGTGCCGCGCCACGCAACAAACCGTAAGGGTTCACCCCAAAATGGTAATAAAACCATTCATCTTCCTGAAAAAGCACGGCATCCACTAATTGTGGCGAGAGTTCTTCTAATGGCGTCCAAAGACGATATTTCTGATCTTTTGCTGTGGTTAGGCGTAATAAATTCTGCTGTTCGTCATACACGGCAACAGAATAGGGAAAGCGTTGCTTCAAGGGTTCATGAGGTAAAAAATGAACCACTACGGCCGTAAGCAGTAAACCGCATAAAACAACATACAAGCATTGACGAAATTTCTGTGACATAACCATCAAACATGATTAAAAACAAAAAGTGCGGTAGATTTTCAATGTGTTTTATCGCCAAAACACCTCCGCCCTTTTTACTTAACTTACGAATTAAATTCCTTTTCTACCTATGACAAAAAGAGACCTGCTTCATAATTGACTAACAAACCACCCACAATTAACCAAAGGTAAACCAAAGTGCCGAGGATCAGCGGTTTAAAACCCGCCTGTTTAATGGCGCCGATATGTGTTGTTAACCCCAAGGCCGCCATCGCAGAAACAAGCAGAAATGTATCAAGCTCAACCAAACTTTTTACTAGCGTTTGCGGCAACAAATTAAACGAATTGAACACCGCAACAGCAATAAACCAAAGAGCAAACCAGGGAATAGTAATTTTCCGTTGTTCTCCTGCTTGCGCCTCTTTAGTCAACAGCCAAGACAGCCCCAATAAGAAAGGGGCCAACATCATGACCCGAATCATTTTCGTGATCACCGCTGTATCTGCGACAACAGGGCTAATGTTGCCGCCAATGGCATAAACCTGCGCCACTTCATGCACGCTGGAGCCCACATAAATACCGAATTGGTGTGGTGTCATTAATGTGGTGGCCCAAGGATAAAAAAGCGGATACAAAAAAATGGACAGCGTGCCGAAGATCACCACCACCGCAATCGCCACCGACACTTTATGTGATTCTGCCTTTGTCACGGGTGCAGCCGCCATTACCGCAGCCGCCCCACAAATACTACAACCGGAAGCCGTGAGATAAACAAGCTGTTTATCTATTTTGAGATACCGAATGCCAATAAAACAGGTCAGCAAAAAAGTGGAAAGTAACATCAGGGCATCGGTCAGAATTGCGTTTATTCCCACGTCAGTAATATCTTGCAAGGTGAGTCGAAAACCATACAACACGATCCCAGCACGTAAAACCGGCCCTTTAGCAAATAAAACGCCTTTTTCAATATGGCTTTCATAACGTTTATAAACACTATTACCAAAGAGCATCCCCAGCAAAATGGCAATAATGAGCGCGCTAAAATGCGCCTGCTGAGCAAATGGTGTTTGACTTATTTGTTGTGCAATAAATGCTAAAAACGCCACACAAATAAGCCCGAAATAGAATGATCGATTTTTCATTTGGTTTGTCATGAAAGGGAAATGAGGCTTCATTATACGCTGAGAACAGCGAAAAATGGAGTTGATTCTGACCGCACTTTAGGCTTGTAAACCGTTAACAATAAAAAACTCTCCATCAAACGAGGGAGAGTTTTTTATTTTTTAAGCGATTATTGAATCACTTCAATATCCCCTTTCGCAGCAGATTGCGCATTAACCGCACGGTTATACATGTTTTCTGCATAAGCTTGTGGAATTTTGAATTTACCCACGTTCACTGCTTTTAATTGATATTGAATGACGGTGGTGGTCTCACCCACGGAACCGTAGCTCAACATACGGTCTTCACGCAAATCACGGTGTACCCAGTTAAAACGTTGTTGAGTTTCCTCTTGGGCGCTCATGTCACCATTCCCCGTTACTACTTCAAATCCAGCCGGATAAAGGTCGGTAATCACCATGTTGTCTTGCACATTTTGCAATGAACGCACATTGACTTGTACGTTAATGATGTCGCCAAGTTTCACAGAAGACACCGGTTTTCCGTCTTTATCTAAGTAAGTGCGGTCGATTTCCACGCCGTTTTTAATCGCCTCAGCAGACGGCTGTTGTACATAGCCGGATTGGCTAATGGCATACCAGGCTCTTTGCGTACTTTGGTTAACAAAGTTAAGTGCAGCTTTGTCTGCATTGATATTGGCTAACACAAAAGAACCTTGTACACCGCCGATATTTTGACCTTCTTGCTGAATATGTAATTTTTCAAGTTGGTCAGGGTATTGCTTACCGTAAGCCTCTAAGGCTAAAAGCACCATTGCGGAAGACAAGCTGTTATAACGGTCGTCGTTTAAATCTTGCACAATGCCTTCAAACAATCCGTTAGATAATAGCGCTGCCTGTTTCGGGAAATGACGTGACAACACATACAACACCGAACTTTTCTCAATCAACGGATCTAAATAATCGCGATAGAACCATTCGCTTTTCGCCTGCGGATGAGCAAAGTTTGCCATTAGATTGTTCATCAGCGTGTTTGCATCCTCGTCCTGTTTCACCAACTGATAGGCACCAGCCAACCAAGCCGCGGCTAAATCAGATTGCCATTCTTCCGCTTTGAAATGACGCTCCAATAAACTACGGATAGACATTAAGCTGTCGCTTGGCACTTGACCTAAACGCGCCAATAAGTACGTCGCATAAGCGCGTTGACGCAGCATGGCTAAATTATCTTCACTTTCCGGACGACTTAAACGTTCTAATGCCGCAATTGTTTGATTAAACAAGCCGTTTGGTGCAATCCATGCTGCCGGTAATTGCACGTTGTGCTCTTGCGCTTCAATGAGGAAATGCGCCACATAAGCCGTTAAGAAGGCATCATCTTCATCTAAACCGGACCATACGCCAAAGCCTTCGTTCTCAGTTTGGCGTGCCGGTAATAAATTAAAGACACGATTCAAATTATTGTGTAACTGCTGTTTAGTGGCTTCAATAGCTTGCTTGTCGCCCGCTTGTGATAAAACGCCAAGTAAACTTTGATACTCAGGATTATTCGCCAATAACAGATTAGGCATTGCCGCACTAATAATTTGCTCCGTACAGAAGTTGTCATAGTTGCCTAAATAACTTGTGATACCTTTCGCTAAGACTAACGGAGCGGAAGAGATCAGCGCGTATTGCTCACGGCGTTGTGGGAACAACAGATTCGGTAATTCGCCTTGTACCTGTTGATTTGCCGCCACATCACCCACTTTGATGAATTGCTGTTTCGCCGTCAGTGGACGCACGGAAATACCGTATTTGCGTTCAACCTGTGCCGGTTGTTGCAGTTCATCTAAGTAAGCCGCGGTGAAATATAAAATACCGCTACCAAGCAAATCAGTTGCTTTTAATTGGAAATCCACCACGCCTTCACTCATCGGAGCTAATACAATGGAGGTTTGCGCATTGCTTAATACTTGGAACTGCGGTGCAACATTGAGCTGAACAAGCACATTTTGTTTACTCTTCGTATTATTCGAAACGGTCAAACTGACTTTACTTTCATCATTCGGTGCCAAGGTTATCGGTGCACTTGGCGATAAAATCATGTCGTCACGCACCAAAGTTTCCGCTTGTGCGATATTCATTTGTGAACCGTCATTTGTTACGGCAACCGCCATGACTTTCAAATTACCATTAAAGCCCGATGGAATTTGGTAAGTTACCGTTTTGCTTCCGTCCACATCCACAATATTTGACCAGAACACCGCCGGTTTATCGGTTTTACGTTTAAATGGATTGGTATTCGCCGCCAAGGCTTTTTCCAACATTGCCATTTCTTCCGAGTCACCACCGGTTTGTGCAAACTGCAATACTTTACGAAATTCCGGCAAAATCAAATCCAAAATCTGCAAGGTTTCCACTTGAAGGGCATATTTCGGGAAGAAAAACTTCAACGGATCTTCTTGTTTATGACCAGCCACTTGCAAGATGCCTTCATTTACCGCATAAATTACTGCTTTACTTGGTTTATCGGAAGATAACGTAAACTGCACTTTATCACCGGACTTCACTTGCTGCGGTACATTTAACGTCACATTCAAACGATGGTTATCCACATTGACGCTAAACGGCGCAACGCCATAACTTAGCGGACTGGTGAAAATATCATCGGATTGCATATCACGAGAGAATTGCACGTTAATATAACCACTTCCCTCAAAATTCTCAGGAATTCTGATTTTTTGTACAGAACGGTTAGTCGTGGATTTAAACCATTGATGGGCATATACACGATCACGTTCAATGGTGATTAATCCACTCCCCGCATAAGGTGCATTAATTGCCACCTCGATTTCTTCACCCGGCATAAATTGTTTTTTGTTCAAGTTCAATTTAAGTTCGGTGTTTTTATCCATGGCGACAGAGACGTTGCTGTTGCCAATCACCGTATAAGGTATGCGATTGACGGTTTCACCGTATTGGTTATTAATGACCAATACAAAATCACCACTATGCTCGGTATTCAAAACAAAATCAGACCCGCTTTGATCGATATCCAACGGTTTTTCATCAATTTGATTTTCCACCAGTTTAGATTCGTACTTATAAGCACCGGAGCGTTGTTCGGTCAGCACGGAAACATATTTACGTTCCATTAAGACCGCACTTAGCCCTTGCACGGAAATTTTTTGCAGACTTGGATTAATCGCAATTAAGTTCACCTGGCTTACGCCGTTTTCTCTTAAATAACTCAAGTCTTGCGCACTGCTGTAGCCCACTAACCAAGGTTGCGCAGAAACCAACACCGATTGCACTTTAGATACGCCACGACCGCTGTTATTTTCATAGCCGTCCGCCGTGAAATACAACATCTGTACGGTATTTTCCGCTTCTTGCGCTAAATTCAAGGCAAAAACGGCATCACCGTTATTATCCGTGGTTTGATCCTGTAATTCGGTTTCCAACAAAATCGCATTTTTATTGCGTTGATTATCATAGAACTGATAGTTCTTGTATTCAGGAAAGCTCGGGAAGAGAGAATGCAACATGATGTTTGCACTCACTCGGCGTTTTTGCGCCGGCGTACCAAATAAATTCGTTAAATGGATGGTCGCCTTTAAATCCTGCGGAGAAACCCAACCGGCTTGTTGGCTACGATTAAACATCGTATTGATTTTCAACGTATCCGGTTCAAATTCCTGCACTTGGAACGTCATAGAGCCAACATCAATTTGTTCTTGCTGTTGACCAATAGAAATATGTGCCGTCCATTCACCGGTTTCTGCATTTTCCGACAACGGATAAGTCAAATCATTAAAACCACTTTCACTCACTCGGATCGTTTTTTGCCATTGTGTTTTACCGGACGGTGACGTGATTTCTAAAGTGAGTGGCACATTTGCCAAGGATTTTTTCCAATCCAACGCCTTGCTGATCATGCCGATATACACGGACTCACCCGGACGATAAATACCTCGATCATTAAACAAGAAGGTCTTAATGGCGTTTTGTTCCGGCGAAATTTCCTGACCGCGAATATCAAAACGGGAGAAATCTAAAGTGCGGTCTGATTTATCAATAGGTAAGAAAGACTGATCTTGCCCGCGTGTCACCAAATACATAACCGGCTCAAGTTCTTGCTTGAAGTTTTCTAAAGACGGAAGCTGAGCCACCCCGAGTTTGTTAGTAAATTGGCTGGCAATCACTGTGTTATTGCGAGAAATCACTTTCACTAACGCATTTGATACCGGCGCCCCACTGGCAATGGATTGCACGAAAACAGATTGCGTACCATCCGCAGCTTTTTTCGCAATAATGCCTAAATCCGTCAACACGATTAAACGGTAATCACTGGTTTGCGAATCCGGATCGGAATTCCAATAATAATAGCCATCTTCATCTTTGCTATCTTTTAAATTATCGCCATCAGATTCACTGCCAGAAGAGACCGCACTTGCTTTCACCCAAAAGATCCCTTGTTTTGGCAAACCTTTTTGCGATAAATCTACACTGAGATAATCTGATTTACGTGGATTATCGTTAGCTACGGTAAGGGTTTCCGTTTTAAACGTAGCAATATCATCAAATTTCAAATTGCCTAAATCCGGTTTTTGGAAGCTGTTGCTATTTAAATTTGCCACATGACGAAGTTGCTCAGCCTGTACGCGGCCAATATCCAGTTGCACACTGTCAGCGTTACGTACAGCAAGGGTTAATTTGCCGTCGCCATATTGAGACAATAAAGAACCTTTGCCCACAAAGCCGACATAGGTCGGGTAATTTGGCGCACATTCTAAGCTGCCAATCGGTTTTTTCAGTTGATAACCGCCCAAGGCAGTGAATTTATTATTCAGTTGCAAATAAAGGCAACGGCCTTCCGGAATATCAAAACGAAAAGATTGTTGCGCCGAGTAAGGATGTTCGCTTGGAATTAATTCCGGTTGAACGCGTTCGCCACGTCTAACAGCCGCTTCCGTTAATTTTTCCGATTCCCAACTTTGTCCTTCAGGTAATGCCGGTAATAAGATCGCAATAAGATTCTCGGCAATGTCTTTGCCTTTCACGCCATAGTTGAAATTAAAGGTTAGAACCTGTTCTGCTTCATTTTGCTGATTGTTAATAACCTTAAAACTATTATCCTCGTTTTGCAGACTGTATTTCGTCGGCACTGGCACGAGCTTAGTGATGTCTTTATCTAAGGTATTCACACCGGTCTTCGCACGCAACGTTTGGCTAATTTTGGTTTGCACAAATTGATTCGGTTGGGTCGATAAAGACAGGTCATCCGAGCTGATCCACGCTTCCAATTTATTGTCGGAATAACGAATCTTAAATTTCAACGGATTAATCAAATTGAGCGATTGATCCTGATTTTTGCGAACTAAATTTACTTCAACCGCACTTTCTAATGCCTTCGGATCAACCGGATTGGAAAACACCAAATGCGTTAACGCATGACGAACATGAAAGACATTCGGATCCTGATAAAAGTCCGCATCGGAGTCGACAACACTAAAAGGCTGGGTTTTTACAGAATGAGGCGTGGTGACCGATTTCGCATAGGTTAACCCTGGGTTTAATGCCGTTTTATCTAACGTGATTTTATATTCTTGCCCTGTTGGCCAATCCTGTGCGGGCGTAAAACTCAGTAAATTATCACTCGACCAAACCCATCTCCCTTCAAGGGCAGGTTCCATTTTAATGCCTTGCGTGATCTCAGTTTTCAGTTTATCAATCGGTGCGGCGGCGCCATTAAATTCAATGTTCAGTGGATAAACGGTATTTGATGTCCCCTCTTCCCCGTAATAAGTTGGTTCAATGGGATTAAATTTCACATGAACCGCATTGTTTTCATTTCCCTTTTGCTGCTGATACCAATAACTGCCACCACCGGCTGCTATGGCTAATACGAGTGCACCAAGCACTGAAAATTTGGTTTTGTCTTGCATCAGATGCTCCCTTGATTAACTTTAAAATTGACGCTGTTATTTACCATTATCATTAATTCGTTCCGCCTACTGTAATTTGATCGATTTTCAATGCCGGTTGCCCTACGCCCACCGGCACGCTTTGTCCTTCTTTACCGCAAGTACCGACACCATGATCCAATGCCACTTCATCAGCAACCATGGACACATTTTGCATCACTTCAATACCGCTGCCGATTAACGTTGCGCCCTTCACCGGCTTGGTGATTTTACCTTTTTCGATCAAATAAGCCTCTGAAGTAGAAAACACGAATTTGCCGGAGGTAATATCCACTTGGCCGCCACCAAAGTGCGGTGCAAAAATGCCGTGTTCTACGGACGCCACCAAATCCTCAAATTTATCTTTACCCGCCAGCATATAAGTATTGGTCATGCGTGGCATTGGCAAATGGGCATAGGATTCACGACGTCCATTGCCTGTCGGTTGCACGCCCATCAAACGGGCATTCATTTTATCTTGCATGTATTTCTGCAAAATACCGTCTTTAATCAATATGTTATATTGACCTGGCACGCCCTCGTCATCCACGCTGACCGAGCCTCGGCGATCCATTAAAGTGCCGTCATCCACGATCGTGCATAAAGGCGATGTGACTAATTCACCGATTTTACCGGTAAATAAGGAGCTTTCTTTACGATTAAAATCGCCTTCCAAGCCGTGCCCTACTGCTTCGTGTAATAACACGCCAGGCCAACCTGCGCCCAACACCACCGGCATCAATCCTGCCGGTGCCGCCACCGCGCCTAAATTCACCAATGCTTGACGCACCGATTCTTTCGCAAAATAGACCGCTCTTTGTTCGCCTTGATAGCTTTCAAAGAACCATTCCAAACCGAAACGACCGCCTGCGCCCGCACTGCCACGCTCACGCTTACCGTCTTGTTCTACCAACACGGAAACCGATAAACGAATGAGTGGGCGAATATCTGCCGCCAAAGTGCCGTCAGTGGCTGCCACCAACATTTCTTCATACACCATGCTCAAGCCGGCATTCACCTGCACCACTCGCGGGTCTTCCGCGCGGGCAGTTTTGTCCACTAAGCGCAATAATTCAATTTTTTGCTCTTGGCTTAAACTGTATAGCGGATTAATTGGCTGATAACGCAACGGTGCGTCCACCGGATTAAATCTCACCGGCAGAATAAAATTACACTGAGAAGGTTGCGCAATACCACGCACTGCCTGTGCGCATTGTTGCAAATTGGCTAAATTAATTTGGTCAGAATAGGCAAAACCGGTTTTCTCACCGCTTACCGCACGCACGCCCACGCCGCGATCAATATGAAATCCGCCTTCTTTAATAATCCCGTCTTCCAATACCCAGTTTTCATCCTGACTTAGCTGAAAATATAAATCGCCATAATCCACGTTGCGTTGCGCTAACGTATCAAATACGTTGGATAAATCGGATAAAACCAAATGACTTTGAGTTAATAAAGACTCGGTAACTTGTTTTAACATGAAATATTTACTTACATCGAAAAATAGATTGATAAAAAATGCGCAAATTATAGCGAATTCGCGCTCTCGGGGAAAGGCTAATCACTTTTTGATATGATTGGTGTAGATCTGTTTTTCACCAGAACAGCCGGATTACCTTCTTTGTAGTATGGCTCATTTTTTATAGGGGATTATACTGAACCCCTTATTTTTCCAATTAAGTAACAAATTATGCAAAATCCATTTAAAGCCGAATGGACGGCAAAAGGGCATACGCTCTGCTTAGGACATTGGGATATTCACTATAACGACATTCCTCTCGTCCTCCCCGCTGAACGCCGTGATAAAGATATGGGTACCAGAAATATCTATAATTTTATTGATCCCGAAGATGAGCTTTATTTAGAAGGCTTAGATGAAAGCGACTGGATTTTAGCCAATATGGATTGGCTGTCAGATTTATTTATTCAATACGACATTCCCTTGGAAGAAGACTACATGCGGGCGTTTTATCAAGCGGTGAATCCGGAAGACTGGCGTTGTGGCAGTTGTGGCGGTTGCATTTAACCGCCACATCGTGAATACAGAATGAGACTTTTAATCGAAAAGTGCGGTCGTTTTTTGCGGTGTTTTTAAGGTTGCCGTTCAATCACCACTTTAATATCTTCCGGCGGGGCATAATAAGGCGCAGAGGTGATAAATAAATGAATGCCTAACTTAGCATAATCAGCAACATTATTTTTATTCACACCACCGGCAACAGACAGAATGATTTTTTTACCGCTTGCCGCCACCAAAGACGATGCCCGCTTCACGTTATCCACCGACCACTTATCCAACTGAATAATATCCGGTTCGGCATCCAACATTTGTTCAAATTGACTGAAATTATCCGCTTCCAAGGTAATTTTATTTTCCGGAGCTTCCCGTCTTAAACGTTCCACGATTGCTGTCCAATTATCGGGTTCCGCAAGCAAGTTGCGATGATTGGTAAACACCAGCAGCGTTTCACTAATACCTTGCCGATGAATATGCCCGCCCGCCGCCAACACCGCATTGGTCGCTAACTTTCGGGTATTCGGAATGCTTTTACGGGTGCAGGCGACCACCGCATGGGGATTGATGGCTTTGGCATTAGCGATCATATCCGCCGTGTATTGCGCCACGCCACAAGACCACTCCAACACCAACTGAACCACTTTCCATGCCTGATGTAATTTATCGCCGGAAGCCACCGCACTTAACAGCACCGTGCCGGCGTCAACGGCTTCGCCTTCCTGCACATAAACCTGCGGTTCAATATCCAATTTTCCTAGCAATTTTTCTGCCACGCTAATTCCCGCCACAATACCGGCATTTTTGCGTTTAAATAAAATTCTCGCCGGCACATTGTCCAAACCGAGCGCACGCGTCGTCAAATCGCCACGATAAATATCCTCCAATAAAAAATCGTCTAATTCTTTATCTGAAAAATAAATCATGTGTTCTCCTTAAATAAATTGTCCTAAATGCAATCGAAGCTGCCTTTCGACCAAAAATCTGCTAATTAACATTCAGAATCAATTGGCTCAATAGACTTTGCGAGTTAAACAACAAACAAATTCAAGTCAATCACCAATGACGGCAACGCCACCAGCAAATCTAGAAACATATCAATAGACTTTTGCAAAGGTAACTGCACGTGGCTCATCATCTACACAGATGGAATAGAAATACATTCTTATTTTCCAGGAAAAGTGCGATCGTTTTTCTAAATGTTTTTTACTTTTCCTAATAACTCCGCCACTACTTTCGGTACGCCTTCACCGGCTTTCATTTTTACTGTTTCCACCGAGCGTGGGATAAAGCCCGTATTTGGATTAGGGTCGATGAGGTAAATTGGGGCATTTTTCGGCGCTTCGTTGACCAAGCCGTTGGCGGGGTACACCTGTAATGAGGTGCCAATAACCAAAACAACGTCCGCTTTCGAAACAAAGTCAATTGCCGGTTCTAACATGGGGACGTTTTCGCCGAAAAAGACGATATGGGGGCGCATGGGGTGTCCATTAGGGTCTTTATCAGCCACGGATTGTTCACCAAAGCAAGGCACGATGTAACCGGGGTCAAAACTGCTGCGCACTTTGTTTAATTCGCCGTGCAGGTGCAACACATTAGCACTACCGGCGCGTTCGTGCAGATCATCTACGTTTTGCGTAATGATTTGCACGTTGTAGCCTCGCTCCAATTCTACCAAGGCCTTATGTGCTGCGTTAGGTTGGGCTACAGCACAATTACGGCGGCGTTCATTATAAAAATCCAACACTTTTTTACGGTTGCGTTGCAGGGCTTCCGGTGTACAAACTTCTTCGATTTTATGCCCTGCCCATAAGCCATCCACCGCGCGATATGTCGGAATACCGCTTTCAGCGCTAATGCCTGCGCCGCTTAATACGACACAAAGAGGTTTCATCTTATTCCCCTGTAATGTATTCATCCTAATACTACTGATACTTTTACATCACCACCACATCAAACTGCTCTTGGGTGTAAAACGGTTCGGTTTTTACTTGGATTTGTTTACCAATAAAGACTTCCAACTCAGCCAACAAACCGTGAGATTCTTCGTTGATTAAATAGTCGGCAACAGCGTGGGAGGCATAAACCACAAATTGTTCGCTGGCAAATAAATGATGCACGCGGATAATTTCGCGCATGATTTCATAGCACACGGTTTCCACTGTTTTCACTCGTCCGCGACCTTGGCAGGTTGGGCATTCGCAACACAATACATGTTCCAAACTTTCCCTAGTACGCTTGCGTGTCATTTCCACCAAACCTAATTGTGTAAAGCCATTAACGTTTGTTTTCACCGGATCACGCGATAAGGCATCTTGCAAGGACTCCAACACACGATTACGGTGTTCTTCACTTTGCATATCGATGAAATCAATGATAATCATGCCGCCGAGATTGCGCAGTTGAAGTTGTTGCGCGATGGTTTTGGTGGCTTCAATATTGGTGTTGAAAATGGTTTCTTCCAAATTACGATGCCCCACGAATGCACCGGTATTAATGTCGATCGTGGTCATGGCTTCTGTTTGCTCAATAATCAAATAGCCACCGGATTTGAGATTCACTCGTCTATCTAACGCATGGTGAATCCCCTTTTCCACACTGTACACATCAAAGAGCGGTTGATTTCCCGTGTATAAAATCAATTTATCCGTGAGATTTGGGATAAATTCTTCGGTGAATTGTTTCACTTCATTGAAACAAAGTCGGGAGTCAATGTGAATGCGATCCAATTTACCGCCGATAAAATCGCGCAGAATACGCTGGGTCAGCGCCAATTCGCCGTAAAGCATGGAGCGGGTCGGGTATTTCGCACGGCGCTCTAACACTTTTCGCCACAAGCGTTTTAAAAACTCGGCATCTTGTTGTAAATCCAGTTCAGTCGCCCCTTCGGCCGCAGTACGGATAATAAAACCGCCCAATTCATCACACAAAGGTAAGGTGAGTTCTTTCAAGCGATTACGTTCTTCCTCGCTTTCAATGCGTTGTGACACGCCCACATGGCTGTTTTCCGGCATGAATACTAAATAACGGGAAGGCAAGGTAATATCGGTGGTGAGTCGCGCACCTTTCGTGCCAAGCGGATCTTTTACCACTTGCACCACAATATCCTGCCCTTCATGTACCAGTTGGGAAATGTCTTTCACCACAAATTGCTTTTGTTCACTTTCTTCCACACATTCGGTGTGCGATACAATATCTGACGCGTGTAAGAAAGCGGCTTTTTCCAGCCCGATGTCCACAAATGCCGATTGCATTCCCGGTAATACACGGGTGACGCGGCCTTTATAAATATTTCCCACAATACCGCGTTTGCCTTGGCGTTCAATATGCACTTCTTTGAGCAAACCGGTTTCCACTAAGGCAATACGCGTTTCGCTTGGTGTCACATTGACCAATAATTCAACAGAATCCATAAAATATCTTATCCAAAATGTCGTTGTTATTGATTTTGCCAATTAGTCTAACGAAAAGGAAAATAGAATAACAGGGGCAAATAAGGTAAAATGCTCCCCTTTTTTTTGAATATAAGAACTATTTTTAGGGTTGATAGGATGTTTGGTTTAGATCCGACAATTGTTACATTTACTATTTATATTTTCGGCATGATTGGCATTGGGGTTGCCGCCTATTATTACACCAAGGATTTATCCGATTACATTTTGGGTGGGCGTCGCTTAGGCAGTTTCGTCACAGCGATGTCTGCCGGTGCCTCGGATATGTCCGGTTGGTTGTTAATGGGGTTGCCGGGTGCCGTGTATTTATCCGGTTTGGTCGAAGGCTGGATTGCAATTGGTTTAACCTTGGGAGCCTATTTAAACTGGCTCTTCGTTGCTGGACGTTTACGGGTTTACACCGAATTTAATCAGAACGCATTAACCCTGCCTGAATATTTTCATCATCGTTTTGGTACGCGTCACAATGCGTTAAAAATCGTTTCCGCCTCCATTATTTTGGTGTTCTTCACCATTTATTGCGCTTCGGGCGTGGTTGCCGGTGCAAAATTATTCCAAAACCTCTTTTCAATCGATTATTCCACCGCACTTTGGTATGGCGCACTGGCGACTATCGCCTACACCTTTATTGGCGGTTTCCTTGCGGTGAGCTGGACAGACACCATTCAAGCCACGCTAATGATTTTCGCCTTATTGCTTACCCCTGTCTTTGTGGTGATTTCTATCGGCGGTATTGACGACTTACAAAACGTCGTGCAACAAGCCGAAATGAGCGCACAAAAAGAATTCACCGACTTATTCCGCGGTACCACCATTATGGGCTTGTTAAGCCTTGCGGCGTGGGGCTTAGGTTATTTCGGACAACCGCATATTCTCGCTCGTTTCATGGCGGCAGACTCCGTGCGTTCCCTCAATAAAGCTCGCAAAATCAGCATGACATGGATGGTGCTTTGCTTAGTAGGTGCCGTTGCCATCGGTTTCTTTGGTATGGCGTATTTCTATGCAAATGCAAACACCGCTTCTGCGGCTTTGGTAAACCATGAACCTGAGCAAGTTTTTATTGAATTATCCCGATTATTATTTAATCCGTGGATTGCCGGTATTTTGCTTTCCGCGATTCTTGCCGCGGTGATGAGTACCCTAAGTTGCCAGTTGTTAATTTCTTCCAGTGCCATTACGGAAGACTTTTACAAAGGCTTTATCCGCCCGAAGGCATCAGAAAAAGAATTAGTTTGGCTGGGTCGCGCCATGGTGTTGGTGATTGCCGCCATTGCCATTTGGATTGCACAAGACCAAAACAGTAAGGTGTTGAAACTCGTGGAATTTGCTTGGGCTGGGTTTGGCAGTGCCTTTGGTCCGGTAGTTTTACTTTCATTATTTTGGAAACGCATGACGTCCTCCGGTGCCATGGCAGGCATGCTCACCGGCGCAATAACCGTGTTTGCTTGGAAAGAATGTTTACCGCAAGAAAGCGAATGGGCGCAAGTGTATGAAATGATTCCCGGCTTTATGTTCGCTGCCATCGCCATTATTATTGTGTCTCTCTTGTCCGCGAAACCCGACGAGGCCATTACCGACACCTTTGAAAAAGCCCAAAAAGCGTATCATGATGCGCTGTAACCTTAATTCACCGAGATAACGATATGATCGATTTTCGCCCTTTTTATCAACAAATTGCTACGACCCATCTTTCCCCTTGGTTGGAAACCTTGCCATTACAAATGAAACAATGGCAACAGCAAACCCACGGGGAATATGCCAAATGGGCAAAAGTCGTAGAATTCCTACCGCACTTGTCGGCATCCCGTATTGATCTAAAAAGTGCGGTCAAATCTGAGTGCGATTCTGCGCTTTCCGATGGCGAACGCCAGCGCATTATTCACCATTTAAAACAACTCATGCCATGGCGCAAAGGGCCTTATCATTTGCTTGGCATTCATGTGGATTGCGAATGGCGCTCCGATTTCAAATGGGATCGCGTGCTACCGCATTTAGCGCCGTTGCAAGATCGCACGATTTTAGATGTGGGTTGCGGCAGTGGCTATCACATGTGGCGCATGGTGGGCGAAGGCGCAAAAATGGTGGTGGGCATCGACCCGACGGAATTGTTCTTATGTCAATTTGAAGCGGTACGCAAATTATTAAATGACGATCGTCGTGCCAATTTGATTCCGCTCGGTATTGAGCAAATGCAACCGCTTGCGGCGTTTGATACGGTGTTTTCTATGGGGGTGTTATATCACCGCAAATCGCCCCTAGATCATCTTTCCCAACTGCGCGCCCAATTGGTGAACGGCGGTGAATTGGTGCTCGAAACCTTAGTAGTGGACGGCGATGAAAACACTGTGTTGGTGCCGATGGATCGCTACGCCAAAATGAAAAATGTATATTTTATTCCGTCCGTTGCCGCACTGATTCATTGGCTACAAAAAACCGGCTTTAAAAATGTGCGTTGTGTGGATGTCGCCGTCACCTCATTAGAGGAACAGCGCAAAACCGATTGGTTAGAAAATGAATCCTTAATTGATTTTCTCGATCCGGCAGATCACAGCAAAACCATCGAAGGCTATCCTGCCCCGAAAAGAGCGGTCATTTTAGCCAATAAATAGTCATAAATCTCATTGAGATCAAAGGTTAAAAAGAGTAAAGTAAGCAACCGTTGATTTTTATAAACTAGCTTAAAAAAGGCGGAAAATTATGGGTAAAAGTGTTGTTGTTCTCGGCGCGCAATGGGGCGATGAAGGAAAAGGAAAAATCGTTGATTTGCTCACCGACCGCGTCAAATATGTGGTTCGTTATCAGGGCGGTCATAATGCCGGTCACACCTTAATCATCAACGGTGAGAAAACCGTTTTACGTTTAATTCCATCAGGCATCCTGCGCGATAACGTCACCTGTTTAATCGGTAATGGCGTTGTACTTTCCCCGTCTGCCCTCATGCAAGAAATGGGAGAATTAGAAAGCCGTGGCGTCAATGTCCGTGACCGTTTATTAATCTCTGAAGCTTGCCCATTAATTCTACCTTACCACGTTGCGATGGACCACGCTCGTGAAGCGGCACTTGGCAAAAAAGCCATCGGTACCACCGGTCGTGGTATCGGCCCGGCTTATGAAGACAAAGTGGCTCGTCGCGGTTTACGTGTAGGCGATTTATTTAATCGCGAAGCCTTCGCCGAAAAACTCAAAAATATTCTTGATTACTACAACTTCCAATTAGTGAACTACTACAAAGTTGAACCGGTTGATTATCAAAAAACCTTAGATGACGTGTTCGCTGTTGCCGATATTATCACCGGTATGGTCGCTGACATTACCACCATTTTAGATACCGCGCGCAAAAATGGCGACAACATTTTATTCGAAGGCGCACAAGGCACCATGTTGGATATTGACCACGGTACCTATCCGTATGTGACCAGCTCCAACACCACTGCCGGTGGCGTTGCTACCGGTTCCGGTTTCGGCCCGCGCAATTTAGATTATGTGTTAGGTATCATCAAAGCCTATTGCACCCGCGTGGGTGGCGGCCCGTTCACCACGGAATTATTCGATGAAGTCGGTGCAGAAATTGCCCGTAAAGGGAACGAATTTGGTGCGGTCACCGGTCGTCCACGTCGTTGCGGTTGGTTCGACGCGGTCGCCATTCGTCGCGCAATTCAATTAAACTCTATTTCCGGTTTCTGCATGACGAAATTAGACGTGTTAGACGGTTTCGATGAAGTGAAAATCTGCGTGGGCTACAAAATGCCAAACGGCGATATTGTAGAATACGCACCACTTGCCGCGAAAGACTGGGAAGGTGTTGAGCCGATTTATGAAACTATGCCGGGTTGGAAAGAAAATACCTTCGGCGTAACCGATGTGAATCAATTACCGCAAACTTGCCGTAATTACATCAAACGTATCGAAGAAGTCACCGGCGTACCGGTTTCTATCCTATCAACCGGACCGGATCGTGTACAAACGATGATTTTACAAGATCCGTTTGCTGCGTAAAAACGCATAGAAAAATGACCGCACTTTTGAGCCATCAAAGTGCGGTTCTTTTTTGGAGAGTTTTTTATGAATGAACAGGAAAAAAACGTCGTCGAATACCTAACCGAATACCCTAATTTTTTCACCACTCATCCTGATTTGCTTGCCAAACTGTCCGTGGTTCATCCGCAAAAAGGCACGCTATCTTTAGTAGAAGCACAGCTAGAACAGCAACGCCAACAAATCAAAACACTTACAGCGTTCTTAGAAAAATTTCATCAGCTTGCCTATCAAGAGGCGGACATTTTCTATGCGCTTATGCCCTTACAAAAGAAATTGTTTCAAGCGGAAGATTTCCAACAGGGCGAAGAAAAATTGAAACAGTGGGCGCAATCCTATGAACTGGACGGTGCAAAAATATTGCTGTTTCGAGATGCATGGCAAACAAATGAATCCATTCCCGAACAATATTGGATTGATCGCAAGGCGTTTGAACTGATTCGCTTGGAACGTCTCGGCTTGCGCCAATTTTACTTGGGCGATTTAAGCAACAAAGAAAAACACCTGATGTTTCTGCCGGAAGAATTTCCCATTGGCTCCGTGGCAATTTGTCTGCTTGGCGCAAAAACAAGCCACAAACCGACCGCACTTTTATTATTCACCTCCCGAGATACTGCCCGTTTCCATAATGGGCAAGACACTACATTCTTAAAACACATCGTGGATATTGTGGAATTGCATTTAACCCGTTGGCTGTGAATCCATTTAGACTAGAAAGTGCGGTGCATTTTCGCCTTGTTTTTGCAAATCCTTGATCCAGCTCACGATCTGATAAAAAGCCGGTTTCTTTATATTGGCGACTTTTCTACAATGTGTGTGTTTTTAATCATTAAAAACACACAATTCAATTTAACTTCAGATATCACAAAGGTCTCATTATGAAAATTTTCACTTGGCCTGTGGTTGCAGGTGCTGCACTTGGTATCGTTGCTCCACTTCTAACCTACAATGGCAATCCCGGCAATATGGGTTTCTGTGCGGCGTGTTTCTTACGAGATACCGCCGGTGCATTAGGGCTCCATCGCGCCGCTCCGCTACAATATATTCGTCCCGAACTTATCGGCTTAGTTTTAGGTGCGCTTGCCAGTGCCTATTTTTCTAAGGAATTCCGACCACGCGGTGGCTCTGCGCCGTTGGCTCGCATTATCCTTGGGTTCTTTGCCATGATCGGTGCACTGATTTTCTTAGGCTGTCCATGGCGTGCTTATTTGCGCCTAGGCGGTGGCGATCTCACTGCCATTGCGGGAATCGTTGGTTTATTCGCCGGGATATTAGGCGGTATTTTCTTTGCGAATCGCGGTTTTTCCTTAGGAAAATCAAGTGAACAAAGCAAATCGTCAGGGCTCATTGGCGTGCTATTTACCTTGGCCTTACTCATCTTGCTTTTAACTCAATTTAAATTTGGCGAAAATCTGGCTATTTACTTTTCAGAAAAAGGCCCGGGCGCACAACACCCTGCCGTTTGGATGTCGCTTGCCGGCGGCGCATTGCTTGGTGTATTAATGCAAAAATCCCGTTTCTGCACAATTGGCGCATTCCGTAACTTCGTATTGTTCCGCGACACACAGCTTTTGAACGGTGTTATCGCCTTGGTTGTGTTCGCTGCGATCACCAACAGCTTGCTCGGACAATTCCATGTAGGATTTGAACAGCAACCTATCGCACATAATCAATATATCTGGAACTTCTTTGCCATGGCATTATGCGGATTGTGTTTCTCCCTTGGTGGCGGTTGCCCGGGTAAACAATTGGTGAATATCGGAGAAGGAAACAATGACGCGGCATTATTTGTATTAGGTATGCTATTAGGTGCGGCTGCGGCACATAACTTCGGTTTAGCAGCTTCACCTAACGGTGTTACAGCTTATACGCCGCACGTTTTAGTACTTGGCTTTGCCGCCTGTGTTTACATTGGCGTAACCAATAAATCAAAAGCCTAAATCCTCCATAGCGAGATAAAAAAACGCCCGTAATAAACGGGCGTTTTGTGTTTCTGAAATTCGACAACATTGAAAACTCAATACAAAAGTGCGGTCGATTTTCGTCTTATTTTAAATCTTCGGCTAAGCAAGGCTGAATTTTATTCAACATTTCTTTTAGCACGCGTGGTGCTGCGGCAACAATATGGCCGGCTTTTAAGTAACTATGACCAGCATTGTAGTCTGTCACGATACCGCCTGCTTCACGAACGATTAAATCGCCTGCCGCCACATCCCAAGCTTTGATGCCGTATTCAAAATACCCGTCTAAACGACCGGATGCCACATAGCAAAGATCCAACGCAGCAGAACCGGTGCGGCGGAAATCAGCCGCCTCTTCAATCAAGCTTTGCATCATATTGAATTGCATTGGCATGTATTTCGGTTGTTTGAATGGGAAACCGGTAGCAAGTACAGCACCGGATAAATCGCGTTTGTTTTCAACACGTAAACGCTGTTCGTTTAATTTTGCGCCTTCGCCACGCACTGCAGTAAATAATTCGTTACGGATAGGATCATAAACCACGGCCACTTCGGTGCGGCCTTTAACACGAATAGCAATAGAAACGGAGAAATGAGGCAAACCTTTTACAAAGTTTGTGGTGCCATCCAGTGGATCAATCACCCATTGAACATCGTTATCACTGCCTTCTAATGCACCGCTTTCTTCGGTGATGATGGTGTGGTCGGGGTAAGATTTTTTAATGACTTCGATAATCGCTTCTTCTGACGCTTTATCTACGTTGGTTACATAGTCATTTTTGCTTTTTTCCATGGTGACGATGTCGTCACGACGTTCGTAGTTTTTTGCAATAATATTGCCCGCTTTTCGTGCTGCACGAATCGCGATATTTAACATAGGATTCATAAATTCCACCGGATTTTAAAGAACAATTTAGGTGCGCGATTATAAGAGATTTAAAAGAAAATAGCTATCAGAAAAATTTTTAGAATTGTTGACTAAATACAAGGGGTATTTATGGTAGAATACGCCCCGCTATTGAATAAGATAAAAATGATCATGTTGGAAAATATTCGAATTGTTTTAATTGAAACCTCGCACAGTGGCAACATCGGTTCCACCGCACGAGCAATGAAAACAATGGGATTAACAGATTTAGTGTTAGTGGCGCCAAAACAAGGCGTGGATGATCAAGCCATTGCCCTTGCTGCCGGCGCAGAAGATGTGGTGAAAAGTGCGGTCGTTGTAGAAAACTTTTCCGAAGCCGTTGCCGATTGCTCGTTAGTAATTGGCACTAGTGCAAGATTGCGTCATTTGCAAAACTCGCTCATTGAGCCACGCGAATGTGGGGAAAAAGCCATTAATCATGCGATAAGTGGAAAAGTAGCGATTGTATTTGGACGTGAGCGTGTCGGTTTAACCAATGAAGAATTGCTCAAATGCCACTATCATGTGACGATTCCTGCAAATCCGGATTATGCCTCGTTAAATTTAGCCATGGCGGTACAATTAATCAGTTACGAAATACGCATGGCTTACTTGGCAACACAGCGCGAAGAAAATCAGAAAATGACACAAACGCAGCCTGACGTATATCCGCAAATGCAAGAGTTGGACTATTTTTTTACGCGTACCGAGCAGCTTTATCAATCCCTTGGCTTTATTCAAAATCAAGGTGTCATGCAAAAACTCCGACGCTTATATAGCCGTGCTGAAGTCGAAAAAACAGAACTTCATATTTTGCTCGGCATGTTAAGTGCGGTTGAAAAAAAACTTAAATCGTAAAAGAATAATAGTTGACTGTAAGAGTCAACAATGTAAGATTTCTTCGCTTAATTGATTATTTTTTTATTTAGGAACATAAAAGATGAAATTAACCTCGAAAGGTCGTTATGCAGTCACCGCAATCTTAGATATTGCTATTCATGCCGATAATGGTCCCGTAAGTTTGTCCGATATTTCCGAGCGACAACACATTTCCCTTTCTTATTTGGAACAGCTGTTTGCAAAACTACGCCGCAATAATTTAGTCAAAAGTGTGCGCGGACCGGGTGGCGGCTATAAATTAGGTCACATGCCGGAAGACATTTCCATCGGTATGATCATTGCTGCGGTAAATGAAAATATTGATACCACGAAATGTTTAGGGAAAGGCAATTGCCAAAACGGACAGGAATGCTTAACGCATACCTTATGGGACAAGCTGAGTCAACGTATTGCAGATTTCTTAAATGAAATCACATTGGCTGAATTGGTCTCTCAACACAAACAAAAGAAGCCATCCCAGTACAAACATCAAGATTTAGAAAATCTTCTCGTAATAAAAACGAATAACGCACAACATAGCTAAAAGTGCGGTTTAAAATAAAACTATTTAGGAGTGAATGATGAAATTACCTATTTATTTAGATTATGCGGCAACTTGCCCGGTGGACGAACGCGTCGCGAAAAAAATGATGGAATACTTAACCATCGATGGCGTTTTCGGCAACCCGGCATCTCGTTCCCACAAATTCGGCTGGCAAGCCGAAGAAGCGGTTGATATTGCGCGTAATCAAATTGCCGATCTCATCGGTGCCGATTCCCGTGAAATTGTTTTCACTTCCGGCGCAACAGAATCAGACAATCTGGCGATCAAAGGTGCGGCACATTTTTATCAAACCAAAGGCAAGCACATTATCACTTGCAAAACTGAGCACAAAGCGGTGTTGGATACTTGCCGTCAACTAGAACGCGAAGGTTTTGAAGTTACTTATTTAGAACCGGAATCCGATGGTTTAGTGGATTTAGAAAAATTCAAAGCGGCACTTCGCCCTGATACTATCGTCGTCTCTATTATGCACGTGAACAATGAAATCGGTGTGATTCAAGACATTCAAGCGATTGGCGAATTATGCCGTGCAAACAAAACCATTTTCCACGTAGACGCCACCCAAAGTGTGGGCAAAGTGGAGATCAATCTTGCTGAATTACCGGTCGATTTAATGTCCATGTCCAGCCACAAATTATACGGACCAAAAGGCATCGGTGCATTGTACGTTCGCCGCAAACCACGTATTCGCTTAGAAGCGATTATTCACGGTGGTGGTCATGAGCGCGGTATGCGTTCCGGTACATTACCTGTCCACCAAATCGTTGGTATGGGTGAAGCTTATCGCATCGCAAAAGAAGAAATGGCAACAGAAATTCCACGCATTAAAGCCCTTCGCGATCGTTTATACAACGGTTTAAAAGATATCGAAGAAACCTACGTTAACGGCTCCATGGAACACCGTGTCGCCAACAACCTCAACATCAGTTTCAATTATGTAGAAGGTGAGTCTTTAATGATGGCATTACGCGACATTGCGGTATCCTCAGGATCCGCTTGTACGTCTGCGAGCCTTGAACCGTCTTATGTGTTACGTGCGTTAGGCCGCAATGATGAATTGGCACACAGCTCGATTCGTTTCACTTTAGGCCGTTTCACCACCGAAGAAGAAATCGACTACACCATCAGCTTAATGAAAGGTGCGGTGGAAAAATTACGCGCATTATCTCCGCTTTGGGACATGTTCAAAGAAGGCATCGACTTAAACACCATTGAGTGGTCAGCCCACTAATTTAACGGGCGGAGCAAACCGCCCAATAAAAACAATATTTTAGGAAGGAATAAAAAATGGCATATAGCGAAAAAGTGATCGATCATTACGAAAACCCGCGTAACGTGGGTTCTATGGACAAAAAAGACAGCGCGGTCGGCACCGGCATGGTGGGCGCACCGGCATGTGGCGACGTAATGCAATTACAAATCCGCGTAAATGATGACGGCATTATTGAAGACGCCAAATTCAAAACCTACGGCTGCGGCTCGGCAATCGCCTCCAGCTCCCTCATCACCGAGTGGGTAAAAGGCAAATCCTTGGAAGAAGCGGGCGCCATTAAAAACAGCCAAATCGCGGAAGAACTTGAATTACCGCCGGTAAAAGTGCACTGCTCCATTTTAGCAGAAGACGCCATCAAAGCCGCCATCGCCGACTACAAAGCGAAAAAAGGGTCTTAATCGGCAAAAAAGTGCGGTCGTTTTTTGGCGCGTTTTTAAAAACGGGTAAAAAAGTCACCGCACTTTGTACTTTATAACAACATAAAAATGACGACTGAAAAGAAAATTGCCCTTGCCGTGTTGTGTATCGGCATCTTATTTCCGCTAGCTTATGAACATTTTTACGGTTCATATCTCAGATACACGTTCGGCAAAGCCGATTTCATTAGCGGCGGCACACTTTTTTATTGGATCACCCTGTTTCTGCCGACCGTGCTTTATAGCCGCCTTCGCCCCGCCGCGTTTATCGGCGCCCAGTTGGCCACCATGAGCCTTTTTCTGCTGGTTGATTTAGGCATGAGCGGCGATCCGAAAAGCGATACGATATTTTGGACGCTTTATTTCGCGTGGAGTGTGTTTGCGGGATTGCTCTCCCTCTACCCTGCACGAAAAAAGCCTAAATTATTTACCCGCTCTTGGTTAAGCGCGTTAATTGCGTCCGCGGGATATACTTATTTAAGCGTTGTACTGGCGATATTAATTCTAAAATTAACCGCACTTTAACCGAGGAAACACATGACCACAGAAAAGAAATTGGCTATCGCGGCAATACTCGTCGGTGTTTTGGTGCCGGTGATATATACCGCCTATATTACACCGACGTTTTTTGACGAATTGACCCTGTTAAATTTAGCTTATTATTGGGGCTGTTTGTTTGCCGCGACGATTTTCTATACGCGGGTACGCGCAGCAGCAGTCACCGGTTCGGCGTTGGCAATTACTTCGCTGTTTGCGCTTTTCGCTTATTTATCAATCACCAGCGGCGATCCTAAAGGCGGGGCGGCGATGTGGGTAATTTATCTTATATGGAGTCTTGCCGCTGGTTTCGTGTCTATTTTTCCGGCGCTCTTTAAGCCGCAATTTATGCAAAAATCTTGGCTTCGTGCGGCAATTTGTAGCGTATTATTGACTTATTTATCTTTTATCGTTGGTCTCGTAGGATTCAAGTTATTTGATCAGTAAAAACGACTGTACGTTTATTTAGCAAAATCAGAGGAATGATTATGTCAGTCACATTAACCGAAAGCGCGGCAGATCGCGTGAGAACATTTTTAGCAAAACGTGGGAAAGGGATCGGGCTTCGTTTGGGCATTAAAACCTCCGGCTGTTCCGGATTGTCTTATATGCTTGAATTTGTGGACGCGTTAAATGCAGACGATCACGTGTTTGAACAATACGGCGTGAAAGTCATCGTGGACACCAAAAGTCTAGTTTATTTAGACGGCACCCAGCTGGATTTTGCCAAAGAAGGCTTAAACGAAGGGTTCAAATTCACCAATCCGAACGTCAAAGACGAATGCGGTTGCGGTGAGAGTTTTAACGTTTAATCGAGAAAGGTATGAACAATCCATTTGCTTTATTTGATTTACCCGTGTCTTTTCAACTGGATCAGGATTTATTGGCGACGCGTTATTTGGCCTTACAAAAATCCCTGCACCCGGATAATTTTTCCGCCGCGTCTGCGCAAGAACAGCGCTTGGCGATTCAAAAATCGGCGGAAATCAACGATGCCTTACGCACCTTAAAAGATCCGATTAGCCGCGCCGACAGCATTATTGCTATTCACACCGGCGAGGTGGAAAACGTAGAAGAAAAAAGCAGTAAAGACATCAGTTTTCTGATGCAGCAAATGGAATGGCGCGAAACCTTAGAAAATATCGAAAATAACAAAGACAGCGACGAACTGACGGCGTTCACTAAAGACATCGAACGCACCCGCCGCGCAATTTTAGACGAATTATCCACCGCACTTGATGCGCAACAATGGGACATCGCACGGGCAATCACAGACAAATTACGTTTTATCAAAAAACTTCAAGCAGAAATTGAGCGAGTTGAAGAGACTCTTTTAGATTTTTAATGTAAAGTATATCGAGAAACAACATGGCGTTACTTCAAATTGCAGAGCCGGGACAAAGTGCCGCACCCCATCAACAAAAACTTGCCGTGGGCATCGATCTCGGCACCACAAACTCCCTGATTGCCACCGTACGCAACGGCCACAGTGATGTTTTATTGGACGAACAAAATCGTCCGTTATTGCCCTCTGTTGTGCATTTTGGCAAAGATGACAACGTGATTGTCGGTTATGAAGCTGCCGAACTTGCCACGCAAGATCCGCAAAACACAGTGATTTCCGTCAAACGTTTAATCGGTCGCAGCCTTGCGGATATTCAACAACGTTATCCGAATCTGCCTTATCAATTTGTCGCCAGTGAAAACGGTTTACCTTTATTAACAACACGTCAAGGTGTACGTAGTCCGATTGAAATTTCCGCAGAAATCCTGAAAAAATTGACCGCACTTGGTGAGCAACGCTTAGGCGGAAACCTTGTCGGTGCAGTGATCACCGTACCTGCCTATTTTGATGATGCACAACGCCAAAGTACCAAAGACGCCGCAAAATTAGCTGGACTTAATGTTCTGCGTTTATTAAACGAACCGACTGCAGCCGCCATTGCATACGGCTTGGATAGCGGACAAGAAGGCGTGATTGCCGTGTATGATTTAGGCGGCGGCACCTTTGACATTTCCATTTTGCGCCTCTCCCGTGGTGTGTTCGAAGTGTTGGCAACCGGCGGCGACACGGCGCTAGGTGGTGATGATTTTGATTTGGTCTTAGCCGATTGGATTATCGAACAATCTGCAGTAAAACCGGAAAATGACAGCCAATATCGTGAACTGATCGAATTAGCCAATCGCCTCAAACAAGAACTTTCAAATTCAATGGAAGTTCAAATTCATTACGGTAACTGGCTTGGCAGTATCACCCGAGAACAATTTAACGAACTGATTCAACCGTTGGTTAAACGTTCTTTGCTTGCTTGTCGCCGCGCTTTAAAAGATGCCGGCGTAGAAGCGGAAGATGTGCGTGAAGTGGTGATGGTGGGTGGATCTACCCGAGTGCCTTATGTGCGCGAACAAGTAGGTGAATTTTTCCAAAAACAACCACTGACCTCTATCGATCCTGATAAAGTGGTCGCCCTTGGCGCGGCGATTCAAGCCGATATTCTCGCCGGCAACAAACCGGATTCCGAGCTATTGTTATTGGACGTTATTCCGCTTTCCCTTGGCATCGAAACTATGGGCGGTTTAGTGGAAAAAATCATTCCGCGCAACACCACCATTCCTGTCGCGCGTGCGCAAGAATTCACTACGTTCAAAGACGGACAAACCGCAATGTCGGTGCATATCGTACAAGGCGAACGGGAATTGGTTAACGATTGCCGCTCTCTTGCCCGCTTCACGCTACGCGGCATTCCGCCGATGGCCGCCGGCGCGGCGCACATTCGCGTGACCTATCAAGTGGACGCGGACGGTTTATTAAGCGTCATCGCCATGGAAAAAACCACCGGCGTGCAATCCTCCATTCAAGTGAAACCGTCTTACGGTTTAACCGACGATGAAATCGCCAATATGTTAAAAGCCTCCATGGAAAACGCCAAAGAAGACATTCAGGCGCGCTTATTGGCGGAACAGCGGGTAGAAGCAGAACGCGTGCTGGAAAGCGTGCGCTCGGCACTCGCGCAAGATTACGATTTATTAGATGACGACGAACTAAGTGCGGTCAAAAATGCGATTATTTCGTTGGAACAATTAAAGCAGCTGGACGATTCCCTTGCCATCAAGCAAGGAATCAAAGCGTTAGATTTCGCAACGCAGGAATTTGCCGCACGGCGTATGGACAAATCCATTCGCACGGCTTTGGCAGGGCACTCCGTTGAAGATATTGTAGGAAAGTAAGGATGTTAAAATGCCAAAAGTGATTTTTTTACCCAATGAAGAATTTTGCCCGGAAGGCATGGTAGTTGATGCCGCCGCCGGCGACAATTTGCTTGAAGTGGCCCACAACGCTGGCGTAGAAATTCACCACGCGTGCGATGGCTCTTGCGCTTGCACCACATGCCATGTGGTAGTGCGTGAAGGAGGCGATTCTTTAAATGAACCAAGCGATCAAGAAGAAGATATGTTAGATAAAGCCTGGGGCTTAGAAATGGAAAGCCGACTGTCTTGCCAATGTATTATTGGTGATGAAGACTTAGTCGTTGAAATTCCTAAATACAATATTAACCACGCAAATGAGGCGGCGCACTAATGAAATGGACGGACGCCCAACGCATTGCCGAAGCGTTGTATGACAACAATCCGGATCTGGATCCCAAAACCGTTCGTTTTACCGATTTGCACCGCTGGATTTGTGAGCTAGACGGTTTTGACGATGATCCGCAAAAATCAAACGAAACAATCTTAGAAGCGATTTTGCTGAAGTGGTTGGAAGAGTACGAGTAGAAATTCTCTCAGAAAAACAACCGCACTTTGAACGCAAACTTTAACCGTGGGGACAGGCTTATGCCTGTCCTATTCGTATCATCAGATTGTCGGACAGACATAAAGTCTGTCCCTACAATGTGGAATGATGCTTACTTCACCTGCATTCCCGCTTTCACGCCTGCATCAGCAGACAACAGGAATAAATCCGCGCCGCCGGTGCCCGCACTTAAAATCATGCCTTCAGACACACCGAATTTCATTTTGCGTGGTGCAAGGTTTGCCACCATAATCACAAAGCGACCTTCCAGCTCTTCCGGCTTATCGTAAGCCGCCTTAATACCGGAAAAAACTTGGCGTTTGTGATCGCCCAAATCCAGTTCAAAGCGCAATAATTTATTGGATTCCGGCACGGCTTCGCATTTCAATACTTTCGCCACTCGCATATCTAACTTAGCAAAATCATCAATCGTGATAGCCTCTGCAATTGGCTCGATAGATCCCACAGATTCATTTGTATTTTTGACCGCACTTTTCGCAACAGGCGTAGCGTTCGCTTGCGCGTTTTCCGCTTTAGACGCCTCAATCATCGTTTCAATTTGCTTACCATCTAAACGGGAGAACAAGGCTTTAAACGGTGCAATTTGATGACTTAATAAAGGCTGCGCTAAATTTGCCCAGGTTAATTCCGCTTGTAAAAAAGCCTCCGCACGTTCTGCCAGTTTTGGTAACACCGGTTTCAAATAGCCCATAAGCACGCGGAATAATTGAATCCCCATGGAACATACCGCTTGCAACTCCGCGTCTTTGCCCTCTTCTTTCGCAATTACCCAAGGGGCTTTATCGTCAATATATTTGTTGGCTTTATCGGTTAATGCCATGATTTCACGAATGGCTTTGCCGAATTCGCGATTTTCGTAATACGTGGCGATTTGCTCAGATTGTGCAATAAATTCACTAAATAAAGCCTGATCATCTAATGCTGCCGCCAACTTGCCGTCAAAACGTTTTTGGATAAAACCAGCGTTACGGGAAGCCAAATTCACCAGTTTATTCACCAAATCCGTATTCACGCGCTGAACGAAATCTTCTAAGTTCAAATCCAAATCATCAATGCGATTACTTAATTTCGCCGCGTAGTAATAACGCAAACATTCCGGATCCAAGTGTTTCAAATAGGTTGCCGCTTGAATGAATGTACCGCGGGATTTTGACATTTTCTCGCCATTCACCGTCACATAGCCGTGCACAAAAATATTGCTCGGTTTACGGAAACCTGCACCTTCTAACATAGCAGGCCAGAACAAGCTGTGGAAATACATGATGTCTTTGCCGATGAAATGATAAAGCTCTGCATCACTGTCTTTACACCAGAAACTGTCGAAATCAATACTGGTTTCACGTTTACACAGATTTTTGAAAGACGCCATGTAACCGATAGGCGCATCCAGCCAAACGTAGAAATATTTGCCTTCTGCATTCGGAATTTGGAAACCAAAATATGGCGCGTCGCGGGAAATATCCCATTGTTGAAGACCTGCTTCAAACCATTCCTGCATTTTATTCACCACTTCTGATTGCAAAGATCCGGAACCCAACCAGTTTTTCAACATGGCTTCAAAACTTGGCAAATCAAAGAAGAAATGCTCGGAATCTTTCATGACCGGCGTTGCGCCTGACACCACAGAACGCGGGTTAATGAGTTCCGTCGGGCTATAAGTAGCCGCGCACACTTCGCAGTTGTCGCCATATTGATCCGGCGATTTACATTTCGGGCAAGTGCCTTTCACAAAACGATCAGGTAAGAACATCCCTTTTTCCGGATCATAGAGTTGGGAAATAGTGCGACTTTTAATAAAACCGTTTTCTTTTAAACGGTTGTAAATAAATTCTGAAAACTCGCGATTTTCTTCGCTATGGGTGGAATGGTAGTTATCAAAGCTGATGTTAAAACCGGCAAAATCCGCCATATGTTTGTGGCGTACATCGTCAATGAGTTGCTCCGGCGTAATGCCCATTTGGTCCGCTTTTAGCATAATCGGCGTACCATGTGCGTCATCGGCGCACACAAAATGGATTTCGTTTCCGCGCATCCGTTGAAAACGTACCCAAATATCCGCTTGAATATGCTCCAACATGTGGCCTAAATGAATCGGACCGTTGGCATACGGCAAGGCACAAGTAACTAAAATTTTACGCTTGGAATTCGACATAATATTGACCTTTAAAATACTTAAAAAACGGAAAAAAATTGGCGCTTATGTTACCTTATTGAGGGTATTTTTTCTAGTTTAATCATGATTTAGGCATTTTTAACTTAACAGATAAAGGCGGTCATGATTAAATATAACCAACGAATTTACTACACTAAAAAAGGAAGCATTATGGCGACGTTATTTTCTGAAAATTTAACGGAACAACAAAAGGAACAGATTGTTCAGTTATTCAAAAACTTTCAACATGCTACTCTGCAAAAAGATCTCATTTCTCTTAATACATTGAAAAAAGTCGAAAAAGGCGGAAATACTCTACGCGTGGAATTATCCATGCCTTTTGCCTGGAACACCGCGTTTGCCGAATTAAAAGACGCGTTAACCGCACCATTAAAAGACGCAGCAGAAGTGGAAAATGTCAAATGGCAGCTTAGCTATCAAATTGCTACTCTTAAACGCGCCAACAACCATCCTGCGGTGAAAGGCGTTAAAAATATTATTGCGGTGAGCTCCGGTAAAGGCGGTGTGGGTAAATCTACCGTTTCTGTGAACCTTGCCATTGCATTACACCAACAAGGCGCCCGCGTAGGGATTTTAGATGCGGATATTTACGGCCCTTCCATTCCGCACATGCTTGGTGCACCACATCAACGCCCGACATCACCGGATAACCAACATATCACCCCGATAGAAGCGCACGGTTTGTATGCTAACTCCATCGGTTTCTTAATGGACGAAGACAACGCCACCATTTGGCGCGGTCCGATGGCAAGTAGCGCATTAAGCCAACTATTACAAGAAACCCTATGGCCTGACTTAGATTATCTTGTGATCGACATGCCTCCGGGCACCGGTGACATTCAACTTACCCTGTCCCAACAAATTCCGGTGACAGGTGCTGTGGTTGTCACAACACCACAAGACATCGCCCTATTGGATGCAGTAAAAGGGATTTCCATGTTTGAGCGTGTTTCCGTGCCTGTATTAGGTATTGTGGAAAACATGTCCATGCACATTTGCAGCAACTGCGGTCACCAAGAAGCGATTTTCGGTGCCGGTGGTGCAGAACGCATTGCGGATAAATACAATATCAAAGTATTGGGACAACAACCGTTACACATCCGCCTTCGTCAAGATTTGGATCGCGGCGAACCAACCGTAATTGCCGCGCCAGACAGCGAAATTGCGCAAGGTTTCTTGAAATTAGCGGAAAAAGTTGCGACCGAACTTTACTGGCAAGGTTCTGTGATTCCGAGCGAAATTATGTTCCGCGAAGTGAAGTAACGGCGTTACTTAAATTATCTTGTATAAAATAGAAGTGCGGTGGATTTCCAAGATGTTTTAAAACATCCGAAAAATCCACCGCACTTTTTTCTTATCGTAATAAAAAAGCCACTTTGTTTTGACAAAATGGCTTTTTGTTTAAATCGCAATCTTAATAATCGCAAATCTCATCATCAACGAAGAAATAAGCAATCTCCCGTGCCGCACTTTCCGGGCTATCGGAACCATGCACCGAGTTTTCCCGTTGACTTAATGCAAAATCACGACGAATCGTGCCTTCTGCCGCCGTTTCAGGATTCGTTGTACCGATTAAAGTGCGGTAGTCTTGCACCGCGTTTTCTTTTTCTAACACACTCACGAATACCGGTGCAGAAATCATGTATTCCACCAAAGGCGCAAAAAAAGGTTTGCCTTGGTGTTCTGCATAAAAACCTTCCGCTTGCTCTTGGGTGAAGTGTACCATCTTAGCGGCAATCACTTTGAAGCCTTGTTGCTCAAAGCGTGCCAAAATCGCGCCGATTAAATGACGCTTTACGGCATCCGGTTTAATAATAGATAAGGTTCGTTGTAAGCTCATTTCACATCCTCTTACTGTTGTTTTGCTTTAGCTAATAATAAATTGGCAAGGGTTTGCACACCGATACCGGTCGCGCCGGTCGCCCATAAATCGCTTGGGGCTTTGCGATACGTGGCAGAACAATCAATGTGTAACCAATGCTGTTGATAATTTTTCACGAAATAAGATAAAAACGCGGTTGCCGTGCTAGCACCTGCACCCACAGGAACCGTGCCGGTATTGGCAATGTCAGCGAACGCCGTTTTAATTTGCCCACGATGCAACTCGGCAAACGGCAAACGCCAAAATGGCTCTTGTTCTTGCTCGGCAGCACGGAATAAATCAGAGACCAACTGATCATCCATGGATAGCACACTGTGATAATCATTGCCTACCGCCACTTTTGCCGCACCGGTTAACGTAGCGCAATCCACGATAAATTGAGGTTGTTGGGCATCTGCATCAATTAAACCATCTGCCAATACCAAGCGGCCTTCGGCATCGGTATTCAGAATTTCTACGCTGACACCGTTACGATATTGGATAATGTCGCCCAATTTGAAGGCGCGGCTACTCACCAAGTTTTCTGCACAGCAAAGGAATAATTTCACCCGTTGATTTAAACCACGCAAAATCGCCAAGCCTAACGCCCCTGTCAATAACGCGGCGCCCCCCATATCAGTGCGCATGGTGCTCATGCCATCGCTCGGTTTAATACTGTAACCGCCACTGTCAAACGTAATACCTTTACCCACCAAACAGGCCAACACCGGCGCGTCCGGATTGCCGGTCGGGTTGAAATCCAACTGCAACATGGCCGGCAGATTTTGCGAGCCTTTCCCCACCTGCCACAAACCGTGGTAACCACGTTCTAGCAATGCTTCTCGAGAAACGATGGAAAAACTGACCGCACTTTGTTTAGCGGCTTGTTCTACCATTTGCCCGATAAACTTCGCAGCGCGTTGGGCAAGCTCTTCCGGCGTTAAAATGGCTGCCGGCAGATTAATGATTTCACGCACGAAATCGCCACATTGAATACGGTGATTCAGTTCTTGTTGTTGCTCCGCAGATAATGCCGGAAACTGTAATTTAAACTGTTTTTTCGCATTGTAAAAACCTTGATAAAACGCCCAACAATTTTCCAACCGCCACCCTTCTCCGCTTAGTGCAACATCAGAAATGCCTTGATTTTGTAACTTGCGTGCCGCTTTTTGTATGGAAGTGCGATCGGAAAAATCAGTTAAATGAAGGGTCGCTTTATCTTCATTAAAACTGATGAGTGCCTTTTCACCCCAAACCGCCGAAGCCGGTTGGTTTGAAAGTAAAACCTGCATAGACATACTTTCTCCTTTAAATATTGAGAATAACGGCTTGTAATATATCAGTTTTATTGGGTTTTCTCATCATGAATCCAATAAAAAAGCGCTTCCTACGGGCATCTGCGTTAAAAAACTTTCTTGCCACCAACAAAAACGGTATAATCCGCACCGACTTTTTGTATGAGATTCCGCCAAAAGTAGGCGGCGGAAAAAATGATTAATTATTTTAGAGGATCAAATGGCAAAAGAAGATTCCATTGAAATGCAAGGCACCATCTTAGAAACCTTGCCAAACACTATGTTTCGCGTTGAATTGGAAAACGGCCACGTGGTAATTGCACACATTTCCGGCAAAATGCGTAAAAACTACATTCGTATTTTAACCGGCGACAAAGTGACCGTAGAAATGACACCATACGATTTAAGCAAAGGCCGCATCGTATTCCGTAGCCGTTAATTTCGCTTTATGACATAAACAAAAACACCGGATAATCTCCGGTGTTTTTGTTTTTCGAATCAAGCTTTTCTTACCCGTTTCAAGAGCAGGCGCTGAAGCAACATACCTAACAAATGCAACAGGAAAAAGACCGCACTTAAGACATATAACGGCATATCGCCAAAGACGCTGTAAGGGGTTTTACCTTGTGTCGGCGCAATACGATGCGTCAACACCGTTTCCACAAATTGCGGGGCTTGCGCCACAATGTTGCCTTGGGCATCAATAAATGCCGTCACGCCTGTATTCGTTGCGCGAATCACCGGTTTACCAAGTTCCAACGCACGCATTTGTGCCATTTGTAAATGTTGCCACGGGCCGATGGAATTACCAAACCAAGCATCATTAGACACCGTGAGAATAAAATCACTGTTTGCCGTGAGATTTTTCTGTAATTGCGCACCGAGAATAATTTCATAACAAATCGCTGCAGTGAAATTCAGATTCTTTGCCAGCAAGGTTTGCTGCACTGGGGCGCCGCTTTGGAAAGCCGACATGGGTAAATTAAACACAGAACCGAGCGGGCGCAAAATACTTTCTAACGGAACATATTCACCAAACGGTACCAAATGATGTTTGTTATAACGGTTTGCCGTTTGCATCTGATAAGGTGCCGTCTGATTCCCCACCACCACAATAGAGTTAAATAATTTGCCAAGGGTTTCATCTTGATAAATCGTGCCGACCATCACTTCCGTATTGGTTTTTTCCGCCAAAGATTGCAACATTTGGAAAAATGGCTGAATACTGTTTTCATAGGTTGGAAATGCGGCTTCCGGCAAAATAATCAAATCCGTTTTTCCCAAATTATCGCCAATTAATCGCCCATAATTTTCCATGGTTTGATACAGATAATTCGGATCCCATTTCAAATTTTGTTCGATATTGCCTTGCACTAAAGAAACATTCAGCGCCTTTTCAGGGTTTTCTTTTACATAATTAATCTTTGATGTGTAACTTGCCGTCCCACCAATAGCCACTAAAATAAGACTATTTGCCAAAACAACATTCCATTTTTTCGGTGAATTCCATAACGCAGAAACGATGTTAAAAGCGACCGCACTTAAGAACATAGCCAAGAAGGTTAAACCGGTAACGCCAAAAATCGGCGCAATCCCAGCAAACAGGCTATCAATTTGCGTATAACCGAATTGCAACCAAGGAAAGCCGGTGAAAACCCAACCGCGCAAAAATTCAGTTAACGTCCATAATACGGGATACATCACTGCTCGTTGCACCTGTAAGCGGCGCACCAAATACGCAAATAAGAGCGGATACAACGACAAATATGCGGCTAACAGCACCACCAAGAAATAACTCACTGCTAAAGGAGCCTCTCCAAATTGATGAATACTGACATGTAGCCAGTTCACCCCAAAAGTAAAGAAGCTCAAGCCCCATAAAAAAGCAGATAAAAGTGCGGTGGATTTTTGTGGTGTTTTGATAACCCAAATCAAACCGAACAAAGACGCATAGGACAAGGCCCAGTAATGAAAAGGCGCAAAAGCAAATACACCGATGGCACCTGAAATAAGCGCAATAAGGTAAGTGAGATATTTCTTCATCATAAAATAGTGAAGCAGGCAAAATGCCTGCTTTTTATCCTTTCAATATGTTGGTATGCCATTTCGCTCTTTGTAAAGAACGGGCTGATTGGCTACTTACAAACGGAGAAAACTACTCCGCTAGGTTCTCGACATTCTCCATTTCCGGCAAATATTCGTCCGGCACGGTAACGCGAAGTTGAATAATGCGACGACTGTCTGCAGAGGTCACTTTAAAGTGCAGATTTTCCAGTGTAATTTCTTCACCACGTTTTGGTAAATAGCCGAATGCCTGCATAATCAAACCACCAACAGTGTCCACCTCTTCGTCATTAAATTGGGTGTTAAATTGTTGATTAAAATCTTCAATATCCGTTAAGGCACGCACCGCGTAAGCATGGCGGGAAAGTTGGCGAATATCCGCCACATCCTCTTCATCAAATTCGTCTTCAATGTCTCCGACGATTTGCTCCAACACATCTTCAATGGTTACCAAACCTGACACCGCACCAAATTCATCTACCACAATCGCCATGTGGAAGCGCTCGGAACGGAAATCTTTTAGCATTCTGTCCACTCGTTTGCTTTCCGGCACAATCATGGTCGGACGAATCATATGTAACAGATTAAATTCTTCCGCATTCGCACGCAGGTATTTCAGCAAATCCTTCGCATGCAAAATCCCTACGATATTGTCGCGATCATCCGCATCGGCAATTACCGGGAAACGGGAGTGGGCAGATTCAATGATGGTGTCCAAACAAGAATCTAAATCCTGATCGGTTTCAATGAAAACGATTTGAGAACGCGGAATCATAATATCGCGTACACGCAATTCAGCGATTTCCATCACGCCCTCAATCATTTCACGGGTATTTTGGTCGATGAGATCGTTTTGTTCAGAATCTCGGATCACTTCTACTAACTCATCGCGATTTTTTAGTTCGCCTTGAAAGAAACGTCCGAAAAGAGATTGGAAAAAAGATTTTTTAGTAACTTCAGATTGGTTGGTCGAGTGTTCTTCGTTCATAAAAATTAAAAAAGTTGCCGTCGGATTGACAGGGGAGAAAGTACCATATTTGTCACGAAAGCGCAAAAGGAAGAACGGAAGTGCGGTCTGTTTTTCTCTTAAATTTTGTGGCATATCACAAAACAGGCAGTCATCAGCATAGGATCGTTAATCACTTAAGTAACGGCTATGAGATACAAACTGCAGAAAGAAAAAATGCGGCAAATGTTAGCCGCACTTTTAGTTTAATCATTACCTTTAAAACGATACTCCGTCCATTGGTAATACGCTTCACCGGCTTTCACAATGCCACCGTAATTTTGCCATTCGGGGTGATTTGGCGTGTCTGGCAAACATTGGGTTTCCAACGCAACGCCACTGTAATCCGCGTATTGTTTGCCATGTCGAGTAGGTGTGCCGCCGAGGAAATTGCCGGTGTAAACCTGTAATGCGGCTTGTGAAGTCAACACTTCCAAATGCAAATCGTCATTTGGTGAACTCAGTAAAACACAAGGTTTTTGCCAGGCTTTGTTGACGACAAAAGAATGATCGTAGCCTTTGGTGGCAAGCTGTTCGCCTTGCAGAAAATCCTGTTGAATCGGCTTGGCAACGCGAAAATCAAAACTGGTGCCGACAACGTGTTTTAACGGTGAATTTGGAATGCCTTCGCTATCTACCGGCAAATAGAAATCCGCATTCAGGCGCAAGCGGTGATGGCGAACATCCGTACCCAGCTCAGCGTTTTCTAAATTGAAATAAGCGTGGTTAGTTAAATTCAATGCCGTATCCTGATCGCTTTTCCCTGCATACTCAATTTTGACTGAATTTTCTTCCATTAACGTATAAGTCACCGTCACATCCACATTACCAGGGAAACCTTGATCACCGTCGGTAGAATGCAAAGAAAAACACACGAAATTTTCACCGCACTTTTCTAATGCCCAACGGCGTTTATCAAAACCGTTTACACCACCGTGAAGTTGATGCGTTCCTTGGTTGGCGGTTAAGGCCACAATTTTATCATTAAGCGTAAATTGGGCATTGGCAATACGGTTAGCATAGCGTCCGACACTCGCGCCTAAATAGGCTTGCTGAACGGGATACTCTTCCAACTTGCAACCCAGCAACACTTCTCGCAATTCTCCGTTGACCGGCACGCGACAAGACGTCCAAGTTGCGCCCCAATCGGTAAATTGCACACGCATTCCTTGCGTATTTTGCAACGTGAAAAGCTGAAACGGCAAACCGTCCGGCGCAGTGCCTTGGGCGTGTTGTTCTAGCATACACGCACCCCTTGTGAAGCCGTGCAAACATAAAAGTCTTCTTTCAAGCCTGTTTGTTTTTCATAATTGTCTGCCACGATTTTGCGTACGGCTTCTACTTTATCGTGTGGCGCAAGAGCAACAATACAACCGCCGAAGCCCCCTCCGGTCATGCGTGCACCACCCTGTTTACCGATGACCAACTGTGCCAATTCCACTAAATAGTCAATCTGTGGCACGGTGATTTCAAAATCATCGCGCATAGAATCATGCGACTGCCCCATTAATTCGCCAAGACGGGTTAAGTCATTATGTTTCAAGGCGTCTACCGCATCTAATACGCGTTGATTTTCTGTCACCACATGGCGGGCGCGTTTTGCCACCAGCGGATCAAGTGCGGTCAATTCTGCTTCTTTTTCTTTAAACTGTGCCACGGACACATCACGCAAGGCTTTCACGCCGAAAAATTCTGCCGCACGTTCACATTGCTGACGACGAGTGTTGTATTCGCCAGTAACCAAATCATGCGGCACATTAGAGTTCACAATAATCACCGCCACATCCTGCGGCACGGGCGTTGGTTGGGTTTCAAGACTACGGCAGTCAATCATCAATAAATGATCTTGTTGTCCAAGCGCAGAAATTAGCTGATCCATATTGCCACAGTTGGCACCAACAAATTTGTTTTCTGCTTTTTGCCCGATAAGCGCAATGTCTGTATGGCTTAAAGGCAAATCGCCTAGCTGCTGACAAAATTTTCCTGTTGCCACTTCCAACGCAGCTGAAGAACTTAAACCGGAAGAATGAGGCACATTGCCAGAAATCACCAAATCCGCCCCTTGTTTGAAATCTGGGCAACGTTCTTGAATGAACTTCACCACACCACGCACATAATTTGCCCATTTTTGTTCACTTTGAGGGATTTCTTTATCTAGTGAAAACTCATCAGACAGATCCAAATCGGCGGCATACACATTCCAAACATGATCGTTGCGTTTCGCGCCGGCAATCGCCGTGCCATAGTTAATGGCGCATGGCATCACAAAGCCGTCGTTGTAATCAGTATGTTCACCGATAATATTGACTCGACCCGGCGCATACACGGTCAATTCAGGTTGTTGATTATATTTTTGCTTGAAAATGTGTTGGGATTTTTGGATTGGGGTCATGTTATTTCCTTTCTCTTTATCATATCTCTCAAACCACTCCCCTCTTTTATAAAGAGGGGCAGGGGGAGATTTAATTGTGATATTTAAATTTCGTATGAGGTTGGTATAGCTTCTGCCACAAACGCTTGCGTTTGAACGTTGCTTTAGCAACGGCACGAAGTGCGAGCGAAGCGAGTAAATCTCCCCTAACCCCTCTTTGCTAAAGAGGGGAATTGGGCGCATTATTTCAGTTTATAGTGAATTTCACTCAACGCACGCAGTCTTTCTGCTGCTTGTTCTGCGGTTAAATCACGTTGGCTTTCGCCGAGCATTTCATAGCCCACCATAAACTTACGCACGGTAGCGGAACGTAAAAGTGGTGGATAGAAATGAGCATGTAGTTGCCAATGGTCGTTTTCTTCGCCGTTAAACGGTGCAGCGTGGAACCCCATGGAATACGGGAAAGAAGTTTCAAATAAGTTGTCGTATTTAGTGGTGAGTTTTTTCAATATCACCGCCAAATCTTTCGCTTGAGCATCACTTAATTCCGTCAAACGTTTAACGTGCATTTTTGGTAATAATAGCGTTTCAAACGGCCAAACCGCCCAATACGGCACCACAGCAACCCAATGCTCTGTCTCCACAACGATACGTTCTTTGCGGGCCAGTTCTTGTTGGACATAATCCACCAACAGCACAGAACCATATTTTTCATAATATTGACGTTGTGCTTTATCTTCTCTCGCCACTTCATTCGGCAGGAAACTGTTTGCCCAGATTTGTCCGTGTGGATGCGGGTTAGAACAGCCCATCGCTGCGCCTTTGTTTTCAAAGATTTGTACCCATTGGTATTTTTGTCCGAGCTCACGGAGCTGTTCCTGCCAGACTTTAATGACTTCTTCGATCTCAAGTGCGGTCAATAATGGCAACGTTTTACTGTGATCCGGCGAAAAACAAATCACGCGACTTTCACCACGAGCTTGTGAACTTTGGAATAACGGATTGTCGTTATTTTGCGGTGCCGGTGTGTCTTCTAACAGTGCGGAGAAGTCATTTTTAAACACATAAGGTTTGTGATAATCGGGATTGGGCTCACCGGTAATGCGTTTATTACGCGGGCAAAGATAGCAATTCGGATCGTGACTTGGCTTTTGTTCTTCATTGACTTTCTCTTGTTGTCCTTGCCATGGACGTTTAGCGCGATGAGGAGAAACTAAAACCCATTGGTCGGTTAACGGGTTATATCTGCGGTGCGGATGATCGGTAGGTTCAAAAACAGTTGTCATAATGTACCTCTGTTCGGTTGTATTTAATTTATGAAAACGATTACAAAATATGGCATAAAATAGCATATTTAACAAATTAAACTGTTATCAAGATCACAAAAATGAATTTCTATTTACTTAAGCTATAAAGCGATGAGAAAAACTGTGACATACACGACACTTTTAAAAGTAAGCGTTTCCAAAAAGTCTTTTTTCCGATTATGATTCCTTGGGCTTTAGTCATACATAATGAAGGGATATCTATGGTTACTATTCGAGATGTTGCTAAACAGGCTGGCGTTTCTGTCGCGACAGTATCTAGGGTATTAAATAATCACCCTTGTGCGAAAGAACACACCCGTGCCGCTGTATTGAACGCTATTGAACAATTAGGCTACCGTCCAAATGCCAATGCGCAGGCTTTGGCTTCGCAAAGTTCCGATACATTAGGCGTTGTAGTGACCGATGTAACGGACGCTTTTTTTGCAATTCTAGTGAAAGCGGTTGATCACGTCGCCATGGAGCATGGCAAAAATATTTTGATCGGCATGGGATACCATCAGGCAGAAAAAGAAAAAGAAGCCATTGATACCCTACTGCGTAAACGTTGTAATTGTTTGGTCGTGCATTCCAAAGCGTTAGATGATCAAACTTTAGCGGATTATTTAGAAAGTGTGCCGGGAATGGTAATTATCAACCGTTGTATTAAAGGTTATGAATCCCGCTGTGTCGGATTGGATAACCAAAAAGGCACTTATATTGCTACCAATACGCTGATTAACGCAGGGCATCGCCATATTGGTTATATCGGCTCAAACCATAGAATTAACGATGAAGCTGAGCGTAAACAAGGTTATTTGAATGCGCTTACAGAACATGGTATCCCCATTGTCGAAAACGCCATCGTACATAGCACACCGGATTTCGAAGGTGGTGAAGAAGCCATGATTAACCTATTGAGTTATAACGATAATTTAACAGCCGTTGTTGCCTACAATGATTCTATGGCGGCAGGTGCGTTATCCGTACTCAATGAAAACAATATCAAAGTGCCGAAACAGTTCTCTATTATTGGTTTTGACGATATGCCAATTGCCCGTTATTTGGTGCCTAAACTCACAACAATTCGCTATCCTATTGATCTTATGGCAAATTATGCCGCAAAACTAGCTCTAAGTTTGGTTGATAAAACCCTTTCCCTACCTATTAATCCGCAATTTAATCCGACACTAGTCAGACGTTTTTCGGTGGAAAATGCCTACCCAAAGGAGGAAAAACGTTAAAATTGCATTATTTTTGAGCGAGAGATGTAATCGTTTTCATAAATGTGAATATGATCACATTCTTTCCCTAAAAAACAAGGTATCCTTACCACCAATTACCCGAGTAGCGATTGCAGTGTAAAAAGGTAAGATTTTGATAATAATGCTTTAATGAATTATCACTAAAATAAACCCCTCTTTATTCTTTATATGAACAATTAATGGAGAACATGCATTATGAAAAAAACAGTATTAAGTGCAGTTGCTTTAGCAGTAGCTTTCGGTGCCGGCATCAGTGCAGCACAAGCAGAAACCCGTATCGGTGTGACAATCTATAAATATGACGACAACTTTATGTCTTTGATGCGTAAAGAAATCCAAAAAGATGCAGATCAATTAAAAGACGTGAAATTATTAATGAATGACTCTCAAAACGCACAGTCTATTCAAAACGACCAAGTTGATGTATTACTTTCAAAAGGCGTCAAAGCGTTAGCGATCAACTTAGTTGACCCATCTGCGGCACCAACCATCATCGGTAAAGCAAAACCGGACAATATTCCTGTTGTGTTCTTCAATAAAGACCCGGGTGCAAAAGCAATCGCTTCTTATGATAACGCTTACTTTGTAGGTACAGATCCGAAAGAATCAGGCATTATCCAAGGCGACTTAATTGCAAAACAATGGAAAGCCATGCCGGCATTAGACTTAAACAAAGACGGTAAAATCCAATTTGTTTTATTAAAAGGTGAACCGGGCCACCCAGATGCTGAAGCACGTACCAAATATGTTATTGAGCAATTAAATGCACAAGGTATCCAAACTGAACAACTCTTCATTGATACCGGTATGTGGGATGCAGCCTTAGCGAAAGATAAAGTCGATGCATGGTTATCCAGCTCTAAAGCAAATGACATCGAAGTGATCATTTCTAACAATGACGGTATGGCATTAGGTGCATTAGAAGCAACCAAAGCACACGGTAAAAAATTACCAATCTTCGGTGTTGACGCCCTACCTGAAGCATTACAACTGATCAAGAAAGGTGAACTTGCAGGTACCGTGTTAAATGACGGTGTAAACCAAGGTAAAGCGGTTGTTGAGTTATCTAATAACTTAGCAAACGGCAAACCGGCAACTGAAGGTACCAAATGGGAACTTAAAGATCGTGTTGTACGTGTTCCTTATGTTGGTGTAGATAAAGATAACTTATCTGAATTCTTAAAATAAATTTGTTTTATTAATGTAAGGGGAAGCGTAGGACAACACTTATGTCCCTTCCCCTTTATTTATGAGGTTGGATATGACAGAGCAAATTCAAAGTCAAAGCGGAAGCCAAAATGGCGAAGTCCTGCTTACCATGACTAATGTCAGCAAGTCCTTTCCGGGCGTAAAAGCCTTAGATCACGCAAACTTAAGCGTCCGTTCGCATTCTGTACACGCATTGATGGGGGAAAACGGTGCGGGTAAATCCACGTTGTTAAAATGCTTGTTCGGCATTTACTCTAAAGACGAAGGTGAAATCTTGTTTTTAGGCAAACCCGTGAATTTTAAAACCTCAAAAGAAGCCTTAGAAAACGGCATTTCCATGGTGCACCAAGAACTTAACCTTGTGCGTCAAACCAGCGTAATGGATAACCTGTGGCTAGGTCGTTACCCACTTAAAGGGCCTTTTGTCGATCACGCGAAAATGTACCGTGATACCAAAGCTATTTTTGATGAATTGGACATTGATGTTGATCCAAAAGAAAAAGTAGCCAAACTTTCCGTTTCACAAATGCAGATGATCGAAATTGCGAAAGCGTTTTCTTATAACGCAAAAATTGTGATTATGGATGAACCGACATCCTCACTTTCTGAAAAAGAAGTGGAACATCTGTTTAAAATCATTCAAAAATTAAAAGATCGCGGTTGCGGTATTATTTATATTTCTCACAAAATGGACGAAATCTTCAAAATTTGTGATGAAATCACTATTCTACGCGATGGCAAATGGATCAATACCGTACCGGTAAAAACCTCCACCATGGAAGAAATCGTCTCCATGATGGTAGGCCGTGAACTCACCCAACGTTTCCCGGAAAAAACTAACGTACCAAAAGAAATCACCTTAGAAGTAGAAAATCTGACGGCATTAAACCAACCTTCTATTCAAGATGTATCTTTCAATTTGCGTAAAGGGGAAATTTTAGGGATTGCAGGTCTCGTCGGCGCGAAACGTACAGATATCGTTGAAGCCATTTTCGGCGTGCGCGAACTGAAAAGCGGCACCATTAAACTCAATGGAAAAACAGTAAAAAATCATACCGCACTTGAGGCAATTAACCACGGTTTTGCTTTGGTAACCGAAGAACGTCGTTCAACGGGGATTTACTCTAACTTAAGCATTGAATTCAACTCTCTGATTTCCAACATGAAATCCTATTTAACCCCTTGGAAATTGCTCAGCAATAAGAAAATGAGCAGTGACACACAATGGGTTATTGATTCAATGAATGTCAAAACGCCATCGCACAAAACAACGATTGGCTCACTTTCCGGCGGTAACCAACAAAAAGTCATCATCGGTCGCTGGTTATTAACCCAACCGGAGATTCTGATGTTGGACGAACCGACCCGCGGGATCGATATCGGTGCAAAATTTGAAATTTACCAATTAATTCAGGAACTGGCGAAAAAGGATAAAGGTATCATCATGATTTCTTCCGAAATGCCTGAACTCCTTGGGGTAACCGACCGTATTCTCGTGATGAGTAATGGCAAAGTTGCTGGTATCGTTGAAACGGCAAAAACCTCTCAAGAAGAAATTTTGCAACTTGCCGCAAAATATTTATAAATAACAAAGGAACAAATTATGAGTGCCTTAGAAAAAAATAAATCATTCGATTTCCTAAAACAAAATGCGATTTATTTTGTGTTGTTGATTTTACTTGGCATCATCATCGCACAAGATCCGACATTTCTTAACTTGGTTAACTTCAGTAACATTCTGACGCAATCCTCCGTGCGTTTAATCATCGCTCTTGGGGTTGCCGGCTTATTGGTCACACAAGGTACCGACTTGTCTGCCGGTCGTCAGGTTGGTCTCGCTGCGGTAATCTCCGCGACCATGTTGCAATCCATGGAAAACATGAACCGTGTTTTCCCTGATCTCGGTGAAATTCCAATTCCGGTAGTTATCCTTGCTGTTTGTGCTGTGGGTGCAGTCATCGGTTTAGTCAATGGCTTGGTTATCGCTTACTTAAACGTAACGCCGTTTATCGCCACCATGGGTACTATGATTATCGTCTACGGTTTCAACTCCCTTTATTACGATGCTGTAGGCGGCTCTCCTATCGCCGGTTTCAGCGAAAACTTCTCTGTTTTTGCTCAAGGTTTCATCCGTCTAGGTTCATTTAAGCTCTCCTATATCACTATTTATGCCGCTATTTGTGCTTTCTGTGTATGGGTGATGTGGAATAAAACACGCTTTGGTAAAAATATCTTTGCTATCGGCGGTAACCCTGAAGCGGCAAAAGTTTCCGGTGTAAACGTTGCTCGTAACCTTGTTGTCATCTACATGATTGCCGGTATGTTCTACGCGTTCGGTGGTATGTTGGAAGCCGGTCGTATCGGTTCTGCAACCAATAACCTCGGTTTCATGTATGAATTGGATGCTATCGCAGCCTGCGTGGTAGGCGGTGTGTCTTTCGCCGGTGGTGTGGGTACGGTTATTGGTGTTATTACCGGGGTAATCATCTTCACCGTAATTAACTATGGTTTGACTTATATCGGTGTAAACCCTTACTGGCAATACATCATCAAAGGTAGCATCATCATCCTCGCGGTAGCTATCGACTCCTTGAAATACGCGAAGAAAAAATAATCTTCCGATTCATGAAACATTGAAAAACGCCATAAAAAACGACCGCACTTACCAAAGTGCGGTCGTTATTTTTTGTATTTTAACTACATATCACTGAGCCAGTGACGTAATTTATTAACATCTAACTGCCATTCTTGCACCAAAATATCCACCCAATGCGCAATATTCTCATGCCAATTTTCCGCGTCACCGTTCTGTGCCAACGCAGCAATTTGTTGCAAGCGTTTTAACCCCACCGATGCTAAAGCGCCTTTTATTTTATGCGCGGTTGAAAGCAACTCAGCTTGCTGTTTCGGCGCCTTCTCATACGCTTGATAAGCCTGTTGCAATTCAATCACATAACCACTCATTGCCTGTTCAAATAAAGTGAGATTATCTTGCACAAACTTCACACCCAGCATTTCAATTAATTCACCCAGCATTTTCGTGTCAAAATCTGTAGATTCCTGCAATGGTTTCTTTTCCATTACATCAAAATGTCTAATCTCTTCACCAAAATAATCCAACAAACATTGATTTAATTCATCGAGAGATAACGGCTTATGAATGACATCGTCCATGCCTTGTTCCAAATAAGCTTCTTTCTTTTGCACCACATTCGCTGTCAACGCAATCAATGGCGGAAGAAAATCATAAATGCCATTTTCATAATTTTCACGCAGATGATGGGCAATATCAAAACCTGACATATCCGGTAACTGAATATCCAAGAAGACGAGGTCGTAATAATTCTCCTCAAATTTTTGAATCGCTTCTGCCCCAGTCATAGCCACATCAATTTGGTAACCGAGTTTTTGCAGCATAGATTTTGCGACAACGATATTCACTTCAATGTCTTCCACCAACAAAATGCGCAATTTTAACGGCACTTTATTACCACTTTCTACCGGTTGTTGGGCCTCTTTTGCTTTAAAGGTCAGTAAGAAAGTTGAACCTTTTCCTAATTCACTACTTACCGTCAAATCGCCGTCCATTAGCTGTGCAATGGTTTTGGAAATTGATAAGCCAATCCCACTGCCCAAAGATTTGTAGTGATGAGAATCCACTTGATAATACAATTCAAAGACTTTTTCTAAATCCGCTTCTGCAATACCGATGCCGGTATCCGTCACACGAATGGCAAATTCATCTTCTGCAGTTTGCTCAATAGATAAGGTCACACTTCCCTGCGGAGTAAATTTCACCGCATTCGTAATCAAATTCCATAAAATCTGGCTTAATCGCACCCCATCCAACATCAACCAATTCGGTAATGTCGGCGGGCAAATTAAGCGAAATTCTAAGTGTTTTTCTCCTGCAATGAGCACCGCAAAATTACTGATATCATTCAGCAACGCATACAAATCCGTTTCTTTACGGTCTAACTCAATACGACGCGCATCAATTTTTTCTAAATCGATAATATCGCTGAAGATATGAGAAAGGGAAATTGCACTGCTGTTGATGGTTCGTAAATAACTACTCTGGCGTGCTGTCGGCTGCTCTTCCAATAAAATACGACTTAACCCGATAATGCCGTTTAACGGCGTACGTAATTCATGGCTAATTGTGGTCATTAATGTGGTTTTATCTCGGCTGATCTTTTCCACTTTATCCAATGCCGCCGATAAGCGTTTTTCCGCTAAAAGTCGCTCTTGCACTTCATTTTGTAGTTTCACCACCGAACGAGACAATGCTTGGCGAGAACGTTCTAATTTTTCCACCAATAAGGTAAAGAAATAAATCACAAAAGGCGCAGAAATCATCCCGAATACAATAGAACGTAAAAGATCTTGCCAATAGATTGTGCCAACAAAAATGAGGCTTAATACCATTTGTGTACATAACGCCAAGATGGCCAGAATTAACACACCTAAAATAGAAAAACGGATTTTCCCCAGGCGGACGACCCAATCCACATAGCGACGAGCAAAACTACCGAACTGTTTAATATTCTTCATAGGATTCCATGGAAAGAGAGAAATAATAAATATTGTACCTTAACTGTACAAAGGATGTTGAGCCGTTTTAGAGACAAAAAAAGTGCGGTCGAAAAACACATTGAATTTCGACCGCACTTTTAAGAGAAATTAACCCGAAGGATTAACCGTTGTAACGTTTAAAGACTAAAGTCGCGTTAGTACCGCCAAAACCGAAGCTATTGGACATCACAGTTTGTAAACCGGCGTTTTCTTTCGTTTCTGTTACGATGTTGCAACCTACAGCTTGTTCATCTAAGGTTTCGATGTTAATGCTTGGTGCGATGAAATCGTTATCTAACATTAACAAGGTATAAATGGCTTCATGCGCACCGGCAGCCCCTAAAGAGTGACCTGTCATAGATTTGGTGGAAGAAATCGCCGGGATTTTATCGCCGAATACGTTTTTAATCGCGCCCAATTCTTTCACATCACCAACTGGCGTTGATGTACCGTGCACGTTGATGTAATCGATTGGTGTGTCAATGTTTGCCATGGCTTGTTTCATGCAACGTTCTGCACCTTCACCGCTTGGCGCCACCATGTCATAACCGTCAGAGGTTGCACCATAGCCCACGATTTCTGCGTAAATTTTCGCACCGCGTGCCAATGCGTGTTCCAATTCTTCTACAACCACCACTGCACCGCCACCGGCAATGACAAAACCATCACGGTTTGCATCATACGCACGGGATGCTTTGGTTGGGGTTTCATTGTACTTGGTGGACACTGCACCCATCGCGTCAAATTCAGTCGCACATTCCCAAGACAACTCTTCTGCGCCACCGGCGAAAACGATATCTTGTTTACCTAATTGAATAAGTTCTAATGCGTTACCAATACAGTGTGCTGAAGTGGCACAAGCAGAACTGATACTGTAACTTACGCCTTTAATTTTGTACGGAGTTGCCAAACACGCAGATACGCTGGAGGCCATGGTTTTGGTTACCGCATAAGGGCCAACTGCTTTCACGCCACGTGGACCACGCACAGCATCACAAGCCACTAACTGGTTGTGAGCAGAACCTGTGCCGGCGCCAATCACCAAACCGGTACGTTCGTTAGACACTTGTTCTTCAGTTAAACCGGCATCTTCAATCGCTTCTTTCATAGAAAGGTAAGCATAGGCTGCCGCATCGCCCATGAAACGATACACTTTACGATCGATTAACTCGCTCGGATTTAATTTAATGGTACCGGCAACATGGCTACGCATTTTCATGTCAATAAATTCAGGTACGATTTCAATACCGGATTTACCGGCTTTTAATGAAGCCAAGACTTCTTCTTTGTTGTTACCAATACTGGAAATAATACCAAATCCGGTGATTACTGCTCTTTTCATTCGTTCTTCCTTATGAGTTGGGAAAATCATTTCGACTTACATTTGTTAGCTGAGCGCAATTTACTATGAAACCAAAATATTGCAAGCATTAATTATAACGTTCGACCAGTTAGGCCAAATCAGCGTATGATATCGCCCAAATGAAATCATTTAAGGAATTAAACCAATGCGCGTTATTAGCCATGCGGACATCTGTTTTAACCAAGAAAACACGCCTGTTTCCAATCAATTTGACGATGTTTATTTTTCTAACCAAGACGGTTTGGAAGAAAGTCGCTACGTTTTTCAACAAGGCAATCAACTGTGGCAACGCTGGCAGCAACATCAACAAAAGCACTTCGTCATTGCAGAAACCGGTTTTGGTACCGGATTGAATTTTTTCGCCGTCACCACGCTTTTTCGTGAGTTCCGCCAACAATTTCCACAGGCAACATTACAACGGCTATTTTTTATTTCCTTTGAAAAATATCCGCTAACCGTAGAAGCCCTATCGCGTGCTCATCAACATTATCCGCAATTTGCCTCTCTCTCCGCACAATTACAGCAACATTGGTTGGATCCCATTGAAGGTTGCTATCGTTTTCATTTTGAGGAAACCTCGCTCGATCTTTGGTTTGGTGATATTCACGACAACTTGCCACGGCTCGGCGATTATATGCGTGACAACATCGATGCGTGGTTTTTAGATGGATTTGCCCCGAGTAAAAATCCTGATATGTGGAATGACGCGCTTTATACGCAAATGTACCGTTACACCAAACCGCAAGGCACATTCGCCACTTTCACTGCCGCTAGTGCCGTTCGCAAAGGCTTGGAAAATGCCGGTTTCAGCGTGCAAAAGCGCAAAGGTTACGGCAAAAAACGGGAGTGTTTGGTTGGCGAAAAAACACTTGAAAAACCAACCGCACTTTTCACCCCATGGTACCTACCACAATCCGCCCAATTTGAAGATGTGGCGGATGTTGCCATTGTAGGCGGCGGCATCGCCTCCTTATTTACTGCATTCGCCTTAATACAACGTGGCGCGAACGTCACCCTTTATTGTGAAGATCCACAGCCAGCGATGAACGCCTCCGGCAACAAACAAGGCGCATTTTATCCTCAACTGAGCGACGATGATGAACGCAACATTCGCTTTTACATACAGGCTTTCGCTTACGGCTTACAACAATTACGCAACGCCGAAAACCTCATTGAATTTGAACATGAATTTTGTGGTGTGGCACTGTGCGGATATAACGAAAAAAGTGCAGTCAAATTACAGAAAGTTTCGCAACTTCAGCTGCCAGAAAGCATTTATCAAAGCCTAAACCAAGCTGAATTAAGCGATAAAGTCGGTCTCCCGTTGCCTTGTGGTGGCGGATTTATTCCACAGGGCGGATGGCTTGCGCCACAACAATTTGTGCAGAATCTGTTTGCTTATTTACAGCTGCACGGGCTCATCATAAAAACATCGCAAAAAGTGACCGCACTTTCCCCTCAAAAAAACGGCTGGCTAGTGACGAATGCTGAAAACGACAGGTTCCATCATCAAATCGTCGTCCTCGCCAACGGTCATCAACTGCATGAATTTCCTCAAATGCAGTCGCTACCGCTTTATGCCGTGCGTGGGCAAGTCAGCCAGATTCCCACGTCAGAACATCTGCTGAAACTGAAATCCGTGCTCTGTTATGATGGCTACCTCACGCCTGCTGATCAGGCTAAAACCAGCCATTGCATTGGCGCCAGCCATGTGCGTGATTGCGCTGACCGCACCTTTAGCGAGCAGGAACAACGGGAAAATCAGGAAAAAATCCAAAAGAACCTAGAGGGTATGCCTTGGGTGAAAGAGGCGGATATCTCTGCCAATCTGGCGCGAATCGGTGTACGTTGCGCCGTGCGGGATCGCACCCCAATGGTAGGTAATGTGCCGAATTTTGAACAGCAATGCGTGGATTATAAAAATCTGTTTAACTTACGCCGTCGCAAACAACCTATTCCGCCGGCTGCCGTATTTCCAAATTTATATCTCATCGGCGCCCTCGGCTCACGCGGTTTAACGTCAGCCCCAATACTGGGCGAAACTTTGGCTTCGCTTATCTATAACGAACCGTTGCCGCTGAGCGAAGACTTAATTCATCACCTGTCCGCAAGCCGAAGTTGGATAAGAAAATTGTTGAAAGGGACTTCTGTCGCAGATCTTTAAGTCCACCTTCCCAAGACCTATTTGAAAAAATAGGTCTTTTTTTCATCAATCCAAAAAATGAAATGTGATGTATATCAAAAAAATTAAAAACAATTTGTTTTTAATACTTTGCGCAAAATAAACACCAGAATATAATAACGCAAATTATTATTATTTACTCAAGTCCTATTTTTAATTTACCTGGAGCCATAAATTTATGCGTAAATTTAAACCAAACTATCTTTCCCTTTCCATTCTCACTGCATTAAGTGTGTCTTCTATTACTTCGGCAGAAACAAGCAATCAACCGACAGAGCAATTAAATGAAATCGTGGTTTCGGGCGATTCAAATGGTAACGGAAATACCGCAGATAAAACCCCACCCAAAATTGCAGAAACCGTTAAAACGGCAAAAAAATTAGAAAAAGAACAAGCACAAGATGTAAAAGATCTTGTGCGTTATGACACGGGTATCACCGTTGTTGAAGCTGGTCGATTTGGGAACAGTGGCTTTGCCGTTCGTGGTGTAGAAGAAAACCGTGTTGCTATTCAAATTGATGGATTAGCCCAAGCACAAACAATTTCATCACAGGGCTTCAAAGAACTGTTTGAAGGCTATGGCAATTTTAATAACACACGTAATAGTGCAGAAATAGAAACACTTAAACAAGCAACGATTCGTAAAGGTGCGGATTCATTGAAATCCGGTAGCGGTGCACTCGGCGGCTCAGTAAATTTTGAAACCAAAGACGCACGCGATTATTTAATCGAGAAAAATTACTATGCCTCTTACAAGCGCGGTTACAACACAGCGGATAATCAAAATCTAAACACATTAACATTGGCAGGACGCTATAAATGGTTTGATGCCATTGTTGTGGCTACATCGCGTAAAGGGAATGAACTCGAAAACTTTGGCTACAAAGATTTTAAAGACAATATTCAAGGTAAAGAAAGAGAAAAAGCAGACCCTTATCGTCGTACGCTAGACAGTACATTAATGAAATTCGCTTTCCAACCGACGGACAATCATCGTTTCTCGGTAATGGCCGATTTATATAAACAAACCTCTAAAGGCCATGACTTCTCTTACACGTTGAAAGCGAATACGCAGTATCAAAGTTATGATGAAGTCGAGTTACGTCATACAGACGATAAAGTCGAACGTAAAAATGTTGCCTTTACGTATGAAAACTTTTCCTCAACACCGCTTTGGGACACCTTAAAAATCACCTACTCCCAACAAAAAATCACCACTCGTGCGAGAACTGATGACTATTGTGATGGGAATGACAAATGTGCCTTGGCCGGTAACCCACTAGGAATGAAATATAACGATGAAAACAAACTTGTCGGTAAAGATGATAAATTAGCGTCTTATTACAATAAACCGGCGATGTCTCAACCTGATTCAGATACAACAGTTGATCTGCCAGTAGAACCATATAATGGAAAAACCAAAAAATACAAATGGCAACGAGTTAACTGGGATAAACTTCCTAGTGGCTATGAAGATTATTATGTAAAACCAGGCAATAAGTCTTGTGATAATGATTTCCGCTCTTGGGACTCACCAAAAGTGGGAGATGTATCAACCTGTAAAGCTACACTATCCAAAAAAGGAAGCACTACCCCAGCAGAAAGCAAGTTAAATATAAATGGCAAAAGCTATGATCTCTTGGGTGCCGATAAAGGTTTAATCGGCGATGAACAGCTTGTTTCAACCAACGTTCATCACATCTTTAGCTGTGAGGCATTTAATTGTAATAAACCAAACATTACCGGCTTTCAAAAAGACGGAACACCAGTCGATATTCCTATTGAAGTGTTCGAAAAAGATGGCAAAAAATATGCCAAAACAGCCATCATGAGTAATAGCCAATTGAGCGGGCCGATGTTTTTCATGCCAAATAAAAAAGGCTATCAAGACAATTTATGGTCACAACGCGATCTAGTCAGCAAAACCAAACAAGTTAATCTCGATCTGACCAAACATATCGAATTAGGTAAGACTCAACACGAGCTATCCTATGGTGCATTGTGGGCAGAGATGGAAAAATCCATGGTAAATACATCAGGGGTCAGCCCGCGTAACCTGAAATGGTGGGCAGAATATCCTGCAAACTGCGATACATTCTTAAGTCCGACAAAATTAAACCCGGACAGATCACATACTCTCTGTAACAAACAAAATGTATTTTCTTTCTTAATTCCGGTTAAAACCAAAAGCGGCGCATTGTATTTTATTGATGACTTCCGTGTGAATGATCATTTTGCCTTTAATATGGGCTATCGTTATGACCGCGTAAAATACCAACCTGAATACATTCCGGGTGTCACACCGAAGATCCCTGACGATATGGTAACAAACCTCTATATCACAGAGCCTAAGTTTGATCCTGATCGCGCCGATACGGATATGGCGGAATTAGCTAAGAAAGAAGCCAATGCAATTGCCAATATTAAAGAAATTGCGCAACCTAAAAAATTCTCTGCAAGTTCTTATTCCTTTGGCACAACAATTGATCCGTTAGACTGGGTACGCCTACAAGTAAAATACAGTAAGGCATTCCGTGCACCGACAAGTGATGAAATTTATTTCACCTTTAAACATCCGGATTTTTCTATTTTACCGAATAAAAATCTTCAACCGGAAACAGCAAAAACAAAAGAACTCTCTTTAACTTTCCATAATGACATGGGGTATATCACAGGGTCTGTTTTTGATACCAGATACCATAACTTTATTGATTTATCCTATAAAGGAAATTACAACTTTAAAGGACATTCTAAATTATTGCCATTTAGCGTTTATCAAAATATAAATCGCCCAAATGCGAAAGTAACCGGCTTTGAAATCTCATCTCATCTGGAATTAAGCTATCTCACTAAATTCCTCAATGGATTTAGCCTAAGTTATAAATATAGTCAGCAAAAAGGAAGAATGGATGGCAATATTCCAATGAATCCAATTCAACCGAAAACAGCAATCTATGGAATTAGTTATGCTCATCCTGATGAAAAATTTGGATTAGATTTATATGTTTCTCACGTATCTGCCAAAAATGCGGAAGATACTTATAATATGTATCACAAAGAAGAAGGTAAGAAAGAAACAACGCTTAAATGGAGAAGTGATTCTTATACAACCCTCGATTTACTGGGCTATATTAAACCAATTAAAAATCTCACATTAAGAGCGGGTGTCTATAACCTAACAAATCGTAAATACATCACTTGGGATTCGGCGAGATCAATACGTCCGTTTGGAACAAGTAATATGATCAATCAAAATACCGGATTAGGTATTAACCGCTTCTATGCACCGGGTAGAAACTATCGACTCTCTATGCAATTAGAATTCTAACCGACAAAAAAGGAGAAGTTTCAAACTTCTCCTTTTTCTTTCTTCTAAAGTGCAGTCGCTTTTTATCACAAATTTTATCCATTTTTCCTATGAGCTAAATTCTTTCTTAGCGACCTATTTTACATAAGGTTACAAACAGAAAAAATTTAGTGATATACATCAAATAAATCACAAAATTCTCATACACCTATTTTACGTCCATCCCTTTCTTTATATAATAATAAAAATTATTTTTACTTGTATAAATTATATTTTTATTTACCTGGAGCCATAAATTTATGCATAAATTTAAACCAAACTATCTCACCTATTCCATTCTCGCTACTCTCACTATGTCTACTGCCTATGCTGAAAACAGTACGACTCAAGATCAGCTCAATGAAATTGTCGTTTCAGGCAATGCTTCCGAGCCCAATGTACAAGAGAAAAAAGTGGGTGAAACACAAATTACTTCTCATAAACTAAGTAAACGACAAGCTGCGGATAGCCGAGATTTAGTTCGTTACGAAACAGGCATTACTGTTGTTGAAACAGGAAGAACCGGATCAAGTGGCTATGCCGTGCGAGGTGTTGATGAAAACCGTGTGGGCATTATGGTTGATGGCCTTCGCCAAGCTGAAACATTAAGCTCTCAAGGATTTAAAGAACTCTTTGAAGGTTATGGTAACTTTAATAACACCAGAAATGATGTTGAAATAGAAAACGTTAAAATGGCAACCATTACTAAAGGTGCTGATTCCATGAAATCTGGTAGCGGGGCGTTAGGTGGTTCTGTAGCCTTTGAAACAAAAGATGCGCGTGATTTTTTGCTGAATAAAAATTATCACATTGGTATTAAACGCGGTTATCAAACCATGAATAATCAAAACCTAACTTCCGTCACGCTCGCCGGAAAATATAAATGGTTTGACGTGCTTTTCATTAATACCGAACGAAAAGGTCATGAAATAGAAAACTATTATTACGATATTTATCCAAATGAGGAAGCCGATCATGCGGCGGTTGGGCGTACTCGTGAAAAAGCGGATCCCTACCGTATTACCCGTAACAGCAATTTGATCAAAATTGGCTTTCAACCAAACGATGAACATCGCTTCAGTGTGGCATTAGATGATTCCAAATTAAAATCCAAAGGCGCTGACCTGTCTTATAGCTTAAGAGCGCACTCCAGAACAGATACTGAACGTTATGGAGAACGGTTAACCAATGATAAATCCCAACGCAAAAATACCCAATTTACCTATGAAAACTTTACCCAAACCCCACTTTGGGATCATTTTAAGGTTTCCTATTCCTCGCAAAAAATTACGAATAATGCCAGAACAGATGAGTATTGTTATACCTCAAAATGTATTCAAGTCGAAAATAAACAAGGATTACATTTAGCAGAATCAAATGGCGTTTATCGCGTTGTTGATAAGACAGGCGGAGAAATCACAGGAAAAGGTATTGAAAGCGGTTGGAGCACAGAAGCCGAATACCGAAACGCCAAAGGTGAAAAACTCTCCGGGTTTGATTATAAAGAACAATCTGTGGAATCGACATTGATTGACTGTGAAAAATTAGATTGCTCTAAAAAATACAGGGTATTTGTTAAAAACAATGAGAAGTATGAAAGTAAATACCATTTTGAAGATCGTCAAATCGAAACTAAAACATTACCAAATGGAAAAAAATATGGTTATATCCCATTAAAATCTATTCCAAATACTTGGGGAGGATTACAAGAGGAAGAACTGTCTTATTTATTCCCACGTTCCGCAGGCTATAGCCGTAATGACTATAACGATCGTGATTTAAATACGGATACCAACCAAATTAATTTTGATTTTGATAAAGAATTTGATCTTGGAAAAACTAGTCATAGTTTGAAATATGGCGGGTTATATTCCAAAACTGAAAAAAGCATGGTTAACAAAGACGGCTACCAGGGTGGAAACGTGCAATGGTGGGCTGATAATTTCTTCTGTAATGAACCGATTGATGGAACTTATCCGGTTGAACGCAAACCTGCGCCCGATAAATGGCCTTCCGGTTCATGTACAGGTAATTACCGAGCTAAAACCGGAAACTTATCTAGTTACTTAATCCCGGTCACCACAAAAAACCATGCGTTCTATTTAGGTGATAATATTAAATTTACCGATTGGGTAGGGCTTGATTTAAATTATCGCTATGACCAGATCAAACATCTTCCAAGCTATAATCCAAATATTCCTGTACCGAAAGGTCTTATTGCTGGGATTTTTGTTCCTTTCCCTGACGGTGCGGTTCCTTACGGCCCGGGTGCAAACTGTGGTTATAACACAGACTGTATGAACAAAAATTTTGCTCAAAATCTAGAGCAACTCTTGCGTACGACATCCTATAAACACCATTCTTATAACATTGGACTCAACTTAGATCCACGTGATTGGATGCGGGTACAATTCAAGTATTCCAACGGGTTCCGGGCGCCAACCTCAGATGAAGTGTATATGACCTTTAAGCATCCAAGCTTTTCAATTACCCCAAACACCAAGTTAAAAGCAGAAATTGCTAAAACTAAGGAAGTTGCGCTTACATTTTATAAAGATCGTAGTTATTTCACGCTCAGTGCATTTAGAACCGATTATGATCACTTTATTGATTTAGTCTTTATGGGAGAAAGAGCCATTGAGCAAGGCAGCGCATTAACTTATCCGTTCTATCAAAACCAAAACCGCGATGGTGCAAAAGTAACTGGTGTTGAAGTAAATTCACATATTGAACTAGGCGATCTAACACCAATTTTACAAGGATTTAGAATAGGCTATAAGTTGACGCATCAAAAAGGTAAAGTTAACGGCAATATCCCAATGAATGCCATTCAGCCAACCACATCTGTATATAATCTCGGCTACTCTACTGAAGGTGATAAATATGGGATCGATTTATTTATCACGGATGTTGCACCGAAAAAACGCAGCGATACCTACAATATGTATTGGAAAACACAAAGTGAAGACCCAAATAGACTTGTTCAAGGTAAACGAGTTACTGACAGTACATTAGCTTGGCGAAGTGGACACTACACTATTTTAGATGCCATCGTTTACGCTAGACCAATTAAGAATCTCACCTTAACGGCGGGTGTATATAACATCACTGACCGTAAATACATCACCTGGGATTCTGCACGTTCTATTCGCGCAATCGGAACACTTAACTTAATCGATCAAAATACCGGTGCCGGAATCAAGCGTTTCTATGCACCAGGTAGAAACTTCCGCTTAAATGCAGAACTTACCTTCTAACCCAACAAAAAAGGAGAAGTTTCAAACTTCTCCTTTTTCTTTCTTCTAAAGTGCGGTCGGATTTCAAAACGTTTTAAAAACTGACCGCTCTTTTATCTGTAATTAACTTACGCCGCTACCATCACCATTGCCGGGCGAATTACGCGACCGTTAAGCAAGTAGCCTTTTTGCAATACGGTGGTGATTTGGTTAGTTTCAAAGCCTTCCATCGGTTGCATAGAAATAGCTTGGTGAAGATCCGGATTGAAAACCTCACCGACAACGCCTACAGGCTCAACACCAAAACGGGCAACCGTTGCCAATAGCTCTTTTAAGGTTAACTCTACGCCGTCAAATAAAGCCTTAATGCTTTCATCTTCAATATTTGCCGGCGTGGCTAGGGCACGTTCTAAGTTATCAATGGTGTTTAAAATGTCTTTGGCAAATTTTTCTAACGCAAATTTATGCGCTTTTTCAACATCTTGTTCTGTACGACGACGAATATTGTCGATTTCAGCACGAGTACGCAACAATAAATCTTGTTCTTTTTTTGCGGTTTCCGCTAATTGCGCCTCTAATTCTTGTACGCGTGCGATAGCTTCTTCCAAAGGATCTTCCACTTGTTTTTGTTCTTCAACATCCACTTCTTGCGATTGAAGATCTTGTTCTAATTCTTCGTTTTGTTCTTGTTTTTGTTCGTCTGCCATTGTCATTCTCCGATTAATAAAAGTTGGGCGATTATAACAAAAAATGCCGCATTTACCACTTGAGTAAAAGGCTTTCTGTTGTAATATAGTGCCCAATTCATTGAATTCAAGTTAGTGTAAAAACAATATGGACACGTTAAATTCGGCAAAACCGCAAACGTTGCATACCTCGTTTCAAACCATTGCATTAGTCGGTAAACCGAGAAATGACATCAACCTACAAATGCATAAAAACCTGTTTTTTTGGTTAATTGAACGCGGTTATCACGTGTTGGTTGAGCAAGACATCGGTAAAAAAATTGAGCTTCCGCCAAAACATTTAGCCAGCTTAGAGGAAATCGGTAAATCCGCCCAACTTGCCATTGTGATTGGTGGCGATGGCAATATGTTGGGTCGTGCCCGCATTTTAGCCGAATATCATATTCCGCTTATCGGTATCAACCGTGGCAATTTAGGTTTTTTAACGGACATTGACCCGAAAAACGCCTATTCCCAATTACAAGCCTGCTTGGAAAACGGCGAGTTTTTTGTAGAAGAACGCTTCCTATTAAAAGCCTGTGTGGAACGTGACAATGAAATTATTGCCAGCAGTATTGCTGTCAACGAGGCGGTGATCCACCCGGCAAAAATTGCGCATATGATTGATTTTCATGTGCATATCAATGATCAGTTTGCGTTTTCACAACGTTCCGATGGTTTAATCATTTCAACGCCAACCGGCTCAACCGCTTATTCTCTTTCCGCCGGTGGCCCGATTTTAACCCCACAACTCAACGCCATCGCACTGGTGCCGATGTTTCCGCACACCTTGTCTTCACGCCCACTCGTAGTGGATGGCAACAGCAAAATTTCTATTCGCTTTGCAGAATACAACACCTCTCAATTAGAGTTAGGTTGCGACAGTCAAGTTGCGCTCCAATTCGGACCTGATGATATTATCCACATTCAAAAATGTGACTATCCTCTCCGTTTACTGCACCTTAAAAGCTACAATTATTACAAAGTATTAAGTTCCAAATTAGGTTGGTTACGTAACTTTTCTTAAAGATTAACAAACCCTCTTTACTGTATATTAAAACAGTAATATACTGACAAACATACAGTAGAGAGGATTTGCTTATGTTGACCCAACTCACCATTAATAATTTTGCTATCGTTCGTCAGTTAAATATTGAATTATTACAAGGAATGTCCGTCATCACCGGGGAAACCGGCGCGGGAAAATCGATTGCTATTGATGCCCTAAGTGTCTGCCTCGGGCAACGGACAGAAGCCTCCATGTTACGAGAAGGTCAAGAACGCGCTGATATTTGCGCGACGTTTCATCTAAACAGTAACAACCCAGCTTTCCAATTTCTACAAGAAAACGAATTACAAGATCCCGATAATCCGGAAGACTGCATTTTACGCCGCATTATTAATCATGACGGACGCTCTAAAGCGTTCATTAATGGCATTCCGGTGTCGGCAGCCCAATTAAAAGAGATCGGGCAACATCTCATTCAAATTAATGGACAACACGCGTCACAACGTTTACTGAAAAACGACTACCAACTGCAGTTAGTTGATAATTTCTGTCAACATACCGCACTTTTACAACAAATGAGCCTTGATTATCAAACATGGCGTAATTTGCAACATCAAGTCAAAACCTTCCAACAAAAATGCGCGGAAAACGAAGCGAGAAAACAGCTTTTACAGTATCAAGTCAGTGAACTGGATGAGTTTAATTTAAAAGAAAATGAATACGAGGAATTAGAAGCGGATCATCTTCGTCTTTCCAATAGCGAAGAATTAACGCAGCTTTCCCAATCAGTTTTGCAATTATTAAGTGAAAATGAAACGGTCAGCGCAGATTCGCTACTTTATCGCGCTGTGCAACATTTAAGTGAACTCTGCGAGTTAGATAATCGTTATACCGACGTACAAAATCTATTAAATGAAGCATTGATTCAAGTGCAAGAAGCTACCAATGAAATTCAATCGTTAAGTAGCAATATTGAGCAAGATCCGGCGTTATTGGCTGACATTGAACAACGCCTAGGACAAACCGTGCAATTAGCGCGCAAGCACAATGTAAAACCACAAGATTTAGTGGCATTACACCGACGTCTCAAAGCGGAATTGAATGAATTGGAAGATTTTTCCGGCAGTGAAGAAATGCTCATTCAACAAGAACAAGCGGCTCACGAAAAAATGCTTGCTACAGCGACCGCACTTCATCAAAGCCGTCAATTAGGCGCACAAAAGCTAGCACAGCAAGTGACCAAATCCATCAAACAATTAGCGATGGAACACGCAGAATTTTTTATTGAATTGCATAGTGACTATGACAAGATAAGTGCAAACGGTGCAGATAATGCGATTTTCACCCTACAAAGTAACTTAGGTCAAAGCGCTCAACCGCTCGCCAAAATTGCTTCCGGCGGTGAACTTTCTCGCATTGCCTTAGCCATTCAGGTACAGGCATCTAACCAAACCGCCATCCCAACATTAATTTTTGATGAAATTGATGTCGGTATCAGTGGTGCTACAGCAAATGTGGTCGGCAAATTATTAAGAAAACTCAGCGAAAAATGCCAAGTCATTTGTGTTACCCACTTGCCGCAAGTCGCCTGCCATGGAACACATCATTTCTCCGTTGAAAAATCGACCATCGATCAAAAAACGGAAACAAAAATGACCGCACTTTCCCCTCAACAACGGGTCAAGGCATTAGCAAAATTGTTAGGCGGAAGCAAAATTACGGATGCCGTATTAGCCAATGCACAAGAAATGCTAGATGCTGCAGCATAAGTGAAGAAGACAAAAAAATTGGGCGAAAATAACGCCCAATTTTTATATGGAAAAAACAATAAAATTGTTTTAATACAAATTTCCGTTTTTTTATGTTTTTATCCTGAAAGGTCAGTATAATTAGGCTCTTTTCTTTCAGTCTTAATTAAGTAAATGAAATGCCAATAAACTTTACCCAAATTATTAAAGATAGCTTTCATTTCATGCAAAATGAAAAGCGAAACATCATCGTCTTGTGCGCCCTCTACTTTTTTGCCGACATCATCATGGTGTTGTTGCAATCAGCGATGTTGCCAAATGAAATCGTTGTTTCTCTGTCAAACAACCAAATTTCTTCGGCGATCTCGGAAGAACAAGGCATCAATTTGGTGACTTTCTTTTTTCTTAAACAGTTTATTTATATTTTTATCAGTGCATGGTGTTTAGTCACCATTCATCAAATTAGCTTGCGACAATTCAGTACTGTTTTGCAGAGTTTTGCCTCGACACTAAAACGTATTTGGGGTGCTATGTTACTAAGCTTTTTGATTTTTATCCCAATTCTTGTGGGACTCACAGAAGCGATGATCGCCATTCAACAAAAAGTACAGCCTTCCATTATTTCGTTATTTGCGATTATTATCGGTATCGGCTTATATATTCGTCTTTGTTTGGCGCCGGTGCATTATTTATTAACTGATGTCGGCATAAGTGCTTCCGCCAAAATTACCTGGCGCGCTGCGATGGGTCGAGCGGCTGTGTTATTTATCTTCTGTTTACTGATTTATGTTCTCGTGCCTTTGGCTGAAAGTTTTCTAATCAGCTTGTCAAGCAATGCCATCATGGCTGTCATTACCGGTATCATTGCGGCATTAATCAACGTGTTTGCATTGATTGTCACTTACCGTTTTTATACGTTATTCATTGCAAAGGCATAACATGAAACAATTACTTGAATTTATTCCCTTAATTCTCTTTTTTGCCGTTTATAAATTAGTTGGTATTCGTGAAGCGGCAATCACCTTGGTGATCGCGACTATCGTGCAATTCATTATTTTAAAAGTGAAATACGGCAAAATTGAAACACAACAAAAAGTTGTTGCGGGCGCAGTCATTTTCTTTGGCTCATTAACCGCCTATTTTAACGATCTTGAGTTTTTAAAATGGAAAGTGACAATTATTTATGCGCTCTTTGCATTGGTTTTGCTTATTGCTCAATTTGGTTTCAAAAAACTGTTGATTAAACAACTCCTTGGAAAAGAAATCCAATTGCCGGAACATGTTTGGAAAAACTTAAATCTAGGTTGGAGCGGCTTTTTTATTTTATGTATGTTAATCAACATTTATATCAGCCAATATTTATCCGATGATATTTGGGTCGATTTTAAATCCTTCGGCATCATCGGCATGACCTTTGCCGCCACTCTCATTACCGGAATTTATATTTATCGCTATTTACCTCAAACACAACAAGAAAAAAACAAGGAATAATCAATGTCACCTCAATTAATTGATAGCAAAACCGGGCAACAATCTCACGGCACCCTTCTGCTCAGAACGTTAGCGATGCCTTCTAATACCAACGCTAACGGCGATATTTTTGGTGGTTGGATTATGTCTCAAATGGACATTGGCGGTGCAATCTTAGCAAAAGAAATCGCTCACGGACGCGTTGTGACTGTTGCCGTCGAAAGCATGAATTTCATTCAACCGGTTTCTGTTGGAGATGTAGTTTGTTGCTATGGACAATGTTTACACGTTGGACGTAGCTCAATTAAAATCAAAGTGGAAGTATGGGTTAAAAAAGTTGCAAGCGAACCTATCGGTGAACGCTATTGCGTGACAGAAGCGCAATTTACGTTTGTCGCCGTTGATCCACAAGGCAAACCTCGCGCCATTCCACGCGAAAATAATCACGAATTAGATGCCGCTTTGGCACACATGAAAACGCCATAAACTAACAAGAGGACTCAAAATGTACTACGTCATTTTTGCTCAAGACAAACCGAACACGTTGGCTCAACGCTTGGCAGTGCGTGAGCAACACCTTGCTCGTTTGAAACAACTCCAAGCGGAAGATCGTTTATTAACCGCAGGCCCAAACCCAGCTATTGATGATGAAAATCCGGGTGAGGCCGGTTTCACCGGTTCGACCGTCATTGCCAAGTTTGATAGCTTGCAAGCAGCAAAAGACTGGGCAGCTCAAGATCCTTATGTAGAAGCCGGTGTGTATGGCGATGTCATTATTAAGCCGTTTAAAAAAGTATTTTAATTTTCAAGCGGTCATCACGGAAACATGTTGAACTAATGATAACAAAGGCGGATCTAAGTACCCGCCTTTGATTTAGGACTAATGGAAAATAGCCATGCGATACTTGCAACGAACCTCAATTTCTCTGTTAATTTTAACCGCACTTTCTTTCTCTGCCTTGGCAGCAAAAACCGAAAGCGCCGTACCCCACGAAATCAATTTAGCGCAAGAACAAGCAAAGTGGACACAACAGCAACACGAGTCAGAATTGCTTTTGATTAAGCAGCGTTCAACGTTCCTTCAATTGGAAAGTCTGCTTAAAAGTGCGGTGAAAAATAACAACGTTTCTGATAATGCTGAGTTATATCTTAACCTCATTGAGTCTTTAAAAGACTATCCATTGAAAATGGATGCGACAACCACCTACATTGATGCCCGCATTAAAAGCATGAGTAAAGATACGCTACCTGAAGAAGTAAAAGCATTAAAACACGAAATCGAACAAGTTATCGCGCAAAATCCTACGCATTTTTTACGTAATCAATGGGAACAAGGCATTTTCACACTATTAATAAATGCTGATGATACGGAAGGATTAGTTCATTATGCACAACGCGTTAAGCCAAGTTCCTTGGAGATGCAAATAGCCGTATTAAATGCCGAACTTCAGCTTGAACGCATAAAAAATGAAACAGATAAAAAGCAAAACTCCAATAGCTCAAGCATTATTTCCCGCTATGAACAACTTTGGTTAACCAACGGTAAACTCCCTAATGACGCGCAACTTTGGGCAAAATGGTATTCTGATGGCAAACGGACACAAGATAAAATCTACCAAAAAGCCGAGGAACTCTTTGCCCAAAATGATGCGAACGGGATGGCGTTGCTATCATCGGAATTAAATAAAATTGATAGCGCGAAAGAAGACGAAATGGTTTTGGCGAATTTAAAACGCTTTGAATCCCTATTAAAAAATCCGGCAACCCTCCCTGAATTGGCCGATAGACTACCACTCATTGAAGAAAATAATAAAATCGTCACAAAATTTGCAGTGGTGCAGACCTTTCCGCGTTATTTACGCACTCTATCGGAAACAATGAAAGAGCCTAACTTTGCCCCCTATCAACAATGGGCAAAAAATTGGCAATTAACAGATGCGCAAATTCGTGAGTGGGAAATTGCTTTTCTTGGTCGTTTTTTTGACAATGAAAGCCCGAATTTCCAACAATGGCGGGATGCGGAAATTCTCAAATTAAAAGCAGATAACCTTACCGAACGCCGTTTGCGTATGGCCATTTGGCAAAAGACCGATTTAACCCCATGGCTTAACGCGCTTTCAATAGAAGGTCAGCAAAAACAAGAATGGCGTTATTGGCTGGCCAAAACGATAGTGAAACGCGATAGCAAAAAAACAAAAGAAATATTGACCGCACTTTCTGATGAACGGGGTTTTTATCCAATGTTGGCAGCTGCCAAATTAGATCTGAAAACCCGTGGCAACGGTTATGATTTCGGTCAACCTGAATTACTTATTGCCCCGAGTATCTCCGATCCTTATTGGGCTGATGAATTCAAAAAAGTAAAACCGACATTGGAGGAAATTGCCGAACTACGTCAACTCGAAAGATTTGGCCCGGCTAAACAGCGTTGGCGTTTCTTGTTGGAAAATCTGTCCGGTGATGCCAAAAAAGAGAAACAAATGGCGCTTAGTCAATATGCCAACCAACAAAACTGGTTTGATTTAGGTGTGGATGGCTCCATCATTGCTAAAGCGTTTGATTACATTCAGTTGCGCTTACCAATTGCCTATAGCGATTATTATGATATTGCTCTCAAAAGCCGCCCGGCGTTAAGCAAAACCAAACCGCAAGCCGCGCTAAATACCAATGTCAGTAAAAGTTTCGCCATGGCGATTTCTCGTCAGGAAAGCGCCTGGAACCCACAAGCACAATCTTCCGCCAATGCACGCGGATTAATGCAATTGCTACCAACTACTGCCAAAGCAACGGCAGACAATGCCAAATTGCCTTATGCGGGTGAGGCGGATTTATTTAAGCCGCTCAATAATATTTTGCTAGGCACGGCACATTTAGCGGAGCTAAACGCCAAATATCCGAATAACCGTATTCTGATCGCCTCAGCTTATAATGCGGGCGCTCATCGCGTGGAAAAATGGTTGGCGCGCGCCAATGGCAAGTTGGAAATGGATGAATTTGTGGCATCTATTCCGTTCTATGAAACCCGTGGTTATGTTCAAAATGTGCTGACTTACGATTTTTACTATCAAATATTGCAAGAAAAAGAAGAGCCACAAACCTTTAGCAAAGAGGAATTTGATCGGCTATACTAGCCGGACTAGTTTAATAGTATAGGATTGTTAATATGTATATTAGTCGCAATTTAGAACAATGGAATGCCTTCCTCAATATGTTGCAAACCGCCTTTGAACAAGGCAAGGCTCAGGATGTATTAACCTTATTGCTTACCCCTGATGAGCGCGATGCGTTAGGGCTTCGCCTGCAAATTATCGCCCAATTACTTAATAAAGAGCTGCCACAACGGGAAATTCAACAAAATCTGAACACCAGTGCGGCCACCATCACTCGGGGATCTAACATGTTAAAAACCATGGATCCTGTTTTTATTGATTGGATAAAAACGCAACTCAATGCGCAAGAAAAAAACCATTAAATTTCCATTCAAGCTAGCCAATCTGCGCAATCTATCCTTGCGTAGATTACGGCTTTTCAGGAAATTTCCCACTCAAAGTGCGGTACGTTTTTTATATCGTTTTTTACTTGCTACTTTAGTAGTCACCTTTGCCTTTCGTTTTATTCCCATTCCTTATTCAAGTTATATGCTGGAACAAAAAGTATCTCATATTTTGTCCGGTGATTTTACTTATCAAACACGCTACGATTGGGTGAGCTTAGAGGATATTTCTTGGCAAATGCAACTGGCGGTGATTGCGGCTGAAGATCAGAATTTCCCCGAACACTACGGCTTTGATTTCACCGCAATTAAACGGGCTTTTCTGCATAATCAAAAAAGCAATCGAATCCGTGGTGCCTCCACCATTTCTCAACAAACTGCCAAAAATCTCTATTTATGGCATGGACAAAGTTGGTTACGCAAAGCAATCGAAGTGCCGGCAACCTTAATGTTAGAAACCTTGTGGTCCAAAAAGCGTATTCTCGAAGTGTATTTAAACATCGCGGAATTTGGCGAAGGCATTTATGGCGTAGAGGCTGCCAGCCGTTTTTACTTCAAAAAACCGGCCAAAAATTTATCGCAAAATGAAGCCGCACTTTTAGCCGCCACGCTGCCCAATCCGCTCATTTATAAAGCCAATGCCCCGAGTGCTTATACCAAGCGCAGACAGCTTTGGATTCAACGTCAAATGGAACAATTGGGTAAATCATACTTAGAAACGCTCAATTAGTTCCGATTTATTTCAAAATCAAAAATAAATAAATTACTAAAAAAACCTTAATTAAATACTTTTTGATTAATAAATTCGCCATTTTCTTGAAAAAAATATCAAATTAAGGTAACTTCCTTAATCCTTATCTATATTTTATTTTTAAATTATTTATCTATTTTGGGGAGTATTCACATTGATTAGGCGTATTCAAACATTTTTCCAATCAGAAGCAGCAGGCGGCATACTATTATTACTTTTTGCCTCAATGGCTATCCTGCTTGCCAACACCTCTTTTAATCAACATTACTTCGGTTTCCTCGATACACCGGTCAGCGTTCAGTTCGGTGCTTTCAGCATTGCTAAACCTTTATTAATGTGGGTCAACGACGGCTTTATGGCAGTCTTTTTCGTTTTGGTTGGTATGGAAGTCAAGCGTGAAATGTTGGAAGGTTCACTATCAAGCTATCAACAAGCGATTTTCCCTGCTATTGCGGCAATTGGTGGGATGGTGGTACCGGCATTAATCTATTTTATGGTTGCCCAAGGTACACCGGAAATCTATTCCGGCTGGGCAATTCCTATGGCCACAGATATTGCCTTTGCCATTGGGATCGTTGCTCTTTTAGGTAAGCGCGTCCCTTTACCACTCAAAGTATTTTTATTGGCACTTGCCATTATTGACGACCTTGGTGCTATTATCGTCATTGCGATCTTCTACTCACATGAACTCAGTACCCCGGCACTGATTATCGCTGTGGTAACCATCAGTATTTTAGTCACCATGAATCGCTTTAAAGTCAGCGCTCTTTGCGCTTATATGGTCGTCGGCTTGATTTTATGGGCATCCGTATTAAAATCCGGCGTACACGCGACTCTCGCTGGCGTCATTATTGGTTTTTGCATTCCAATGGAAGGTCGTAACGGTTCAAGCCCATTACACCAATTTGAACATATTCTGGCGCCTTGGTGCTCTTATTTAATTCTACCGTTATTTGCTTTTTCTAACGCGGGAGTTCCTTTAGAAAACGTGGGCTTATCCAGCCTTAATTCGCCTCTTACTCTTGGTATCGCACTCGGATTAATCGTTGGAAAACCATTAGGCGTATTTCTATTTAGTTACCTATCGGTCAAATTACGTCTTGCCCAGTTACCACAAGGGGTTAATTTCGCTCAAATTTTTGCTATTGCAATACTCTGCGGCATCGGTTTTACCATGTCGATGTTCCTAGCAGGTCTTGCTTTCGGTGAAGCGGCATATAACAGCTTTGATACGCTATCTCGATTAGGGATTTTATTGGGATCAGGTGTGTCCGCTGTTGTTGGCTATGTTTTATTAAGAAAAACAACCGCTCAAGCTTAAGCGGCAAAAAGAAAGCCTTGCTAATCAGCAAGGCTTTTTTATATCGATGAACTATCTGCGACAAACATTTTCACAAGGAATCCCATCATTATCCCGATCAAGACGCCCCTCACCACAGACATTAAAGTGGTATTTCGCTTCAGCACAAGAACGCATTTCTTTGCAATACTTCCGCTCATCACAACTGAACTCCTCATGATGATTTGATTTCGCAACGGCAAACTATACCAGACCAAGTGCAACAAAAATGAAAAATATCTTCTGCATAATAAATTCCTTTATTAGGATTTTAAGATGAAATCAGAATACAGACTCAATTAAAATCAGTGACTGCAAGCACAATTATAGGTAAATCACTTCAGAAAGGAAATTTTAGAAAAGGAGAAAAAAGAAAACCTAGCATTTCTGCTAGGTTCTGTTTTTGGTGCTCTGAGCGAGACTTGAACTCGCACGACCTACGGTCACTACCCCCTCAAGATAGCGTGTCTACCAATTCCACCACCAGAGCTTAATTTGATAAATTTTATTGTTGAGGAATATCGCTATTTTTTGTGTCTAACACAGCAGGTGCTTTTTGCTGTTGTTGCTGAATTTGTTCAGCAGTTCCGGATAAGTCATCAAATGCGCCCTGTTTTGCATTGTTTTTGTGCGAATTGATGTTACCGATAACGATACTAATAACAAAGAAAATAATCGCTAAAACAGCTGTTGTTCTAGAAAGGAAGTTACCTGCACCGGCAGAACCAAAAACGGTACCGGATGCGCCACCACCGAAAGATGCACCGGCATCCGCACCTTTACCTTGTTGTAACAGGATAAAAGCGATAAGGGCAATGGAAACGACCAAATAAATGATTAACAACGCTGAGTACATTTTATCTTCTCTGATTTAGCAAATTCTAATGAAAAATAACGGCGCAGATATTAGCGGATATCTCGGCGCTCCGCAAGTTGTTTTATGTATTTTTACGCTGTTTGGTGCAAATTCGATCAGTAAAAAACATTTTGAAAAACGACCGCACTTTTAGGCCTCATTAACTTTTCTTTGCCCTCGGTACGGTCTTGTTCACACCTGGATTATGCCGACTCAACTCGCGTAAAGCGGAAAAATTAATGTAGTGCAATAATTCAGGCAAAAGCTGGGTGAGGTTTTGCATGAATTGCTGATAACTTGCTTGTTTACGGCTAATGCCATCAAGCTGTGACTCCCAATGTGCCGTCATGTCAGGCTGCGTTGCCATATCTGGTAAGGCGTTAATTAAAATTCGTCCCGCCTCGGTGCTGTGAATATTACGGCCTTTTTTATAGAGAAAACCACGCTTAAACAATAATTCAATAATTCCTGCACGCGTCGCTTCCGTGCCTAACCCATCGGTTTCACGCAAAATTTTTTTCAATTCTTTGTCTTGCACGAAACGAGCAATGCCTGTCATTGCAGAAAGCAAGGTCGCATCTGTAAAAGGTTTTGGCGGTTGCGTTTTTTTACTGATAATTTCACCCTTTTCGCAATGCAACATTTGCCCTTTTTTGACGACCGGCAGCAGCGTATCTTGCTGTTCATCGTCGCTGTCTTCTTTACCCCAAAGCTGTTTCCAACCGGCAATTTGCAAATTACGCGCCTGCGCGATAAAAGTTCCTCCGGCAATATTCAAGGTGATTTTACATTTACGGTATTCTGCATCCGGGCAGAACTGCATGAGGTATTGTCGAGCAATCAGAAAATAAATATTTTGTTCCGCCGGAGTCAAACTCACCGGGCGGTTCTTTGCCGTCGGGATGATGGCATGGTGCGCTTCGACTTTTTTATCATTCCAACAACGATTTTTTTGTTCAGGATCAATAATTTCCGGCAAAGGTTGAAATTGCGTTAAATGGGTAGAAATAGCATTCATCACCGCCATGCGATCCGTAAAATGTTCTTTTGGCAAATAACGACAATCAGAACGTGGGTAAGTGATCAATTTATGGGTTTCATACAAACGTTGACAGGTATCCAGCACTTCCTGTGCGGACATCCCGAACCGCTTGGCAGCATCAATTTGCAACGCTGACAAGGAATAGGGCAACGGTGCTGTTTCTTTTTCCCGTTTATCCGAATAATCCGTCACTTCCGCCGGTTGGTCGGTAATGCGCTTCACCACATTTTCTGCCAGTGCATGAGATAATACGCGCCCATCCTCGTCCAGATAATCTTCACAGGCTTTGCTCGGCTGCCACAACGCAGAAAAAAGTGCGGTCGATTTCTTCGGTGTTTTTTCCTCTTTTGGGTCACGCAACCAAGCCAACACCTCAAAGAAATCCTTTGGTTGGAAATGTTCAATTTCCAAATCACGGCGTACGATAAGGCCAAGTACGGGCGTTTGTACCCGCCCAACGGAAAGCACGCCGTTATAACCAGCCTGTCTGCCTCGAATGGTATAAGCCCGTGTCATGTTAATGCCATAGAGCCAATCGGCGCGCGCACGTGCCAACGCGGAGGTGGAAAGTGGCACAAAATCACGATTCGGTTGCAATTTTTTGATGGCTTTTTCTACCGCGCTTGGGTTCAAGTCGCTGATTAAACAACGCTGAATGGCATTGCGTTTTTCCGGTGGTAAATTGAGATAACTGAACACTTCGTCCACCAGTAATTGCCCTTCACGATCCGGATCGCCTGCGTTGACGAGGATGTCCGCTTGCTGCACCAACTTTTCAACGGTCTTTAGCTGTTTATAGGTTTCTTTTTTCGGAATTAACTGCCACTTTTGCGGCACAATCGGCAAATCCTCTAAGCGCCATTGTTTGAAACGCGCATCATAGGCATCAGGTTCTGCCTGTTCTAACAAATGCCCTACACACCAGGTCACGCAGTCATTATCGCCACATTTGATAAAGCCATCACCGCGTTGATGCGGTTTCGGCAAAACATCCGCAATCGCGCGCCCAAGGCTCGGTTTTTCTGCTATAAAAAGTCGCATAAACAAGAAAACGCAGAGGAGAAAAGATTAGCCGATTTCGCGGCGGCCTAAGAAAGAATGGGTCAGCGTGGTGCCATCCACCATTTCCAATTCACCGCCCACCGGAATGCCGTGGGCAATGCGGCTGACTTTGACGTTTTGTTGCAAACACAATTCTGCAATGTAATTCGCCGTGGCATCGCCTTCGACAGTGGGATTTGTCGCCAAAATCACTTCCTTGAAGGATTCTGTTTGTAAACGTTTTTGCAATAAATCCAAGCCAATTTCTCGTGGGCCAATGCCGTCCAATGGCGACAAATGCCCCATAAGCACAAAATAACGCCCGGAAAATTGCCCGGTTTGCTCAATCGCAAGAATATCTGCCGGCATTTCCACCACACAAAGCAACCCCGAATTTTGACGACGAGGGTTTTTGCAAATATGGCAAACATCTTCTTCCGTGAAAGTACGACAATGTTCGCAATGCCCAATTTTTGACATAGCTTCAGTCAGCCCTTGTGCTAAACGCATACCGCCACTACGGTTACGTTGCAATAAATGATACGCCATACGTTGTGCGGATTTAGGACCAACGCCCGGTAATACACGTAAACTTTCGATCAAATTTTCTAACAAGGGACTAGTTTGCATAAGGTTCTCGGTGAATTGACTGAAAAAATAAACCGCACTTTAGTCATAAAGTGCGGTAAGTTTTACGGACGTTTTTTAGAATGGCATTTTGAAACCCGGTGGCAATGGCATGCCGGCGGTGACAGACGCCATTTTTTCTTTTTGTAACTCTTCAGCACGGCGTACTGCATCATTAAATGCAGCGGCGATCAAGTCTTCCAGCATTTCTTTGTCGTCTTCCATTAAAGAAGGGTCGATGTCAATACGACGGCAGTTATGCGCACCGTTAATCGTGATTTTCACTAGCCCTGCGCCTGACTCGCCGGTCACTTCTAATTGTGCAATTTCTTCTTGCATTTTTTGCATACGATCTTGCATTTGCTGGGCTTGTTTCATCAAGTTGCCCAAACCGCCTTTTCCGAACATAAATTTTCTTCCGTTATTAAAAAGTTGAGTAAAAAAAGTGTGGGCATTTTAGCGAAAAAATTGCCGATTGGGAACGATCAATTTACCGTGTCGTTGCGCGGTGCCTTTATCCATATTATTATCCGATCCCACCCTTCTTCTGATAAAAAAGCACTGCTTTTTGAAGATAAACGCACAATAAAACAACCGCACTTTTAACAGAAAAATTATGGAAACCCGACACTACATCACCATGGCCGTTGCCGTGCTGGCCTTACAATTCATGTTATTCGGTTTTAGTCGTACGCTCGGCTGGCTTTTTAATCTCAACCAAAAAACACGCACCAAGCTGAGCATCATCCTCTTTTTGTTCTTCAATATTTTGGTTTCTACTGCGCCGTTGCGTCTTTATGCCGAAAGTTTTCGAGTAAGCGCCTTGCTTCTCACTCTATTATTATTTTCAACATTTAGCAGTCTGATTGTGGCTTTCCTTTACCTGCTTCTCAAACAATGGCGTAATCAAATAAAATGGCTTTATCCTGTGATTTTTCTCAGTTTCATCGCCACCGCCTGTTACAACGCTTATGTGCCTACCATTCGCCATTTTCAGGTGAAATTAGATAAACCAATGCAACCTTTACGCATTGGTATGGCAAGCGATTTGCATTTAGGGCGTTTGTTTGGTTCAACACAGTTAGATACGTTGGCTGACATCATGCGGCAGGAAAAGGTAGATATTATTTTGCTCCCAGGTGACATTATGGATGATAACGTCAACGCCTATTTAGCAGAAAAAATGCAACCGCACTTTGCCAACCTGCAAGCCCCACTTGGCGTGTATGCCACCCTGGGAAACCATGACTTCTTTGGTGATCAACAACGCATTGAAGCGGAAATGCGCAAAGCAGGGATCATTCCCGTGATGGATGAAAGTATCGTGATTGATGGACGTTTTACCCTCATTGGTCGCAATGACGACCTCGTTAAAAACAGACCAACGGCGGCGCAATTACTAAAAGGTGTCAACACCGCATTACCGGTGATTTTAATGGATCATCGCCCAACAGAGATTGAACAACACGCCAATTTGCCGATTGATATTCAGCTTTCCGGACACGCCCATAATGGACAAATTTTCCCGGCAAATTTTGTTGTAAAACTGATTTATCGCTTAAGTTACGGCTATGAAAAAATCAATCAAGGGCACTTTTTTGTCACATCAGGTTATGGCTTTTGGGGCGTGCCGATGCGATTAGGGTCGCAATCAGAAGTGATAATTATCGATCTGGTCGGACATTAAAAAAGAACTATTCTCAATACCGAGCCCTGTGTATAATTTAACCCGTTGTACTTATGTTTTTATGATGACAGAGGACTCGAAAATGAAAAAATTCGTCAACGCAACCCTTACTTCTCTTTTCCTTATGGCATCTGTGACGGCAAGTGCTGTGACCGTCACCGATGCTAAAGGTGAATTCACTATAGATAAAACCCCAAGTCGCATTGTCGCGTTAGAATATTCTTTCGTTGATGCCCTTGCTCAAGTTGGTGTTAGCCCGGTCGGCGTTGCCGATGACAACGATAAAACCCGCATTTTGCAGGAAGTACGAGATAAGATACAACCTTGGCAATCTGTCGGTACCCGTTCACAACCTAGTCTTGAAGCCATTGCCGCATTAAAACCCGATTTAATTATCGCTGATCCTTCTCGTCATACAGCAGTTTATGAAGAATTAAAAAAAATCGCCCCGACCATGATGTTTGACTCCCGCCATGAAAGCTATCAGGAAAATCTTGATACGGCACAAAAAATCGGCGATGTTGTCGGTAAAGGCAGTGAAATGAAATTGCAAATTGATAAACACAATAAAATTATCGAAAGCATTGCGCAAAATATCAATGTGAAAGGCAAAAAAGGGATTTTCGGCACCTCTCGCGAAGACAAATTCAATTTACAAAATGACAGTGGTTATGTCGCCAGTTTCCTTGGTGTTCTAGGTTTTAACTCGCCAAAATTACCAAACGCCACTCAAGCCTTTGCTGAAATCAATCTTGAGCAATTAGTGATGGAAAAACCGGACTATATGTTTATCGCCCACTATCGCCAAGAAAGTATCGCCCGCAAATGGGAAGCAGAACCATTATGGCAAGCCATTCCTGCCGTAAAAGCCAAACATGTATTTAGCGTCAATGCCGATATGTGGGCGCGCGGACGCGGCATTACGGCCAGCGAGATCATGGCAAAACAAGTTGAACAATTCGTTAATCAAAAATAATGTTTGGCACAGCTTTTCGTTGGGGCTTGCCCCTACTAGGACTGGCTTTCTTGTTATGGGGAAGCCTGTTTTTATACTACCCTATTGAAATTTCACCATTAGATGCGCTAAACGCCTTTTTCCCCAATGGCGATGAATTGACCAAGATCACCGTGGTCGATTTACGTTTCCCTCGGGCGTTAGTGGCGATCGCATTAGGCGCCAATTTGGCGGTAGCCGGGGCATTATTACAAACCATCACCCGCAACCCACTGGCCTCACCAACGCTATTAAGCGTTAACTCCGGCGCAAGTTTGGCCATGGTAACGGCGAGTGCCATTAGCCCGGCCTTATTATCAGGCTATAGCATTGCCTTGGTGGCAAGTATCGGCGGTGGAATCAGTTGGTTGGTTGTAATGTTGATCAGCAACGCGTGGAAAGACAGTAGCGGCGATCGCAGCCGCGTGATTTTGGCAGGGATTGCCGTGTCGTTGTTGTGTACTGCTCTCACCAAATTAGCCTTAATTATGTCGGAAGATCACGCCTTTGGCGTAATGAGTTGGCTTGCCGGCGGCATTTCTCACGCCCGCTGGAACGAATGGCACGCTATTTGGCCGTTTCTGCTATCGAGCGCTCTCTTTTGCCTCTTCTTTGCCAGCCGTTTAAATTTACTCAATTTGAGCGACGAATCCGCTCAATCCTTGGGAATTAATCTGTTCCGTCTGCGTTGGTATGCCAATATCATAGCATTATTAATTGTGGGTTCAGCCGTTAGCGTAGCCGGCCCGGTCGCCTTTATTGGTTTGTTAATTCCACACTTAGCGCGTTATTGGATAGGCTATGATCTACGAAAATCATTACCCATGTCCATGTTATTAGGCGCTATTTTAATGTTGGCGGCGGATACCGTTGCCCGTGCTGTTGATTTTCCAAGTGAAGTGCCTGCCGGTGCCATTTTAGCCTTAATCGGTGCGCCAATCTTTGTATTATTTGCCAGAGGAAAACACTAATGCGCCGTTCTCATTCAGGATTCCGTGCAATCGGCTTTTACTTATCGGCACTCTGTACAGTCGCGCTATTATTTGTATTAAGCATTCGATACGGCACTTACACGCTATCCTTTGATGAAATTAGCCAGGCCTTTCACCCTGACGATAAAAACTATTTCACTTTAATGGAATACCGTCTGCCACGCGCGCTACTGGCCATTATTATCGGCGGTGCATTGGCCATTTCCGGGGTATTGGTGCAAAGTGTCGTGCGTAATCCGTTGGCCTCTCCTGATATTTTAGGAATCAATAACGCCGCCGGTTTAGTCGCCGTCACCGTATTAATCTTCCTACCGAATTTAGCCTTTTACTGGCTACCGATTTTTGCCTTTATCGGCGGTGTCCTGTCTTTCATTTTGTTATGGATGATATGTGGTTTTAACTTCCGCCCGATCAAAATGGCCATTATCGGCGTGGCGCTTTCTGCCCTATGGGCGGCAATCAGCCATTATTTAATGCTAACCAATCCGGTAGAAATCAACACAGCTATGCTTTGGCTCACCGGAAGTTTGTGGGGCAGAAGTTGGGCTTATATCGATGTCGTTTTGCCTTGGTTGCTGGTGTTATTGCCGTTACCGTTTATTTTCTGCCGAGATTTGGACACCTTAGGTTTAGGTGAAAACAAAGCGGCCACCTTGGGAGTAAGCGTAAATAAAACGCAAATCTTGGTATTAGTGCTGGCTGTTGCACTTTCCACCACAGCCGTCGCCATTTGCGGCCCCATCGCATTTCTCGGTTTAGTTGCACCGCACTTAGCACGCAAATTGGTCGGTGGACGTCACCGCACATTATTGCCGGCGGCCATGCTAATCGGCACGTTGTTGTTACAAATTTCCGATATTTTAGCGCGGGTTATCGATCCGCCGACAGAACTGCCCGCCGGTATTCTCACTGCCATTATCGGCGCCCCTTACTTCTTCTATTTATTGATGAGAACGAAATAATGAGCATTGAGATCAATAAGTTACAATTAGGCTATCAAGATAAAACTATCGTACAGGATTTATCTCTCAGCTTTCCTAGCAACCAAATTATTGCCTTAATTGGCCCGAACGGGTGTGGCAAATCCACAACACTGAAAGCAGTGGCCCGTTTGCTCAAGCCTCGTCTAGGCACAATTACTCACAAAGGCAAAGATATTTGGCAAAGCACCCCGAAAGAATACGCCAAACAATTGGCGTTCTTGCCACAACAACATTTGGTGCCGGAAGGCATTAAAGTACGCGAATTAATTGCTTACGGCCGTTCGCCTTATTTGAATTTGTGGGGCAAATTAAGTGATAAAGATGAGCAATTAGTGGCTTGGGCTATGGAACAAACCCACACCGCGGAACTGGCGGAACATTTGGTATCGGATTTATCCGGCGGGCAACAACAACGGGTTTTCTTAGCCATGACATTAGCGCAAGATGCAGAGCTTGTTCTGTTGGATGAACCCACCACTTATTTGGATCTCAACCGCCAGGCGGAACTCATGGGCATGATGCGTCAAATGCAACAAAACGGCAAAACCGTCATTACGGTACTCCATGATTTAAATCAGGCTTGTCGTTATTGTGATTATTTAATCGTTCTCAAAGACGGCAACCTTATGGCTCAAGGAACGCCTGACGAAGTGATGACAGAGGGGCTGTTAAAAGAGGTGTTTGATTTAGAAGTAGTTATTCACCGCGATCCAATTAGCCAAACACCCATGTTTATTTTGAAGTAAACAAAAATGCGGTCATAAAAAACATTTTATTTTTCGACCGCACTTTACGCATTGTCTATCGAAAAGGAAATCACCTCTTTAATACTCTCTGCGCCCATGGCAATCATGAGCAAGCGATCCACACCAAGAGCGACGCCCGAACAATCTGGAATTCCGGCTTGTAACGCCCCCAACAAACGTTTATCAATATCTCGCACCGGCAAACCGGCTTTTTCCCGTTGACGATTATCCAACTCGAAGCGATGTAATTGTTCCCGCACATCCGCCAATTCATGGAAACCATTAGCAAGCTCTAGCCCTTTGTAATAAAACTCAAAACGCTCTGCAACGCGCAGATCCTCCGAGCTAATTTGTGCTAACGCCGCTTGACTTGCCGGAAAATGATATACCACGACCGGGCAATCATGCCCGATTTGTGGTTCCACCACCGTACTGAAAAGAAATTGCAACAACGTATCACGATTCTCTTTTTCAGCATCAACTAACTGATATTTTTTCGCTTTTTCCACAAGTTCGGATAATTCCGCCGACAACGGATCCAATCCAACATATTGTTGAAAAGCAAACTGATAGCTCATGCTTTCTGGCGGCGGACATTCCAATATTTGTTGTAATAAATCGTCTACTTCATTGATTAAGCGGTACATATCAAAGTGTGGTCGATACCACTCCAACATCGTAAACTCCGGATTATGGCGATTACCCGCTTCTTCGTTACGAAACACTTTGCCAATTTGAAATATCGGACCACTGCCGGCGGCCAATAAACGCTTCATGTGATATTCCGGACTGGTGGAAAGCCACAATGTTTTAGATTGCTCTCCGAAAGGAGAAACAAATTCAGTGCTGAATGTGGCCAGATGAAGATCTGTCACGCCAAATTCGCTTAACACCGGCGTTTCCACTTCCAACAAACCGCGATCAGTAAAAAATCGACGAATTTCTGCAATTAATTTTGCACGGTCAAGTAAGTTTTTGATGGATGCCGTTGGTTGCCATGCTTCTTGTTCAAACATAAATATGCCTTTGCTGAAGATAATTTGAAAAATTTGCGACTTATTCTAAAACAAGTGAATCAAAATTCATAAATGAATCCTTTTTCCACCGCACTTTTATGCACTTTTTAGTTAACTCAACGTTAATGACTTGTTAACAATAAGACAAAATGTAAACAACTGGTTCTGTTTGTTAACTTTTTGAGGTAGATCACGAAATCGCGACAAAGTTTGAGAAAAAAGGTTCTAATCACAAAAAATAATGGCAAAATGACTTCACCCTAACAGTACCAAAAATCTATTTGGTGTTTTTATTATCATCCCTTTACTTGGAGGAATATCGTGCAAACTGTTAACGTCGATATCGCCATTGTTGGCGCAGGTGGCGGTGGTTTACGTGCGGCGATTGCTGCAGCTCAAGCTAATCCAAATCTTAAAATTGCTTTAGTATCAAAAGTTTATCCAATGCGCAGTCATACTGTTGCGGCTGAAGGTGGTGCTGCGGCTGTGATTAAAGAAGAAGACTCCTACGATAAACACTTCCACGATACCGTTGCCGGTGGCGACTGGTTGTGTGAGCAAGATGTCGTGGAATATTTCGTGGAACACTCTCCGGTGGAAATGACTCAACTTGAACGCTGGGGCTGCCCTTGGAGCCGTAAAGCCGATGGCGATGTAAACGTACGTCGTTTCGGTGGGATGAAAATCGAACGTACTTGGTTCGCTGCCGATAAAACCGGTTTCCACTTACTTCACACGTTATTCCAAACCTCCATTCAATACCCACAAATCATTCGTTTCGATGAACACTTTGTATTAGATATTTTAGTGGATGACGGCCATGCACGTGGTATGGTTGCCATGAACATGATGGAAGGTTCTTTAGTACAAATTAATGCTAACGCCGTTGTTATCGCCACAGGTGGTGGTTGCCGTGCATTCCGTTTCAACACTAACGGCGGTATTGTTACCGGTGACGGCTTATCAATGGCTTATCGCCATGGCGTACCATTACGTGACATGGAATTCGTTCAATATCACCCAACCGGCTTACCAAATACCGGTATCTTAATGACCGAAGGTTGTCGTGGTGAAGGTGGTATCTTAGTCAATAAAGACGGCTATCGCTATTTACAAGACTACGGTTTGGGACCGGAAACACCAATCGGCAAACCGGAAAACAAATACATGGAATTAGGCCCTCGTGACAAAGTATCCCAAGCATTCTGGCAAGAATGGCGTAAAGGCAACACATTGAAAACAGCCAAAGGCGTTGATGTGGTGCACTTAGACTTACGTCACCTTGGTGAAAAATACTTACACGAACGTTTACCATTCATTTGTGAATTAGCAAAAGCTTATGAAGGTGTCGATCCGGCACAAGCGCCAATTCCTGTGCGTCCGGTGGTTCACTACACCATGGGTGGTATCGAAGTTGACTTCAACAGCGAAACCCGCATTAAAGGTTTATTTGCGGTAGGTGAATGTGCCTCTTCCGGTTTACATGGCGCTAACCGTCTAGGTTCCAACTCCTTGGCTGAATTAGTGGTATTAGGTCGTGTTGCGGGTGAATACGCGGCACAACGCGCAATTGAAGCCACACCAGCTAACCAATCCGCACTTGATGCTCAGGCGCAAGATATTGTAAAACGCTTGAGCGACCTCTATAACCAAGAAGGTACTGAGTCTTGGTCTGAAATTCGTGACGAAATGGGTCAAGCTATGGAAGAAGGCTGCGGTATCTATCGTACCCAAGAAAGTATGCAACAAGCAGTAGATAAGATTGCAGAACTCAAAGAACGTTACAAACACATTCGTATTACTGACCGTTCTAGCGTATTTAATACAAACTTATTGTATACAGTTGAATTGGGTTACATTTTGGACGTGGCACAATCTATTGCGAACTCTGCGATTGAACGTAAAGAGTCTCGTGGTGCGCACCAACGTTTGGATTACACCGAACGTGATGATGTGAACTACTTGAAACATACCTTGGCGTTCTATAACGAAAACGGTGCACCACGCATTGAATACAGCCCGGTGAAAATCACTAAATCACAACCGGCAAAACGTGTTTACGGTGCCGAAGCAGAAGCAGCAGAAGCAGCCGCCAAAGCAAAAGAACAAGCTCAAGCGGGTAAGGAGTAATAATATGGCCGAACAATCAATCATGAACGTTGAAGTTCTACGTTATAACCCCGAAGTTGATAAGGAACCGCACTTAAAAACCTATCAAGTGCCTTATGACAGCCAAACATCCTTACTTGATGCTTTAGGTTACATTAAAGATAAACTTGAACCGGAACTTTCTTATCGCTGGTCATGCCGTATGGCGATCTGTGGTTCTTGCGGCATGATGGTAAATAACATTCCAAAATTGGCATGTAAAACCTTCTTGCGTGACTACAGTGGTCATATGCGTATTGAAGCCTTAGCAAACTTCCCGATTGAACGCGACTTGATCGTGGACTTAAGCCACTTTATCGAAAGCCTAGAAGCCATCAAACCTTATGTGATTGGTAACAAAGCGCCTGAGTTAGATGGTAAACCGCATCCATCGAAAGAATTAGCGCAAAGCCGTACTAAACAAACTCCGGCTCAATTGGAAAAATATCGCCAATTCTCGATGTGTATCAACTGTGGTTTATGTTATGCCGCTTGTCCACAATTCGGTTTAAACCCAGAATTCGTTGGTCCAGCCGTATTAACCTTAGGTCATCGTTATAACTTAGATAACCGCGACCACGGTAAAGCAGAACGGATGAAAATCATGAATGGTGAAAATGGCGTTTGGTCTTGTACCTTCGTAGGTGCCTGTTCCGAAGTGTGTCCAAAACATGTAGGCCCGGCAACCGCCATTAACCAAGGCAAATTAGAAAGTGCCAAAGATTATCTCATTTCCATGCTTAAACCGAAGGCGTAAGGGGAAAGATTATGACTACAACAGTAAGTAAACGTAAAAAATACGTTCGTGAAATCACCCCGACTTGGTGGAAAAGTTGGGATTTCTACAAATTCTACATGCTACGTGAAGCGACTGCCGTGCCAACCGTTTGGTTCAGCTTAGTATTGCTTTACGGTGTGATTTGTTTAGGCAAAGCAGATGGATTTGTCATGAGTTTCATTCCATTCTTACAAAATCCACTTGTTGTTATTCTTAACATCATTTCATTGGCCGCTTTATTGCTCCATGCAGTCACATTATTTGATATGACTGGCGAAGTGATGTCAGGTACCACTGGTTTGCCGGCAAAACTCATTAAAAATGCTTTACGTGGCGCGTTTGTCGCCGTCACCGTATTGGCTTTAGTGTTAGTATTTATCTAGGGGGAAGTCATGGTTAATCAAAATCCAAAACGTTCAAACGAACCACCTGTCTGGTTAATGTTCAGTGCGGGTGGCATGGTAAGTGCTTTGGCTTTCCCTGTGTTAATTCTTATTCTCGGCTTCCTATTGCCTTTCGGTATCGTTAGTCCAGAGAATATCATTGCCTTTGCACACCACTGGCTAGGGAAATTAGTTATTCTCGTTCTCACAATTTTCCCAATGTGGGGAGGCTTACACCGCGTTCATCACGGTATGCATGATATTAAAGTTCATGTACCGGCCGGCGGATTTATTTTCTACGGTTTGGCAACACTTTATAGCATTATCGTGTTATTTGCCGTGTTCAACCTATAATCTCTCATCCCAAATGAAAAACTCCCTCACTGTAGGGAGTTTTTTATTTCTAGTCTCTTTTCAGTCTATAAAACGCACAATTCGTACATATTACGAACAACAAAACCTTATTTTTTATGTGACTTCAATCACAGAACGCCAAAAAAGTCATTTACTAATAAACACGCCATCTATATTTTGTTAACAATTATATAACAAAAGGAGGTTTTCTCATGCAATTCACACTATCAAAACAATATAGCCCTATTCGCCAAGCAATCACTGCAAACTATCGTTTAGATGAGAAAAGTGCGGTCGATTCTTTAGTGAAAACATTAGATTTTTCTCCGGAACAAGAACAACGCATCACAGACAATGCTATTAAGTTAATTAAAAAATTACGCCAACTTAAACAAAAACAATATGGCGCAGATGCCTTAATGCAAGAGTTTTCATTAAGCAGTGAAGAGGGAGTGGCGTTAATGTGTTTGGCAGAAGCCTTGTTACGTATTCCTGATGCACAAACTCGTGATGATTTGATTTATGAGAAATTACAGGAAGGGAACTGGAAATCTCACATTGGCAATTCCAATTCATTCTTCATCAATGCAGCCAGTTATGGCCTACTGTTTGGTAAAAAAATTAGCGAAAGCCTGGATGAAAACAGTTTATCGAATGCGCTCACCCGTAGTTTCTCCCGTTTGTCTGCGCCCATTATGCGTATGGCAATTATCAAATCTATGCAAATTTTGGGTAAACAATTCGTCACCGGCGTGACCATGCAAGAGGCGCTACAAAACATCAAACCACGTTACGAAAAAGGGTTTACCTTCTCTTTTGATATGTTGGGTGAAGCTGCAATGACTGAAGCCGATGCACAACGCTATTTCAATGACTATTTACACGCCATTGAAGAAGTGGGCAAAGACGCAGCCGGCAGAACCATTTATAACGGCAACAGTGTTTCCGTTAAACTTTCTGCGATTCATCCGAAATATAGCCGCTCCAAATATGATCGTACCATCAATGAGCTTTACCCTCGCTTAAAAGAACTCTTCTTATTAGCGAAAAAATACAACATCAGTATCAATATTGATGCGGAAGAGGCCAATCGTTTAGAGCTTTCCCTCGATCTTGTGGAAAAATTATTAGATGAACCGGAATTACAAGGCTACAAAGGCATTGGTTTCGTAGTACAGGCTTACTCCAAACGTTGTCCATTTGTGTTGGATTATTTGATTAATTTAGCCCGAGAAAAACAAGGCTATTTGATGATTCGTCTTGTTAAAGGCGCTTATTGGGACAGCGAAATCAAATGGGCGCAAGCGGACGGTTTGGACGGTTTCCCACTTTACACACGTAAAAATCACACCGATATTTCTTATATTGCTTGTGCAAAAAAATTATTTGCTGCGCAAGATGTCATTTATCCGCAATTTGCCACCCATAACGTGCAAACCATGTGCACGATTCACGAATTAGGCCAAGGTAAAAACTTTGAATTCCAATGCCTACACGGCATGGGGGAATCTCTTTATGACAATATTGTGGGGAAAGACAATCTGAATCGACAAGTGCGTGTCTATGCTCCGGTGGGTACACACGCTACCTTGTTAGCCTATTTAGTCCGCCGCCTCTTAGAAAACGGTGCAAACTCCTCTTTCGTTCACCAGCTGGTTGATGAAAACATTCCGGTCGAACAACTTGTGACACCACCATGGAAGCTTTATGCCAAATCTCATGGCGAGCCGAATAAGTCGGTTCTCAAACCGTTAGAATTATTTAAAAACCGTAAAAACTCCGCCGGTTTCGATCTGAGTAATGAATTGGAATTAGCAAGATTAGAACAAGCGCTGAATTCGGCAACCATTGAAAACGCTACCTCTTTGGTTGCGTTTGAAAATGCTGAAAATGCTGAAAATGCACCGGCACATCAAGTCACCAATCCGGCCAACCTCAATGAAACGGTTGCAGAAGTCGCCTTTTTAGCTGTGAATCAGGCGGAAAATGCGTTTGCCGCTGCCGACAATACCCAATGGAAAGCCAAAAGTGCGGTGGAAAAAGCTAACGTTTTACGTAATGCTGCCGACTTATATGAAGAACATTTCGGCTTATTGATGAAACTCGCCGTGGTTGAAGCGGGCAAAACCTTGCCAAACGCCATTGCTGAATTGCGTGAAGCCGTGGATTTCTTACGTTATTACGCCGTTCAATTAGAGCAGCTCGCAACACAAAATCACCTTGCCGAGCCCCGTGGAAAAGTACTTTGTATTTCTCCATGGAACTTCCCATTAGCCATCTTTACCGGCCAAATTGCCGCCTCTTTAGCGGCTGGCAATGCAGTGATTGCAAAACCGGCTGAACAAACCTCATTAATTGCGTACGCCGCCGTGAAACTCTTACACCAAGCCGGCATCCCGAAAGAAACCCTACAACTGGTGTTAGGAGCGGGGGATTTAGGGGCTGCGTTAGTCCAACAAGCTTTTGATGGCGTCGTATTTACCGGTTCAACCGAAGTGGCCAAACTCATTGAGCAACGTCTGACATTAGCAGATAACGATCCTGTGTTGATTGCGGAAACTGGCGGTCAAAACGTGCTTGTTGTTGATTCTTCAGCCTTACCGGAACAAGTCGTTGCTGATGTTCTCAGCTCCGCCTTTGACTCGGCAGGTCAACGTTGTTCCGCATTACGCATCTTATTATTACAAGAAGATGTGGCAGATCATTATTACAAAATGATCACGGAAGCCATTAAAGAATTAAGTTTAGGCGACCCACGTCTATTGGCTACCGACATCGGTCCTGTGATTGATGAAGAAGCTAAACAAAATCTAGAAAACCACAAGGCAGCCATGCGCAAAGTCGCCCGCGCTTATGCGGAAATCGACACGCCGACTCAAGGGCATTTTGTGGCACCAAGTGTGTATCTGTTGGATAACCTCGATCAAGTACAGCGTGAAGTCTTCGGTCCGATTCTACACATCGTACGTTATAAAAAAGATAACTTACTCAATGTCCTCAAAGCGGTAAATGAAAAAGGTTATGCGCTGACCGGTGGTTGCCATACCCGTATCCGCAAACATATGGATATTGTGGAACGCCACTTAAACTGCGGCAACTTCTATATCAACCGTAATATTGTAGGCGCGGTAGTTGGTGTTCAACCGTTCGGCGGACATGGATTATCCGGCACAGGGCCGAAAGCCGGCGGTGAGTTCTATTTGCAACGTTTAACCCGTACGCCTCGCTATTACAGCCAATTTGGCGATGAAAATACGCTAGGCACAACCAAACCGGTATTAGAAAGTATCACCGGTGAACACAACTCCTTAGCTTATCTGCCTTGTGAAGTAGCCATTCTCAACGGCGACTTAGCGGCAGCAGAAAAAGCGGCAGAAAAATTGCTTGCCAAAGGTTTTAGCATTTTGGTGGAACCACAGCATCCATTAGCCGCCAAAGCCAAACCGGGCATTCGTGTGGATACGAAGTTAGGTTATTGTCAAAAAGGCATTTATTTGACCGCACTTGATAAAGCTAAACGTCAATGGTTGGCTGAAAACAGTCAAGCTATTTTCAAATGTTACGACTGGCAAGATACCCAAGATTTACTGCCATTGTATGATGAGTTTTCTCGCAGTTATAACACCACTGCGGCAGGTGGAAACACCTCATTAATGTCCTCTCAAGAAGAATAAAAGGAGTGTTTTATGCAAATCTACATCACCTTTGGCCTCTATTTGGCAATTATTTTAGGCATTGGGTTATACGCCTATCGTTCCACCAAAAATTTTGATGATTACATTTTGGGTGGACGAAAAATGGGAAGTTTCGTGACCGCCATGTCAGCCGGTGCTTCCGACATGTCCGGTTGGCTATTAATGGGGTTACCCGGCGCGATTTTCTTATCAGGCCTTTCCGAAGCATGGATTGCTGTCGGCTTAACCGTTGGCGCCTATCTGAACTATCGCGTTGTGGCAGGACGCTTGCGGATTTTCACTGAGAAATATAGCAATGCGCTGACCTTACCTGAATTTTTTGCACAACGTTTTCCGCGTCAGAAAAAAGCGTTAAAGATTATTTCTTCAGGCATTATTCTCTTCTTCTTTACCATTTACTGCGCTTCCGGCGTGGTAGCGGGAGCGAAGTTATTCCAAAGCTTATTGGGCTTAGAATATTCCACCGCACTTTGGTTAGGGGCATTAGCGACCATTACGTATACCTTTATCGGTGGCTATTTAGCGGTTTCATGGAGCGACACCATCCAAGCCTCATTAATGATTTTCGCCTTGATTTTGGCACCGGTCATGGTATTGCTCAACATCAGCTGGGATGAAATCACGATGTCTTTGGAAGCCAAATCTGCTGTCACCGGCATTCCTTACAGCAACTGGCTGCACAATGTTTCCGGTATCGGCGTTGTCTCTGCGTTGGCTTGGGGCTTGGGTTATTTCGGACAGCCACACATTCTTGCCCGTTTCATGGCAGCAGACTCTGTCGCCTCTCTCGAAAAAGCCCGTCAAATCGGAATTTCTTGGATGTTCCTCTGTCTTGGCGGCGCCGTTGCAGTAGGGTATTTCGGATTGGCCTATTTCACCACCCAAAATATTCAACTATACAATGCAGAAGCGGTTTTCATTGAGTTAAGTAAAGCAATGTTTAACCCTTGGATTGTCGGTATCGTTTTATCCGCGATCTTAGCAGCGGTGATGAGTACCTTGTCCGCCCAATTATTAATGTGTTCCGCAGCAATTACAGAAGATTTCTATAAAGGTTTCTTCCGTAAAGGCGCTTCCAGCCTTGAATTGGTCTGGGTCGGTCGTTTAATGGTATTGTTAATCTCGGTGGTTGCCATCGCTATCGCACAAGATCCAAACTCTAAAGTAATGGGCTTGGTTTCTTATGCATGGGCTGGTTTTGGTGCCGCTTTCGGCCCAGTGGTGATTCTTTCTTTGTTCAACCGCAATATTAGCTCCAAAGCGGCATTATGGGGAATGTTATCCGGCGCTATCACCGTGGTGGTCTGGAGTCCATTAATGAAATACTTGGGCTGGGAAGATTTATCTCACCTCTATGAAATCGTCCCAGGTTTCTTGGTCTGTTCTTTCATCACCATTACCTCTTCCGTGTTCGCACCGGTACATCCGAAAGTGATGGAACAATTTGATGCTGCTTTAGCTGAATTTGAAGCACGACGCTAAAAAAGTGCGGTGATTTTTAAATGTAAAATAGGGCGGAATTTCCGCCCTTATCTTTTTCTATTCTCTTTAGGTTATTCCTATCTAAACAACGTTGCTTAATTTATAGCTATTATTTTTCCCTTTATATTTACTCACTATTCGGTAATATACTGCCTCTTTAAATCCGATATAATTAGTCAGGTATTTTACTTTCAATCGTAAAATCTGAATGTGTCTGACACAAATAATTAAGTTATCTACCTCTAATTTTCTCAAGGAGTGATCAAATGGGACAATATAAGAAGTTCTGGTTCCTGTTAGTTGCCGTGTTAATAGGAGCGTTCTCTATTCTCGGTTACTACGGGTTTGAAATCTATCGTGAAGCTCCGCCAATTCCGAAACAATACGTGACGGAACAAGGCGAACCGGTTATCACACATGACAATATTTTACACGGTCAAACCGCTTGGCAAACCACCGGTGGTATGCAATTAGGTTCCGTTTGGGGCCATGGCGCATATCAAGCACCGGACTGGACCGCCGACTGGCTACACCGTGAATTAACCAACTGGCTAGACATTGTTGCAAATCAAGAATACGGCAAAAACTTCGCCGATTTAAATGATGACCAACAAACTATCTTAAAAAGCCGTTTAACCAAAGAATACCGCGGCAGTAAAGTTGATGAAAATGGCACCGTAGTGCTTTCCGCCAACCGTTTAGCGGCAATCGATAAAACGGCGCAATACTATATTTCTTTATATGGTGATGATCCCGCGAGCAAAGCAACGCGTGAACACTTCGCCATGAAAGACAATACCTTGCCGAGCTTAGAAGCTCGTCAAGATTTAGCGAAATTCTTCTTCTGGACAGCATGGACTGCCTCTGCAGAGCGTCCGAATACCCATGCCACTTACACCAACAACTGGCCGCATGAGCCGTTAATCAATAACGTGCCGACACCGGAAAACGTCATGTGGTCTATCGCCAGTATCGTCTTCCTCATTGCCGGTATCGGTTTCGTGGTGTGGATTTGGTCATTTAAGCGTCGTGAAGATGAAAAAGACCCGATTTCCCCGGAAGTTGACCCGCTAACTAAATTGCAATTAACGCCATCGCAAAAAGCCTTAGGTAAATATTTGTTTACCGTACTTGCGCTTTTCTTCGTGCAAGTGAACTTAGGTGCCGTTGTGGCGCACTACACGGTTGAAGGTCAGGAATTCTATGGTTTAGATATTTCCCAATATCTTCCATATTCTTTAGTACGTACATGGCACATTCAAGCGGCGTTATTCTGGATCGCCATGGCATTCTTGGCTGGTGGTTTATTCCTTGCACCGATTATCAACGGCGGTAAAGATCCGAAATACCAAAAACTTGGCGTAGATGTTCTCTTCTGGGCATTGGTTGTCTTAGTAGTAGGCTCCTTCACCGGTAGCTATTTGGCCATCGCGCACATCATCCCTGAAGAATGGAGCTTCTTGTTCGGTCACCAAGGTTATGAATTCATCGACTTAGGTCGTTTCTGGCAAGCAGTGAAATTCGCAGGTATCTTATTCTGGTTGGTCTTAATGCTACGCGGTACCGTGAATGCGTTCAAACAACCGGGCGACAAAAACTTACTTGCCTTGTTCTTCGCCTCCGTTATCGCCATCGGCTTATTCTATGGCCCGGCGTTATTCTACGGCGAACACACACACTTATCTGTGATGGAATACTGGCGTTGGTGGGTAGTTCACCTTTGGGTAGAAGGCTTCTTTGAAGTATTCTCCGTAGCGGCACTGTCCTTCATCTTCGTAAGTTTAGGTTTAGTTTCCCGTCGCACAGCGACTGTGGCAACCATCACCGAAGCGGCATTGTTCTTAATTGGCGGTATTCCGGGAACCTTCCACCACTTATACTTCGCCGGTGCGACAACGCCAATTATCGCTGTAGGTGCCTCCTTCTCCGCACTTGAAGTTGTGCCATTAGTTTTACTTGGCCATGAAGCCTGGGAACACTGGGAAATGAAACAAAAAGCACCATGGATGGATCGCTTAAAATGGCCTATCTACTGCTTCGTTGCCGTTGCCTTCTGGAATATGTTGGGTGCGGGTGTGTTTGGTTTCTTAATCAACCCACCGATTTCCCTCTACTATATCCAAGGTTTAAACACTACCGCAGTACATGCCCACGCGGCATTGTTCGGGGTATATGGTTTCTTGGCATTAGGTTTCGTGTTCTTAATCGCACGTTACTTACGTCCAAACACACCATTCAACGACAAATTGATGAAATGGGGCTTTTGGTTGCTTAACAGCGGGTTGGTCTTAATGATCGTCTCCAGCCTATTACCAATCGGTATCATTCAAGGTTACGCGAGTATCTCTGAAGGTTTATGGTATGCCCGCAGTGAAGAATTCATGCAACAACCGTTATTCGACACCTTACGCTGGGTACGTTTAGTGGGTGACGTTGTATTCATCTTTGGTGCGCTTGCATTCTTCTGGCAAATTTTCACCATGGTTTTCTTCAAACCAAAACATATTGCCAATTAAGTAAATTGAGCAAAAAACAAAGCTGCTGATTTAAAATCAGCAGCTTTTCATACAAAGAGATACAAAAATAGGGCGGAATTTCTGCCCTATTTTGTTTTCTTATTTCAACGTCACCAGCCAACAATTATGAATTTGCTTATTGCGTTCAAAGTCCAACGGCAAGGTTTTGTGAGAAATTTCCACCGCACTTAAACCTAATTCTTCCAACTTAGCAAAATCCATTTTGAAACCGCGTTTGTTGTTAGAGAACACAATGGTGCCGTTCGGGCGCAGAATGCGTTTTAAATTTGTCATCAACTTAATATGATCCCGTTGCACGTCCCAACTGTCTTCCATGCGTTTGGAATTGGAGAATGTCGGCGGGTCAACAAAAATCAAATCAAACTGACGATCGCATTTTTCTAACCACTGCAAGCAATCCGCTTGAATCAGTTTGTGTTGTTTACCTTCAATGTCGTTCAACAACAAATTCTGTTCCGCCCAGTTGAGATAGGTATTCGACATATCCACGGTAGTGGTAGATTTTGCCTTGCCGAGCGCCGCATGTACCGTTGCCGAACCGGTGTAAGCAAACAAATTGAGGAAATCCTTGCCTTGCGACATTTCGCCGAGCATTTTACGGGTCAGGCGGTGATCCAAAAACAAGCCGGTATCCAAATAATCCGTTAAATTCACCCACAATTTCGCGCCGTATTCGTTCACATAAAAATACTCGCCTTTGTTCGCCAATTTTTCATATTGATTGGTGCCTTTTTGTTTTTGGCGCACTTTCAGAATCAACTTATTGGTTTCAATGCCGGTCACTTGCAAGATGGCATTCACCGCATCCAACAACCGTTGGCGGGCTTTATTTTCATCAATATTTTTCGGCGCAGCATATTCCTGCACCACAATGTGATCGGCATAACGATCCACTGCCAAATTGTATTCCGGCAAATCCGCATCATATAAGCGATACGCGTCTAGCCCTTGCTGCTTCGCCCATTTCTCAATTTTCTTGATATTTTTTTGCAGGCGATTAGCGAAATCCAGCGCGACTTCAGACGTTACCGAAGAAGTGCGGTCAAATTCTAGGGCATTTTCTACTGCACTTTGCTCTGCGCGCTCGGCTATTTGATAATTTTTCTGAACACAATCTAACGGGCCGTTTTTCGCTTTAAACTGACGATGAGAACGTAAGCGCAAGCAATCCAATAGACTTGGCTCACCACTGAAAATAGATGCGTTCCAGCCGGCAAATTGTTGTTTCAAGCGTTGGCCAAACACAGAATACAAGGCAATCAGCGCCGGCGTTGTGTCTAAACGTTCGCCGTACGGCGGATTACAAATCACCGTGCCTGCTACGTTCGGACTTGGATTTTTTATCGCCGCCACATCGCCCTGTTGCCATTGCATCAAATGCGCCACGCCCGCATTTTTAGCGTTTTGTTTGGCTTTTTGCAACACGCGATGATCCAAATCGAAACCATAAAAGTGCGGTGGATTTTCACGTTGTTTTTCGGCTTCCGCCAAGGCTAAAGCCTCTTCTTTCACCTTTTCCCACGCTACCTGATTATGCCCCTGCCAAAAATTAAAGCCCCAATGCAGACGATATAATTGCGGTGCGATTTGCGCTTCCATTTGTGCCGCTTCAATCAATAGCGTACCCGAACCGCACATCGGGTCCACCAACGGCGTACCTTTTTGCCAACCGGAACGCAACACAATCGCGGCCGCCAAGGTTTCACGCAACGGCGCTTTGCCGGTGTCTTCACGATAACCGCGCATGTGCAACGCATCGCCGCTTAAATCAAGCGACAGCACCACGTCATCACGATTCAAATACGCATGAATACGAATATCCGGTTGTTCTTTATCCACGTTTGGACGGGCTAGACCATGGCGTTCAAAATAATCCACAATGCCGTCTTTCACACGCATCGCGCCAAATTGGGTATGGCGAATTTCTTGGTTCGTACCATTAAAATCCACGAAAAAATGGACTTTTTCATCAAAATAATCCAACCAATTCACGCCCACCACAGCGGAATATAAGTCCAAATCGCTAAAGACTTTAGCTTGCACGATAGGCAATAAAATACGTGAACTCAAGCGGCTCCAAAGCAAAGTGCGATACAGGGTTTCGTCATCTGCCCAATAATGCACGCCGCCTTGCGCGACTTTGGCATCCTGTGCACCTAACTCGGTTAATTCGGATTTCAGAAGCTCTTCAAACCCACGGGCTGTGGTGGCAAAAAGTTGTTTCATAAGGTCTCAATGGTTGGAAAAAATTGGCGGGAATTATAGCAGTTTTAAGCGACTAAGTGCGTTGAAGTGCGGTGGATTCTAATAAAAAATAAAGGGGATTAAAAATCCCCTTTAAAAAATGACCGCACTTTTCAACGATCAATAACCTTCAACCTGCATATTCGGTAAAAAAGATGCCTGTTGAATACGTTTTACACGGGTTTCAATATGCCCGTCAGCATGTAAATCTATTTCGCGCCAGCCGGGCTGAGCAACATCCAGTGCAAAAGTGTTGCTGTCCGCTTTAAATTGAATACACGTAGAAGGCGTTGCCATCACTTGATAACCAAGCCATTCACTATCCACTTGTTGGTGAATGTGTCCGTATAGTAGGGCTTTGACATGCTTAAATGGCGCTAATACTTCCGCCAATTCATTGGCATTACGTAAGTTATGTTGATCCAACCAAGCAGAACCTGTGGAAAGAAGGTGATGATGCAATACGACCAAAGAATAGCGTTCAGGATATTCCTGCAATTTTAGCTTTAACCAATCCAGCTCTTCCGCTTCTAATTGTCCGTGTGGCACGCCCTGCACTTGGCTATCCAAAAGCAAAATTTGCCACTTATCCCCTAACAAAATATGTTTTTTCGCGCTGACAGTCTCTTCTTTTAGGATTTCAAACATTTTCGGCTGAAAATCATGATTCCCGGGGATCCAAAAGACCATTTTGTTGTTGAGCGCTTTCACGTCTTGACGAAAACGCAAGTAGCCCTCATCACTATTATCCTGTACTAAATCGCCCGTTGCTAACACAAGATCATAGTCGTATTGCTGTTGTTGAATTTCACTTAAAACTTGGGAAAAACTTGCTTGCGTATTGATGCCCAACAATTCACCGTTAGTATCTTTAAAAAGATGCGGATCCGTAATTTGAACAATACGGAACACGTCTTGTTGGGTGTTATATTGATAGGTATTTAACAAAGTAAACTCCTACTACTTAATATTAAACTTAGTCTAAATTACCTATGTCGTCAGATAATAAAATGCTTACAGCCATTGCTCTTTCAATTTTCGGTAATTTAACTCTAGCCATTGTAATCCGATTACCGCAATGCCATTATCAATTTTACCCTCACAAAGCCATTGATATGCTGTTTCCCTACTCACGACATGAACACGAATATCTTCATTCTCTTCTGCTAAACCGTGTAATCCGCCGACTGTGGTGCTATCCACTTTACCGACAAAAACGTGAATACGCTCCAGCACGCCACCCGGGCTATCCCATACGCTCAAACAATGTTGCATATGAGAAATCTTCGCGCCGGCTTCTTCTTCACTTTCTCGTAATGCCACGGATTCCGGTGTTTCGCCTTCCTCGACCATGCCGGCAATGAGCTCTAACAGCCAAGGTGATTGAGTTGACGTTGGATCATAAGCACCGATACGCACCTGCTCCACCAACACTACGTTATCTAACACTGGGTCGTAGGCAACCATAGCAGAGGCAGCACCTTTGACGAGCAATTCACGGGTCACCGTGCCGCTCCAACCGCCGGCAAAAAGTTTATGTTTGAATTGAACTTTATTTAGCTTAAAAAAACCTTGATAAATCGTTTCATCCTTCAAAATTTCAATATCTTTTTGAGTAAACTGCTGAAACTGATACATCTTTATCTCCCTAAATTACAGCTAGCGAGTAGGATACTTTCATTCAGTACAAAAAAAAATGTAATTCTTTGTAAAATTTCCGGATTTTTGAAGTAGCTCACAAAAGTCTAAGAGAAGAAAAGAGATGTGATAGAAATGTAACAACACATAAATCAAAAAAAGTGCGGTGTGTTTTTAACGTATTTTTTACTGCTGAAAAGTTCACTAAAAACACACCGCACTTTTTAATCAATCTATACAAAATACTGTTCAAAAATTTGAGGCAAATGCTGCTGTAATGTAGCCTTGCCAGCAATTTCTTCTTTTTCCCATGCCTGTAGCAACACCTCCGCAGAAAAAAGTTGTTTTGCTTTCTCCGCCAATGGTATGTAGCTGATATGCCAAGGTTCACGCCCGATTTTTTTCTCTGCCGGCATTTGCATAAAAGGCAAACTAAAATCAAAGTGCGGTAGATTTTCAGTGAGAAATTCACTCAGTTCAAAGAAATAACCGCCTTTTTCATATTCCCAAGGCTCAAGCTGTAAGGGTTGACCTTGAGGCAAAAGATCAGGATCGAAAATGTCAATTTCCGTACCCCAATGATGGCGACTCGCCCCCGGTAACGCCGACCAACGTAAAATAGCTTGCGCTTTTTGCCAATCGTCCAAGTGGGTCAAATCTAACGCATTACCTGCATCATCATGCACTTTGCGTTCACCGCTAAATTTGCCGTTCCAAATAAGTTGTTGGCGCGCAAAATCACGAAAGCTGCTGGCGGGTTGTAAATTAAAGCCATTTTTGACCGCACTTTGTTGCAGCCCTTGAAAGGCTTTCATTGCCTGCGCCTGCAAAAAATGATGAGTCGAATGCAGTGTCGGCAAATGCACCAAATGTTCTCGCGATTTGCCGGTCAACATGTCAGGGGTTAATTTCATCTTATTTGCCCAATAAATTGACTAACATTTGATGATAAATCTGACCGCACTTAGCGAGATCATCCACACTTACACATTCATTCACTTTATGAATGGTCGCGTTAAGCGGCCCAAATTCCACCACTTCTGCGCCCATCAACGCAATAAAGCGCCCATCAGAGGTACCACCACCGGTTTCCGCTTGTGGTGTAATGCCTGTGGTTTGCTCGATAGCTGCAGTTAACGCATCTAATAATTTACCCGGTTTGGTTAAAAACGGTTTGCCGGAAAGATTCCATTCCATGCGGTATTTCAACCCATGTTTTTCCAGCATTTCAGCGACTTTTTGCTTGATGATTTCATCGGTGACTTCCGTGCAATAACGCAAATTAAATTGCACGTAAAGCTCGCCCGGAATCACGTTATTGCTGCCCGTACCGGCATGAATATTAGCGATTTGCAAACTGGTCGGCGGGAAAAATTCATTGCCGTTATCCCACTGATAGGTTGTCAACTCTTGTAGGAATGGCGCGGCTTTATGAATCGGATTTTCCGCCAAATGCGGATATGCCACATGGCCTTGAACGCCTTGAATATAGAGGTTGCCTGTAATCGAACCGCGACGACCATTTTTGACCACATCGCCCAAAATTTTCGAACTGGACGGCTCGCCCACCATGCAATACGTGATTTTCTCACCGCGCGCCATTAAGCTTTCTACCACACGCACCGTGCCGTCTTTCGCTGTAGCTTCTTCATCTGAAGTAATTAATAAAGCGATTGTTCCTTCATGGTTTGGATTGGCTTTCACATACTCTTCCACCGCCACAATCATCGCAGCTAATGAGCCTTTCATATCAGCCGCACCACGTCCATAAAGCATGCCATCCACAATTTCGGCAGAAAACGGTGGATAAGTCCATTGGCTTTCATCCCCTGTTGGCACCACATCCGTATGCCCGGCAAAGGCAATCACTGGCTCACCAGAACCATGCTTTGCCCACAAATTTAAGGTGTCGTTAAAAGGCATCCATTCAATGTGGAAACCTAATTTTTCTAAACGTTCGGCAATGAGTTGCTGACAGCCTTCGTCATTCGGGCTGATCGAGGGTCGGCGGATAAGCGATTGAGATAATTGAATAATATGGTGTTTCATAGCATTGAGGAAATTGGCTGAATAAGTAAAAGTGCGGTGTAATTTAACAAAATTTCTTTTTTATTCAAATCTTATTGAACAAAAAATGGATAGCTTGGCTATCCATTTTGTTATTTTTGCAACATCAAAATTGCACTTGTAGCCGCATCCAATATTGACGGCCCGGTTCATTTACCCGCGTGGTTTGTACCCCTGCAGAAGGATCGGCACCTTTGCTGACGAATTCGGCATAGGATTTATCAAAGAGATTATCAATACCGCCCTGTAAAGTCACATATTTGTTAATCTTCCATCCTGCGTTTAAGGACAATGTGCCAAATCCGGCTGATGGGCCAATGTCTTGCCCAACAATATTACCTTGCCCTTCGGCATAGCGTTTTTGGGCAGAAACCACTCGCCATAACAAACCTACGCTCAAGGTGTCGTTATCCCAAGTTAATGAGTTTTTCCATTCTAACGGAGGCGTTTGAGCCAGCGGGCGATCATCGGTACGGTTTTTACCGTAGGTGTAAGCAAGGCTACTGCCGATTTCCCAATGTTCGGCAAATTTCCATTTACCCTCAACCTCACCGCCTAAACGGGTCGCTTTCACATTGCGGGCTGTCGCATTGTTATTTATGCTTTCTAACATAATAAAATTATGCACATCACTGCCAAAAAACGAGAGGGAAAGATCAAAAACATCATTTTTCCAAATCAGTCCCGTATCAATTTGACGATTCTGTTCTTTATTCAACACTTGGCTTACACGACGCTCCCAATAATCCGGCGCACGCTCGGCAACGCCTAAACCGGCATAATATTTAATGCCATTGATTTCTTCTTCCCAACGGAAGAAACCCGCGTGTAAATCATAGGTGCGTTTTTTATTCGGATGATTTGCCATCAAGGTATCGTATTCCGCCTTCACTTCATCATAACGATAACCTGCTATGAACTTACGGCTATCATTAACCGTCCATGCCCCTTCTGCAAATCCGCCCCATTGGGTGAAGTTTTGTTGCGGCTGATAAGGTTTATGCGTATAGCCTTCACCGTGCATTTCCATGCGAGCAAGGTGTTTGTCGCGCATATAATCAATTCCGGTCTGCAAATTAATATCCGGCCAATCAAAGGTCGCTTTTAGGTGTCCGGTGTCTGTTTCACGTTTTGGATTCATTGCTTTTTTGACTTGGCTTCCCATCATGCGCAAATAGCGCAAGCTATAAGTATCCATCACATGATCGATCTTGCTTTGACCGTAGCGCAACTCAAGCTCAGTAAACCATGGCGCAATATTACGTTGCACAAAACGCACATTCCATGCATCGCGGTCAAATTTACTGCCGTCCATCATACGATCCGCATAAGCCGCTTCACCTCGGCTACGCTCATAGGTTCCTGTCAGCAATGTATTTTCTGTCGGAGTAAGGCCAAGTTGTAGCATTTGGTTACGACGTTCAAAGGAAGAATGAATGCGATTACCGTCACCATCTTTGTAATTGCCGGCTTCATTATGTGACACACTGGTACGTAAATAACCGTATTTACCGCCGGCCATCGCATCAAAATAAGCATCATGACGTTTATTTCCGCCAAGGGTTAGGCTGCCGTTTAAATAAGTGTTTTGCGTATCAAATTCAGGTTCTTTCCGCACAAAACGCACCGCGCCTGCAACCAACCCCGTCCCTTGTGTCACCGTTTGTGGTCCTTTAGTCACCACCACTTCATCATAAGCCGATGGGAAAATATATGCTGTAGGTGGATCCATTCGGTTGCTACAACCACCATGAATAAATTGATCATCCGCCTGAATACTCAAACGGGAGCCACCCAATCCCCGAAATAAGGGGTCACCGGAACTCCCGCCTTTACGAATCACACTCATATTTGCAACGGATTGCAATAAATCTGCCCCATCACCAGCCGGCAAAGGTTGAAGCGTCGTTTTAGGGTTAAGTTTTACCGTATTCGCACTCTTTTGCTACACACCGGTCACAACAATCGGAGCAAGTGAGGTGGTAAATTGAGGCTCCTCCGCAAACGCATTGGATAAAAAGAACGGAAGAGGAAGAAGGGCAAAATAAGATTTGTTATGCATAATCAATCCCTTGTTTTGGCACTTGAGTCATAAAAACCACAATTCAACCACATAAAATCTTTCAAACAAATACCAACAGTTATGAAACATTTATCACATCAATGATTGAGATTGTAACAATACTGTAATGAATCTTATTCTTATTAAGAACAAAAGGCAAGGTTAAAAGATGACTATTTACTTATGCATTTCTGGTAAACATACTACTGCCAGCACCAATTGAACTATCCCCAAAATAGTACAAGGAAGGCCTAATAAAAAATAAGTGCCTATAATTGTATCAATAGTGCTATTCCAGTTTAAATCAACAAAATGCAAAGATAATCCGACGATAATAGGGATTAAAAAAGGTATAAAAAATGCCACCAATAAATACCGCCCATAATAGCGACTTGCTTTTTCTCGAGTAACAAAAAAGATAAGTGTTGCCATCACCCCAGGTATAAATGAAATAAGAAAAGAAAGAAAAAATGCCTCTCCAACAAATTCAGAAATAATGACTGCACATAATAATGCAATAAAAAAGCTCCCAATAAAAAACGCGGTATAGCCTTTTGTAATGCATTATTCATCTTTATATTTCCTTTCAAATAAAATGAATAGCTCTAATAAGCAGATAAGAAAGCCTCCAGCTTCAATAAAGAATAAGGTTAAGCGGTTACTGTGCGTCCCATATTTTTATAAAACACGCTTGTGCTAATACCAGTTGAACTACTCCCAATATACAAGCCAAAATACCGTGCGTTAGATAATACTCTACAAGCGTATCAATAGCATCATGCCAACTGTTTAAATAAATCAAATCGAATAATGTGGCCAGGATCGGAATTAAAAAGGGCGGCATCAAAAGTGCCAGTACCAAATACCGCGAATAGTAGCTACTTGCTTTTTCCTGAGTGATGTAAAAAACAAACGTTGTAATCGCACTAGGTATAAATACGATAAAAAAAGTATAAAAAAATACCCATACCACGTCATCTGATGAGCTGCCATCCATTGAAGCAAGAAATAAATCAACGACGACTGCGCATACTAATGCAATAAAAAAACTCCCAATAAAAAAACGTCGTATAGCTTTTTGCTGTTCACTTTTTTGTTCATTATTCATTTTTATATTTCCTTTCAAATAAAATTAATAACTCCAATAAGCAGAAAAAAAACCTCCAGCTTTAATAAAGAATAAGGTTAAGCGGTTACTGTGCGTCCCATATTTTTATAAAACACGCTTGTGCTAACACCAGTTGAGCTACTCCTAATATACCACAAGGAATGCTGTACCCTAGATAATTCGCTACAAGCATATCAATAGCATCATGCCAACGGTTTAAATAAATCAAATCGAATAATGTGGTCAGGATCGGAATTAAAAAGAACGGCATCAAAAGTGCCAGTAAAAAATACCGACAATAGTAGCTACTTGCTTTTTCCTGAGTGATGTAAAAAACAAACGTTGTAATCGCACTAGGTATAAATACGATAAAAAAAGTATAAAAAAATATCAATACCACCTCATCTGAGCTGGGAGTCATTAAAGTAATAAATAAATAACCGAGGGCAGCGCATACTAATGCAATAAAAAAACTCCCAATAAAAAACGTCGTATGGCTTTTTGCTGTTCACTTTGTTGTTCATTATTCATTTTTATATTTCCTTTTTTAATCAAAATTAGTAGTTCTAATAAGTAGATAAACAAGTAAAAATAAATTCTCTACTTTAATACTACTTAAATGCTGTAATATATTCTTTTTCGTTGAAGCCAATCAATGCCTTACCATCTTGCAAAATAATCGGGCGTTTGATTAACGTTGGATTTTCAGCTAATACGGAAAGTGCGGTAGATTTCGAGAGTGTATTTTTCACATTTTCATCAAGATTACGCCAAGTCATACTACGTTTATTGACTAAATTTTCCCAACCAAATTGGGCTTCTGCTTGTTGTAAGAATTGAGTATCTAATCCATCCACACGATAATCATGTAATTTATGTTGAATATTATGTTCAGTTAGCCACTTCAATGCTTTTTTCACCGTATCGCAGTTTTTAATGCCATAAACAATAATCATATTCTCACCTCTAAAAATAAAAAATCCTCAATCTTATTCAGACTGAGGATTTTAACCATTACATTAATCAATCACAAATAGATTAGCTCAATAACTTATTGATGCGCTTAATAAACGCCGCCGGATTTTCTAACGAACCGCGCTCTGCAAGCATAGCTTGCTCTAACAACAATTCCACCCAATCGGCAAATTCCGCTTCATCGGCAGTGTCAGCCACTTTTTTCACCAAGTGATGTTCCGGATTTAATTCAAACGTGTATTTCACTTCCGGCACAGGCTGACCTGCCGCAGCAAAAAGTTTTGCCATTTGCGTGGTCATTTGGTCATTACCGGTGGAAACTACTGCCGGTGTATCCGTTAAACGGTGAGTTAAACGCACTTCTTTCACGCGTTCGCCCAGCAAGGTTTTTATGCGCTCAATAAAACTATCAAAGGCTTTGTCTTGTTCTTTTTGCGCTTCGTTTTCTTCTTTATCCGCCAAATCACCTAAATCCAAATCGGCTTTCGTGATAGTTTGAAGTGATTTGCCATCAAATTCCGTTAAGTAGCTTAACATCCATTCGTCAATACGATCGGAAAGCAATAAGACTTCAATGCCTTTTTTATTGAATAATTCCAAGTGCGGGCTGTTTTTGGCCGCTACATAGCTGTCTGCTGTGATGTAATAGATGGCTTTTTGCCCTTCTTTCATGCGGGCAACATAGTCTTCTAATGACACGGTTTGTTCACTGCTATCTTTGTGGGTAGAGGCAAAACGCAATAATTTCGCAATGGTTTCTTTATTACCAAAATCTTCTGCCGGACCTTCTTTTAGCACTAAGCCAAATTCTTTCCAGAACTGCTGATATTTGTCGGCATCCTCTTTCGCCAATTTCTCTAACATTTGCAATGAACGTTTGGTTAACGCTTTACGTAACGCTGCCGTGGTTTTGTTGTCCTGCAATATTTCACGGGATACGTTTAACGGCAAGTCATTGCTGTCGATTAACCCACGCATAAAACGCAGATAATTCGGCATGAATTGCTCCGCATCATCCATAATAAACACGCGTTGTACATAGAGTTTCAAGCCGTGTTTATGTTCACGGTTGAATAAATCCCAAGGCGCTTTAGACGGCACATAAAGTAAACTGGTGTACTCTTGGTTACCTTCCACTTTGTTGTGCGCCCACAATAACGGATCCGCAAAATCATGGCTTAGATGCTTATAAAACTCTTTGTATTCCTCATCGGAAATGTCGTTTTTAGAACGTGTCCAAAGGGCATCCGATTTATTGATTTTTTCCCATTTTTCACCGATTTCTTTGCCTTCGTCATCATATTCTTTGGTAAGCATTTCCACCGGCAAACCAATATGATCGGAATATTTACCGATAATTTCACGCAAACGCCATTCATTTAAGAATTCTTTTTCGTCCTCACGTAAATGTAAAATCACGTCAGTGCCACGGGATTTTTTCTCAATATCCGCCACGGAATACTCGCCCTCTCCGGCAGATTCCCAAAGCACGCCTTTATCCGTTGCCTCACCTGCCGCACGGGTTTTCACCGTCACTTTATCGGCAACGATAAACGCCGAATAGAAACCCACACCGAATTGACCGATAAGCTGACTGTCTTTCGCTTGATCTTGCCCAAGTGCGGTCAAAAATTCTTTTGTTCCGGATTTGGCAATTGTGCCCAAATGATCAATAACCTGTTCACGGGTCATCCCAATCCCATTATCGCTGATGGTGAGGGTGCCTTTATCCGCATCAAAACTGACGCGCACACGCAATTCGCCGTCACCTTCATATAAAGCCGGATTAGACAGGGCTTTGAAACGCAATTTATCCGCCGCATCGGAGGCATTTGAAATCAGCTCGCGCAAGAAAATTTCTTTATTGGAATATAAAGAATGAATCATTAATTGGAGAAGTTGTTTGACTTCCGATTGGAAGCCACGGGTTTCTTGATTTGTACTCATATTCTTCCTACTTATGTTGAATAAATTGAAAACGTTATGGATATAAGTGCGGAAGGTGAAATTTCAAGAGCAGGAAAGAAGAAAAGTGCGGTGGAAAATTTATCTGTTTTTCCACCGCACTTTCTTTAGATATTTATTTCGGCAAGGCTGTTGGCTTTACTATTTCGCTAGGATAACAACCAAGAATTTTGAGATAGTGGCTAAATTGTTTTAATTCTTCCAACGCCGATTGCGTATCAGGATGATGAATATTGGCTTCAATTTCCAAATAAAACATCTCCTCCCAAGGCTTCCCATAAATCGGACGTGACTCCAATTTTGTCATGTTGATATGGTGTTTTTTAAATACCAACAACGCATCGACCAAAGCGCCCGCCTGCTGCCCCGTACTCATTAACAATAGGGTTTTTGTATGGATTTGCGGTGAAACACTGTGCGGCTTTTTGGCAATGACAATAAAGCGTGTAATATTATTTTCCTGATTGGCAACATTACGCTTCAGCACGTTCAAACCATATAACTTACCACCATCCTCATTGCCCAAAGCGGCAATATTCGGTTTATTCAAGCCTGCAACTAATTGCATGGCGTGCGAGCTACTTTCGCAATATTCAATATGCACACGTTCTAAGCCGTGAATAAAGTGGCTGCATTGCTGAATCACTTGGGGATGACTATATAACGTATCGATTTTACTTAAATCATCTTGCCCATTTACCAAGACACAATGTTGAATAGGGTAAGCCAATTCACCTACCAAAAACAAATCGGTGTGCTGCAATAGGTCATAAACTTCGTTTATGGCACCGGATGTCGTATTTTCTAATGGAAGAACCCCATAATCGGCTTCACCATGTTGTACTTTAGCAAAAACCTCATCAAAACTGGCACAACTTATTTCCACTAATTCTTCTTGATATCGAGTAGCATAATTACGCGCCGCCAAGTGAGAATAAGACCCTCGCTTACCTAAAAAGGCGATATGAATATTCTGTTCACGTTGCGCATTCAGTTTTTTCTGCAAATACACTTGTTGCGTCAGCACCGAATCTTCAATAATTTTTTGGAAAATTGAGGTGATGTATTGCGGTTCTAATTGGTAATTTTCATTTTCGGCAAATTGCACCAACTCTTGTAGTAATTGCTCCTCACGCTCTGCATCACGCAACGGTTTCTGGGTAAGTTCCTTGCTACGAACAACATCAAACGCTAAACGATGACGCTCAGAAAGGAGCTTTAATAAACTGCGATCAATTTGGGTAATTTGTTGTCGAATTTCACTTAAATCCAATGACATAAGCTTTCCTTTATTTAAATACTAGGACATCTTTCTCTATTCACATTTAGTGATGTCAATAAAGCCCGTATTCATTCATAAACGACTTATTTATTCTGAAATGGGCATAGGAAACATTGCTATTTTTAACCGCACTTTAAGCCTGTTATTGATGCATTAGGCTCTCAATATTTTCAGGCACTTCCCTACCATCTGCGGAAAACTCCATCAACATGGAAGAAATCGTTTCTTTTTTACATTGATAACGTTTAATCAATTTTCCACTCTGATCTTGACGAATTTCCAAAGAAACGTTGGTATAGCCTGTTTTATCCGAATCATCTTCCCTGACCAGAAACCAACGATTATCAGCGGACTTAGGAGGAAAATATATTGTACTTTGCGTTGCATAGGGTTGAAGGTAAATCTTATCTATTGTTGTTTCAACCACTACAGCATTATCAAGAGATAAACTAAACAACTGACTTTCCGGAACAAAAATGAGTTTTAAATCCTTCCCCTCAAATGTCTTGCAAGTAACGGCATCAACAATAATATCACTTGCTGCAAAAGTCACATTGGATAAGCTTAATAGAAATAGAAAGAAGAATTTTTTCATTTGGTTTTCTCTGTTAGGTTATGGATTATTGGTATTCATTAAATCAAAAGACAAATAAAAACATTTTAATTTCTGACCGCACTTTTTATAAGCCACACTAATAAAATGCCTTTTAAAGGATAAAAAAAAGCTATATTTCATTGAAATATAGCTTTTAAGAAAATATTTTTTAAATCAAAACTTGAGCAGGAGCAACATAACCTTCCGGAACTTGTTGTTTGTCTTCAAAGGTGACAAATTCCCAAGCTTCTTGATTATCTAATACCGCTCTTAATAATTTATTATTCAAACCATGACCTGATTTATAGGCTTTAAAATCACCAATAATGTTATAACCACACATATATAAATCACCGATGGCATCTAACATTTTGTGACGAACTAATTCATCTTTAAAACGTAAACCGTCTTCATTCAAAATGCGGTAATCATCAAGCACAATGGCATTATCCAAGCTACCGCCTAAAGCTAAACCTTGTGACTGTAGATATTCAATATCTTTCATGAAACCAAAGGTTCTAGCGCGACTAATTTGTTGAACAAAAGCCTGCGCAGAAAAATCCATCACATAGTTACGTACATTTTTACTAATTGCCGGATGGTTGAAATCAATAGTGAAATCTAAACGGAAACCGTTATAAGGGGAGAACTCAGCCCATTTATCACCGTCTTCTACACGCACTTTTTGCTTAATACGAATGAATTTTTTCGGTGCATTCTGTTCTTCAATGCCGGCATCAAGCAATAAATAAATAAATGGACTTGCACTACCATCCATAATTGGAATTTCAGGTGCATCAACTTCAATAATCACATTATCAATACCCAAACCCGCTAATGCTGCGTTTAGGTGTTCAACTGTTGAAATGCGCACACCTTGTTCATTCACTAAGCAAGTACAAAGCATAGTATCACGCACTGAATTTGCATTTGCAGGAAATGTAACCGGCGGATTTAAATCAGTACGGCAATAAACAACACCGGTATTTGGCATTGCAGGACGTAGAATCAATGTCACTTTGTTACCGCTGTGTAATCCTACACCTGTTACTTTTATGCTTTGTTTTAAGGTTCTTTGCTTAATCATAATCTGTCTCTTAACGTATTGTTATACAACAAAATAATTGTCGTTATTTGTCGTTATTACGCATAAATCCTTGAACGTTAAATAAATTCGTATCTTTCAAGCGTTCAGTAATTGGGGTATCTAAATCATCTCTACGATGATTTTGAACATTCTGTTGATGATTTTCATCTTGCGAATTTTGACTATAACTTTGCGGACGAGTTCCTAAACCACCAAAAGAAGTATTTACCGGTTGAAGTCCTGGTTGTGAATTTTGTGCAACTTGTGGACGAGGTGAAATTTGAATTTCAGGTGCGTCAGGCTCACCAATACCAGTTGCTACAATAGTTACGCGAATTTCATCAACCATGTCTGGTACAAGTGTCGTACCAATAACAACCGTCGCCTCTTCAGATGCAAATGCTTTAACAGTATCACCAACCGCGTAAAACTCGGATAATCCTAAATCCATTCCAGCAGTAATATTGACTAACACACCTTTTGCGCCGGACAAATCAACGCGTTCTAATAAATCACTTTTCACAGCGATCTTAGCTGCATCTTCTGCACGACCTTCTCCAGGCGCACTTTTGGCAGAGCCAAAACCGATCATAGCCTGTCCCATCTCAGACATGACAGTTCGCACGTCAGCGAAGTCCACGTTAATTAACCCCGGGGAAGTAATCATATCTGAGATGCCAGTAACGGAATTACGTAGAACATCATTTGCAGCAGAAAATGCTTGCATGAGCGTTGCATTTTTAGGCATAACCTTGGCTAACTGCTCATTCGGAATGATAATCAAGGAGTCTACATGTTTTGATAATTCTTTAATTCCCATTTCAGCGAACATCATTCGTTTTTTACCTTCAAAGGAAAACGGTTTTGTTACAACTGCAACAGTAAGAATACCTAATTCTTTTGCAATTTGAGCAACAATTGGAGCGGCACCAGTACCTGTACCCCCCCCCATACCCGCAGCGATAAATACCATGTCAGCACCTTCTAGCATCTTACGAATAGCATCCTGGTCATCTTCAGCCGCTTTACGTCCAACATTAGGGTTTGCACCAGCCCCTAGACCTTTCGTGGTTTCTGCTCCAATTTGAACTGTTTGCTGGGCTTGGCTTTTACGAAGAGCTTGAGCATCAGTATTTACTGAATAAAATTCAATCTTGCCATGTTCATCCGTATTTATGATGGATTCATCAATTAGAGTACCGCCAACTTCTTTTTCTAAAACACTGGCGACCATGTGGTTAATAGCATTACCACCGCCACCACCAACACCGACAACTTTAATCAGCGCGCCACTCATTTCACCAAGATCGTACTCTACTGGCTCAAACATAATTATCTATTCTCCGTGAATGCCGACATATTATCAGCATAAATTAAAGCCCAAATTTTTCATATTGTAGATGAAAAATCAAAATTATCAAAATTCTGACCGCACTTTATTAAAGATTTTTTTCAACACATTACCGCAGGAATTTAGGAAATTACTTCCCGAGTTTTCCTCATGAATCAATCCATCATCTTCATTGCTATGTTCATACTGAAGTAAACCAATAACGGTTGAATATTGAGGTTTATTCACATAATCCGTTAAACCGGTAATGTTTAACGGACTGCCTATTCTTACTTGATGATTAGAGCCAAAAACCTCTTCTGCACATTCTTTTAAATCTTCTATTTGAGCACCGCCACCAGTAATCACAATACCCGCGATAAGCTCACATTTCATATTTTTGGATTCTAAATCTGCTTTTAAACGTAACCATTCGTTTTTAACTAAACCAAGTAATTCTTTGTAACGCGCTGATGTTACAAATGACAGTTGTTCTTTTGTTAATACGCGAGGCCCACGCCCACCAATGCCAGAAACTTCAATTTTCTTATCTGCATGATATTTTGGAGGCATTAATGCACTACCGTGGTTAACTTTGATACTTTCTGCTTCCATTCTAGAAGCAGCACAAGCATAGGCAATATCATCGGTAACTCGATTTCCAGCGTAAGGAATCACCTTACTAAAGCGCAAAGCACCATTGATATACACCATGATATCCATCGTACCCGCACCAAAATCAACTAAACAAACTCCTAAGTCTTTTTCATCCTCTGTTAATACAGAATAACTTGAAGCCAAACCGGAGAATACAATTTTATCGACTTTTAATTTACAGCGTTCTACCGCTTTTTTCAGGTTATTTAACCAATCCTGATGACAAGCAATCAAATGAGTTTGTGCTTTCAAACGAACACCTTGTAATCCCAATGGATTTTTAATATTCATTTGTTTATCAACAGCAAATTCTTGCGGAATAATATGAAGCAAAGACAAGCCTTCCGGCATTTTTACCGAACTTGCCGTATGAATTGCAGAATCAATTTCATCTTGCGTCACTTCGCCTTCTGCAATAGGCACGAAACCATTCTCATTAAGACTCTGAATATGTTCCCCGGTAATGGCTAACGTCACGCTCATGATGCGACAGTCAGCAACTGACTCCGCCGCTTCAATTGCACGCTGGATAGAGGTGACGACCGCATTTAAATCAGTAATGCTTCCTTTATCAATCCCCTTTGAAGGACAACTGCCGACGCCAAGTACATTTACCACACCGTCAGGCAATACCTCACCAACGACTGCAACAACTTTAGAAGTGCCCACTTCTAAACCAACAATGGTCTTTGATTCCACAATTTTAGACATATTCTAACTTCACACTTAATAATTAATTTAAATCAACCATACCCACTGTAGCACCGGAGGCATAACGCAAATCAACATAGGATATTTTCTTATTTTCAGGCACTTCAATTTGGGGATAAATTGTGACAAAACGATCCAGTTTTGTTTTCCATTCACCACGCCCCAGTTTCAGCACCACATCATTATCCAGCACGACTTGCCAAGCACCGCGAGCATCAATGGCTACCGCCTTAAGCGTTAAACCTTTCTGTTTTAAATCGGCATAAATTCTATTCCAAGCGTCCAACACTTTTTCACTTTGGAAATCAGGACCTGCTAAACGAGGTAAATGAGTTTCTTTTAATTTACTCATTGGTAATTGAAAAACCGCACCATCTTCGGACAAAAAGTCGCTTTCATTCCAAATAGCAATCGGTTTATATTCCGTTACCCAAATGCTCAATCTGTTCGGCCACATTTTGCGAACAACCGCCCCTTTTACCCAAGGCATTGTTTCAATTTGTTCACGAATAGCATCAATATCTTGACCAAAAAAGCCTTTTAAATCGCCCATTTTTAATAAAGCATCACGCACATCAGCATCTGTCGTGAAATTGGGTGAGCCAACCAACGCAAAAGCACTGATAGGCTTACTATCTAATTTTTCTAGGAAATTTTGCCAATTTGAATAAGAATAGAACAATATGCCAACGCATAATAGCACAAGTAATAATTTAATTTGCACAAAAACTTTGGGTTTCGGCTCACCATATCTTATATTTTGTGTGGTTTTGCGTTTTAGTAAATTCATTCCGCGCTCAACTCTAAAATTCTCTCAACCAACTGCTCAAAAGAGTAGCCGACCGTTGCCGCTGATTTTGGGAATAAACTATGGCTAGTCATACCCGGATTCGTGTTGACTTCCACTAAACGGAAGTTTCCTTCCGCATCCGCAATCACATCAATACGGCTCCAACCTCGGCACCCGACCACATCATAGGCCTGTTTTACTAAATGGCGAAGCTCCTGCTCACGTTTATCACTTAACCCAGCCGGACAAAAATACTGTGTATTATCAGAAATGTATTTTGCATCATAATCATAGAACTCACCTTCCGGCACGATTTTAATGGAAGGTAACACTTCGTTATCCAGTACCGGCACAGTGAATTCATCACCGGCAAGCCATTCTTCAATCAATACGGTGCGATCAAATTTAAGGGCAAAATCCACCGCACTTTCCAACTCTGCAATCGCTTTCACTTTGGTTAACCCTACACTAGACCCTTCTAAAGAAGGTTTCACCATCAACGGTAAGCCGAGTTTTTTGACTACTGACTCAGGGTTTAAGTTTGCTCTATTTTCCACGGTAACGATTTCCATTTCAGCGACCGGCAACCCAAAAGCTTTCCACAACATTTTGGTACGCATTTTGTCCATAGTAAGCGCAGAGGTCATCACGCCACAGCCGGTATAAGGAATACCGATTTGCTCCAGCAATCCTTGCATCGTGCCATCTTCACCACCGCGACCATGTAAAATATTAAACACACGATCAAACCCTTGTTCTTTTAAAGTCGCCACCGGAAATTCTTTCGGATCAATTGGGTGAGCATCATACCCTTGTTTACGCAACGCGTTTAATACTGCAGTTCCTGAATTTAAAGACACCTCACGTTCGGCTGAGGTTCCGCCCAATAATACGGCGATTTTTTCTTGTTTTAATGTTTTACTCATCTTGCTATCCACTTATTCTTTTGTCCAACGTTCGACTAACTGACGTGAAAGCTTACTCACGCTACCGGCGCCTTGCGCCAAAATTAAATCACCATCTTGAATGAGATGATCAAGCACCTCACCTAATTGCGCTGTATCAGACACCAAAACCGGGTCCACTTTACCAAGATTGCGAATAGAACGGCATAACGCTTTACTATCAGCGCCCACAATCGGTGCCTCGCCGGCGGGATACACATCCAACATAATCAAGGCATCGACCTGAGATAAGACTTGCACAAAGTCATCAAATAAATCGCGGGTGCGGGAATAACGGTGCGGTTGGAAAATCATCACAATCCGTTTATTTTCCCAACCTTGACGCGCCGCTTGAATGGTGACCCCAACTTCCGTCGGATGGTGTCCATAATCATCCACCAACATCACTTTACCGTTCGGACGAATAAATTGGCCCAACTGATCGAAACGACGCCCCGCACCTTGGAAGTCGGCTAACGCAGCTAAAATCGCTTCGTTTTTAATACCTTCTTCTTTCGCTACCGCCAATGCAGCCGTTGCATTTAAGGCATTATGGCGTCCCGGCACATTCAGCAAGACATCAATCCGTTCACCACTCGGACAAATCACGGTGTAATGTCCTTGGAAACCGGTTTGTTGATAATCTTCAATGCGATAATCGGCATTCTCACTGAAACCGTAAGTAATCACCTGACGCCCAACTTGTGGCACCAAGCTCATTAAATCGGCATCATCGGCACATAACACGGCTAGCCCATAAAATGGCAAATTATGTAAGAAATTCACATAGGTTTGCTTCATTTCATCAAAATCACCGTGATAGGTATCCATATGATCCGGCTCAATATTTGTCACGATAGAAATCATCGGTTGCAAATGCAAGAAAGAGGCATCACTTTCATCAGCTTCGGCAATCAAATAACGACTGCGCCCTAAATGTGCATTCGTCCCGGCCGATTTCACCAAACCGCCATTAACAAAAGTCGGATCCAAACCTGCTTCCGCATAAATCATAGAAACCATCGCGGTGGTCGTCGTTTTACCGTGCGTACCGGCAACCGCAATGCCATGACGAAAACGCATTAATTCCGCCAACATTTGCGCACGTTGAATGACCGGAATGCGTGCTTCTTTTGCCGCCACCACTTCAGGGTTATCATCACGAATCGCAGAAGAAATCACCACCACGCTGGCACCGGTAATATTTTCTGCTTTATGCCCAATAAAAACTTTGGCGCCGGCATAAGCTAAACGCTGAGTCACCGCACTTTCCGCAATATCAGAACCGGAAATATGATATCCCTCATTCAATAAAATTTCGGCAATACCACACATCCCCGCGCCACCGATACCGATAAAATGAATTTGCTTCACTCGGCGCATTTCCGGAATGATGTCTCTAATCTGTTGATGATAGTTATCCATGAATATGTCCTTTTTACTCAGTCGTTCAAAACAGTTGAAAAAACGACCGCACTTATAATTTAATTTGCCACGTCTTCAATCACGTCAGCGACCCGTTTAGCCGCTAACGGTGTTGCCTTACTTTTTGCCTTTAACGCCATGGCTAATAATGTTTCACGATCTGCCAGCAACGGAGTTAATGCATTCAAGAGACGCTCTTCGGTAAATTCCGGTTGCTCAATGATCAGCGCAGCCCCCGCATCCGCTAAATATTTGGCATTCAAAAATTGCTGACGGTCTTTATGTTGGAAAGGCACGAAAATAGCCGGTACACCTACTGCCGCCAATTCGCACACCGTCAATGCGCCCGAGCGACAAATCACAATGTCCGCCCAAGCATAAGCTTCTGCCATATCATCGATAAATTCAGTCGCCACGCCATTTTGATTTGCCTGATAGATTTCCTCAATGCCGGCTAAATTGCCCTTGCCTACTTGGTGACGCACATAAATCTCCAAACCTTGGGCACTGAGTTTCTCTGCGACTTTTGGCACTGTTTGATTTAACACGCGCGCCCCTTGGCTACCGCCGACTACTAAAATACGCAAGGTTTTATCACGCGTGGCAAAACGTGTTTCTGGGGCTTCTGTTTGGAATAAATCACGACGTACGGGATTTCCTACCACTTCAGCATGAGGAAACGCATTTGGGAAGGCTTGCAACACTCGAGCAGCAATTTTGGATAACCAATTATTGGTTAACCCCGCAATGGCATTTTGTTCATGCAATACCACCGGCACGCCGCAAAGTTTTGCCGCAATACCGCCCGGGCCCGAAACATAGCCGCCCATGCCTAATACCGCATTGGGTTGGTATTGTTGAATAATCTTACGCGCTTGACACACCGCGCGCAAAATAGCAAAAGGCGCCAATAATAAACTCTTGATGCCCTTGCCACGTAAACCTGAAATTTGGATAAATTCAATGGGAATGCCATGTTTTGGTACGAGTTGGGCTTCCATACGATCTTTAGTGCCCAGCCAGCGAATTTCCCAACCTTGCTGTTGTAATTCTTGTGCAACGGCAATGGCAGGAAAAACATGTCCGCCTGTTCCACCTGCCATCACTAATAATTTTTTACCCATATCTTTTCTCTAAAAACACTCAAAAAAATGACCGCACTTTGGTTCTTAGTCATCCCGCAATCTTGCTTGACCACCGCGCATGAGGCGGTTTTCGTGGTCAATGCGCAATAATATGCCGACAGTGACCGACATAATGATAATACTGGAGCCACCGTAACTGATCAGCGGGAAGGTTAAGCCTTTCGTTGGCAACATGCCGAGAGCCATACCAAGGTTTACAAAACCTTGGAAGAAAATCCAAAAGCTGATACCGAAAGCCAAAAAGCCTTTAAAACGTTGCTCTAATATTAGAGATTCTCGTCCAATTTTCATGGCGCGGAAAACCAATAAACCAAGCAAAATAATAATCACTAAAATGCCGAAAAAGCCGAATTCTTCGCCCACAATAGCCATCACAAAGTCAGTGTGCGCTTCCGGTAAATATTCTAGTTTCAGTACAGAATTGCCTAACCCTTCGCCGAAAAATCCACCTCGGCCGAATGCCATTAAAGAGTTGGATAATTGGAAACCGGTACCGTAAGGATCTTTGAAGGGGTCCATAAAGCCGGTGATACGTTTAAGACGATAAGCAGAAGAAAGTACCAGCCACACAAACATCAATGCAGCAAAACCAAATAAGAGAAGGAATTGTCCAAATTTTGCACCGATAATAAATAGCAAACCGAAGGTAATGACAAATAAAACGACGGTACTACCCAAATCCGGCTGCATCAATAAGAAACAACCTAACAATCCCATCACCAAAAATGGCTTAACCGCACTTAACTTACGACTACGCACCTCATCATAACGACGGGTAAAATAACTAGCGAGGAAACAAGTTAAGGCTAACTTGGCAAATTCTGCAGGCTGGAAATTGAATAAAACCATTGGGATCCAACGACGGGCACCATTCACCTCTCGCCCAATCCCTGGAATCATCACAAGGAAAAGCAAAACCAACGCAATGCCAAACAATCTAACATGCCATTTTTCCCATTTATCCATGGAAATTTGCAAAGTGAAATAACAGGTTACGCAGGAAAGAAAAATATAAATCACATCCCGCTTGGCAAAATAAAACGGATCACCATGTAAGCGTGTTCCAACTGGAATGGAAGCGGAAGACACCGCCAGTAAACCAATAAGCAATAGCACGAGATACAACCACAATAACGCACGATCATATAATAAACTCGCCGGCGTAATCGTCGTCGTTTGTTGCCAAGTTGTTTTCAGTTTAGCCCAAAATTCCATGAATAAAATCCGTCTTTAACTTAAACGAGCCAAACGCGTGAACTCATCACCACGAGCTTCAAAACAAGGGAATTGGTCCAAGCTGGCACAGGCCGGTGATAACAACACCACATCCCCCGCTTGTAACTGCGGACGAATTGCTGCAATGGCCTGTTCCATGGTGTCGAATAATTGACTTTGTGACGAAAGTGCAGCTAACTGTTTACCATCCTGCCCAAAGCAATAACAAAAAATATGCGGTTGATTAATTAATGTCGCCAATTCAGAAAAATCTGCGCCTTTGCCATCACCACCGAGTAATAAATAGAGTTTCCCGGCGACCTGTAAACCGGTTAATGCAGCAACCGTACTGCCGACATTGGTTGCTTTTGAATCATTAATCCAACGCACGCCGTGCGCCATATGCGCTACTTGGAAACGATGTTCCAAGCCACCGAACTCGCGAAGTGCGGTCTGAATTCCCAACAAATTAATGCCTGCAGCTTGCGCCAAGGCAATCGCCGCCAACGCATTCATGTAATTATGGCGACCGGTTAATTTCATTTCATCACAAGCTAAAATCACCTCACCACGCGCCATTAAATAGGTTTTCTGATTTTCATTTTTCAGCCAATAATCCGCATGATGTTCCGCAAAACTCACTCGTTTTTCCGGGTGTTGAGTAGTTGGCAGGGTAAGCGGGTCTTCTCCGTTAACCACGGCCGTTTGGCAATTGTCGTAGATTTTTAATTTCGCATGGCGATAATCCTGTAAATCCACGTAACGATTCATATGATCTTCGGTGACGTTCAACACCGTTGCCGCCACGGTTTTTAGCGAATAGGTGGTTTCTAACTGGAAGCTGGAAAGCTCCAAAATGTAAATATCATGCGATTGATTTAAGAGAGAAAGCGCAGGAATGCCAATATTTCCGCCCATGCCAACGCTTAATCCGGCGGCTTTTGCCATTTCTGCAACCAATGTGGTCACAGTACTTTTCCCATTAGAACCGGTAATGGCCACAATCGGTTTATCCGCTTCTCGACAGAACAGCTCAATATCGCCGACGACTTCGACACCGGCTTGAAGTGCGGTCTGAATTTCAGGTGTTTTTACTGCAAGACCCGGGCTAATCACGATCAAATCGCTTTCTAAGAGCCATTGCTGGTTTAAACTGCCGGTATGCAGAGGAATGGCTTTATCAAGTTGTTCTGCGCCCGCCGGTGCATTGCGTGTATCAATGACACGAACATCTGCATGTTTAGCGCGCAGAAAATCAACACAGGACAACCCTGTTTTACCCAGTCCGATAACAGTGACTTTTTTATCTTGATATTGCATGAAATTCTCTCTCAAAAATGACCGCTCTTTTTAGGGTGATTAACGTAGTTTTAAGGTCACTAAACCAATTAATACCAACATTAAGGAAATGATCCAGAAACGTACAATAACACGTGGCTCCGGCCAGCCTTTTTTCTCGAAATGATGATGAATCGGCGCCATCAGGAAAATGCGTTGTTTGTTACGTAATTTGTAAGAACCCACTTGTAAAATCACGGACAGCGTTTCCATGACAAACACGCCGCCCATGATCAGTAATAGAAATTCTTGGCGCACCAATACGGCAATCACACCTAAAGCCCCGCCCAACGCTAATGAGCCCACATCGCCCATAAATACTTGTGCCGGGTAAGTGTTAAACCATAAGAAACCAAGACCCGCGCCAACAATGGCGGTACAGAACACGGTCAGTTCCGCGCTGAATTTCAGGTATGGAATGTGTAAGTATTCCGCAAAATTGATGTTACCTGTCGCCCACGCCACCAATGCAAATGCGCCGGCCACCATCACGGTCGGTACAATCGCTAGACCATCTAACCCATCCGTTAAATTCACGGCATTACTGGAACCGACAATAACAAAGTAAGCCAATACAATATAAAAAATGCCCAATTGCGGCATAAATTCTTTAAAGAATGGCACAACCAAGCGGGTGGCATCGGTGTCTTTACCGATCGCATACATACCGAAAATCGCCACTAAGGCAATAACAGAAAGCCAAAAATATTTCCAACGGGCAATTAAGCCATCCGTGCTTTTACGGGTAATTTTGCGGTAATCGTCCACGAAGCCGACAGCGCCGTAGCCAAATAAAACGAACAAGCTAAACCAGACATATGGATTGGTTAAATCTGCCCATAATAATGTACTCACACCGATGGCAAAAAGAATCATGACACCACCCATCGTCGGTGTACCTTTTTTGGCGAAGTGACTTTCAGGGCCGTCATTGCGTACGACTTGACCAAATTTCAGCAATTGTAAGCGACGAATGACTTTCGGTCCAATCCATAAGGACAATAAAAGTGCCGTGAGCAACGCTAAAATAGCACGCACGGTAATATAGGAAATCACATGGAAATCAGAATTGTATTTGGTGAGAAACTCAGCAATCCAAACTAACATAAAAAATTACCCTTTAATAAATCGATCACGTCTTCCATTTTCATACTGCGTGACCCCTTCACCAAAACAACGACTTTTTGTTGTGTTAATTGTTGTTTAATAATTGGCGTTAAATAAGCGACAAGTTCTGTTTTATCAGTAAAATGGCGTCCAAAATTGACCGCACTTATCACGGAGCTGGAACGTCCAAAAGAAATCACCAAATCCAATTTAGCTGCCCAGGCAAACTCACCCACTTCTTGATGACAAAGCGGTGTATTATCGCCTAATTCACCCATATCACCAACAACAAAGACGCGAAAAGCCGGATATTTTTGCAACACGGAAATCGCGGATTTCATGGAGCCCACATTGGCGTTATAAGTGTCGTCTAGTAATAAAAGATTGTCGCAAGGGTGAATTGGGAATAAACGCCCTTTCACCAAGGATGGCGTTTCCAACCCTTTTTTTACCTGCGCTAACGTTGCGCCCACATTCATTGCCAACGCTGTAGCAGCTAAGGCATTAGATACGTTGTGTTCGCCTAAATAGGGGGAATCGATCTGCACATTGCCTTGTGGCGTGTGTAATACAAAAGACGCCCCTTGTTCGGAGAACTGAATATGTTCTGCATAAAAATCAGCTTGTGGATTGTCATAGGAAAAATATTGAACTTCATGTTGCCCAATCTCTTTTTGCCATTTTTGTTGATAGTTATGCGCTTGGTTAATGATGGCAACGCCATGATGAGTTAACCCGCGGAAAATTTCGCCTTTCGCTGTTGCAACACCGTCAAGAGAACCAAAACCTTCTAAATGTGCTGCCATGACATTATTGACTAACGCCACATCAGGCTGCGCCAAGGCGGTGGTATAGGCAATTTCACCAATATGATTGGCGCCAAGTTCAATCACTGCAAATTTATGTTTTTCGGTTAACCGTAATAACGTTAGCGGAACACCGATGTCGTTATTAAAATTGCCTTGGGTAAATAAAACGTCGTCAAAATCCACCGCACATTGTTGCAAGATAGAGGCCGTCATTTCTTTTACCGTGGTTTTGCCCGATGACCCTGTCATCGCCACCACTTTCGGATTGATTTTCTCACGCAACCATTTGGCAAGCTGCCCTAAGGCAAGACGGCTGTCTTTCACAATTAATTGGGCAATATTGCCCTCTGTTGGATGTTCAACCACGGCGGCAACACAACCTTGTTCAGCCGCTTTCATAACGTAGTCATGTGCATCAAAATTTTCGCCTTTCAACGCAAAAAACAACCCATTGTTGACGGCTTTACGGCTGTCTGTACTCACATTTTCGACAGTCACGTTGCCATCACCGATAAGCTGAGCCTCTAAAATGGAGGCGATTTGAGAGAGAGATAATGTAATCATATTTTTTGTTACTGAGATAAATAATGACGGGCAACTTCCTGATCGGAAAAATGATGCTTTGTTTTACCAATAATTTGATAGTCTTCATGCCCTTTGCCGGCAATTAAAATAACGTCATTTTCCACCGCACTTTGAATCGCAGTGGCAATGGCCTCTTCACGTTGGTGTATCACTTGTACGGCTTGCGGATGAATAAACCCTTTTAAAATATCCGCCATAATTTGCGTATGATCTTCTGTACGGGGATTATCATCCGTAGCAATGACCTTATCCGCCAACTGTTCGGCAATTTTCGCCATAAGTGGACGTTTACCACTATCGCGATCACCACCGCAGCCGAAAATACACCAAAGCTTACCATGGCAATGTAACCGTGCTGCCTGTAACGCTTTTTCCAACGCGTCCGGTGTATGAGCGTAATCCACGATCACGGTCGGTTTATGCGGAGCATGCAGCATTTCCATCCGACCACATACGCCGGTTAATTTATGTGCACTACCAATGAGTTCGGCTAAGTCATAACCAAGCGCCAACAAGGTTGCCATGATCAACAATAAATTACTGACGTTAAATGCACCAATAAGCGCGCTTTGTAACTCGCCATTGCCCCAAGAAGATTCAAATTGAATGCTAGCGCCTTTGTGGTTAAAGGAGACGTTTACCGCTTTCAACCATTTGGCTTGTCGTGGAGCAAAATCTGCGTTGGCACTTACTGCAACTGCTTCCGGCATCTCAGCTAACCATGCGGCTCCAACAGGATCATCCGCATCAATGATGTGATGACGGCTATCCAATTCGCTGAATAAACGTTTTTTTGCTGCGGCATAATTTTCCATCGTGTGATGGTAATCCAGATGATCACGACTTAAATTAGTGAACACCGCAGCACTGAAATGTACGGCCTCTACACGATGTTGTACTAAACCGTGAGATGACACTTCAATCGCCGCAAAATCTGCGCCTTGTGCGACAAACTCCGCCAGTGATGCTTGGATTTCCACCGCAGAACCTGTGGTATTTGTCGCTTCTTTGACTCGGCCGAATAAACCGTTACCAATGGTGCCCATCACGGCGCTGGTATGCCCTAAAATCTTTGTCCACTGTGCTAATAATTGTGCGGTTGTCGTTTTTCCGTTGGTGCCGGTAACCCCAACCAACGTTAAACGCTTGGAAGGCTGCCCATAAAACACATCCGCAAGATGGGATAAATGTTCGCTTAAACGGTAAAACGCAATGAGCGGAACCTGTTGTTCATAGCGCACCTGAAGATGTTGCGTCTCAGAATCAGCCTCAAAAATGACCGCACTTGCGCCATTTTGCAACGCTTGTGGAATATATTGACGACCGTCGGTTTGATGTCCTTTAATTGCAACAAAAAGACAGCCGGCCTTTGCAGTTCGACTGTCTAATGTCATTTCGGTGAGATTCACATTTTCTGCTATGTGAATCCCGAGAAGATGAGTTAATCGATACATAATGTTTTCTCAATGAATGAGTGAAAAACGCTTTATTTACGCACCGCACTTTATGTCTAATTTAGTTGACTTCACTTGACTTTTTGCTACTCAAACGAACAGTGCGTTTTGTTGTTTTATCCGTTTCAACGCCATCCGGCGGTACATTGTTGCTACGCAACGCATAGCTCATGATGCTGGAAAATACCGGTGCGGAAATTGCACCACCATAGTACTGCCCTGCTTTCGGATCATTAATCAGTACCACCAAAGCATAACGTGGGTCGGTAATTGGTGCGATACCTGCGGTATAAGCCACATATTTATCTACATAGCGGCCATTTTCCAATTTCTTCGCCGTACCGGTTTTAATCCCGACACGATAACCTTCGACCATCGCACGGCCATTTTTAATCGCGACTTTTTCCATCATGTTGACAACTTCACGTGTAATTTTTTCAGAGAACACACGTTGTCCCACGACCGGTGGATCCACTTTAGTAATAGAAAGCGGGCGATAAATACCAAAGCTACCTAAAGTGACATAAGCACGAGCAATTTGTAATGGCGTTGCATTCAAACCATAACCATAGGCTACGTTAGCACGCTCAATATCAGACCAGCGAGCGCGATTGGCATTCAATAAACCGGATTGTTCGCCAATCAAACCTAAATCAGTCGGTTTGCCTAAACCGGCATTTTGATAGGTTTCCATTAAAGCACTCGGCGGCATGCGTAACGCTAAACGGCTCACACCGCGGTTACTGGAGTTTTCTAAAATGCCATCTAAACTTAACTGATCACGTGGTGCGACGTCTTTTACTTCATGGCCGTTCAAGATGAGCGGACCAGTATTAATAATTTCATCACGACGTACTGCCCCACGTTGAAGTGCGGTCAAAACCACGAACGGTTTTACAGTAGAACCCGGCTCAAAGGTATCGGTAATCGCGCGATTACGCATTAACTCGGATTTTACTCCCACTCGATTATTTGGGTTATAAGAAGGAGCATTGGCCATTGCCAATACTTCACCGGTGCGCACATCCACCAACACAGCCGTGCCAGATTCCGCTTTATTCTCGGCAACCGCTTTCTTAATTTCACGGTAAACCATGGATTGCAATTTTTCATCAATGCTCAATGTCACGTCTTGTGCATCATATTTCTTCACATCAGAAATATTTTCGACAATGTTACCGAATCGGTCTTTACGATATGTCATGGAACCGGATTTGCCCACTAACATGGAATCAAAGCTTTTTTCAATGCCTTCAATACCTGCGCCATCAATATTGGTATAACCAATCAAATGTGCTGTTTCTTCCACGCGAGGATAAAAGCGACGCGCTTCCATTTTGAGGATAATGCCGGTAATTTTTAGCTCTTTAACATACTGTGCAAGCGTTGGTGAAATTTGACGAGATAAATAGACAAAACGGGATTTCGGATCTTTTTCAACTCGCTTAACCAAATTGCTATAAGAAATCCCTAACGCTTCCGCCAATTTTTGCCAACGTTCTTTGTCTTTTAACGAATTTTCATCAAAAATAAATTTTGGATCCGCTACCACAGAATACATCGGCACACTTACCGATAAAAGTTGCCCATTACGATCTAAAATAGAACCGCGAACAAATTGAATTTCTTGTGTGCGTAGAGAACGTTTATCCGCCTCCCCCATCAAAGAGTCCGCATTGATAATTTGCATATAAGCCGCTTGAGCAACCAATGCCATTAAGCCCAAGAAAACACTGGTTAACGCCCACAAATAACGCCCTTTTAAGAAACTTCTCTCATAAACCATTTTAGGCTTATTCGGTTTTACCGAAGAAGTATTTTGTGGCGACGGTTTAGGGTTATTCTTTTTCGCTTGTATCGGCTTAATTGATTTATTAAATTTAACCATATTTGTGATTTCCGCGTTTATTCAAGAATAACAACTTCTTGTTCTGGGGTTGCTCGTTGCATGCCGAATTGCTTGGCAATAGCTTCTATGCGTGTATTATCGCTGAGGGTTGCTTCTTCTAATCTTAAATTAAGATATTCATTCTCAAGCGCTTGATGTTGTAAAACCAAATCACCTTTCTCTGCCACTAATCCACGTGTTTGATGAGTAAGCCAAACCGTGCCTAATGCACTTAGCGTAATCGCCAGTAATAAAATCAACACCAATTTATTTGACGTAAATAAATCTTCAAGAATAATGTTTCGCAAAGGGAATCTATCGTTATTTTCTAACATTAGCTTAATCTCTCCGCAATTCTTAAGACGGCACTACGTGCTCTTGGGTTTTGGGCAATTTCCTCATCACTTGGCATAATCGCTTTGCCAATCACTTTTAAGGTTTGATTACGTTGAATTTGGTCTTCACGCAATGGTAAACCTTTCGGAATATCCTCGCCTTGGCTTTGTTTACGCATAAAATGTTTCACCATGCGATCTTCCAATGAATGGAAACTGATAATCGATAAACGCCCGCCCGGGGCTAACACAGTTAACGCTGACTGCAAGACCTTTTCCAGCTCATCTAACTCTGAATTAATAAAAATACGGATCGCCTGAAAGCTTCGTGTAGCAGGATGTTTATGTTTATCTTTAAATGGCACAGTCTGTGCAATTAATTCAGCGAGTTGTAACGTACGTGTTAAACATTCACCGCCATTTTGCACCGCACTTTTATTGTAATTCACGATGGCCGAGGCAATTTTCTTTGCAAAACGCTCTTCACCAAACGTTTTTAAAACCCACGCCAAATCTTGTTCAGAAACATGTTGTAACCATTCCGCTGCGGACATGCCTTTACTATCATCCATTCGCATATCTAATGGACCATCTTTCATAAAACTAAAACCGCGCTCAGCATCATCCAATTGCGGAGATGACACACCAAGATCAAGCAAAATGCCGTCAATCTTGCCGACTAAATTTAACTTCTCACAAATAGGTAAAATATCTGAAAATGCGCTGTGTTCGATATGAAATCGTGAATCTTGAATTTTTTGAGCCTCAACGACGGCTTTAGGGTCTCGGTCAATGGCAATTAATCTACCGTTAGCCGATAACTTAGAAAGGATTAATCGGGAATGCCCCCCGCGACCAAACGTACCGTCAATATAAATGCCGTTTTCTTTTAAAGCCAAACCATCAACGGTTTCATGTAATAAAACCGTCGCATGTTCAGCTGATGAAAACGCATTTAAATGACTCATAAATTATTACCGGTGATATATAAAATATAATTTAAAGATAAGATAGAGCGGCATAATTGCCGCTTATCTTTTGCTAGTGCCGCTGTTCGGTGAGTTTTACTCTTATAATGACAGCGTTTTTAATTCTTCTGACAGTGCAAAGCTATCTGTTGCACCTAATGCCATGTCTTTTTCAATTTGAGCCTGCCACTCGGCCTCGCTCCAAATTTCAAATTTATTTAATTGTCCAACAAGCATGATGGATTTTTCTAATTTAGCGTGCTGGCGTAAAGGACCGCTAATTAAAATTCGTCCAGCACTGTCCAATTCACACTCAGTGGCATAACCCAGCATCACTCGTTGTAAGGTACGTTGTAATGGATCAAAATTAGAAAGTCCGAGCAATTTTTGCTCAATAATTTCCCATTCTTTTAACGGATAAAGCAATAAACAAGGTTGACGAATATCTACGGTACAAACCATTTGCCCCTGGTTCTGTTCCAAAAGCTCGGCACGATAACGGGTAGGAATAGAAATTCTTCCCTTCACATCCAAATTAATCGTTGCCGCACCACGAAACATTTTTTCTCACCTTAGTTGTTCTGTTTATTTCAATTCGGGAGTTCAACCCCAAAATTTTCCACAAAAAAACACTTTTTACCACTTTTGATTAATTTTATTATTTGTGTGTATAAGTTGCAAGCAATTTAATGAGATGCATCAGGAAAGTTTTATCTATTTTTAAGTTGAATGTGCATTTAGATATGAAGGAATCATCGGATAAAAAATACCCTGTTAATCTTCATCAACAGGGTATTTTATTTTAGTCTTTACCGCTAAAAGTGCGGTCAATATTTTTGCTATTTAGCAAGGCTATCTACTAAAGATTCTGGGTCTGCTTCATTAGAACGTTTAACTAAAGCGAAGAACAACACGACACAAACAACCGTTGTTGCAAAGCCTAGGTAAACTGACAATTGATAGTCTAAACCGAAACCGATTTTGTTGTAATACAAATAGGTTGCACAGACAGTAGTAATAAACCATGCAGGGATAGATGCCACCCAGTGGAATTTATGATAGCGGTATAAATAAGCTGCCGCTGTCCATAACATTACCATTGCCGTCATTTGGTTTGCCCAAGTGAAGTAACGCCATAATACGCTGAAGTCGATGGTTGAAACAAAATAACCTAATACGAACAATGGCACTGCAATTAATAAACGTTTAGGCAGTGAACGTTGATCAATTTTGAAAATTTCCGCTAATTGTAAGCGTGCTGCACGGAATGCCGTATCCCCAGAAGTAATTGGAAGTACAACGACACCTAATACTGCAAAGATACCACCAACGAAACCTAAGAAGTGTAATGAGCTGTCATATACCACTTTAGATGGTGAACCTGCGGCAATCGCATCTTGTAACGCTTGCGGGTTCTCATAGAATGCAAGACCAACCATGCACCATACTAATGCAATAATACCTTCAGCAATCATCGCACCGTAGAAAATGAAACGACCTTCTTTTTCATTTTCAGCACAACGCGCCATTAATGGGGTTTGTGTTGCGTGGAAACCGGATAATGCACCACAAGAAATGGTTAAGAACAATAATGGCCAAATTGGTACATCTCCCTTCACTTGGAAGTTTTGTGTGAATTTATCTAAGGTTAAACCTTGACCATCTGCATCAATCGTACGGAAGAATTCGATAGGATCTACCGCACTGAAATGTGCGGATACTAAACCATACACCATACCTACAGACATAAAGAGTAATAACGCACCAAAGAGTGGATAAATACGTCCGATAATTTTGTCAATTGGTAACAAGGTTGCAAGAATATAGTAAGCAAAAATAATCGCAGTCCATACGGAAACTACAGTTGCTTTATCCATTCCCCATACGGTTAAACCACCAGCTTCAACAGCCTTATGAACCGCTTCGGCATCACCTAATTGCAATGCACCTTGAGATGCGCCCATGATGTCCATGGTGATCGTACCCATTAATTGCGCCGGGCTTGCAACGAAGACAACGCCAACTAATAAAAGAAGAACAAGCGCTAAAACGTTGATAAAAACTTTTACTGGACGACCTAAGAATTTACCGGCTAAGTAAGGCATAGTTGCACCACCATGACGAATACTTAACATACCGCAGAAATAGTCATGTACCGCACCGGCAAAAATACAACCAACAACGATCCACAACATAGCGACAGGCCCATATAACGCACCAAGAATCGGACCAAAAATCGGACCTGTACCTGCAATGTTTAATAATTGGATTAGCCAAATTTTAGTTTTAGACATCGGCATATAGTCGACGCCATCATTGACTTGATAAGCTGGTGTTTGACGTTTAGGGTTAATGACAAAGATTTTTTCAATAATTTTGCCATAAATCGCATAACCTAAAATCAACACCAGAACACAGAAGAAGAACCACAACATATGAAAATCCTATGGAAAGAACACATAACGTGTTCGGGTTAATATTTAACTATTACTCCTATATGAGTAAAGCCGCGCTATTTTAGGCTTCTGTTACAATGAAGTAAATAAACGGCAATCTATCGATTCAGAATATCTTTGCAAAATGTGATATCAATCACGTTTTTAAATTGAACTAAAAAGTGCGGTATAAATTTCTTGCGTTTTAAACAAAAATCACTACATTGTGCTTTTCTTAAAATTTGATCTCACCGGAGAAGTCATGTTACATCGTTGCCCGGAATGCCGTAAAAAAATCAACGAAAGTGCAGAAGCCTGCCCAAACTGCGGTTTTTCCTTTAAACCGGAGAATCTTGAAGCTTACAAGAAAAAACTAGAGGAACGCCGTTTACAGAATGAAGAAATTAATCGCAAAAGTGTCAAGCTACACTTAATTTGGGGCGCAATTTTTACGGTGGTCTTACTCGTAGCAAGCTGGATAACAAACCATGCATAAAAAAATGGGCAATACATTGCCCATTTTTCATTTTATTAATGATTATTTTGCTACTTACTTATCATAAATTTTCTGATATTCACCATTGATTTTAATGGTAGCCAACGGTTTACTCTATATAAAAAAATCCCAAAGAAATTTGGGATTTAAAAATATACGAAAAAATAACCGCACTTACTTCTAACTACGCATATCCAACCGTTCAAAAGCAAGCACTTTGTTTTCCAGTTTACGTAATAACAGTGTCGCAATACCGGTAATCACGAGATAAATACCACCGGCAATACCATAAATCGTGAGCGCATCATATTCTGTGCCGTAAAGCTGGCGAGCATAGCCCATGATGTCCATGATAGTGATCGTGGAAGCTAGCGCCGTTCCTTTAAACACTAAAATGATCTCATTAGAGTATGAAGGTAAAGCGCGTTTTAATGCATATGGAAGTAAAATTTTCAAGGTTTGCAAACGGCTTAGCCCAAGCGCTTCACAACTTTCCCATTGGCCTTTAGGAATTGCTTTCACTGCGCCATGGAATAATTGGGTAGAATAGGCTGCACTATTTAACGCCAATGCTAACGCAGCACAAAACCAAGCATTAGAAAACAGCAGCCACAACGGGCTGTCCACAATCCATTGAAACTGCCCAGGCCCTGCATAAATCAGGAAAAACTGCACCAATAAAGGCGTGCCGGTAAATAAAGTAAGATATAAATTGACCGCACTTTTCACCACTTTATTACCGATAGAAAGTAGTATGGTAAACAACAAAGCCAGACTAAAGGCAATCAACAATGACACAACGGTTAATAGCAAACTGGTAGGAATACCTTGTGCAATCACGCTTAAATATTCTTGAAACATAATTACACTTCCCTTTCAAAACGAGTAAAACGCAGTTCTAATTTACGAATGCCGACTTGGCTCACTAATGTCACTAAAAGATAAATCAACGCGGCAATACCATACCAAGTGAAAGGTTGGTGTGTATTCGTATTAATCAGCTGTGCTTGACGCATCAGATCATCTACACCAATTAAAGAAATTAACGCCGTGTCTTTCAATAACACCAACCATTGATTACTCAATCCCGGCAATGCATGACGCCATACTTGTGGCATGATAATACGAAGGAAAGTGTAGCCTTTACTCAATCCCAATGCTGTTCCAGACTCCCACTGACCTTTAGCAATCGCCTGAATAGCGCCACGGAGTGTTTGTGAAGCATAGGCTGCAAAAATTAAGGACAATGCGAATACACCACAACCGAATGCACCGAATTCAACATATTCACCGGTGAGCAATTCAACCAATTCGCTAGAACCAAAATAAACCAGCAATACGACCAGAATTTCCGGTAAGCCTCGCAATAAAGCAACAAGCAGCGCGGTGGGTTTACCGACAAAACGATTAGCTTCTAACACGGCAAATAGCATGCCTAAAAAAAGCCCTAACACTAACGAACAAACCGCAAGCCCTAAAGTCATCAGGGCCGCAGTCAACATTAAAGAAAAATAATCAGAAAACATAGGATTATTTGGTCATCCATTTATCGTAGATTTTTTGATATTCGCCATTGGCTTTAATTGCCGCTAAACCTTTATTGAAGCTTTCTGCTAATTCTTTGTTAGATTTATTCAATGCAATACCAAAACCATTACCGAAATATTTTTTGTTATTCACTTTATCGCCGACAAACTGAACGTTATCTTCTTTGGAGATCATATCCGCAAGCACTGCTGTATCACCGAAGATAATATCAATACGTCCATTTTTTAGATCCAGTACCGCATCTTGTAAGCTGGCATAGGATTTCACGCTGTATTGTTTTGTTTCCGCTACTGTATATTGCTGATAGGTCGTCCCATTTTGTACACCAACATTTTTCGCATTTTCTAAAGTAGCTTTGCCTTTTAATGCAACATAGCTGGCTGTGCTGTCGTAGTATGGATCAGAGAACAATACTTGTTTACCACGAGCCTCCGTAATATCCATTGCAGAAATAACCGCATCAAAACGTTTTGATCTTAAATTAGTAATCAAAGAATCAAATGCCTCGCCTTTAAAATGGCAGGTAGCTTGAATTTCTTTACAGATAGCATTGGCAATATCTACATCAAAACCGATAATTTCACCTTTTTCATTAGTAGACTCAAACGGTGGGTAACTTGGTTCCATAGCAAAAGTTAAATCCTGCGCGTGGGCCGCTACTGCAGAGCCTAATAAAATTGCACTTAATAATAATTTTTTCATAATATTCTCCTTCAAGATTAGATATTGTGTGATAAATATTGTTTAAACTGCTCCGTCTGAGGGTTCTCAAAACAAGTCTTATCGCCCATTTCGATGATACGCCCCTGTTCCATATAAACCACTTTAGTTGCTACTTTTTTCGCTACATTCACTTCGTGAGTAACAATAACTTGCGTAATTCCGGTTTGTTGCAATTCTTCAATAATAGAAACGATCTGAGCTGTAATTTCTGGATCTAATGCGGCGGTTGGTTCGTCAAATAACAATACTTGCGGTTTCATCATTAAAGCTCGTGCAATCGCCACTCGCTGCTGTTGACCGCCGGACAAGTGCAACGGAAATCTCTCAGCAAACTCCTCTAAACGTAAACGTTGCAACAATTCCAATGCTTGTTGTTTAGCCTCTGACTCACTTACACCAAGAATTTTCATCGGTGCTTCAATAAGATTCTGTAATACGGTCATATGCGGCCATAAATTATATTGCTGAAATACCATGCCTACATCACGACGTAACTGACGAAGTTGTTTCAGATCATTCCCTGAAGACAAATCAAACTGATTATTGGCAATACTCAATTTACCCGATTGTGGTACTTCTAGTAAATTTAATGTTCGAATCAACGTACTTTTGCCTGCACCACTAGGCCCTAGTAATACCACCACATCACCATCATCAGCGGATAAGTTAATATTAAATAAGGCTTGATTGGCGCCATAAAAAAAATTCAGATTTTTAACACTAATTGTCATTGTTTACTGCGTCTCTGTATCAATTATCATAAAATTGAAAATATATTATTATTTTATGAATAATTATGCAACATTGAAATATAAAAAATCCCAAAAAAAAATTTGGGATTTAAAAAACAGATGAAAAAGCGACCGCACTTTATTAATTTGCTTTTGCCATTTCAAATTCAATTAACATCATCAAAATATGAATAACTTTAATGTGAATTTCCTGAATGCGATCTGCATAACCAAAATGAGGCACTCGAATTTCTACATCTGCAATTCCTGCCATTTTACCGCCATCTTTACCGGTCATGGCAATGACTTTCATTCCTTTCGCTTTTGCTGCTTCAATAGCATTAAGCACATTTTTGGAATTTCCTGAAGTAGACAAACCAAATAAAACATCACCTTTTTGTCCTACCGCTTCCACATAACGCGAAAACACATAATCATAGCCAAAATCATTACTCACGCAGCTTAAATGGCTAACATCGGAAATAGCAATTGCTGGGTAACCGGGGCGATTTTCACGATAACGCCCCGTTAATTCTTCCGCAAAATGCATCGCATCACAATGAGAACCTCCGTTACCACAAGACAGCACTTTACCACCTTGTTTAAAACTCTCTGAAATCAATAATGCTGCTTTTTGGATTAATTTGATATTATTCTCGTCAGCTAAAAATTTATTTAATACATCTGCCGCTTCAGTAAGTTCAGCTTTAATTTTATCAAAGTACATCTGCTTCTCCTTTAAAGTAAAATTCGCTAGATTGTATGAAAAAACACAAGATCTCTCAACGTAAATTAGGTTCTAATTTAAAATATTCCGCTTTGCTTTCTATTTTCCTTTCCTATGCCCCCAAAGCAAAAACCCCCGATGCTCTCACATCAGGGGTTCCTATCAGGCTTGGCGGTGACCTACTCTCACATGGGGATGCCCCACACTACCATCGGCATTACGGCGTTTCACTTCTGAGTTCGGTATGGAGTCAGGTGGGCCCACCGCACTATCGCCGCCAATATTCTTTATGATTTCTCTCTTATCTTATTCACGTCTTCTTAATCTAAAAACAAGCCTTCTCTCAACTCTCTCTTTGCGTCTTTCTCTTAACTGCTACTCTACTTCGCTCCATGCTCCAGGTCTCCCCAAAAACACTTGAGCGTTGTATGGCTAAGCCTCTCGGGCAATTAGTATGCGTTAGCTCAATGTATCACTACACTTACACACCGCACCTATCTACGTCTTAGTCTTAAACAACCCTTACTGTCTTAAAGACAGGGAGAACTCATCTCTTGGCAAGTTTCGTGCTTAGATGCTTTCAGCACTTATCTCTTCCGCATGTAGCTACCCAGCAATGCCTCTGGCGAGACAACTGGAACACCAGTGATGCGTCCACTCCGGTCCTCTCGTACTAGGAGCAGCCCCAATCAATTCTCCAACGCCCACGGCAGATAGGGACCGAACTGTCTCACGACGTTCTAAACCCAGCTCGCGTACCACTTTAAATGGCGAACAGCCATACCCTTGGGACCTACTTCAGCCCCAGGATGTGATGAGCCGACATCGAGGTGCCAAACACCGCCGTCGATATGAACTCTTGGGCGGTATCAGCCTGTTATCCCCGGAGTACCTTTTATCCGTTGAGCGATGGCCCTTCCATGCAGAACCACCGGATCACTATGACCTACTTTCGTACCTGCTCGACTTGTCTGTCTCGCAGTTAAGCTTGCTTATACCATTGCACTAACCTCACGATGTCCGACCGTGATTAGCAAACCTTCGTGCTCCTCCGTTACTCTTTGGGAGGAGACCGCCCCAGTCAAACTACCCACCAGACACTGTCCGAGACCGCGTTTCGCAATCTTCGTTAGAACATCAAACGTTAAAGGGTGGTATTTCAAGGACGACTCCATAATCACTGGCGTGACTACTTCAAAGTCTCCCACCTATCCTACACATCAAAATTCAATGTTCAGTGTCAAGCTATAGTAAAGGTTCACGGGGTCTTTCCGTCTAGCCGCGGGTACACCGCATCTTCACGGCGATTTCAATTTCACTGAGTCTCGGGTGGAGACAGCCTGGCCATCATTATGCCATTCGTGCAGGTCGGAACTTACCCGACAAGGAATTTCGCTACCTTAGGACCGTTATAGTTACGGCCGCCGTTTACTGGGGCTTCGATCAGGAGCTTCTCTTTCGATTACACCATCAATTAACCTTCCAGCACCGGGCAGGCATCACACCCTATACGTCCACTTTCGTGTTTGCAGAGTGCTGTGTTTTTAATAAACAGTTGCAGCCAGCTGGTATCTTCGACCGGTTCAACCTTCGCCCGCAAGGGACTACAATCTACGCCGGCGCACCTTCTCCCGAAGTTACGGTGCTATTTTGCCTAGTTCCTTCACCCGAGTTCTCTCAAGCGCCTGAGTATTCTCTACCTGACCACCTGTGTCGGTTTTCAGTACGGTTTAGATAAACCTGAAGCTTAGTGGCTTTTCCTGGAAGTGTGGTATCAGTTACTTCAGCTCCGTAGAGCCTCGTCATCATCTCTCAGTGTTAAGGAAGTCCGGATTTGCCTAAACTTCCCACCTACAAACTTAAACGTGCATATCCAACAGCACGCTAACCTAACCTGCTCCGTCCCCACATCGCAGTTTATCCAAGTACGGGAATATTAACCCGTTTCCCATCGACTACGCTTTTCAGCCTCGCCTTAGGGGCCGACTCACCCTGCCCCGATTAACGTTGGACAGGAACCCTTGGTCTTCCGGCGAACGGGTTTTTCACCCGTTTTATCGTTACTTATGTCAGCATTCGCACTTGTGATACGTCAAGCCCACCTCTCGATGAACCTTCATCCGCTTACACAACGCTCCCCTACCCAACAGACTTACGTCTGATGCCGCAGCTTCGGTGCTATATTTGAGCCCCGTTACATCTTCCGCGCAGGCCGACTCGACTAGTGAGCTATTACGCTTTCTTTAAATGATGGCTGCTTCTAAGCCAACATCCTAGCTGTCTAAGCCTTCCCACTTCGTTTCCCACTTAATATAGACTTTGGGACCTTAGCTGGCGGTCTGGGTTGTTTCCCTCTCCACGACGGACGTTAGCACCCGCCGTGTGTCTCCTGAGTATCACTCTTCGGTATTCGTAGTTTGCATCGGGTTGGTAAGCCGGGATGGCCCCCTAGCCGAAACAGTGCTCTACCCCCGAAGGTGTCCGCTCAAGGCTCTACCTAAATAGATTTCGGGGAGAACCAGCTATCTCCCGGTTTGATTGGCCTTTCACCCCCAGCCACAAGTCATCCGCTAATTTTTCAACATTAGTCGGTTCGGTCCTCCAGTTAGTGTTACCCAACCTTCAACCTGCCCATGGCTAGATCACCGGGTTTCGGGTCTATACCTTGCAACTATTCGCCCAGTTAAGACTCGGTTTCCCTTCGGCTCCCCTATTCGGTTAACCTCGCTACAAAATATAAGTCGCTGACCCATTATACAAAAGGTACGCAGTCACCCTTGCGGGCTCCCACTGCTTGTACGTACAAGGTTTCAGGTTCTATTTCACTCCCCTCACCGGGGTTCTTTTCGCCTTTCCTTCACAGTACTGGTTCACTATCGGTCAATCAGGAGTATTTAGCCTTGGAGGATGGTCCCCCCATCTTCAAACAGGATATCACGTGTCCCGCCCTACTTGTCGTTAGCTCAGTACCACAAAAGTATTTTCGAGTACGGGATTATCACCCTCTACGATTTGGCTTCCCAGCCAATTCCTCTAATACTTCCGCTATCACTAACAGGCTCCTTCGCTTTCGCTCGCCGCTACTCACAAAATCTCGGTTGATTTCTTTTCCTCGGGGTACTTAGATGTTTCAGTTCTCCCGGTTCGCCTCATTATCCTATGGATTCAGATAATGATAGTGGGTTCTTCACCCACTGGGTTTCCCCATTCGGACATCTTGGATTAAACGCCTCTTATCGACTCATCCAAGCTTTTCGCAGATTAGCACGTCCTTCTTCGCCTCTGATTGCCAAGGCATCCACCTTGTACGCTTTGTCACTTAACCATACAACCTCAAGTATTCTTACCTTATTATTTAAATAACATTAAACAATAAGCCTCAAACACTTCAACTACGATTAATAACAGTTAATTAAGAGTAATCGCCTTTTATCAATCACTCTCACTCAGACTTTCTTGAAAGTCTCGTTTTCAGCTTGTTTCCAGATTTTTAAAGAACAGTAAAGATGAAAAATCATCTTTAAATGGCGTCCCCACGGGGATTCGAACCCCGGTTACCGCCGTGAAAGGGCGATGTCCTAGGCCTCTAGACGATGGGGACAGCATATAAAGATGCTCTCTTCTCTTTAGTATTTTGTTCTTTCCTTGTCTACAACCATCAAACAAACTGTGTGAACACTTAAAGTCGATTCTATCTTTGGTAAGGAGGTGATCCAACCGCAGGTTCCCCTACGGTTACCTTGTTACGACTTCACCCCAGTCATGAATCATACCGTGGTAAACGCCCTCCCGAAGGTTAAGCTATCTACTTCTGGTACAACCCACTCCCATGGTGTGACGGGCGGTGTGTACAAGGCCCGGGAACGTATTCACCGCGACATTCTGATTCGCGATTACTAGCGATTCCGACTTCATGGAGTCGAGTTGCAGACTCCAATCCGGACTTAGACGTACTTTGTGAGATTCACTCCACCTCGCGGCTTCGTCGCCCTCTGTATACGCCATTGTAGCACGTGTGTAGCCCTACTCGTAAGGGCCATGATGACTTGACGTCATCCCCACCTTCCTCCGGTTTATCACCGGCAGTCTCCTTTGAGTTCCCGACCGAATCGCTGGCAACAAAGGATAAGGGTTGCGCTCGTTGCGGGACTTAACCCAACATTTCACAACACGAGCTGACGACAGCCATGCAGCACCTGTCTCATGGTTCCCGAAGGCACTCTCATATCTCTACAAGATTCCATGGATGTCAAGAGTAGGTAAGGTTCTTCGCGTTGCATCGAATTAAACCACATGCTCCACCGCTTGTGCGGGCCCCCGTCAATTCATTTGAGTTTTAACCTTGCGGCCGTACTCCCCAGGCGGTCGATTTATCACGTTAGCTTCGGGCACCAAGCTCAAGGCCCAATCCCCAAATCGACAGCGTTTACAGCGTGGACTACCAGGGTATCTAATCCTGTTTGCTCCCCACGCTTTCGCACATGAGCGTCAGTACATTCCCAAGGGGCTGCCTTCGCCTTCGGTATTCCTCCACATCTCTACGCATTTCACCGCTACACGTGGAATTCTACCCCTCCCTAAAGTACTCTAGCTACCCAGTCTGAAATGCAATTCCCAGGTTAAGCCCGGGGATTTCACACCTCACTTAAATAGCCGCCTGCGTGCCCTTTACGCCCAGTTATTCCGATTAACGCTCGCACCCTCCGTATTACCGCGGCTGCTGGCACGGAGTTAGCCGGTGCTTCTTCTGTGATTAACGTCAATCGTGATGCCTATTAAACATCACGCCTTCCTCGTCACCGAAAGAACTTTACAACCCGAAGGCCTTCTTCATTCACGCGGCATGGCTGCGTCAGGGTTGCCCCCATTGCGCAATATTCCCCACTGCTGCCTCCCGTAGGAGTCCGGGCCGTGTCTCAGTCCCGGTGTGGCTGGTCATCCTCTCAGACCAGCTAGAGATCGTCGGCTTGGTAGGCCATTACCCCACCAACTACCTAATCCCACTTGGGCTCATCCTATGGCATGCGGCCTTGCGGTCCCGCACTTTCGTCTCTCGACTCTACGCGGTATTAGCGACAGTTTCCCGTCGTTATCCCCCTCCATAAGCCAGATTCCCAAGCATTACTCACCCGTCCGCCACTCGTCAGCAAGAAAGCAAGCTCTCTCCTGTTACCGTTCGACTTGCATGTGTTAAGCCTGCCGCCAGCGTTCAATCTGAGCCATGATCAAACTCTTCAGTTCAAAAAGTTTAATCGCTCAATACTGCTGACTTAATTAATCATCTATATAAATAAACGAATTTTCGTAGCACTATTCAGTTCAATTTTAAAATCTTTAATGATAAAAACGAATCTTCAAGTGCCCACACAGTTTGTCTGATTGATTGTTAAAGAACAAAAAACGACGCGCAGTTTTATGCTTTACAACGGCGCGTCGTTGTGGGGGCGTATTATAGGCATTTATCATGGCCTTGCAACCCCTTTTTGCGATTTTTTGCAAAATATTTTTTAATTGATTATTTTTTGTCAGAATCGCACAAAATTTCGCTATCAATATCCAGTAAACTTAACTTTTCAAAGCCTAATGAATGAATAAGCTCTAATAGGCTGTCTTCTTTTACAAGCGGCTTAGTACAAAATACTTGAGAATTCATTTGATTTTTTGACCGCACTTTTACGTCTTTAAGTAAAGATTTCACCCGTTTCGCAATTGCTGCGCCGGAATCAATAAAATACTTAACTTGCGGTAAACATTGCTGAATTTCAGATTTGAGCAACGGGAAATGCGTACAACCTAGCACGACAGCGTCTAAATCAGGTATATTTTCCCATTCGCTCAATTCTGCTTTTATCTCATTTAAATCAATAGGATAACCATGCAACTTGTGTTCAGCCAATTCCACTAATTTTGTACTACCAATTTTCTCAACCTGACAAAAAGAAGCATATTTATCAATTAAATCAGATAAATACTGACGTTTTACCGTTCCCTTAGTAGCAAGCAAACCAATATGTTTAGTTTTCGTTTGTTCTGCTGCAGGTTTAATCGCCGGTACCGTACCAACAATAGGGATAGAAAAATGTTTACGCAATACCGGCAAAACCACCGTACTTGCCGTATTACAGGCGATAACAATAAGATCTAAAGGACACAGCTTCTCGATACGTTGGCAAATCTTTAACGTACGCTCAACAATACCCTCTTCTGGCTTTTCAGAATAAGGGAAATACGCATTATCAAAACAATATAAATAATGATAATCAGGTAAAAGCTGTTTAACTTCCTGATATACGCTCAAGCCCCCAACGCCTGAATCAAAAAAAAGAATGGTCGGTTTGGATTGAATATTCATGAGTCATTTTATGTAAAAATTTGCGTAATTTTATTCGCTTATCAAGCTGTTCTCAAGGAAAAGCTCGCTAATGAGGCAACGGCATTTCTTGTACTAAGAATAGCGAACGGCGTGCATATAAACCATTTTCCGAATCTTGTGCCCATTGAGTCCCAACCCTTTGCGCTGATAGTGAAAACAGCCATTCACCAATCGGTTTATCGCCTAATGTGGACAGTGATTGATAATGGGTGAATAACGCTTTAGAAATTAACGTGCGCGCTTCTACCCAAGGTTTTCCATTACCATGCAATACCACTTCACGACACCAGTAAAGTCCCTCGGGCAAAAGTGCGGTCTCATTTTCAAATGTTTTTTCTATCCATTTTTCCGACTGCACTTTCACCTCAAATTGATGGCAATGTTGCTTCAATCTCGCCGTCAGCGATCCTTTTTCAAATAGCCACTGCTGAATGGAAAGAGGAATATGTTTAATCTCTGGCGAGTTTTCATATTGCCAGCTTAAACGCGCAAAAATCGAATCAGGCATTGCTATAAATCTCTCGATTATTAAGCCATCGGCGAATGAGCAATTCTGCTGTTTGCGGATATTTGAGTACCAATTGTTTAGCATAAAATTGGACAGTTGGGAGCATTTTACGATCGCGCATGAGGTTTGCTACTTTGAATTCGGTTATGCCGGTTTGTTTCGTACCAAGCACTTCGCCCGGGCCACGAATTTCTAAATCTTTTTCCGAAATCACAAAACCATCTTGTGTATCACGCATGACTTGCAGGCGTTTCTGCGAAATTTTGCCAAGTGGCGGTTTATACATCAAGACACAAAAAGAGGCTGTACTTCCTCGCCCAACACGACCGCGAAGCTGATGAAGCTGGGAGAGTCCTAAACGCTCAGCATTTTCAATGATCATTAAACTGGCATTTGGCACATCCACGCCTACTTCAATCACTGTGGTGGCAACTAACAAATCTAGCTCGGCAAGCTTGAATTGCTCCATGACAGCTTGTTTTTCACTTGGTTTCATCCGCCCATGGACTAAGCCAATACGCAAGTGCGGTAAGATTTTATGAAGATCTTCTGCTACTGCCTCCGCGGCCTGAGCTTCCAGCACTTCCGATTCATCAATCAGGGTACAAACCCAATAAGCCTGCCGCTTTTCCTGCGAGCAGGCCACATTGACTCGCTCGATAATTTCCGCACGACGCTCTTCAGAAATGGCAATGGTCGTAATCGGTGTACGCCCCGGCGGCAGTTCGTCAATAATTGAGGTGTCCAAATCGGCATATACAGTCATAGCCAATGTGCGTGGAATCGGCGTGGCGGTCATAATAAGTTGGTGAGGATAAACACCTGCTTGATTGCCTTTTTCACGCAACATTAAACGTTGGTGTACACCAAAACGGTGTTGCTCATCCACAATCACTAAACTCAGATTATGAAATGCAACCTCATCTTGGAATAGGGCGTGCGTCCCCACCACCATTTGAACCGTACCGTTTTTTATTTTTTCCAACTCGGCAATACGTTGCTTCCCTTTGACTTTTCCTGCCAACCAACCGACTTGAATACCAAGCGGCTCAAACCAACGGCGAAAATTTGTGGCATGCTGTTCCGCCAAAATCTCCGTTGGTGCCATTAACGCCACTTGTTTGCCATTATCGATTGCCGTCAACGCCGCCAGTGCTGCGACCAATGTTTTACCGGATCCCACATCGCCCTGTACCAAGCGCATCATCGGATAAATCTGAGCAATGTCTTGTTCTATATCTTCCGTTACCCGCAGCTGAGCCTTCGTTGGTTGGAAAGGCAACTGCGCTAAAAAACGTTGTTTTAAATTGGAGCGAGGTATTAAAGACTCGGCTAAATTTGCTTGAATTCCTGACCGCACTTTTTGCATCGCAAGATTGTATGCTAACAATTCTTCAAAAATCAGGCGCTGTTGTGCAGGGTGTTTGCCTTCTTCTAAGGTGACCAACGAAACATCCGGCGGCGGATTATGCAAAAATTGAATCGCCGATTTCAAATCAAAAGGATGCGGATTAAACTCCGTTGGCAATAATTCCGCTAATGGTGTTTTTTCCAATACCTGTAGAGCCTGAGCGATAAGTTTACGCAAAGACGTTTGTTTTAACCCTTCTGTCGCTGGATAAATGGGCGTTAGCGTTTCCGCCAAAATGAGCGGCTTATTATCATGAATAATTTGATATTCAGGATGATGAATCTCTGCCATAAAACGCCCACGGCGTACTTCGCCAAAAGCTTTCACCCGAGCGCCGGGCTGTAGGCTATTTTTCATGCCGGCATTAAAGTTAAAAAAACGTAATGCTAATTTGGATGTGCCATCAGAAAGGTAAACCATCAGCATGGGGCGGCGCCCAAATTGCACCTCTGCGCTTTGGACTACGCCTTCAATCGTGGCGTACTGATCAGCCTGTAAATCAGCAATGGGTGTGATTCGTGTGCGATCTTCGTAACGAAGGGGAAGGTGAAATAGCAAATCCTGTAAATTAAAAATACCCAATTTGCCTAACTTTTCAGCTATCGCGGCACCAACACCGGAAATGGCTGTAAGCGGAATCGCGTCTAATAATTGGGTATTCATTTATTGATTAATGTTGCGTTCAATGCTGATTAATTCAGGAATAGCTTTAATTTTACGAATAATTTGTTCGAGATGTTTTTTATCTTTGACCGTCAAAAGCACGACGATTTGATACAAACGTCCTTCCTGTTCTTCCGTCCAAATGCTTTGGATATTGCTGTCCATAGACGAAATGGCGGACATCAGATGGGGTAATGTGCCTTGTTGGTTGAGCATTTCAATGCGCAGTTCCGCTTCAAATTCAAGTTGAGCGCTACTTTTTTCCCAATCAACCGACATATAATGTTTTGGGTTATCTTTACGATCTTTCAAATTCGAACAGGCTTCATGATGAATAACCAAGCCTTTACCCGGGCTGGCGTAAGCAATGATTGGATCGCCCGGCACAGGATGGCAACACTGTGCAAACGTGGTTAATAAACCACCATTCGCATTGATTTCTAATGGACTGCTATTGTTGTCCGGATTACCATCCGTATCAATTTCGATAGATTCCCCTAACAAGCGGTGCGCGATCACGCTGCTCATTTGGTTACCTAAACCGATTTCCATAAATAAATCATCCAAATCGGCTAATTTAAGATCGATCAATACATTTCGTACATATTCAGGGTTGAGATCATCTAATTTGATTGGACTCAAGGCATGTACGAGTTGACGTTTACCGGATTCAACAGCTTCATCATGACGTAAGTTTTTCAATGCATGACGAATACTTGAACGGGCTTTGGCGGTAACCACAAAATTCAGCCATGCGGCATTCGGCTTAGCATTCGGTGAAGTGACAATATCAATGGTTTGCCCGGATTCCAGCGCTTGGGATAACGGATACGGCTTGCGATCCACATTTGCAGCAACACAGTTTTTTCCTATATCCGTATGCACCGCGTAAGCAAAATCGACCGGTGTTGCGCCTTTCGGCAATTCAACAATACGCCCTTTCGGGGTAAAAACATAAATTTCTTTCGGGAAGAATTCGGATTTTACACTTTCAATGAATTCAAAGGAGTTACCCGCACTTTGTTGTAGCTCGATTAAACTTTGTAGCCAGCGTTGCGCTTTAATTTGTGCGGTTGTGCTATCGTTACGTCCACCTTGTTTATAGGCCCAATGTGCTGCCACGCCCATTTCGGCCATTTGATCCATTTCTTCGGTACGAATTTGCACTTCCACCGGCACGCCATGCGGGCCGATCATCGACGTATGCAAAGACTGGTAGCCATTGGCTTTTGGCACAGCAATATAATCTTTTACCCGACCCGGACGCGGTTTATAAAGACTGTGCATTTGCCCCAACACGCGATAACAGGTATCCAAATTATCCACGACGGTGCGGAATGCATAAATATCCATAATGGAATGAAACTGCTGATCTTTTAAGCGCATTTTTTGGTAAATGGCATAGAGATGTTTCTCGCGTCCAAACACGCGCGCTTGAATGCCCACATCGTCTAATCGACCTTTAATTTCTGCAGAAATACGCTCAATCATATCTTTACGATTGCCGCGTGCGATTTGCACAACCTTTTGTAGAACGGCATAACGTTGCGGATGCATGGCTTCAAAGCCAAGATCTTCCAGTTCATTTTTGATGTGTTCGATACCCAAACGATGCGCTAGAGGGGCGTAAATTTCTAACGTTTCTTTGGCGATACGACGACGTTTATCAGGACGCAATGCGCCAAGTGTGCGCATATTGTGGGTACGATCGGCAAGTTTGATAAGAACGACGCGAATATCCTTGGTCATTGCCAGGATCATTTTGCGGAAGTTTGCCACTTCCGCTTCTTGACGCGTTCTGAATTTGAGTTTGTCGAGCTTTGATACCCCTTCAACAATTTCGGCCACACTGGCGCCGAATTCATCTTTCAACTGTTCTTCGGTATAAGGCGTATCTTCAATAACATCATGTAACAAAGCCGCCATGACGGCTTCATGATCTAATCGCATTTCAGCAATGATAGACGCCACGGCGACAGGATGGGTGATATAGGGCTCACCGCTAGAGCGTGCTTGTCCTTCGTGTGCATCGCGAGCAATCACAAATGCACGTTTAACCAATTCAATTTGCTCAGGTGGCAAATACCCCTGAATAATATGATGTAAACCTTCGAATAAATACAAAACACACCCGCCTAATTAAAAAAACGTGGTTAATTTTGACCGCACTTTATTCGGATAATAAAGAAACGGCGTTCACTTCCGCTCTTTCCATCGCCAAATGTTCTTGGCGTTCTTGAGCATCTAAAATATCGTTATTAATCAAGCCTTTTTCAATTTCACGTAACGCGATGACAGTTGGTTTGTCATTATCTTCCGGCACCAACGGTTCACGCGCATGTAGCTGTAATTGTCTTGCACGACGGGCAGCTGTTAAAATTAAATCAAAACGGTTACCAATTTTTTCTACTGCATCTTGCACGGTTACACGAGCCATAAATTACTCCAGTTTGCTAAATCTAATATGAATCTAAAGGGCGGACATGATACTAAAACATGCCTTATTTATCCAGCAATTGTTCGATCAAGCCTTGATTTTCTTGCTGCTGATGCGTCAGGGTTAATCGCTCTGCGCGCAAGATTGCCTGTAAGTCAGCCAGCGCCTGCTCAAAATTATCGTTCACGATGACGTAATCGTATTCATTGTAATGGGAAATTTCACTGATGGCTTTTGCCATTCTGTCAGCTATCACTTCCGCATTGTCTTGTCCGCGCCCAATTAAACGATTTTCTAGTTCATCTAAAGACGGAGGCAAAATAAAAATACTTTTTACATTAGGCACTTTTTCACGGATTTGTTGTGCGCCTTGCCAGTCAATGTCGAGAAACACATCAATCCCTTTGGCTAAATTTTCTTCAATCGCAAATAAAGAAGTGCCGTAATAATTGCCACCAAAAACTTTGGCATATTCCAAGAACGCATTTTGTTCAATCAAATTTTCAAACTCGTCATGAGAAACAAAATAATAGTGCACGCCCTCTTTTTCACCCGGACGAGGTTGTCTGGTAGTATGAGAAACCGACACCATCATTTGATGCAGATTGTTTTGTTTCAATAGCGCCGCGATTAACGATGATTTTCCGGCACCACTCGGCGCAGAGATAATATATAAATTGCCTTGTAACATAATGATTCTCTCGTCAATAATTTTGTTTATTATGCCTCTAACCCAATAAAAAATCAGCAAAAGTGCGGTCATTTTTTACAGAATTTTTGATCGTGTTTTTCTATTTATCTGAGAATAGATACTTTCTCAAGATTGGGAAAGCGTGCTATAATCTCACACAAAATTGGTAGGCGGATATTTTCATTTCTACCGAGTTTAACCTTTTCGTTTAACTTAAAAATATAAGGTGAAATCTTATGGCAATTAAAATTGGTATCAATGGTTTCGGTCGTATCGGCCGTATTGTATTCCGCGCAGCACAACATCGTGATGACATCGAAGTTGTAGGTATCAACGACTTAATCGACGTTGAATACATGGCTTACATGTTGAAATACGATTCAACACATGGTCGTTTCGATGGCACTGTTGAAGTGAAAGACGGCAACTTAGTGGTAAACGGCAAAACTATCCGTGTAACAGCTGAACGTGATCCGGCAAACCTTAACTGGGGCGCAATCGGTGTTGATGTTGCAGTTGAAGCAACCGGTTTATTCTTAACGGATGAAACTGCTCGTAAACATATCACTGCAGGTGCGAAAAAAGTTGTGTTAACCGGTCCATCTAAAGACAGCACCCCAATGTTCGTACGCGGTGTAAACTTTGATGCGTACAAAGGTCAAGACATCGTTTCTAACGCGTCTTGTACAACGAACTGTTTAGCGCCATTAGCCAAAGTTATCAACGATAAATTCGGTATCAAAGACGGTTTAATGACCACTGTTCACGCAACTACAGCAACACAAAAAACCGTTGACGGTCCATCTGCTAAAGACTGGCGCGGTGGTCGTGGTGCGGCACAAAACATCATCCCATCTTCTACCGGTGCAGCTAAAGCAGTAGGTAAAGTAATCCCGGCATTAAACGGTAAATTAACCGGTATGGCATTCCGTGTTCCTACACCAAACGTATCTGTTGTTGACTTAACCGTTAACCTTGAAAAACCGGCAACTTACGCTGAAATCTGTGCAGAATTAAAACGTGCTTCTGAAAACGAAATGAAAGGCGTTTTAGGCTACACTGAAGATGCAGTAGTTTCTACCGACTTCAACGGTTGCTCATTCACTTCTGTGTTTGACGCCGCTGCAGGTATCGCATTAACCGACACTTTCGTGAAACTTGTCTCTTGGTACGATAACGAAACCGGTTATTCACACAAAGTATTAGACTTAGTTGCTCATATTTACAACTACAAAGGCTAATTCTTTATCCTCAACATAAAAATAGCTCCCAATGGGAGCTATTTTTATGAATGATACTAAAAGTGCGGTCGTTTTTCAGGGCGTTTTACAATGCTAGCACCAACACGCCGGAAAGAATTAACCCTGCGCCAACAAGCAATTTCATACTAAGCGGTTCACCTAAAAGAGTTACCCCTAATATAATCGCAATTACCACACTTAATTTATCAATAGGCGCAACCCAAGAAGCCGGCGCAAGTTGTAAAGCTCGATAATATAGAAGCCAAGAAAGCCCGGTAGCAACCCCGGACAACACAAGAAAAATTACCGGTTTAGCGGCAATATGCTGAGGTAATTGCCATTCATTTCGTATTGAAATAATAATTATTACAACAAATAAAATTACTACGGTACGAATAAATGTGGCTAAATTACTGTTTAATCCTTCAACACCTAACTTTCCTAAAATCGCGGTTAATCCTGCAAAAAACGCGGAGCCTATCGCAAACCAAACCCAATTCATTTCAATTCCCTCATGTTTTATCAATACTCCGCCTATAATATAGTGTCTTTTTTTATATACCAATTTTTCCTAATAATTCTTGTTAATTTCTAGGCATTCATGACACAAGAAATTTATTGCGTTATAGACAATTGATATCTTCTCAAATTACTGCTTCAATAACATCAACGAACACATGTCACATTAAAGTGCGGTGAAATTTGGCAGTGAATTGGAAATAGACACCGTGGACATTCGACAAAAGTTTACGACCTGTAATACAATGGAGGAAAATCAATCAATAAAATGCAGTGAATTGACCATCATTTGAATTTGCCATAAAGCAAAAAGCCCCAGTAACATAGAATGAAAAAATTAATTTCCACATGATCGAATTTTCAACTCCGTCAGTAACATTTTCTTTCGGTCAAATTTTCACCCATTTATCTATAATGATTGATATCTTAAAACCAAGAGCAAAATAAATTTATGGCTAATAAAATTAATATTCAAATTACCTATGCCTTCCCCGATCATCATTATCTAAAAACATTTAGCGTTGATGAGGGCACGATGGTACAAACAGCGATTGTGCAATCCGGTATTTTGCAACAATTCAATGACATTGATTTACGCACCAATAAAATTGGTATTTTTAGCCGCCCTGTGAAATTAAACGATCAATTAAAAGAGGGAGATCGCATTGAAATTTATCGTCCGCTTTTAGCTGATCCAAAAGAAATTCGGCGCAAACGTGCAGAAGAACAGGCCAAGAAAAAATAGCACAACACAAAGAAGGAATGTATATGAGCAAATTCTGCTTACCCCAAGATATTACCCCAGAAATTTTCTTACGTGATTACTGGCAAAAAAAACCACTCTTAATTCGTGGCGGATTGCCAGAAATTGTAGGTCAATTAGAACCTGATGACATTTTAGAACTTGCCCAAACAGAAGAAGTCGTCGCTCGTTTAATCAAGCAACATAGCGAAGATAATTGGGAACTGTTCACCAGTCCGTTATCCGATGAAGACTTTAAAAACATGCCGGAGAAATGGTCCGTTTTAGTCCAAAACTTGGAACAATGGTCACCACAACTTGGTAGTTTGTGGAATAAATTCGGTTTTATTCCACAATGGCAACGCGATGACATTATGGTGTCATTTGCGCCGCAAGGCGGATCCGTAGGGAAACATTACGATGAATACGATGTTTTCCTCGTGCAGGCTTACGGGCATCGCCGCTGGCAATTAGGTAAATGGTGCGAACCAACAACTGAATTTAAACCTAATCAACCTATTCGTATTTTTGATGATATGGGTGAATTAATTTTAGATGAAGTAATGGCGCCGGGAGATGTACTTTATGTGCCTTCCAGACTCTCCCATTACGGTGTAGCACAAGATGATTGTTTAACAGTTTCTTTCGGTTTACGTTACCCAAACACGAGTGAATTAATTGACAACTTAGAACGTAACCTTTGTCATCCAAATCTAGACGTGAGTGAGCTGAATATCCCATTCCGTTTAACACCTGAAGTCCAAAATACGGGTAAACTCGACACAGCAACAATGCAAGAATTAAAACGCCAATTCTTGCAACAACTGTCTCAATCCAAACAATTTGATCAACTGTTCCAACATGCGTTGGCAACCACGGTAAGTCAAAGACGTTATGAATTACTAGATGTTGGTGAATTCACTGATCTTGATGATGTCGCCGAAATCTTTGAGTTAGGCGGAAAACTACAACAAGATAACAACTGCAAATTAGTTTATACAGAAAACCCGTTGCGTATTTACGCGAATGGCGAATTGCTTGATGAGTTAAATCAGGCTGAGGCTGAAATATTGAAAAAATTAGCCGATGGCGAAAACGTTGATTACGCTTTCTTAACTCAATTGATTGAAAAAGACGGAGAGCTTTCTCTTCATGCGCTCTTTGACAGCATTTGTAACTGGCTGGATGACGGCTGGGCATTATTGCACGAGCACTAAAAAACAATAAAGAGAATGAGCGATAATATTTATTCCGTCAGTCAGCTAAACCAATCTGTACGCTTGATGTTAGAAAATCAACTTGGGCAGGTTTGGCTTACCGGGGAAATTTCTAATTTTACCCAGCCGGTTTCCGGTCATTGGTATTTAAGTTTAAAAGACGAAAATGCCCAAGTGCGTTGCGCCATGTTCCGCATGAAAAATCTGCGCGTGGGTTTTCGTCCAACCAATGGCATGCAAGTGTTGGTGCGTGCTTCCGTCAGTTTGTATGAGCCACGCGGTGATTATCAACTGATTATCGAAAGTATGCATCTCGCCGGCGATGGCTTGCTTATGCAGCAGTTTGAAGCATTAAAAGTAAAGCTCGCGGCAGAAGGATTATTCGCTCAAAATCACAAAAAAAACCTACCGCACTTTAGTAAAGCGGTAGGCATTATTACCTCTCAAACCGGCGCGGCACTGCAAGATATCTTACATATTTTGCAGCGTCGTGACCCAAGTCTGAAAGTCATCATTTATCCAACAGCGGTACAAGGTAAAGATGCGGCAACTGAAATTACGCAGATGATTCAACTTGCTAATCAACGGCAAGAAGTCGATGTGCTGATTGTTGGACGCGGTGGTGGCTCCTTAGAGGATTTATGGTGTTTCAACGAAGAAAAAGTGGCGCGCGCCATTTTCCATTCCGCCATTCCCATCATCAGTGCAGTAGGGCATGAAACTGATGTGACTATCGCTGATTTCGTTGCCGACTTACGTGCCCCGACGCCTTCCGCTGCAGCAGAGCTCGTCAGTCGCAACCAAGCAGAATTGATACAACAATTACAATATCGTCAGCAACGGATTGAAATTGCTTTAGATCGAATCTTTGCCGAGAAGAAGCAACAATTACAACACCTCTCCTTGCGTTTACAGCATCGTCATCCGCAATCACAGCTCCGCATTCAACAACAATTAATCACACAATTACGCCATCGTTTACAACAAAGCTTGTACCATCGTTGGCAAAAAACGGCGGAAAATCTGACCGCACTTTCTGCACGATTATATAAAAATCCGCTGCCACTACGGATACAACAGCACGAACAGCGAGTAGCGCAACTCAAAGTGCGGTTAAATTCTGAAATGAATTTGAAGCTGGGACTTCAACAAAAACAGCTAGCCCATTTATGTGGAAAATTAGACAGTTTAAGTCCATTGAAAGTGTTGGCGCGTGGCTACTCCATTACGCAAAACGCCAAGTATGGCACGATTAAATCGATTAATGAGGTCAAGATTGGGGAGCAAATAAGAACACGTTTGACTGATGGTGAAATCATCAGCCAAATCAGCCAAATCGAGAAAAAATAACTTATTGTTTTTTATGCTTTTCCAAAGAGCGGTGCAAAATACTGACGTTTTTGCCTTTATCTTGGAAATACTTGCCCAATTGTTCGGCAACATAGACGGAACGATGTTTACCACCGGTACAACCAATCGCAATGGTCAAATAACTGCGGTTATTCTGCTCCAACATCGGCAACCAAGTTTCAATATAAGAACGGGTTAAATAGATAAATTGATGCACTTCATTGTGTTTTTCGAGAAATTCTACCACCGGCTGATCCAAACCTGTCATTGGTCTTAGTGCATGATTCCAATGGGGATTAGGTAAAAAACGGACATCAAAAACATAATCCGCATCCAACGGAATGCCGTATTTAAAACCAAAGGACTCCACTACAATTTTCAATTCCGTATCGGAATGCCCGCGCAAAAATTCGCGTAAACGCTCGGCCAATTCATGTGTGGACAATGAGCCTGTATCAATGATGATATTTGCCTGTTGAATCAGGGGATCAAGATGTTTACTTTCTTCGTCGATAGCGGCTTCCAGAGAAAGATCTTGCGTAGATAAGGGGTGTAAACGGCGAGAGTCGCTATAACGACGAACTAACGTCGTTTTATCGGAATCCAAAAAGATGATTTTAACGTTATGTTCTTGTTGAATATGCGCAATCGTCTTTTCCAATACTGCAGGTGACGTTGGCAAATTACGAATATCCAAACTAATCGCAACAGCATGTTGATTAACAGAAAGAATATTGATTAATTGTGGCACCAAATCTAATGGCAAATTATCGACGCAATAGTACCCCATATCTTCTAAGGCTCTTAATGCAACGGATTTTCCGCCACCGGAACGACCGCTAATAATGATAATTTCCATAACTCCCCCGTTAAACCATTTTTCTTTATTCTTCAGAACCGGATTCCGGTGCTAATGAAGGAGAATCTTCCTCATCAGCCTCTATTTCTTCCGACTCGCATTGATCATAATGTGAAAAAACGCCCCAAATTTCGTCCGCACTTTTTGCCGCCCGCAGTTGTTTACACAAAGATTTATCCACTAAATTCTCAGCCAACGTTGGCAAATACTGAACGTAATCACCACACATATTTTCCGGGACCAATACTGCGAAAATTAAATCGACTTCACGTTTATCTGCGGCATCATAATCAATAGGGCTTTCTAATTGAATAAATACACCTATCGGCTTGCCACCATTAGGCAGTCTCCCTTTTGGCATGGCAACCCCACCACCTAAACCGGAATTGCCTAATTTCTCACGGGTAAACAAACAATCAAAACAGCATTGCTCGCCATTTTCCATGTGTAATTGTTCTTCCACGATACGCGCAATGGACTCAAAAACTCGTTTTTTGCTGGAAGAAATCATTCCTTGACGAATGGTTTCCGGCGTTAATAACTCAGTAAATTTCATAGGTTACAGCTGGAAATCGGCGCCTAAATAAACGTCTTTAACCAATTTGTTATTCATAATTTCAGTTGGTGTACCGGTTGCAATCATCTTGCCTGAACTTACAATGTAAGCCCGCTCGCACACATCTAAGGTTTCACGTACGTTATGGTCGGTAATTAACACGCCAAGACCACGATCGCGTAAATCTTTAATAATTTTCTTAATATCAATCACGGAAATTGGATCGACGCCGGCAAAAGGTTCATCCAACAAAATGAATTTGGGATTGGCGGCTAAAGCACGTGCGATTTCTACGCGGCGACGTTCACCACCGGATAAAGATTGCCCCAAACTATCGCGAATATGTCCGATATTAAATTCTTCAATCAGCTCATCTGCTTTTTCTTGGCGTTGAAGTGCGGTCAAATCTTTACGTATTTCCAATACCGCCATCAAATTCTCATACACACTTAAACGGCGAAAAATAGAGGCTTCTTGTGGCAAGTAACCAACACCTTTTTGTGCGCGGTTATGCATTGGCAACAGACTGATATCCTCATCATCAATGCGAATCTTGCCTTGATCATGATTCACTAATCCCACCACCATATAGAAGGTTGTGGTTTTACCGGCACCATTCGGGCCTAATAAGCCAACAATTTCGCCTGAATGCACCGTTAAACTGACATCAGAAACCACTTGGCGGTTTTTATAGCTTTTCGCTAAATTTTCAGCATACAGAATCGCCATTTTTTTATCCTATTTACCATTCGCACGATTTAATTGGGTGGGAATCAATACGGTTTTTACGCGTGCGCCAGAATTCGCATTCGCCTTCAGTTGCTGCTTGGCTACATCATAGGTAATAACACTACCGTTAATTTTGCTATCCAGTTGTTTTAATTCTGCATCACCAGTCAACGTTAAAAATTCGGTACCGAGGTCATAAACTACTTTATTTGCTTTACCATCAACCGGCTTGCCATCATCCATGACTTGATGAAAGGTCACCGGATTGCCAAACGCTTCCACTTTATCTTTTTGTTTAGAATTCTCTTCCGGACGGGTAATCACCACTTTGCTCGCTTTGACGATAATGGAACCCTGTGTAATCACCACGTTATCCGTGAAAGTAACGACACGATTATTCATATCCAAAGATTGATTATCGGACACGATGTTAATCGGTTGATTGGTATCTTCTTTTAGCGCCAAGGCGGAAAAAGACATAAAAACCAATGTAGAAGCAAGCACAATTTTACTGCTTATTAATTTCATAATGTGTTTTTACCTGTTCTTTTAAAGTGGCCACTTGTTGTTGTAAGTTGCCTGTCAATTTTAAACCTGTCGAACTAAAATCCTGCCCGTTTAATTTCACCATGTTATCGGAAGTAATGTCTTGCGTGGTTAAATTTACTACCGCACTTTCGGTTTCAATACGTTGTAAACGAGATTGTGCAGAAAGGCTTTGTGCCACGACATTACCTTCTAAATACAACATGTTGTTCTTCGTTAAAGTGGCTTTATTCGCACTTAACTCCCAACTTTCCGTGTCAGCGTTATCCGTACCAGAACCTGGAATTTCGAGCGCCAATAAACGCACCGTCGGATTTATAAAATTCGTATGCCCATCCGAGGTGTAATACTCCACTTTGTCGGATGTGGCCAAATACTGTTTTTTGCCGGTCGGTGCATACACCACCGTATTCATTTTCTGCCCGACATATTCCGGCGCGTCTGCCGTCTTAACAAGCGCATTCAGCCCGTCATCTTCTTGATTCAAGCTATAAAACCAAGCTAATAATCCGAATGCGATTACCGCCAACACAATATTCCAACGAATATTCATAACTCTATTTTAAGCCATAACAATTAATAATAGGGCGCAATAATAGCACAACTTTATTGAAAAAATCTAAAAGTGCGGTCAGATTTCAGCACGTTTTAATGGGAACATTTTTACTAAAACGGAGTCCAAGGCGGGGCATGAATGCTACGTAATTCTATTTGACATTCACGTGGATTTCATAGACTATCGCAACTCATTTTTATTCACTCAAGGCGCTCAAGCCTTCTCATAATTAAGGTTTTATGAACGACGCTTTAATCGAAGTTAAACACCTGACGTTTAAACGTGGCGAACGTGTGATTTATCGCGATCTCAACTTGCGTGTACCACGCGGTAAAATCACGGCCATTATGGGCCCTTCCGGCATTGGTAAAACCACGTTATTAAAACTGATTGGTGGACAACTCATCCCTGATGAAGGGGAAATCCTGTTTGACGGGCAAGATATTTGCAAACTGTCTAACAGCGAACTTTATGAAGTGCGTAAACGCATGGGCATGCTATTCCAATCCGGTGCGTTATTTACCGATATTTCCACCTTCGATAATGTGGCCTTTGCCATTCGTGAACACACGAATCTGCCGCCTTCATTAATTCGTCAAATAGTATTAATGAAATTAGAAGCGGTAGGATTACGCGGTGCTGCCGATTTAATGCCGTCCGAACTTTCCGGAGGAATGGCTCGCCGAGCCGCACTTGCCCGCGCGATTGCATTAGATCCGGATTTAATCATGTTTGATGAACCGTTTACCGGACAAGACCCAATTAGCATGGGCGTCATTATTAGTTTAATCAAACGCTTGAACGAGGCCTTAAATCTCACGTCTATCGTGGTTTCTCATGATGTGCAGGAGCTTTTGAGCATTGCGGATTATGCCTACATCATTGCGGATAAACATGTGATTGCCGAAGGAACATCTGCCCAATTACTGGCAAGCCAAGACCCGCAAGTTACCCAATTCTTGCAAGGACATGCTGATGGCCCGGTGCATTTTCATTATCCGGCACCCAATTACCTTGAGGAGCTGTTCAAATGTTAGAAAATTTGATTTCAACGTTTGGCCGTCACGCCATTAATTTTGGACGAGCACTTGGACGTGCCGGTTTTTTACTGTTCGGCGCATTAATTGGCAAACCACAAGTTCGCAAGCATTTTCCTTTGTTTATTAAACAATTACATGTGCTTGGCGTACAGTCTTTATTAATCATCATGCTTTCCGGTTTATTTATCGGTATGGTGCTTGGTTTACAAGGGTATGTGGTATTAGTGGATTTCTCCGCGGAAACCAGTTTAGGGCAATTGGTCGCTTTATCCCTGCTTCGAGAATTAGGCCCGGTTGTGACCGCACTTTTATTCGCCGGACGAGCAGGTTCCGCATTAACCGCCGAAATTGGTTTAATGAAAGCCACGGAACAATTATCTAGCTTGGAAATGATGGCAGTTGATCCATTACGTCGTGTCATTGCCCCACGTTTTTGGGCGGGAATTATTGCCATGCCAATTCTTTCTATCATCTTTATTGCCATCGGTATTTGGGGTGGTTCTTTAGTCGGTGTCGATTGGAAAGGCGTAGATGCGGGCAGTTTCTGGTCCGTAATGCAAAGCTCGGTAACTTGGAGCCATGATATTTTAAACGGCACGATCAAAAGTGTATTTTTCGCCATTGCGGTCGTTTGGATCGCGTTATTTAACGGCTACGATTGTATTCCAACCTCCGAAGGCATCAGCAAAGCCACCACCAGAACGGTAGTGCATGCTTCATTAGTCGTCCTCGGTTTAGACTTTGTGCTGACTGCCATTATGTTCGGCGCAAATTAATCTCTGTTTGTAAGGAAATCTTATGCGACAAACTATTAAATATGAATTTTGGGTGGGTTTATTTTTACTGCTCGGTATCGGTTCACTGATTTTTTTAGGTTTAAAAGTGGCTAATGTGCAAGGCTTCAGCGAAACCAAATCGTATCGTATATATGCGACTTTTGATAATATCGGTGGTCTTAAAGTCCGCGCTCCGCTTAAAGTAGGTGGTGTTGTTGTGGGGCGTGTCTCCGAAATTGAATTGGATCCGCAAAGCTATTTGCCCAAAGTGACCATTGCTATTAACCAAGAATACAATAAGATCCCAGAAACCAGCTCGTTATCCATTAAAACAGCCGGCTTATTGGGTGAGCAATATATTGCCCTCAGCATTGGCTTTGATGATGGCGAAATTGCAATGTTGAAAGACGGCGATAAAATCGTCGATACGAAGTCTGCCATGGTATTAGAAGATTTGATTGGTCAATTCTTATATGGCGATAAAGAGAAAAAAGAAGCTACCGAAACCTCGGAAGCGACGAATAAATAACGTGATAGGAGAAACTCTCAATGTTGAAAAATGTAAAATACTGGTTAGCAAAAACATTAGTTATTTTCACCGCACTTTTTGCTGTACAACAAGCCATCGCGGAAGATACACCCTATGATTTAACGCAGAAAGTATCCAATAAGTTGTTTAATGATATCAAAAGCAATCAACACAAAATTAAACAAGATCCGAATTATTTAAAAACCATCGTGCGTCAAGATTTAATGCCTTACGTTCATGTGAAATATGCCGGTTCTAAAATTTTGGGCCAAAACTATCAAACCGTTACGCAAGAACAACGAGATCGTTATTTCGCTGTATTGGACAAATACATTGAACAGGTTTATGCCCAAGTATTAACCATGTATAGCGATCAAAGTATCCAAATCGGCAAAATGAAAGAAGAATCCGGTAGCCTTGCGATTGTGAATGTCAAAGTGGCACAGCCGAATAATCAACCACCGTTAAATGTGGATTTCTATTGGTATAAAAACAGCAAAACAGGACAATGGCAGGTGTATGACATGACCGCAGGCGGTGCGAGCATGGTAAATACTAAGCAACAAGAATGGAGCCCGATCATTCGCAAACAAGGATTGGATGCCCTCAGCGCGCAACTACAAAAAGCTGCTGATACGCCAATTACACTGAGCAAATAAGCCATGCAACAGACACAAAGTTTACGTTGGGCATCACAAGTAAATAATGATAGAATAACGCTCCAATTATCAGGAGAGTTATCTCGTAACACGTTGTTGCCACTATGGCAGCAACGTGCTTCTTTTTTATTGGGAAAAGCATCGGCAGAACAAAATATCTATTGGGACTTAAGCCAGGTTACTCGCATAGATTCTGCCGGTTTTGCTTTATTGTGTGACTTTTTACAACACAACCAAACCCAATTGCTTAAAGGTCGTGTACAAGTTTTACAGTGCCCACCTTCGGAATTACTGACATTGGCAGATCTTTTCGGCCTATCCGATTGGCTTACTCAATTTATCCCACAAGATGGAAATATTTAATGGAAACTCAAGAAATCGAAAGAATTTTAAAAGAAGCGCTTAATCTTGATGAAGTGTATGTACAAGGTGAAAACGCACATTATGGTGTCATCGCTGTCAGTGATCAGTTTGAAGGGCTCTCCAAAGTCAAACAACAACAAATGATTTACGCCCCGCTTCTAAACCACATATCCAGCAATGAAATCCACGCGCTTTCTATCCGCACTTATACCGTTGAAAAATGGAAACGCGAACGCTTACTTAATCACCCGGCTTAATTTCCACAGGATATTCTCATGCAAAAATTTCGTGTTTATGGACAATCATGTTTGAAAGGTACCGTTGATATTTCTGGTGCTAAAAATGCTGCATTACCAATTCTTTTCGCAGCAATTCTGGCTACCGAGCCTGTTACGTTAACCAACGTTCCGGATCTTAAAGACATTGAAACAACACTAAAAATCTTACGCCAATTAGGTGTTGAGGTTGAGCGTAACGCACAAGGTGTCGTACGTTTAGATGCCTCCAAAATCAATCATTTCATTGCACCATACGAATTGGTAAAAACCATGCGCGCCTCAATTTGGGCGTTAGCACCATTAGTTGCACGTTTCAATCAAGGCCAAGTTTCTTTACCGGGTGGCTGCTCCATTGGGGCTCGTCCGGTAGATTTACACATCAGCGGTTTAGAACGCCTTGGTGCCAAAATTGTACTTGAAGATGGCTATGTAAAAGCCTATGTCGATAGCCGTTTAATCGGGACTCGTATCGTGATGGAAAAAGTCAGCGTGGGTGCAACCCTTTCCATCATGATTGCCGCAACCTTAGCTAAAGGGACAACCGTTATTGAAAACGCTGCTCGTGAACCGGAAATTGCAGATACGGCAGAATTCCTAAATAAAATGGGTGCAAAAATCAGCGGTGCAGGTTCAGACGCCATTACTATCGAAGGTGTAGATCGCTTAACCGGTTGTGAGCACAGTGTTGCGCCGGATCGTATTGAAACCGGAACATTCTTAGTCGCTGCAGCAATTTCTGGTGGACGTATTGTTTGTAAAAACACCAAAGCCAACACCTTAGATGCTGTAATCGATAAATTACGTGAAGCCGGTGCCCAAGTTGATGTCACTGAAGACACAATCACCCTAGATATGCTTGGTAATCGTCCAAAAGCGGTCAATATTCGCACCGCACCTTATCCAGGTTTTCCAACGGATATGCAAGCACAGTTCACCTTATTAAATATGGTGGCAAACGGCACCAGTATCATCACCGAAACTATTTTTGAAAATCGTTTCATGCACATCCCTGAATTGATTCGTATGGGAGGGAAAGCAGAAATTGAAGGCAATACGGCGATTTGTCACGGTGTTGCTCACTTGTCTGGCGCTGAAGTCATGGCAACCGATTTACGTGCCTCCATTAGCCTTGTCCTTGCAGGCTGTATTGCCACAGGTGAAACTATCGTCGATCGTATCTATCACATTGATCGTGGTTATGAACGTATTGAGGAAAAACTGCGTGGCTTAGGCGCGAGAATTGAACGCTTTTCAGAAGAAACTGAAGAAGTGTAATTTGAAAACCTAAAAAAGAAAGGCTTAAGTCTTCAAACTTAAGCCTTTCTTTTTTTTACACGATAAATTATCGAGTAGAAAGCTGGAAAATCATCGATTCTGCTTGGCAGCTAAATTCAAATGTTGCTTTCAATTTAAAACCATTTTCCACCGCACTTATTTCACTGTTAATATTGCACGGTTCGCTTTCTGCCGCTCTCGCTTTTTCAGTTAAATAGGCTAATGCTTCTTTTGCCTGCGCTTCTGTTGCATAAACCTGTTCAAAATCAATGGTGCAATCAGAACCATCAATGACGGTGCCAACATCAACACAACAACACACTTTGGCTTCTTCTGCTTGGCATTTTAACGAACTCATATTCTCTCCTTTATAAAATCAGTTGAAACTTTCAATTATTTTAACATTATTAAAATACAATACAAAATTTGACCGCACTTTTCCTGTCTGACTGGTCTGAACACTTTATAAAAACCGAAAAGAACGTTGCTCCGCCTCCCTGCCTTTCTTAGAATGACCAACTTTTAAATAACAATCAATAAACTTTGATCAGACGTCACCTTCGGGCAGGCGCAGAAAAAGGTAACAAAATGACAACGAGCAAATTGACAAAAACACTACTCTCTACTCTTCTTCTTGGTGCTGCAACCGGTGCATCCGCTGCCGCATTCCAATTAGCGGAGGTTTCTACCTCTGGTTTAGGCCGCGCTTATGCAGGTGAAGCGGCAATGGCCGATAACGCCTCTGTAGTCGCCACTAACCCGGCATTAATGAGCCTCTTCAAACAAAAAGAATTTTCTGCAGGCGGTGTTTATGTAGACTCACGCATTCACATGTATGGTCCGGTAACGGCTACCACCGCAAGCGGATTAAAGCTTGCGACCGGAAACGCAAATGCAAATAGCGTTGTTCCAGGTGCCTTTATCCCTAACATGTATTTTGTTTCTCCGCTCAATGACAAATTTGCTTTAGGCGCGGGAATGAATGTTAACTTTGGTTTAAAAAGTGAATACTCTCGTGACTACGATGCCGGCATTTTCGGTGGGGTAACCGATTTAACAACAATTAACTTAAACCTAAGCGGCTCATACAAAATCACTGATAATTTAACTGCCGGTCTAGGAATTAATGGTGTTTATGCCAAAGCTGAAGTTGAACGTACCGCAGGGATTGCCATTACCGGCGTTAAAAATATGCTCGCAGTCATGGGCGAAAGCAATGTAAAAAGCCGATTAAGTGGGGCAATCCGCGCTAAAAATCCAACTGTTCCACAAGCAGTCGCTGATGCTTTAGCCCAAAAAACCATCAATAACTTAAAAAGCTTAGATAAACAGGACTCCCTCGTACATTTAAAAGATAATGCTTGGGGATTTGGTTGGAATGCCGGTTTAATGTATGAATTTAACCAAGATAACCGCCTTGGTTTAGCTTATCATTCCAAAATCGATATTGACTTTACCGATCGCAATGCACTTAGCTTACAACAACATCAAGGTGCATTAACGCCTTATGTCGCTGAAGGTAGCTTAACCTTGAAATTACCAGCCTACTGGGAATTCTCCGGTTTCCATCAACTAACCGATCACTGGGCGGTTCACTATAGCTATAAATATACGGAATGGAACCGTTTCAAAGAATTACGTGGTACATACCAAGATGGCTCCGGCTATGAAGCTTTTGCGAAGAAAGAAGAATACAAAAACAATTCTCGCTTCGCTGTTGGTACAACCTATAACTTCAGTGATGCGCTCACTTTACGTGCCGGTTTAGCATACGATCAAGCTGCAAGTAAACAACATTTATCTGCGTCAATTCCTGACACGGATCGTATGTGGTATAGCTTAGGTGCAACCTATAAATTCACACCGGATTTATCTGTTGATGTTGGTTTTTCTCATTTACGTGGCAAGAAAAAACACTTTGTTGAAACACAAAATATTAAAGGCTTGCTCGTTGTTGAAGCAGATTACACCACAAAAGCATCTGCCAACCTTTACGGTTTAAACCTCAATTACCGTTTCTAATCGGCATAAAAATTCCGCATAATATAAAGCGTACTTCGGTACGCTTTTATTTTTGTAAAATAGAGAAAAATATGACCGCACTTTTTTACCGTTATTACCCATCGCCTGTAGGCAAATTGCTGATGCTATCCGATGGCACGTATTTAACCCATTTGGATTTTGAGCTGGAACAATTTGCGCCCAATCCCAAATGGCAGGAAAACAACGATTTACCCCTGTTTACGCAGGTGTGTTCCGCTCTTGAGCGGTATTTCAACGGAGAACCGGAACGTTTTGATGACATTCCACTAGCACCACAAGGCACACCATTTCAGCAACGCATTTGGCAGGCTCTACGCCAAATCGGCCATGGAGAAACCACAAGTTATGGCGAGTTAGCCAAACGCATTGAGAACCCCAATGCGGTGCGTGCGGTGGGTGGCGCAGTCGGGAGCAACCCGATTAGTATTATTATTCCTTGCCATCGTATTTTAGGCAAAGACGGAACGCTGACCGGATTCGGTGGCGGCTTAGTCGCTAAACGTTTTCTGCTTCAGCTGGAAAATATCCCTTACATTGATAAAGGCAAAGAAACCGTTAAGCCTCGTTTTTTCAAGAAATATCACCAATGATCCCAAAAACGACTGAAGAACTTCTTTCCCGCGCGCAAGCCATTGCCGGACTCAGTTTTGGCGAGTTAGCGACACAACTCGGCATTCCCGTGCCTCCGGATTTAAAACGTGATAAAGGCTGGGTGGGTATGCTGCTTGAAACAGCACTGGGTGCAACGGCAGGCAGCAAAGCGGAACAGGACTTCCGCCATTTAGGTATTGAGTTAAAAACGATCCCTATTAATGCTCAAGGCTATCCTTTGGAAACCACGTTCGTGAGTCTTGCCCCTCTCATCCAAAATAGTGGTGTGAATTGGCAAAATTCCCATGTGCGCCATAAGTTGTCCCGCGTGCTTTGGATTCCCATAGAAGGAAGCCGTTCTATTCCCTTGGCAGAACGACACATCGGTACGCCGATTCTCTGGCAACCTAGCGAACAGCAAGAACGCCAACTACAACGAGACTGGGAAGAACTCATGGATTACATTGTGCTAGGTCAACTGGATAAAATTAATGCGTGTTTAGGTGAAGTCTTGCAACTCCGCCCGAAAGGAGCTAACAGTAAGTCGTTAACCAAAGGTATTGGTAAAAATGGGGAAATTATCGATACGCTTCCTCTCGGTTTTTACTTGCGTAAAGCATTTACCCACGAAATTCTGCAACAATTTGTGCAGCAGAACACTTAGCCTCTTTTCATTTCATCGTCAAAGCTATATGATCGCGCACCCATTTGTACTTTAAGGAAACATTATGTTTGAATGGCTATTAAGCCCTGAGGCGTTAGTCGCCTTATTTACCCTCACTGCACTGGAAATTGTGTTGGGTATCGACAACATCATTTTAATCAGCATTCTCGTTGCTAAGTTGCCTCCCAAACAACGACAACCGGGACGTATTATCGGCTTAAGCCTTGCCATGGGCACTCGAATTTTACTTCTATTGACCCTTTCTTGGATGATGCATCTAACAGAGCCTCTGTTTGAGCTCTTTGGTAAAGGTGTTTCCGGCCGAGATTTAATTCTGTTTTTCGGCGGTTTGTTCTTAATCGTTAAAAGTACCAATGAAATTCGTGAAGCCATGACACCTCATACAGAAGAAGAACACCATGAAATCAGCAAAAAAGTGAGTTTTATCGGTGTGTTAATTCAAATTGCCTTGCTTGATATCGTGTTCTCACTGGATTCCGTCATTACCGCAGTGGGCATGGTGAATCAAATTGAAATTATGGTCACGGCGATTATTGTTGCTGTCGGCATGATGATGTTTGCCGCCAAACCAATTGGTGATTTTGTAGAAAGCCACCCGACGTTCAAAATTTTAGCACTCGCCTTTCTGATTCTAATCGGTATTACGTTAATTATCGAAAGCTTCGGTTTCCATGTACCGAAAGCTTATATTTACTTCGCCATGGGCTTTTCCGTCTTTGTGGAAGTGTTGAATACAAAAATGCGTAAACGCTTAGGCATGGAACTTTAAACCATCTAAGTGCGGTCGAAAATTCATTTGTTTTTTTGACCGCACTTTTTAAGCAAAAATAAAGGCGGTATCAAACCGCCTTTTCTTTTCTCTCGCTATTAGTAATACATTTCAAATTCCACCGGATGTGGTGTCATATTTAAACGTGTCACTTCTTTGCGTTTTACGCTAATAAATGCCTGTACAAATTCTTTAGTAAACACATTGCCTTGTGTTAAGAATTCAAAATCGTTTTCTAAGGCATTTAACGCTTCTTCTAAAGAACCGGCGACAGAAGGAATATCTTTCAATTCTTCCGGTGGTAAATCATAAAGGTTTTTGTCCATCGCATCGCCCGGATGAATTTTATTCACCACACCATCCAAGCCCGCCATTAATAACGCCGCAAAGGCTAAATAAGGGTTAGCCAACGGATCCGGGAAACGTGCTTCCACACGAATGGCTTTCGGGCTGGTCACGGCAGGAATACGAATCGACGCCGAACGGTTGCTTGCGGAATACGCCAACAACACCGGCGCTTCAAAGCCCGGTACCAAACGTTTATAAGAGTTGGTACTTGGGTTGGTGAAGGCATTTAACGCTTTCGCATGTTTGATGATACCACCGATGTAATAAAGTGCGGTCTCTGAAAGCCCTGCATATTTATCCCCTTGGAAAATATTTTTGCCGTCTTTGCTCAAGGACATATTACAGTGCATCCCCGAACCATTATCACCGGTAATCGGTTTTGGCATGAAACAGGCGGTTTTGCCATATTCTTTTGCCACGTTATGCACGATGTATTTATAAATTTGGGTTTCATCCGCTTTCAAGGTTAAGGTGTTGAACTTCGTGGCAATTTCATTTTGTCCTGCGGTAGCCACTTCGTGGTGGTGCGCCTCAATCACCAAGCCCATTTCTTCCATTAATAAACACATCTCGGAGCGAATATCATGTGCCGTATCAATCGGTGCCACCGCGCAGTAGCCGCCTTTTTTCAGCGGACGATAGGCATTGTTGCCGTTTTCATAACGCTTGTTGGTGTTCCATGCGGCTTCAACATCATCCACTTGATAAGAATTGCCGTTCATTGACACATCAAAACGCACATCATCAAAGAGGAAAAATTCCGGTTCTGGCCCGAAGAACGCTTGATCCGCCACGCCGGTGGAGCGCATATAATTTTCTGCGCGAAGTGCGATTGAACGCGGGTCACGATCATAGCTTTGCATCGTTGTCGGTTCCGCAATACTACAACGGAGAGACAACGTTGAAATCTGCGCGAAAGGATCGACAACGGCAGTTTCGGCAATCGGCATTAATAACATATCAGCCTTATTAATCGCTTTCCAACCCTCTACAGAGGAACCGTCAAACATTTTGCCGTCTTCAAATAAATCCTCGTCAACCAAACTCACAGGTAAAGAAACACCATGTTCTTTGCCTTGAATATCGGTAAAACGAAGTAACACAAATTTGATGTCATTTTCTTCAATGAGTTTAAACACATTGTCAATCGCGTTAGACATACTAGTAAATCCTCTAAGACGTGAGTTAATTAAGATAAAATGGGGAAAAAGAATGCGTATAAAAATAGCATATTCTGGCCTAATTTCATAAAAGTATTTGATTCATTCACTTGAATTTTCTTCATCAAAAGCCTTTTTTTATTTTTTATAAAACCAACTTTTTATTGTTCAAATTTTCTCCCATTTATTCATAGCAGACCCTCATAAAAAGTTGTATAATCTGCGCCTTTCGCATTTTTGGCACTAAAAGTGCGGTCAGAAAATTATCTCTTTTTTTATTATTAGCTTAGGCTTAAGAATTCTCAATGACAGATCAAATAGACATTAACAAATTGCGTAATATCGCAATCATTGCCCACGTTGACCATGGCAAAACCACATTAGTCGATAAATTATTACAACAATCCGGTACCTTCGATGCCACCCGCGGCGATGCGGATGAGCGCGTGATGGACTCTAACGATATCGAAAGAGAACGCGGCATTACCATTTTGGCAAAAAATACCGCCATTAATTGGAACGGCTACCGTATTAACATTGTGGACACCCCGGGACACGCGGACTTCGGTGGCGAAGTAGAACGCGTCTTATCCATGGTGGACTGCGTATTATTAGTGGTAGATGCCTTTGACGGCCCGATGCCACAAACCCGTTTCGTGACGCAAAAAGCCTTTGCCCACGGCTTAAAACCGATCGTGGTCATCAACAAAGTTGACCGCCCGGGCGCACGCCCTGACTGGGTAGTAGATCAAGTATTCGATTTATTCGACAATCTTGGCGCCACTGACGAACAGTTAGACTTCCCAATTATTTACGCCTCCGCCTTAAACGGCGTTGCCGGTTTGGAACACGACGATTTAGCTGCTGACATGACCCCTTTATTTGAAGCCATCGTCAAATACGTTGAACCACCGAAAGTGGAACTCAACGCCCCGTTCCAAATGCAAATCTCCCAATTAGACTACAACAGCTATGTTGGTGTTATCGGTGTTGGTCGTATTAAACGTGGTACGGTAAAACCAAACCAAAGCGTGACTATCATCGACAGTTTCGGAAAAGCCCGCAACGGTAAAATCGGACAAGTGTTAGGTCACCTTGGATTACAACGCTATGAAGAAGACATTGCCAGCGCAGGCGACATCGTGGCGATTACCGGCCTTGGTGAGCTCAACATTTCCGATACCATTTGCGACATCAACAACGTAGAAGCCTTGCCGGCATTAACCGTTGATGAACCAACCGTCACCATGTTCTTCTGCGTTAACACCTCACCTTTCTGCGGTAAAGAAGGGAAATACGTGACATCTCGTCAGATTTTAGAGCGCTTAAACAAAGAGCTTGTGCATAACGTAGCATTGCGCGTAGAAGAAACCCCAAACCCGGATGAATTCCGTGTTTCCGGTCGTGGTGAATTGCATTTATCCGTGTTAATCGAAAATATGCGTCGCGAAGGCTACGAATTAGCTGTCTCCCGCCCAAAAGTCATCTTTAAAGAAGTGGATGGACACAAACAAGAACCGTTTGAACAAGTCACCATCGACATTGAAGAGCAACACCAAGGCGCGGTAATGGAAGCTCTTGGTATCCGCAAAGGTGAAGTAAAAGACATGGTGCCGGATGGTAAAGGACGTACACGTTTAGAATATGTGATCCCAAGCCGTGGCTTAATCGGTTTCCGTAATGAATTCATGACCATGACTTCCGGTACCGGATTGCTCTACTCTAGTTTCAGTCATTACGATGATGTGAAACCGGGCGAAATCGGTCAGCGTAAAAATGGTGTATTGATTTCCAATGCGACAGGTAAAGCCTTGGCTTACGCGTTATGGGGCTTGCAAGAGCGCGGCAAACTGATGATCGATCACGGCGCCGAAGTGTACGAAGGTCAAATCATCGGTATTCACAGCCGTTCTAACGACTTAACTGTGAACTGCTTACAAGGGAAAAAACTCACCAATATGCGCGCTTCCGGTAAGGATGACGCCATTGCGTTAACCACACCAATTAAATTGAGCCTTGAACAAGCCATTGAATTTATTGATGATGACGAATTGGTGGAAATCACCCCACAATCTATCCGTATTCGTAAAAAATTATTAACGGAAACGGATCGTAAACGTGCCAATAGAACAACAACCAGCACGAGCACACATTAATTCGTTTAAAATCTAAAAAGTGCGGTGCGTTTTTCAAAAGTTTTGTAAAACGCACCGCACTTTTATATGTAACCCCCTAAATTTTCTCATATAAAAACGTAAAGCATTATTAAATTGATATCTAAGGTCTTTATGAAAAAATTATTAAAACCACTTTGTCGCACGCTTACAGCATCCTCTATTGCTCTGGCATTACATCAATCCGCTTTTGCTGCCATAGTACGCAGCGATGTGGATTACCAAATCTTCCGTGATTTTGCCGAAAACAAAGGTAAATTCCATGTCGGCGCAACAAATGTGGAAATCCGGGATAAAAACGGCAATGCATTAGGTACTATTTTGCCTAATTTACCGATGATCGATTTTAGCCCTGTTGATGTACAAATGCGTGTGGCAACCCTCGTTGATCCACAGTATGTCGTGAGCGTAAAACATAACAGCGGTTACAAAAATGTTCGCTTTGGTATAAAAACCGGTCATAGCGACATTCCTGATGACACTTACAGATTAGTGGACAGAAATAACGATGGCCCTCCAGATATTTGGTGGAAATACGATCGTCGTCATGAAGACTACCATTCTCCTCGCTTACACCGTTTTGTCACTGAAGTTATTCCAATGCCAACAACAACGGCAGGAACAGATCCGAATACTTATATGGATACAGCCCGTTTCCCTTATATGCTCAGGGTCGGAGCAGGAACACAATTCCGTGAAAGCGCAGATAAAGACCGTGAAGAATTACAAGGTGCTTATAACTACGCCATCGGTGGACAATCCTATGACTTACAGCCTAAAAAACAGGGATTCCTCGATCTATACGGCAATTTATTTGATAAACCGCTTACCAACTATGCTGTTCCAGGAGACAGCGGCTCACCGATTTTTACCTTTGATAAGCAACAAAATAAATGGGTCTTTTTAGGCACTTATACCTATTGGGGTGGGTATAAAAACACCACTTGGCAGGAATACATTATTTATCGCAATGATTTTAATCAACAGCGATATGCTGAAGATATTGCGGGTCAAATTTCTGCAGATAACAATGAAGAGTTCATTTGGGAAGCAGCAGATAAAACCAGTACGATTCGTAGTACAAGAAATAACAATAAAACCTTAGTCGTTGATTTAATTGATGCTTCTTTAAAAACAGCAGAAGAACAACTTAACTATGGTAAAACCGCTTATTTAAACGGAAATAATGGTTTATTAAAACTCAAAGGCGACATCAATCAAGGCGCTGGAGGGCTTTATTTTAACGGAAATTATACCGTCAGCGGACAAAATGCAAACACCACATGGACTGGTGCAGGAATATCCATTGCTGAGGGAAAACAAGTTAATTGGCAAATTCGCAATAACGACATTTTATCTAAAATTGGCAGCGGTACATTGCACGTTAATGGAACCGGGAAAAATGACGGTAAAATCAGCGTTGGTGATGGCACCGTTATTTTAAACCAAAAAGCAGACGAAAATGGCAATAAACAGGCATTTAAAGAAGTCGGTATTGTGAGTGGTCGCCCAACAGTTATTTTAAATGATGCTGAACAAGTCAATCCGGATCGTATCTATTTTGGTTTCCGTGGCGGTCGTTTAGATCTTAACGGGAATAACTTAACGTTTAAGCGCATTCGTAACGTTGATGAAGGCGCAATGATTGTCAATCATAATGCAAATCAAGCATCAACGCTTACGCTAACAGGTCAAAACTTATTTCTCCCGGAACAAGTTACGATCCGTGAAGTTCAGAATTCAAACCGCCCCGCAGGATATCACTTATATCATTGGCAAAACGGCTGTGAAAATCGTTACTTTGTCTCTAAACACGACAATATGAAAGCGTCATTCCCTTGCAAACCGGATCAAGGCAGTACAGAGGATTGGGAAATCGTAGCAACGGATCGTGAAGAAGCAATTAATATTGTTACCCAAAGGGAAATACAACGAAAAGATGTGACGATTAATGCTTTCGATGGTTATTTAGGCGAAACAAATGCCGCTCTCCATAACGGAAAATTAAACGTTAATATCAATGCCGTAAACAACCAATCAACTTTCCTGTTTACCGGCGGTAGTCAGCTTAACGGTGACGTCACATTAAATCAGGGTATTGCGTTATTCTCCGGCAGACCTGTTCCTCATGCCAATGATTATTTAAATGGTAACAAAGGGAAAGATGTCGTCTTTGATGATGAATGGATTAACCGCACTTTTAATGCCAACAACATTAATGTAAACAATAATTCTGTCCTTTATAGTAGCCGTAACGTTGCACAAGTTAATGCCAACTTCAATGCAAGCCAAAATGGTCAAATACATTTAGGCTATAAAAGCGGTGATCCTGTTTGTATTCGCTCTGATTACACAGGCAAAGTCACTTGTAGCAATGATGATATTTCAGCCAAAGCGTTAAATAGCTTTACGGCAACTGAAATCCGTGGCAATACCCAACTCACTGACCATGCCCAACTGATCTTAGGTAAAGCACATTTATTCGGGACGATTAACGGTACAGGAAATAGCTTAGTAAGATTGACAGAAAATGCGAATTGGACACTGACAGGTGATAGCCAAACTGCCCGCTTAAATCTAGAAAAAAGCCATATTTTCTTAAATAGCCAAGAAAACCCTACAGTCTATAATCACTTAACAATTAATGCGTTAAACGGAGAAGGAACATTTCATTATGCTTCCGCGCTTACCAATCAACGCGGCGATAAAGTCACTGTAACCCATCAGGCAAGCGGTAATTTTGTGCTAGATGTTAAAGACAGTGGTGGCGAAGCTAAATATGAAAAACTTGATTTATTGGATGCCTCTAAAGCAATCAGAGATCCGGCATTAAAAGTATCATTAGCTAGAAATCATGTAGATCTTGGTGCCTACGTTTATAGTTTGATTGAACAAGATGGTATTTTCCGACTCTATAATGCCAAGTTAGAAAACGAAAAAATTGAAGCAGAACGTATCGCGAAAGAAAAAGAAGCAGCTCGTTTAGCTGAAGAAGCCCGCCAACGTGAATTAGCACGCTTAGAAGCGGAGCGTATTGCCAAAGAGAAAGAGGAACAAGCTCGTCTCGAAGCAGAGCGCATCGCGAAAGAAAAAGAAGACGCTCGTTTAGCGGAAGAAGCCCGTCAACGTGAGTTGGCACGTTTAGAAGCTGAGCGTATTGCCAAAGAGAAAGAAGAGCAAGCTCGTCTCGAAGCAGAACGCATCGCGAAAGAAAAAGAAGAGGCGCGTTTAGCGGAAGAAGCCCGTCAACGTGAGTTGGCGCGTCTCGAAGCGGAACGCATTGCTAAAGAGAAAGAAGAACAAGCGCGCCTTGAAGCAGAGCGCATCGCGAAAGAAAAAGAGGAAGCTCGTTTAGCCGAAGAAGCTCGTCAACGTGAATTGGCACGCTTAGAGGCGGAACGTATTGCTAAAGAGAAAGAGGAACAAGCACGTCTTGAAGCAGAACGCATCGCAAAAGAGAAAGAAGCGGCTCGTTTAGCTGAAGAAGCCCGCCAACATGAATTGGCTCGCTTAGAGGCGGAACGTATTGCTAAAGAGAAAGAGGAACAAGCACGTCTCGAAGCGGAGCGTATTGCCAAAGAGAAAGAAGAACAAGCTCGTCTCGAAGCAGAACGTATCGCGAAAGAAAAAGAGGAAGCTCGTTTAGCGGAAGAAGCCCGTCAACGTGAGTTGGCGCGTCTCGAAGAGAAACGCATTGCTAAAGAGAAAGAAGAACAAGCTCGTCTTGAAGCAGAACGTATCGCGAAAGAAAAAGAGGAAGCTCGTTTAGCCGAAGAAGCTCGTCCACGTAATACAACAACAAAACCGGTAACATACAAACAAAAAGAGATTATCAGTGCGAATACCAATGCTGTCCTATCTGATACAGCGATGTTGACCGCACTTAATCTTCAGTTAGCTTCACGCTTAGATCGAACAATTTTGACTCAACGTTCTGGTATGTGGCTTTCTTATAACAATAGTAATCATAAATATCATTCAGATGATTACAAAAACTTCCACAGTAAAAGTAATCAGGTTGCATTAGGTGCGGAAACACCTGAAATGACGAATGGTGTTGTATTAGGGGCGATGGTCACCCACGCACAAACCAATAATGAGTTTTCATCATTAAATGGTAAAAACACCCTCTCCTTAGCAACCCTGTATGCAAAACAGCAAATCGATCGATTTAGTTGGGCTATTGATACAAGCTATGGTTGGTCGCGCAGTAAAATTGATGGAGAGCATAAATTTGATCGCAATATCGTAAATGTCGGTCTAAATATGGCTTATGACGTGATAATAAATAGTCTGCAAATTACACCAATGCTCGGCGTTCGTTATCATCAAATCAGTTCAAGCGAAGGCGAGTTAAATGGCGTTATTGTGAAAAACCCGGCAATCAAGTTGCCGACCTACCACACAGGCGTAAAAGTAGGCTATCACTTTAACGTCAACGGTTGGGAAATTACACCGGAGATCTCAACTTACTACGTTTCTACAGGAAATAAATCTTATAGCCAACGTATTAATGAGCAAGAATTTGAGCAAACATTTGGTCATTATACTTACCATGAGGCAAACCTCAGCTTTGGTTATAAACCTTGGAAAGTCTCAATGTATGCTGGCAATAGCCGAGGTAAAAACAAAGAGAAACAGAACCAATTTGGGGTAAAACTCAACTATAGTTGGTAAAACACCTAAAAAAACGACCGCACTTTAACCTGTCCCAAAACTTGGACTGATATTAAATATTGAGCTCTGTCCTGCACAGAGCTCAAATTTTTTAATCTGAGTTTAAGGCATACCTCGTTATAATAACGAATATAGCCATGTATACCTGCTCTAATTCATCAATATTATTGAACTGGCTGGAATGATTTTAAGGTGTTAAAGGCACTCGCTATCACAGCATTGACATAACAATTCTCCAACCAAATTATGCTTCGTCATGTCATTTGGCTTACTTTGCCTTATTTTACTTTTTATCTGCGCGCATCGGAAAGGATAGCCTGGAATTACAACAGGATTTAAATAAGAACATTGACGATTTTAATCGCTTATTAGAAAAATTTAATACCGTTACTGCCCGTAAAAATCGCTCAGAAAAAGAGATGGTGAAAGCTCAAACCATGGCGGCGAGGCAACAGAGCTTAAGTAGAACTTTCAGCCAAAGACATGAAAACTATCCCTGACATCGAACCTTATAGCACGATAATGAAGAGAACCATTTGTTAGCACATCAATAAAATAGAACAAAGTAACTGAGCTTTTTGTCATGGAGCTTTGTAAATTTATGATAGTTCTTCTTTTCGGCATCCCCAAAATCGCCATATTCCAACAGCAATGAAGGTGGCGGCGAGGTAAACTGTGAGATAGCCAAAGGCATGCGCGAGACGGAGAGAGACAAAGCCTGCTAGGTAAGCGCCGAAGAGGGCAACGGAGAATTGCAATGCGCTGTCGAGCGTGGCGTAAGTTTGAGTGGATTTGTCCATAATCATGGCGAGCAAGCACGGCACAAGTAATGCGTAAGTCATACTTAATAATAAGATTGGTACGGCGATAAGATAAGGAAAATCCGTGCCGACATATTCAAATAAAATAAATAAGCAGAAGGCAAAAATTTGGCTAAATAATACCCATTGGGTGACAGAAACCCGAGAATATTTTTTGAGTAATAGACCACTGAGCGGAGCAAAGGCGATAGCACAAAGGGGTTCGAATACTGAAAGTAATAGCCCAATGTGTTGGCTGCTCCAGCCCAAGGCATTTAGACGCGGAATGAAACTACTGACCACCATGCCGCTGGGAATAAACACAAATAACAATAAAATCAACCAACGAAATGAAATGTGCGGTTGTTGCCAAAAGTAGAAAAAGCGTGTGAATAAAAAACGCAATGACGGATTTTGCGGTTCAGCGGCAACTGTAGGTTCGGAATATAGGCTAATTTGCAGAATCAATAGTAGTGCAAAAACACTGATTAAATCCACCGCACTTTGCCAGCCATAATGATGATAAATCAGTAACACCAAACCGCCGCCAAGCATTTTACCCACGCGTCCTGCGATCACCTGAATGACACCGCCAAAGCCACGTTGCTCAAAAGGTAGGATGGCACACGTCAGCCCCAACGCCGCACAACCGAAAAATAGACTGCTTAGGTTCAATAGCACACACGCCACCATAAGCAGTGTAAAATCCCGTTGCGGTTGGATGAAATGCAACATAAATAAGGCAATAAAAATGATTAGCGAGGAAAGGCATAGCCAACCGCGAAATTGCCCGATACGCTTGAGACGATAGCGTTCAATTAACGGCGAGACGATGAATTTCGCCATTTCCATTCCACCAAACAAATAGAACCAACTAAGCTGTTTAAGATCGAACCCCATCTCTTTTAACATGGTGATGAGACCAATCATATAAAATGCCACTATGCAGAATTTAAAACCGGCAGTCGTGGCAAGGATTGCCCAATCCTGCTTAGTAAGTAATGTTGCCTTGTTGGCATTGCCAAAACGCTGCATAACGTCCTTTTTGTTCTAAGAGTGTTTGATGCGTGCCTTGTTCGGCAATGTTGCCGTTTTCCAACACATAAATGCAATGCGCGCCCACAATGGTGGAAAGTCGGTGAGCAATAATCAACACGGTTTTGTCTTTAACCAGCTGATCCAACGCTTTTTGCACTGCCAGCTCATTGCGAGTATCCAACGATGCTGTCGGTTCATCTAAAATGAGAATCGGTGCGTCTTTTAAAATCGCGCGGGCAATCGCAAGTCGTTGCTTTTCACCACCGGAAAAATTACTCCCAATTTCATTAACTTGCGTTTGATAGCCTTGTGGTAATGCCTGAATAAAATCGTGGCATTGGGCAAGTTTACAGGCGTGAATCACCTCTTCATCGGTGGCATTGGGTTTTGCCATTCGGATGTTATTTAATACGCTGTCTTGGAATAAATAAACGTCTTGAAACACCACAGAAATTAAGCGCATGAGCTGTTCTTGGCTAATATCCCGAATATCGACACCGCCGATCGTAATTTGCCCTGATTGTGGATCAGCATAACGCAATAACAAGCGGAGTAATGTTGTTTTACCACAACCGCTGGTGCCCACAAAAGCATTGAGGCTGTTAGGTTTTATGTCCAGATTAATGTCGTTTAGGATGGTTTTTTCAGCATTATAACCAAAGCGGACATGCTCATAGCGAATACGATAATCTGTGGGTAATCTGCTGCCATGATTTTCCGCCAATTCAGGCAATGCCATCAGTTTTTCAAATTTTTCACAGCTAATCACAAAAATTTCTAAGAGCGAAGACATTTGCACAAAGAAGTTCAATACATCTGAAATTCGCGCAATTAAAATCAGTACCGTGGCTAACAATACCCAATGGGCGCTACCGGAAATCACCCAAAATGTGCCAACAATTAATACGGCAATCAGGCTGAATTGAATGCTTGAGGTAATAATCAAATTCGGACGTTCGCCTTTTTTTGTGCCGATGCGTTGAATGTTTGCCACATCTTCAATCACACGGTTGAAAATATGTTGTTTGTTTTCAGTCTGCCCTGTTGATTTCAGAATTTCCAAACCTTGCACAAACTCAATGGTTTCGCCTTTAAGTCGCTGATTAGCTTCTGCCAAAATACTAAATCCACGACGGAAAGCTTTTCTCCGCCATAAATAAAGTGGCACGATAAGCGGAAAAATAATGAAGATCAGTAGCCCAAAGCGGTAATCAAAGAAACAAAGACAAAGGGCGGCAGACACCGGTGTTACGATGCCGTAAATTAGAATACTGATTAAACTGAAAGCGTAATTCGTCGCTTCATTAATACTTTGGATGGCAACGGCACTGAGTTCCCCTGCACGAAATCCACTGAGGACGGCAAGAGATACGCGGCGAAGTTTTTCGCCCAGTTGACGTCTTAATTGATATGTCGCCAAAAATGAATCGCCTTTGGTGTCATAGTATTCCGCCCAAATGCGGAAAAGGAGGCTGACGATTAAAAGCACGCCACATAAAACACTCCAAAAAATGACCGCACTTTGCCCTGCTTCAGTTTGTTCTAATGCCAAAAGCAGCGGATACAGCAAGCCGATAGCCACGCCGAATAAGGTTGCAGACAGTGCTGCAAAAGCGAGACAGCGTAAGAATGCGCTTTGTTGCTGTTGGGCGGCGGCAAATAAGGCGTGATAAGTTTGCCACAGGCTTTTTACGCGTTGAGTTTCAGGATTAAAGTAAGATTGCATAACATTCTCTAATGTATCGTCCAAGATTTTGCCTGTTGATATTCCGCCCAAAGGGTTTGATAGGCAACATTGGTTTGCAACAAGGCTTGGTGGTTGCCTTGAGCGATGATTTTGCCGTTCTCTAAATAAATAATTTGATCGGCTTGGGTAATGCTAGACAGGCGATGCGCCACCATGATCACTGTTTTATTTTGCATCAGCGCATGAAATGCCTGCATTAAATCTGCCTCGTTTTTCGCATCAGAAAAAGCCGTGGGTTCGTCTAGCAATAAAATCGGACGATTTTGTAAAAAAGCGCGGGCTATACTGATACGTTGTTTTTGTCCGCCTGACAATAATTGTCCGCGTTCACCCACTTTCGTTTGATATTGCTCCGGCAAGGTCATAATAAAGTCATGAATACGGGCTTGTTTGGCGGCATTGATAATCGCTTCCTCCGTCACATTTTCTATGCCGTAAGCGATGTTTTCGGCAATAGAGCAAGAAAATAAGAAATTATCCTGAAATACGACCGAACAATATTTCATAAGTTGATCCTGTTCCATATGACGAATATCCGCACCACCTAAGGTGATTTTTCCGCTATCGACATCCCAAAAGCGCAACAGCAAATTGAGTAAGGTGGTTTTGCCGGAGCCTGAAGGGCCAATAATGGCAGTAAAACTATTTTGCGGTACGCTGAAGTCGATATTTTTCAGTGTTGCTTTGTCGGCATCATAGCTGAAATTGACCTGTTCAAATTGAACAGCATACCCCTTTGGCGTTTGTAGCGGTAAAAGTGCGGTGGCATTTTCCAACGTTTTGATTTCGTTAATGCGTTCAATGGCGGCGCGGGAACGTTCCAACAAATGAAACAGTCCCATGTATGGATGCATGGTTTCAATTAACCCGGCGGCTAATACTAAAAAGGCAAAAAAGCCAAAAGTGGAAAACAGCGCAAGCGAGTGTAAATACACGCCCAACACGATCAAAAACAGCATAATCGGCATTGGTGTAAAAAGCGAACGACCAAGGCGTGTTGGTGCGCCCACTTTGGCTAAAAAAGCGAATATAACCTGATTAAAATTTTCCAATGAGGTACTAAAACGGCTGTACGAACTTTGTCCCGCATCAAAGGTACGAATCGTGCTCATGCCTTGAATATATTCAATAATAGCACTGTTGATTCTGCTCACGGCAGCACCGTAATCACGATAATTCAACCGACTTTTTTGCATTAAATGTTGCAGAATCGTAAACAACACGACAAGGAAAATCACCACAGCCAATGCCATTTGCCAATTTAACCAAAACAATGCTGCCAACACGAAAAGCGGTGTGGAATAAGCCTCTGCTTTAAGGGGAGGCGCATCGGCAACAAAGGTGTGCAATTCGTTTACGTCATCGCACAGCACTTTGGTTAAACCGTCTGAACCGATTTCATTGACTTTGCCTAACGATAATTGACTGATTTTTTTCGCAAGCTGTTGGCGTAGCATTTTTTCCAATTCAAAGGCCGCATAATGAGATCTGTCGTGCGCTTTAATTTTGCAGGTGTAATACAAAATGGACGTGGCAAGCAGCGCGAAAATCTGCCAATAAGGAAACGTAAGAGATTGGCTGACGGTGAACACAATGTGGATCATCAAAAGCCAAATCCCGATTTTTAAGCCTTGCGCGAAGGTTGCCAACCACATTGAGGCGCGTAATTGCGCGGCAACAGGTTGGCAAATTTGTTGGTGTTGCTGACTCATTGCTTAAAATCTTAACTCGGTGGATAGTCCAATTTGACGTTCCGGCTGACGAGTAATGTCGCCAGAGCGCGGTACGAGTAAGATATCTTTGCGTGAGTTAAGCACGTTGTCGGCATAAAGCGTGATTCTGGCGTGCTTAAAGTCGTACGCTAAATAAACATCAAGTTGGTCATAATGCCCTACTTTACCATTGGCTAAGTTGTCGGCAGTGGAATAATAACTGCTATTGTAGCTGTAATTTGCACCGATTTCCCAATGATCAAGCAGGCTATAATGCGCGCCCAGTTTTCCGCTGAAATTTGGTGCGCGAGCAAGTTTATTCCCTTCAATGTTGCTGTTCGGATAACGTTTGATGTCGGTTTTCAATATACCGATTCCGGCATTTAACGCCAGTTTCTCGGTGGCTTGCCATTCGGTATTGATTTCCGCACCATAGGTGACGACTTTATCAGCATTGCGGATCACGATGGAATTTGGGCCAAGAGTGAACGGTAACTGCATGTCTTTGTAGTCGTTATAGAATAGGTTGCTGTTAATGCGTAGGCGTTTATCTGCGGATGTCCAACGATGATAAAGTTCGTAGTTCCAGACATATTCCGCGTCATATTCATAGCTGGTGTACGGCACACCAAAAGTCACACCGGCACCGCCCGGGTTGTAACCTTTGCCTACTTTAAAGCCTAAGCGTTGATCATCGTTAATTTTCCATGCAATGTCTGCTTTTGGCAGGAAGACATTGTATTTTTTATCCCGATTGATGAAAAACATCGCACTTTTGCCTTTACGCTGATGATGTTCCTGTTCATAGCGAGCAGAAAGCGTCAATTCAAACGGAATATCAGGCGTAAAGGTAATTTCACCAAAGACCGCCTTGGTTTTCGTTTTATCATTAAAATTTGTCGTAATCGGCGTGCGAGCAATGCGTCCGTTGAGCATCGTAACACTTTCATCTTGTTTCGCATTGAAATAGAACAAACCGAATAACCCACGGTATTTTTCGTTTTCGTATTTTACAATGGGTTCAATTTGGAATTCATTGCCATCAACGCGAGCCGGAACACCTCGACGATTTGGCGGCAATGCAGTGTTGAATGGCGAAGTCGTTTTTCTATCGTGAATAAAGTGGGTATAAACCAATTTATTTTCCCATTTCCAATGCTCTGAGAGTTGATAGCTAATGTCCCAAATAGTGCTGGCAGAGCGTGTTTGGAATACCGGGCGTTCCGGCGTGTAACGTGCTGAATTAGGTTGTAACTCTGTTTCGCTTTGTGGCGCTCTTGCATTTAAATGATTGAACGTTAAACGGCTATAGAGATCCGGCAAGGCTGACGGTGTCCACAGTAATTTGGCGCGGGTGTTAGTGGCTTTAAACCAACGTGGGTTACCAACTGGATCATAATGAGGTAAATCCACAGCCGTTTCGCGTTGTTGATGATCTACGCTTAAACGAAACGCTAATTCGTCTTTCACCACAGGGCCTGAAATCAGGGCGGCTGTTTGTGCCAATCGATGATTCCCCATATTCAATTTCGCTGCGCCCTCCCATTCTTGCGTTGGGTCATTGCTGGTCATGACTACTGCACCGGCAATGGCGTTACGCCCTTGGGCATAGCTTTGCGCGCCACGATAAATTTCTACCTGTTTCATATCCCAGAGGGATTTTGTACCGAACGCCAGTTCGTTATAACTGGAGGTTCTGCCATCGATTTGCATATTTAGTCGTGGGCGTGAACCGGCAAAAAATGCCACCGCACCTACCGCCGGGCCGGACCCGTCAACGCCACGCACAGTAGGTAAGTCATTGCCCAAACCGGTGTCTAAAATATTCACATCGCGTTTTAATAATTGGGTAGCGGACAGTAAATTGGCTTCTCGTTTGAGTTGAGTGGCGGTTACCACGGATGTGCTTGAACCAGTAGATGATTGACTACGTTGGAATTTTTCACCGGTGACAGTGATTTCGTCTAGTACCGTGGTCTGCTGACTTTCTTCAGCATGAGTAGAAAAAGAATAGGCACTCATCAGGCAAAGGCTAATGAGGCTGAGTCGTGAGGATAACTTGTTCATAGGTTCTCCTAGGCTTCATTTTGAGTTAAAGTTTACACTTTTTGCATTAAATGATTAATAATGTAAACCTAGCACAATCACAATACGAAAGTAAATAAGAATTTTTCTCAAATTTGACATTTGACAATTAAAGGCTTTCGGCTATGTTATTGCCCCTTAAGGAGCGAACCATGAAAAAAGATATTTTTTTGAAACAGGTTGCCACTGAACTGTTTTATCAACAAGGTTGGAGATTAACGTCTGTCGCAGAAATTTGTCGGGCGGCGGGGGTGAGTCGGGTGACGTTTTATAAATATTTCCCCACCAAGCAAGATTTAGTGAAATGTATTTTCGAAGAACAAAAAAATAATATGCGGCAGGAATTTGATAGACTGTTAGCCACAGAGGCAGATTTAGCCACGGTGATCCAGCAGATTTTGACGATGCAGCAAGAATCCATGACTACTCTGTATTCCACCGCCGTATTACATGATTTAAATCATGATCAAGATGAAACCTTACAGGCTTTTTTTCGGCAAATGGCACAGGAAAAATATCTCTATATGCACTATTTTTTCAGTACGTTACAACAACGCAAAAGTGTGCGTGATGATTTTCCTGTGATTTTAATTGATGTGTTGATTCAAAAAATGGATGAAATGATTCATTCTTCTGTTTTGCAACAACATTATGCCGGCAAAGAACAGCAACTCTTTAAAGATGTGTTACAGCTTTTTATGCATGGCATTGCTTATCAGAAAAGCGCCGCCTGATTTCTTGAGTAAAAACAGGTCAAAAATGGACCGCACTTTTGGGATATAGATCACTTCATGCGGTCGTTTTATTTTAATGTTATAAAAAATCACTTTTTCAAATAATCCAACACAACCTGATGATGTTCTGTTGTTTTAAATTTATCAAACACCTGCGCAATTTTACCGTTTTCATCAATAAGAAAACTGATTCGGTGAATACCATCAAAAGTGCGTCCCATAAATTTCTTTTCCCCCCACACGCCAAATTGCTCGGCGACTTGATGATCTTCATCGGATAACAAAGTGAAATTTAGCGCTTTCTTTTCGATAAACTGCGCTAATTTTTTCGGGCTATCTGGGCTAATTCCTAAAATCACCACGCCTAAGTTTTCCAATTCCGATTTACTATCCCGTAAACCACAGGCTTGTGTCGTGCAGCCAGGGGTTAACGCTTTTGGGTAAAAATAAACCAACACTTTTTTACCTTTAAACTGTTCCAAAGAAACTAATTCGCCATTTTGATTCAGTAAAGAAAAGTGCGGTGCGTTTTCGCCGACTTTTAATGTATTCATTTAAAAATCCTCTTAAAAAAATAAAAAATTTCTTGCAAATTCAGGGTATTTTAGCGATCTTAAACGACCATTAGCAAGCAAACACAACTCTTTTTTCCGGCAATGTAATTTCTTATTTAAACCGGAATCCAATAACAAAAAATGGAGGCTTTTATGTCAAATCACCCTTTATTTCAGGGAAGCATCGTTGCATTAGTGACACCAATGGATAGCCATGGCGAAGTGGATTTTGAAAATTTGAAAAAGCTGGTTGAATTTCACATTAATGCCGGCACGGATGCAATTGTTTCTGTTGGGACAACCGGTGAATCCGCCACCCTAAGCATTGACGAAAATGTAAAAGCCATCTTAAAGACCGTTGAGTTTGCCGCCGGCAGAATCCCGGTTATTGCCGGTACCGGCGCCAATGCCACCAGCGAAGCCATTACCATGACAAAATTATTAAATAATAGCGGCATTTCCGGTTGTTTATCCGTTGTCCCTTATTACAACAAACCTACGCAAGAAGGCATGTATCAACACTTCAAAGCCATTGCTGAATGTACCGATATTCCGCAAATCCTGTATAACGTACCAGGACGTACCGGAAGTGATTTGCAACCGGAAACGGTTGGTCGTTTAGCCAAAATCAAAAATATTATAGGGATTAAAGAAGCCACCGGTGATGTTTCCCGCGTACAAAAAATCAAACAACTTGCCGGGAATGATTTCATCGTATTAAGCGGCGATGATGCGACCAGTTTAGAAGCTATGAAACTAGGTGCGGAAGGCGTGATTTCAGTCACAAATAACATTGCGCCTGTAGAGATGGCGAAAATGTGCCATTTAGCTCGTGAAGGTAAATTTGAAGAAGCTGAAAAAATTAACCAACGTTTAATGCCGCTACATAAAAATCTCTTTATTGAATCCAACCCTATCCCAGTAAAATGGGCCTGCTATAAACTCGGACTTATTCAAGAGCCTACTCTTCGTTTGCCTCTCACCGTACTCAGTGAAAAAGCACAACCGTCTGTATTAGAAGCCCTAAAACTTGCCGGACTACTTTAAATTGATATCGGGATCTACACATAGATCCCGAACTTTTCTCTTTCTCTTCTGTCGAAAACAGACTTTCTCACTCTTGATTACACGCCAAAAGGATATGTTATGAAAAAATGGTTACTGACTGCAGCAATGGTTGCCCTATTAAGTGCCTGTTCTGCCAGCAATGAAAGTAAACAACAAGCGGGAGATAACTATCAAAAATCAAACCCCGAATTGCCATTTTTCGCTCCACTCGCCAGTGGCGGCGTCAAGTTACCGACACAAAGCGCAGAATATCAATTACCTCAAGTCAAAATTGCGAAAACAGAAAACGTGGATATTCGTCCTCCATCAATTCCATTAGCCATTATCAATGGTTCTATCACCCAATTTGACGGTGAACGTGCATTGATCGTTTATGAATCCAATAAAAAACAGGTGTATAACCTAAAACAAATTGAACGTTTACTGAAAGAACAAGAGATTGGTTATCACTTAGAAGGTAAGAAATTAGTGACTGATTGGACAGAGACCGGACGCGTGGATGACTTAAAAAATACCCAAATACGCTATCAAATTGAAGAAGTGAATGCCCGCCAAGCCAATGCATTAACGGTTTCAGTGCTGCAAATGAAACGCGATGACACGGTTTTCACGCCAAACCTTGCGGATAAACAACGTTATGCTTCTGACCGATTAAATCAATTCGTTGGAGAGCTTAACAGCGCATATCAAAAACAACAGCAAGAACTAAGAGGGGTACAATCCTCACCAATTCAATCCGCCATTGCAACAGATTCTAATGGTCGTATCGCTTTGGTTTTAAATGCACCGTTTGAAAAAGCATGGCACCGTTTAGCTTCTGCATTACCAATCTTAGGATTTGAAATCAGCGAAGAACAAGGCGCACGAGGCATTCGGGAATTAACTTATAAACCTTTATCTCAAGAAGAATGGTTGCGCATCGGCACACAACTTCCTGAACTAGAAAAAGGGGATTACCAAATGCAACTTTCTACCGCCGGCAAACAAAGTGCGGTGGTTATTTCCGATGAAAAGAAAACCGCACTTTCCGGAAAACAAGCACAGATTATTTATCAAGCGTTACAAAACGTCTTAGCAAGATAATTAACCAGTTCACACAAAACGCCACGTTCAATTGAATGTGGCGTTTTGCTTTCCTTTAAAATAAAAAACGCGGCCAAAAACGACCGCACTTTTATGCAAATTACACTCGCTTCCCGAAAATCGCGGTGCCTACGCGCACCATCGTAGAACCGCATTTAATGGCGCTTTGCATATCGTCGGTCATGCCCATGGATAAAGTATCAATTTGGGCATGAGGCAAAGCCTGCTGCAATCCTTCAAACAAGGTATGCATTTGACGAAACGTTTGTTCCTGTTGCACCACATCATCGGTAGGTTCAGGAATCGCCATTAAACCGCGTAAACGTAAGTGCGGTAGATTTTCCACGTGTTTTGCTAAAGGCAAAATATCATCGGGTTGCACGCCGGATTTACTGGCTTCATTGCTGATATTCACTTGAATTAACACATTTAATGGTGCCTTGTGCGGTGGGCGTTGTTCATTTAAACGGTCAGCGATTTTTGCACGCTCAAGAGTTTGCATCCAGTCAAAATATTCCGCCACCAAGCGGGTTTTGTTAGATTGTAATGGCCCGATAAAATGCCATTCCAATTCAATCTGCTGTTGTTGGCAAAATTGAATTTTTTCAACGCCCTCTTGCACATAGTTTTCGCCAAATGCCATTTGACCCGCTTCGTACGCGGTTAAAATATCTTCAATCGGTTTAGTTTTAGAAACGGCAAGTAATTTGACCGCACTTTGAGTCTCAGAATGGCATTCGCATTGTGTAATTTGTTCCTGAATATGAGCAAGATTTTGCGCAATCATAAGGCGTCCTTGTAATAAAAATGGTAATTTATTTTACACCAACTAAAAAAGTTAGAAAATAATGCAAAATTCTCCGATTTCCGTTTGACAAGGATATGAAATTTCGGTATTTCTATATCCAATTTTTCACCATGTAAAATAAATTATGCGTCAACTTAACCGCACTATTATTATGTCAACCTCCATGATTACCATTACGATGATTAATGGGGCGGGCTAGTGCGTTAAGAATAAGATTCATAAACCCGCTTCCTCTATAAAGCGGGTTTTTTTATGCAAACATTTTTATATATCATACTCAGGAGAATATCATGCGCGTATTAAAATTTGGCGGCACATCACTCGCCAATCCGGAACGGTTTTTGCAGGCTGCCGAGCTTATTGAGAAAGCCCATTTAGAGGAGCAGGCGGCAGGCGTGCTATCGGCACCGGCCAAAATCACCAATCATCTTGTTGCCCTTTCCGAAAAAGCCAGCTTAAATCAACCTACCGATTCCCATTTCAACGAAGCATTAGATATTTTCTATACCATCATTAACGGCTTACATGCCAAAAACAATAAGTTTGACCTTGCTGGCACCAAACAACTGATTGATCAAGAATTCCAACAAATTGCCTCTTTATTAGAACAAATTCGTGAAGCCGGTAAAGTGGAAGATGCGGTAAAGGCGACCATTGATTGCCGCGGCGAAAAACTCTCTATTGCGATGATGAAAGCCTGGTTTGAAGCCAATGGATATAGCGTACACGTTGTTGACCCGGTTCAACAATTATTGGCTCAAGGCAGTTATTTAGAATCCTCCGTAGATATTGAAGAATCCACCAAACGTGTGAATGCAGGCGCCATCGCCAAAGAGAAAGTTGTGTTAATGGCAGGCTTTACTGCCGGCAATGATAAAGGTGAGTTGGTCTTGTTAGGCCGTAATGGTTCCGACTATTCCGCTGCCTGTTTGGCGGCCTGTTTAGGCGCTAGCGTCTGTGAAATTTGGACCGATGTTGACGGCGTTTATACTTGCGACCCTCGTTTAGTATTGGATGCACGTTTGTTGCCAAGCCTGTCTTATCGCGAAGCCATGGAGCTTTCCTACTTTGGTGCAAAAGTGATTCATCCACGCACTATCGGCCCGTTAATACGTCCGAATATTCCATGCTTAATTAAAAATACCGGTAATCCAACCGCACCAGGTTCCATTATTGCCGGCAATATCAAATCCGAAGAGTTGCAAGTCAAAGGCATCACCAATTTAGATAATGTTGCCATGTTCAACGTTTCCGGTCCGGGAATGCAAGGCATGGTCGGTATGGCATCACGCGTATTCTCTGCCATGTCTAACGCCAATGTATCGGTGATTTTAATCACTCAATCTTCTTCCGAATACAGCATCAGTTTCTGTGTGCCGGTAAAATCTTTGGAGGTTGCACTCAAAGCATTAGAAACGGAATTTGAGCAAGAATTAAAAGCCCACCAATTAGATCCTATCGAAACGATTAAAGACCTTTCCATCATTTCGGTGGTGGGTGATGGAATGCGCCAAGCCAAAGGCATTGCCGCACGTTTCTTCTCAGCCTTAGCTCAAGCCAACATCAGTATTAATGCCATTGCGCAAGGTTCTTCCGAGCGTTCCATCTCCGCTGTGGTACCACAAAATAAAGCGATTGAAGCGGTAAAAGCAACACATCAAGCCTTATTTAATAACAAAAAAATCGTGGAAGTTTTTCTCGTGGGCGTTGGCGGTGTCGGCGGTGAATTAATCGAACAAATCAAACAGCAAAAAGAGTATTTAGCAAAGAAGGACATTGAAATCCGTGTCTGTGCATTAGCCAACTCCAATAAAATGTTGCTGAATGAAAACGGCTTAAGTTTAGACCATTGGCAAGCAGATTTGGAAAATGCCACCCAGCCATCTGATTTTGACGTGTTGTTATCTTTCATTAAATTACATCACGTTGTGAACCCGGTCTTTGTAGATTGTACATCGGCTGAATCCTTAGCGAGTTTGTATGAACGTGCATTGGCAGAAGGTTTCCATGTGGTAACCCCAAATAAAAAAGCCAATACTCGCGACTTAACTTACTACCACAAACTGCGTGAACTAGCCCATAAAAACCAACGTAAATTCTTATACGAAACCAACGTCGGTGCAGGTTTACCGGTCATTGAGAACTTACAAAACTTATTAGCCGCCGGCGATGAAGTGGAACGTTTTGACGGGATTTTATCCGGTTCCCTTTCTTTTATTTTCGGTAAATTGGAAGAAGGTTTAAGCCTTTCTCAAGCGACCGCACTTGCCCGCGAAAAAGGCTTCACTGAACCGGATCCGCGCGATGACTTATCCGGTCAGGACGTTGCCCGCAAATTGTTAATTCTTGCTCGTGAAAGCGGCTTAGAACTAGAGTTGTCAGATGTCGAAGTCGAAGGCGTTCTTCCAAAAGGTTTTGCCGAGGGCAAATCTACCGAAGAATTTATGGCGATGTTGCCGCAATTGGATACCGAATTTGCTGCACGTGTCGAAAAAGCCGAAGCGGAAGAAAAAGTTTTACGTTACGTTGGACAAATTGAAAACGGCAAATGCAAAGTGTCTATTGTTGCCGTGGGCAAAGATGATCCGCTATACAAGGTGAAAAACGGTGAGAATGCGTTGGCATTTTACACTCGTTATTACCAACCGATTCCGCTATTATTACGCGGTTACGGCGCGGGCAATGCTGTCACTGCTGCCGGCATTTTTGCCGATATTTTAAGAACCTTAAAGCACTAAACGGAGAATGTTATGCTAAGAGTCTATGCGCCGGCCTCCAGTGCCAATATCAGCGTCGGTTTCGATACCTTAGGTGCGGCAATTTCCCCGATTAACGGCTCATTATTAGGCGATGTGGTGCAAATCGAACCTATCGCCGCCGGCTTTGAGTTAGAAAGTGCGGGTTATTTTGTGCGTAAATTACCAAAAGAACCGCAAAAAAATATCGTTTATCAAGCCTATGTGTTATTCAGTGAACAACTCAAATTACGTAACACAAAAGTCAAACCGCTACGCTTAACCTTAGAGAAAAATATGCCTATCGGTTCAGGCTTGGGCTCCAGTGCCTGCTCTATTGTTGCCGCCTTGGTCGCGCTGAATAAATTCCATGACGAACCGTTTTCTAAAATGGAATTGTTAGAAATGATGGGCGAGTTGGAAGGACGCATTTCCGGCTCCATTCATTACGATAATGTGGCCCCTTGCTACTTGGGTGGCGTGCAGTTTATGGTGCAATCACTCGGCAACATTTGCCAAACCTTGCCGTTTTTTGATCATTGGTATTGGGTCTTGGCGTATCCGGGTATTGAAGTCTCCACGGCGGAAGCCCGAGCAATTTTACCGAAAAGCTATACGCGTCAAGATGTTATCGCACATGGTCGCCATCTCGGTGGTTTCGTGCACGCTTGCCACACACAACAGGAAAACTTAGCCGCCATGATGATGAAAGATGTCATTGCCGAACCTTATCGTGAAGCCTTGTTACCTAACTTTGCTGAGGTCAAACAAGCGACGCGCGATTTAGGTGCGTTAGCTACCGGAATTTCGGGGTCCGGCCCGACGATCTTTTCCATCGCACCGGATTTACATATTGCCGGCAAACTTGCCACTTACCTTGAAAATCATTATTTACAAAACAACGAAGGCTTTGTGCACATTTGCAAAGTCGATAATGCCGGCGCAAGAGAACTTGATTAAAACACCGGAAAAAATCACCGCACTTTTGTCTTAAAGGTGCCAAACAAAAGAACAGGTTTCACATGAATTTATACAACATCAAACACCCCGAAGAACAGGTCAATTTTGCCCAAGCCGTACGCCAAGGGCTAGGCAAAGATCAGGGCTTATTTTTCCCTGAAAACATACCGCACTTAAGCAATATCGATGAGCTATTGGCATTGCCACTGGTTAAGCGCAGTCAAAAAATCCTTGGTGCCTTAATCGGTGAGGAAATCCCTCAAGCACAGCTTGAACAAATGGTGCGCAACGCCTTCACTTTCCCGGCACCGATTGCCAAAGTGGAAGACAATATTTATGCATTGGAATTGTTCCATGGTCCGACCCTTGCCTTTAAAGACTTCGGCGGACGCTTTATGGCGCAAGCGCTTGCAACCGTACGCGGTGACGGCAAAATCACGATTTTAACCGCGACATCCGGTGACACTGGCGCAGCTGTTGCTCATGCATTCTATGGCTTAGAAAATATCGATGTGGTGATTTTATACCCGAAAGGTAAAATCAGCCCGTTACAAGAAAAACTCTTCTGCACCCTTGGCGGTAATATTCGCACCATCGCGATCAATGCCGATTTCGATGCCTGCCAAGCGTTAGTCAAACAAGCCTTTGATGATGCAGAACTACGCCAAGCCATCGGCTTAAATTCGGCGAACTCCATCAATATCAGCCGTTTATTGGCACAGGTATGCTATTACTTTGAAGCGGCGGCACAATTACCAAAAGAACAACGTGAAAACTTGGTGGTTTCTGTGCCAAGCGGCAACTTCGGCAACCTCACTGCCGGATTAATCGCTAAAACCCTCGGCTTACCAATTAAACGTTTTATCGCAGCCACCAACGCCAACGACACCGTGCCGCGTTATTTACACAGCGGAAACTGGTCACCAAATGCAACCGTGGCCACCCTTTCCAACGCCATGGACGTTTCTCGTCCAAACAACTGGCCTCGCGTAGAAGAATTGTTCAAACGTAACGGTTGGGCATTGACTGAGTTACATTCGGCTGCAATTTCCGATGCACAAACAGAAGACACGTTACGCGCCATGAACCAACTGGGTTATTTGTGCGAACCACACGGCGCGGTAGCTTATGAAGTGTTAAAACAGGATTTACAACCAGGCGAAACCGGCTTATTCCTGTGCACTGCGCATCCGGCAAAATTTAAAGAATCCGTCGAACGTATTCTGGATTTAACGCTGCCGCTACCGGAAGCGTTGGATAAACACAACAAACTGCCGTTGTTATCCGATGAAATGGAAAACGATTTTGCGCAGTTAAGAGCTTATTTATTGAAATAAGGCGACAAAGTGCGGTGACAAAATTCAACGAATTTTAACCGCACTTTTCTTATCACGATGACAACGCTAATCGCTTGGGGAAATATTCACACCCCCTTCCCTTTTCATGACATCCCAGCCGACCTGATTCCGGCAAATTTACTGACGTCAAGCCACGGCAACCCGCGTATGCAACAACGTTGGCAATGTCGTCGTTTAGCGCATTTCTTGCTGTGGCAATTACTCAAAACAGCAGAAAAACCGACCGCACTTTTAGGGCAAATTTCGCGAACAAAAAGCGACCGTCCGCAATTTCCTCCTTCTGAACTTGATTTTAATATCAGCCATTCTGGTGATTGGGTGGCAGTGATTTTACATATCAGTCCACCAGGCGAAAAAAGTGCGGTTGGAATCGACATTGAATCGCCTAGTAAAGAACGTCCTTATTTAGCCCTGTTGGAACACTTTGCAAGCGCGGAAGAAATCGACTGGTTTCAACAACAAACTGAATCCCAATCCGCTTTTTATCGTATTTGGTGTTTACGTGAAGCCGTGCTGAAATCCCAAGGCGTGGGCATCGCAAAATTATCAGAAGTGACACATCATCCCGAAACCTTACACATTTTCTCGGCGCATTGCCCCCGTGGACAGCTGTGTTTTACCGAGGAGCTTCCCTTTTATCTCGCCTATTTTGTTAACCAAACACCTATAAAATCGCCCTGTTTTTGGGCGTGGGACGGAGACCATCTTCAACCTCAAAGGCTTGTGCATAAAATTCACTACAACGTGAATAATTAACCCTTTAAAATCGATAGACTTTCCCATTATTCGTTAGACTTAACACGCGATTTTGTTTAGACTTGCAACAATTTTTTGACAAATGGAGAAAGCAATGTCTTTAAATGGTTCAGATCAAGATCCTTGGGGCAAACCAAAGCAAAACGGACAATCCTCGGGTAATCAGGATTCCGGTAAAAATGAAGGTCAGTCTAACTGGGATCGTTCTTCCAATTCACAAAAAAAGAACGAACAATCACCACCGGATTTAGAAGAGGTTTTCAATAATTTATTGAAAAAAATGGGCGGTAAAGGAGCTAAAAACAATCACTCCGGTGCATCTAACCTGCCTTCCGGCTTAGGTAAATTATTACCGATTGTAATTGCAGCCGGCGTGATTATATGGGGCGCCAGCGGTTTCTATACCATCAAAGAAGCAGAACGTGGCGTCGTGCTACGTTTAGGACAATTCCATTCCATTCAACAACCAGGCTTAAACTGGAAACCGACTTTTATTGATCGAGTGATTCCGGTCAACGTAGAACGTGTACTTGAATTAAGAACGCAAGGTTCCATGCTCACCCAAGATGAAAACATGGTGAAAGTAGAAATGACCGTGCAGTATCGCATCCAAAACCCTGAAAAATACCTGTTCAGTGCAATCAATGCCAATGACAGCTTGAATCAGGCTACCGACAGTGCATTACGCTATGTTATCGGCCACATGTCGATGAACGATATTTTGACGACAGGTCGTTCCGTTGTTCGTGAAAACACCTGGAAAGCGTTAAATCAAATTATTGAACCATATGATATGGGGTTAGAAGTGATTGATGTGAACTTCCAATCTGCACGTCCGCCGGAAGAAGTGAAAGAAGCCTTTGATGATGCGATTAAAGCGCAAGAAGACGAACAACGCTATATTCGTGAAGCAGAAGCCTATGCGCGTGAGAAAGAGCCGATTGCTCGTGGTAATGCACAACGTATTTTAGAAGAAGCAACCGCTTATAAAGATCGCGTAGTGTTAGATGCTAAAGGGGAAGTAGAACGTTTCCAACCGCTCTTACCTGAGTTTAAAGCGGCACCAACCGTCTTCCGTGAACGCTTATATATTCAGTCCATGGAAAAAGTCATGGCAAATACACCAAAAGTCATGTTGGATTCCGGCAATGGAAATAACTTAACCGTGTTGCCTTTAGAACAATTGTTAAAAGGTAAAAAGTCCACTGGCTCGAACGGTAGTGCTAATGTAAGTGAATCCAATGAAACACAACAAAGTGCGGTAACTTCTTTGCCTGTTTCACGCACGCATGAGCAAACAGCACCACTTAGACCAATGGAATCGCGTACCGACAATGGTCGCCAAGGGAGAATTAACTAATGCGTAAATTTTTATTACCTGTTATTTTCGTGCTTATCGCAGTGCTTTATTCCAGTATTGTGGTTGTCAGTGAAGGTACGCGTGGCATTATGTTACGCTTTGGCAAAGTGCAACGCGATGCCGATAATAAAGTGGCAATTTATACGCCGGGATTACATTTCAAAATTCCCTTTATTGATAATTTGAAAGCGTTAGATGCTCGTATTCAAACCTTAGACGGACAAGCAGATCGTTTTGTCACCGTAGAGAAAAAAGACCTTTTGGTGGATTCCTACGTGAAATGGCGTATTAACGATTTCGGTCGTTTCTTTACTACCACCGGTGGTGGCGACTACGCACAAGCAGCCAATTTATTACGCCGCAAAGTTAACGACCGTTTGCGTTCTGAAATCGGTTCCCGCACTATTAAAGACATCGTTTCAGGTACACGTGGTGAACTCATGGCCGGGGCTAAAAATGCGCTCAATAGTGGACAAGACAGCACTGCTGAATTGGGAATTGAAGTATTAGACGTACGTATCAAGCAAATTAACTTGCCGGATGAAGTGTCTTCTTCTATTTACCAACGTATGCGTGCAGAACGTGATGCAGTTGCTCGCGAACACCGTTCACAAGGTAAAGAAAAAGCCGCATTTATTCAGGCAGATGTTGATCGTAAAGTGACGTTAATCATTGCGAATGCAGAAAAAACAGCGCAAGAATTACGCGGTGAGGGCGATGCTACTGCAGCGAAGATCTTTGCTGATGCCTTTGGTAAAGAACCGGAATTTTATAGCTTCATTCGTAGTCTTAAAGCCTATGAAAGCAGCTTCTCTAATTCTGATAACTTGTTGATTTTAAAACCGGACAGCGATTTCTTCCGCTTTATGCAATCTCCAAGTAAGTAACGTTCTAATAGAAAAAAGGGTATCTTCAGATACCCTTTTTTATTGCCTAGCAAAGCCTCATGGGAATATTCACAAGGCAAAAAAATACCCCGATTTTCATTGAGGTATTCAGCTAAAAAACACTTAAAAGATTAACCGCACTTCGCGGAGAATCATTAAGCTTGTGGATTCATGATCTCATCGAAGGTTGCTGCTTTTTCAGTGACTTGCGCTTTCGCCAATACCGCATCAACAGCCTGTTCTTCTAATACTACGTTACGAATGTTATTCATTAATTCGTTGTTTTTGCTGTAGTATTCAACCACGTCTGCCGGTTGTTCGTAAGCAGACGCGATTTCTTCGATCATTGCTTTAGCACGTTCTTCATCTGCTTTTAATTCGTTAGAAGCAATAACCTGTGCTAATAATAGACCTACTAATACGCGACGTTTAGCTTGTTCTTCAAACAATTCGCGTGGTAATTGTGCTGCTTGTTGTGCATTACCGCCAAAGCGTTGTGCTGCTTGTTGACGCAATACATCAATTTCTTGTTCAACTGCAGAACTTGGCACATCAATTTGGTTTTGCTGTACTAAACCGTCAATCACTTGAGTTTTCACACGAGTCGTCAACGCATTTTTCAATTCACGTTGCATGTTTTTACGAATTTCATTGCGTAAATCTGCAACAGATTTTGTGTTCGGACCAAATTTTGCAACGAACTCATCGGTTAATTCCGGTAATACCATCACTTCAACTTTCTTCAACGTAATGTCAAATTTCGCTGCTTTACCTTTTAAGTTTTCAACGTGATATTCTTCCGGGAAGGTCACATCAATAGTGAATTTGTCGCCCGCTTTGTGGCCAACGATGCCCTCTTCAAAGCCTGGGATCATACGGCCTTGACCCATGAATAAAACGAAATCGGATGCTTTGCCGCCTTCAAATTCTTCGCCGTCAACAGAACCCACGAAGTCAATAGTTACGCGATCTTCAGCTTTCGCTGCGTCTTGGCTTTCAGTCCAAGTTGCTTGTTGTTTGCGTAACACTTCAACCATCTTGTCAACATCTGCTTCAGAGATTTCAACAATCGGTTTTTCTACTTTAATATTTTCTAAGCCTTTTAACTCAACTTCAGGGTACACTTCAAAGGTTGCGCTGAATTTTAATTCTTTGCCTTCTTCAAATTGTTCAACAGTGAAACTTGGACGACCTGCTAGGTTAATTTTGTTTTCGATAACCGCTTGGAAGAAATGGTTTTGTAATAAATCACCTAAAATGTCTTGACGAACAGAAGCGCCGAAACGTTTTTCAATGATGTGTGGAGGGACTTTACCTTTACGGAAGCCGTCAACACGTGCGTTTTTAGCAACGCGTTTTAATTCTTCGCGGATAGCTTGAACAACGGTTTCAGCCGGAACGGTGATGGTTACACGACGCTCTAAACCTTGAGTCGTTTCAATATTTAATGACATTATGATGTTACCTCAAATTGATGCACTCGGCGAATGCTCACACCGAACACGTTATTAATAGAAAATAAGACGATGAATTATAACGGGACAAAGCCTTTCAGTCGAGGAAATGCACGATAAAAGCGCATAATTGATTAAAAAACGCTCGATTTATCTACACAAAATTAACCACGTGGATGATAGCGTTCGTGCAAACGTTTCAAGCGTTCTTTCGCCACATGGGTATAAATTTGTGTCGTTGATAAATCACTGTGTCCTAACAGCATTTGCACCACCCGTAAATCCGCACCATGATTTACCAAATGGGTAGCAAACGCGTGACGCAAAACGTGTGGTGACAACATATTACTATCAATTTCCGCCAGCACCGCATAATGTTTAATCCGATGCCAAAAAGTCTGCCGTGTCATTTGCGTACCGCGACGGCTAGGAAATAGCACGTCGGAACTTTGTCCATTCAATAAAATCGGTCGGGCAAACAGCATAAATTGTTTCACCCAATGGGTGGCCTCCTCTCCCATCGGCACAATACGTTCTTTATTGCCTTTGCCGATGACCCGCACGACGCCTTGATTTAGGCTAATGCTATCGGTATGTAATGAAACCAATTCCGTCACCCGCAATCCCGTGGCATACAATAGCTCCAACATCGCCTTATCGCGTAGTTCAATCGGCTGTTCCAAACTTTGCACATTCAACAAATCCGTGACTTGCTGTTCGGTTAAATACTTCGGCAAACGGCTGGGTAATTTAGGCGAACTTAACACCGCACTTGGATCGTCGGTGCGGTATTTTTCTTGATATAAATATTGGAAAAGCTTTCGAATAGCACTCAATAATCTTGCCGTACTGGTGGCTTTATACCCTTGCTCTACCCGCTCACCAAGAAAAGTTTGAAGATCGACCGAATCCAAATCGAGCAATGACAGTTTGCGCTCACTAAGCCAATCGCAAAGTGCGGTGAGATCCAAACGATAAGATTGCACAGTATTAGGCGACAAGCCTTTGCCTATCCATAATTCATTTAGAAATAAATCGAGCAAAGTAAGATCATTCATGTTTAGTCTCGATGAAGTAAAAAGGCTTCAACTTTAGGTGGCGTCACCACGAACGCCAACGCCGCAATGATGGCCATTAAGACGAACGTCATTGATGCCGAATACGGGTAAATCACACCGCCAAGTGCGGTCAAAATCGCCACCATTGCGCTGTTTGATATGCCGTTATACAACGCTTGCAATTTGGAAATGTGGGACTGCGGTTGGGTTGTGATATAGCGCACCATGCCGTAATGCGCCACCGCGTACGTTAGACTGTGAAGTAATTGCAAAAGCCCGATGAGCCAAACCTCACTTGTGGCAGCAAGGCCTACCCAACGCACAATGCACGCCAAGGTCGCCAAATGAAAAAGGGTGCTGACCTTCCAGTTTTGCAGTAAACGGCGGGAAAAGAAAAACAACAAAATTTCGGCAATCACCCCCAAGCCCCATAGCAAGCTGGTCTGCGAAACGGAAATCCCCAGACTGGTCCAATACAACACACTATAAACATAATAGGCGGCGTGTGAGCCCTGAATTAAAGACGACGCCAACAAAACCCGCAAGGTTGTGTTGTTTTTTAATAAAGCCCAATACCCCACATCGGTGCCGGACTCTTCCGAAGATTCATCTTGCGGGGGAATCGTCGGTGTCACGCACTGCATCACCGAATACGCTAATAAAAGTGCGGTCAAAATCCAAACGATATTTTGCTCACCGAAAAAGCCGATAACATTGCCAAATAAAGTGACGCCAACCACAAAAGCAACAGATCCGATTAACCGAGCCTTACCGTAATCCAACTGAATTTGTCGTTGCCAAGTGCTTGCTAAAGAATCTGTAATCGGCATACCTGCCGCATTGACCATGGCAAATAAGCCGATAGCAGAAAACAGCAACCAAAAATTCTCTGCGACAACACTTAAACCGGCCATAATCAATGCACTGGCAAGCGCCAACACACGCAAAGAATTGATCAACTGTGAAGCGCGTTTAATTAAACCTGAAAAAAACAAACCGCCGACAAAGCGAAAGACATAAGCACTTGCCAACACCATGCCAATCAGCTCTTCCCCATAGTGTTGCGATTTCAACCACACCGGGAAAAAGGGGATAAAAACGCCATACGCGCAGTAATAACCGAAAAAGCTCAAAGCGAGCCAAGTAAAAGGACGAACAAGCATTAAAATAACGTTTCCATTTCTTTTGAACGTGCTACACAAGCTTGCATAGCGTGTTGCACGATGTCATTAAATTGATGTTGATTCAACACATTCAGCGCAGCCGCCGTTGTGCCGCCTTTGGAGGTCACATTTTGGCGCAATGTCGATAAATCTAGCTGCGGATTTTCCACCACCATTTTGGCCGAACCTAACATCGCTTGCTGAACCAATTCACGAGCGTTGTCTGCAGACAATCCCATATCAATTAGGCCTTGTTGCATGGCTTCTAAAAATTGAAAAAAATACGCTGGGCTACTGCCAGACGCGGCTGTGACGGCATGCATGTGTTCTTCCGACGCCACCCAAAGGGTTTTGCCTACGGCAGACAACAAATCTTGCGCAAAAGTGCGGTCATTTTCTGAGGTGTTTTGGCCGGCAAATAACCCCGCCATCCCCTCACCTACTAAGGCCGGCGTATTTGGCATCACACGTACAATAGACGTCGCTGTCGGTAAAAATGCGGTCAATCTTGCCACTGAAATGCCGGCAGCAATCGAAATAAGTAATTTATCGGAAAAATCCACCGCACTTAAAGGTGAGCAAACCTCTGCTAACACTTGCGGTTTGACGGCTAACAACACAACATCCGCTTGTGAGACGGCGGCGACATTATCCGTTGAGGTGCGTACGCCTTTTTGTGCAAATAAATCACGCTTTTCTTCATTCGGATCGCACACGATAATTTTATCGGCAGGATAAGCTTGTTTTAATAAGCCAAACACAATAGCTTGCGCCATATTGCCGCCACCGATAAAGCACACCAATTTATGTTGCATATTTCACCTTCAAGTAAGTTACAATAGCGCACATTTTACCTGAATAAGCATAAGGATCTACCATGTTTGGTTCAAAAATTTAATAGCCCGTATCAAACCATTGCAAACAATGGGTTCATTATAGGTGATGGTGTTTATTGGTTACTAAAATGGTTACCATAATAAGATATGCTCATTGTAGCTGTTTAAGAATTGATCATTGATATGTGTATTGTTATGACTACTTTGCACAATACACCAAAAATCATCGAATGTATCTAAAAAAATTTCAATTTGAACTTATTAAATCAAAATCTTATTGTAAACTGGTTTTTGATTGAACATTGAACATTGAACATTAAACATTGAACATCAATCATATGTAGCTATACGTAATCAAACATTATGTTATTTCATTCTATAATTATTTCTAAATCATTAATATCTGATATGGGATAATATTTTGTTACTTAGTTATATTTTACTAATTATTAATAGTATCTGATATGGCATAGCATGAATGTTATTCAGATTAAGGGGAAAATATGTTGAATCGTAAAATTTATACATTAGATGATTTTAATCAAAGTTTAGCTGCTCAGCTCAAGTAGACAGATGATTTTAATAACGGCACATGGTTAAATCATAAAGATGTAGCATTAACACATAAGTATATTCAATTTAATGATTTATTCATTAAGTTTATGGTGTTTGATTTAGATCGAGAGAATTCAGCAATGGACTGGGACTTTTTAGGGCTTCCGAGCCCAAATATTGTTGTACAAAATACAGAAAATGGTCGATGTCACTACATTTATGCATTAGAAACGCCGATTTGTAATACGAAAAATGCTCGATTTAAGCCAATAAGTTATTTTAAAAAGATACAGCGAGCCTATGTTAAGAAATTGAAATAGGACAAACATTACGTAGGTATATTTACAAAAAATCCTAATTCAAATTTTTGGCGAACAATAGTATTTAATGTACCTGCATATAGTTTAGATTATTTAGCTGATTTTGTTAATTTATCAGATTATTCTTTGTTTAATACAGAAGCTGATGATAATGCTGAAGGTAGAAACTGTGATTTGTTTAATAAGATTAAGCGAATTGGTTATCGCTATGTATTACAATTTAAGCGTTCAAATAAAAATCTAGAACAATTTAATCAGTATTTATTTTCATTATTAGTGCAATTGAATCAATGTCAGCAGCCACCATTGCCGTATCGAGAATTGAAAGGGATTGCTAAAAGTTCATCTCGGTGGATTTGGGAAAGATTCTCTGAATCAGAATTCAAACAAATTCAGTCAAATCGTTCTAAAAAACGATGGCGGAAACAACAATTGATTAAAGATACTTTATTTAATCAGTTTGCTAATAATAAACCCGACATGACATTAAAGCAAATTGCTGAACAATTTGGTATTAGTTTAAGCACTTTAAATCGTTGGGCTAAAGAATTTGGTTGGACGAGCTCTAAAAAAGATTTAGAAAGTAAATATCAACAAATTGTGTTATTAAGATCAAAAGGTCTTAAATGGCGAGAAATATCAAAGCAATTATCAATATCGGAAGGTAGTGCAAAGATGTGTTTTAAGCGATATCATAAATCATAAACAAAAAGCCACCAATTTTGGTGGCTTATTTTTTATACTTTACAAGTTTCAAGATAACTTAGAATCTAAGATTCTGGAATGCGAACTTGTCTTCCGAATTTAATAGATGATAATTTTTTAGATTCGATTAAACGTAAAATGGTTGAACGACTTACACGTAAACGTTCTTGAAGTTCTTTAATTGTAAAGTAGTAGCCGACATTATCTGATATTTGCATTATGATCTCCTATTTTATACATATTTTTTAGGAGCTTAACACAGAAATTTATAAATCTAACTTTAAATTGACAATTTTTTTTATTATTTTTGTTAGTGTATATTTTTCACGGATATCACGTTGTAAAACACGTAACAGAAAGATGAGTTCATCAACGTCAAGTTTTCTAAATAGCAAGCTAAGTAATTCTTCAGTTTCTGCATCAGAGTGCGGTTTAAAATTTGGAAATTTTTTCATCATTTTTAAGTTCATCATGCTTGATCAATGTATATAGGTATTTAATTTAAGCTAGAATGATCCTAAATGATGTCTAGATGCATTTAGTTTATTGAAATGATAGAACCTATTAGTAATACATAAAATGAAAAAGAGCTCATTTTAGAGCTCTTTATGATGATTTTAGTTTTCACCACTCATTGGCACAAAACCATCAGTTTCCGGTGAGTATTCAACATAGTAAGATGAATCTCTCATTTTGTAGGCTTGTGAAACATTGTCAGGTTTAGTGCTGCACGCTTTGTTCAAAAGTTTGTATTCATCACGAGAAATACATTGACCTTTTTCATATGTTTTTAAAAGCCCTGTAATCATGCATACATCATATGGAGAGCGTTTCTCTCCAAAATAAATATAATCACCGCATTTCATTGGTATTGAGCCTGATTGTTCAGGTGGTAGTTCAATAGTTCGTATTCCTGCGTATGCAATGTTGGTCATTAAAACAAGCATTGAGAAAACGGTTTTAATCATATTTCATCCTCATAAATATAATGTAGTATATTATTCTGTTATCACTTTTTTCTTAGAGAATATTTTTCTCAAAATAATCAATAAGAATCCAACAACTAGACATATTACATGAATTCCTATGTAAAACCCAAGAATTTGAGAACCACCACCTGAAGTATTTCCCTCAGCCATGCCAGCTTGTAATGCTAAACTAGGAGATAAGAAAATAGTGCTTAAAATATTAATACCAATTGTTATTCCTGATAATGTAGGTTGGGAATAAAAGGATATTAAAGCGAGTAAGCTGCAAAGAATAGCAATGTACAAGCCAATTACAGGAATAAAGATAGAAATAGCAGCAAAAATTAATGCTACGATTGAAAGAGCTTTCATGTTAGTCTCCTACTAGTCATTGATTTCATTAGGTTTATAAGCACACAGAATGTGTGAAACGTGATGATAATATATTGTCGAATATTTGATGTGTAGTAACGAACAGTGTATATTGTTAACTAATGTTAGTGTGTAATTTACACCAAATTGTAGGTATTGAGCATGAACGTACATGAAAAAATTAGAAAACTGCGTGAAACCAAGCATTGGTCACAAGAAGAAATGGCTGAAAAAATGAGTATGTCATTGAATGGCTATGCAAAAATTGAACGTGGCGAAACGAAATTACATCTGGATAAGTTAGAGCAAATTGCACAGATTTTAGATATAGATATTGTTGAATTGATTAATTCTGGTGAACGAAATGTCTTCGTTCAATTCAATGAGAATTCTCATTTTGGTTCATCATTTCAGGGAGACAATGAGAAATCTCTATTGATTGAGATTGAAAAACTCAAATTATCGTTATCGCATTGTCAGCAATTATTGGAAGAAAAAGAAGGCTTTTTGAACAAGTTAGTAGAGCAAAAAGATAATGAAATAAAGCTACTTAGAGAAATGGTAGCGTTATTGAAGAAAGGGTAGGTAAATAAAGGGAATCAATGTTGATTCCCTTTATTTTTAGATACTTTTTTTCATACATTCCTCAACAAAATTTCCCCAAGCATTCATTAATAGTTTCCGTTGTTCAAGATAGGTTGAGCGATTGTAGGCATTACGAACTTGGTTTTTGCTTTGATGAGAAAGACAAGCTTCAAGAATTTCTAGATTCATTTCGGTAAATGTTTCGCTAAGATAGGTGCTTGCGATAGAACGTAATCCATGTGATGTTAATTGATCTTTATAACCGACTCGTTTAATTGCTGCATTTGCAGAGCTTGAATGTAATGATCTTTCAGGGTAACGTTGGCTTTGAAAAATAAAACGACTACGACCTGAAATATTTTTTAGCTTATTAAGTATTTTAAGCACTTGTGGCGACAACGGAACAGTAAAGGCTTTTTTCATTTTCATGCGCTCAGCAGGAATATTCCATAATGATTTTTCAAAATCAATTTCATCCCATAGTGCATTTGCAGCTTCACTTGGTCTTGTCATCGTCAAAAGTGAAAACTCAATTAGATATTTCACCATTAGATCTATATGAGAATTACGTAACGCAGACATAAATTCGGGAAGTTGTTCTGGGCGAATTGTTGGATGATGCGTTGTTCTATTTACATTGAACGCTTTTGATACGTTTACGCATTTATTAAATTCAATTACACCTTTATTAACAGCAAAGCCCATAATTTCATTTACAAGTGCAATTACAAGCTTCCCGGTATGAGAAACACCGCGTTCAAATAATGGCATAGCAATATCATGTAACTGTTGTGGTGTAATGTCAGCAATAGGATTATCACCTAAATATGGAAATACATATTTTTCAATTGTTCGCCAACGGCTTTTAAGTGTTGCTTCCTTGATTTCAGAAACTTTTTTTTGCTTCCATTGTGTTGCAATAGCAAAAAATGTGTTTTGTTGTCGCTGTAGTTGCAACAACTCGTTTTGTTTTATGTGTTCTTGGGGATCAATCTTGAGAGCAAGTAATTGACGATATTGTTCTCGTAATTCTCTTGCTTTTGATAATGTGATTGCTGGATATACGCCTAAAGCAATTTTTGCTCGTTTTTTTGTTAAAGGTCTATAATAATTGAATCGCCAAGATTTTGAGCCTGTTGGTGAAATGATTAAAAATAACCCATAGCCATCTGTTAATGTATATGGTTTATCAGATGCTTTTGCTTTTTTGATTTCTGTATCAACGAGTGGTTTTACTTTTTTAGCCATAACACACCATTTACGTATAGAAAATGAACATTAATGTATTTTAGTAACCAAAAATTTTATCCTTTTTGCAATGAGTTACTATTATGGTTACTAAAATTTTGAAATATGATGATACACTATGAATTATAAACAGTGTCAAAAAATAAGTAAATTATTGATTTAAGATGAAAATTATACAGGATGAATTATCATGAATTATAGATTTCAATTTTGGTTCAAAAACGCCATGATTTACCGCCTAACTAAATCCCTTGATTGGTCGGCACAAACCCTCTCCACCGCCCTTGGAAACAATCAATATCACCCTTGCCACCAATCGGAACAAAGCAAATTTGGTTGGTCTAAACCGCTCAAAGGCAGCGAACTTTTATATTTTGCTGTCGGGAAGCAGATTTTATTGCTCGCCCAAAAAGAAGAGAAAATTTTACCCTCTCATGTGGTAAAACGTGAATTAGACGCACGTGTGGAAAAACTCGAACAGGCGGAAAATCGTAAGCTGAAAAAAGTAGAAAAACAAACCTTAAAAGACGATGTGATTGCAACCTTATTACCTCGCGCATTCAGTAAATATCAACAAACTGCGATTTGGATTGATACAGAAAATAATTTGATTTATGTGGATGCAGCCTCGGCTAAACGCGCTGAAGAGGTGCTTGCGATGTTACGTAAATCATTGGGTTCGCTGCCTGTGGTGCCACTGACTTTCGCCAATGAACCGGCACTTATCATGCAAAACTGGATCGCCCAAGAAAATACGCCGGAATGGCTTGTGCCATTGGAAGAAGCTGAATTACGCGATAGCCAAACGAACGCTGTGATTCGTTGCAAACAGCAAGCGTTAGATAGCGAAGAGATTCTCTCTTTAGTCCATTCAAAGTTCGTCACCAAACTGGCACTGGAATGGGAAGAGCGTCTGTCATTTGTGTTAAACGAAGATTGCAGCCTGAAACGCTTAAAATTTGCCGATCAGATTCGAGAAAAAAATGACGATATTTTGAAAGAAGACTATGCCCAACGTTTCGATGCGGATTTTGTATTAATGACCGGTATTTTAAGTCAACTCACAGAAAATCTATTGCACGATTTCGGCGGAGAAAAAGAGCGGTTGTAATTCACAGTGAATTAACTCGCTGCTTATAGAAATAACAAGAACAAAAAGGCTATTTAAAATAGCCCTTTATTTTTATCGAACGATTTCTGCCGTGTAATTTAATTTATGTGTACATCGACGGAATACTGAATGTCTTTCGGTGGCATGTAGTTATCCAAAGCGCCTTTTACCATCGGTTCGCGATCTTTGGTTTCAATCACCATGGTCACTTTCAAATCACGTTTTTGCGCGTCTTTATCCCATGTAGCAAACAAGGTTTTCGCACCGTATTTGTTGTTTTATGTCACATAGGCATCCAAATAATTGCCTTCAAATTGAATGGATTTGACTTGTTGATACTCTCCGTTAAATGGTAACGGCACCCACAAATTTGCTTGACCTTGTGAACCTTTCGGCGCAATTAAGTCGTAAGTTTGGGTGAATTCATACAGATGAGAATCAGTATTGTAATTAGGTAAAGAGGTGTTGGCATAAGCCATTGCGCTGCAAGAAAGCACCGCAGTCGCGATAAGATGCTTCATCCAGAAGACTCCTTAAATTAGATTGGAAGTTAAACTTAACATAAATCCACCGAAGTGAACGAAAGCTATGCCAATGAATTTCAGGAAGAAGCTCAATGCAATCTAAGATTATTTTTGATGAGAGAAACTGAGGTGAAAATTTATCCATGAATAAACATTCAAACCTATTCAGAAACGCTGATGATGAATGTTACGAAATTCAAAAACATTGTTTTTTATGACCGTACTTGAAATGGCACAAGCTTATTCTGTTAATTTTGCCGCAATCCCCTGCGCACAAGCATAAGCGGAACTCCATGCCCACTGGAAGTTGTAGCCGCCAAGCCAGCCGGCAACGTCTAACACTTCCCCGATAAAATACAAGCCTTGTACTTTATTGCTTTCCATGGTTTTGGACGAAATTTCATGGGTATCCACGCCCCCCATAGTCACTTCTGCGGTGCGATACCCTTCCGTGCCATTCGGCACAAACTGCCAGTGGTGGATTAAATTCACCAAATTTTCTAACCGCACTTTACTTAATTGGGCAATGGCTTCGTCTTGTATAAACCCCTGAGCAAGCCATAATTCTACCAATTTTTTGGGTAATAAACGGCTTAATACGGTTTTTAACTGTAATTTCGGTGAAGATTGGCGCAGTTCGTTTAAATGATGACGAATATCGTTATAAGGCAATAAATCAAGATGAATACTTTCACCCGGTTGCCAATAGTTGGAAATTTGCAAAATCGCCGGTCCGGATAAACCGCGATGAGTAAACAGCATTTGGTGGGTAAAGGTTTTGTGTTGATTGGTCGCAGCGACATCCAAGGAAATGCCGGATAACACGGCATAAAACTTATCGCACTCACGCCAAGTAAAAGGCACCAAACTTGCCCGTGGCGCAATCACACTAATGCCGAATTGCTCGGCAATTTGATAACCGAAAGGCGTCGCCCCTAAACCCGGCATAGACAAACCGCCCGTTGCGACAACTAAATGAGTGCAATACAACGTTTCGCCGTTTGCCACGACAGAAAATCCGTTTTCCGTTTTTGCCACAGCAGAAATGCTTTGTCTTAAGGCAATCTCTACGCCGTATTTTTTACATTCCGCCAGTAGCATATTGACGATATCTTCCGCACCGTTATCGCAAAACAACTGACCGAGCTCTTTTTCGTGATAAGGAATGTCGTACTCTGCCACTAAACCGATAAAATCCCATTGGGTAAAGCGTTTTAAGGCAGATTTCACAAAATGGGGATTTTGGCTGAGATAACGACCTGAAGAAAGTTCCATATTGGTGAAATTACAAAAACCACCGCCGGACATTAAAATTTTCCGTCCGACTTTTTTGCCGTTATCTAAAATTCTGACTTTGCCACCGCACTTTGCCAATTGCGACGCACAAAATAAGCCTGCCGCCCCGGCACCGATAATGAGTGTTTCAATGGCATGGTTGCTCACTGCAACTCTCCCTTTTGCATGAAACCGACCATTTTCATTTTCTGAATAGTGGCACGACGATCCACCGCGGAGTTACCTGAATCTAAGATTTGCTGCCAATAGTCAAGAGCGGTGGAATAATCACGTGTTTTTAAGGCTTCTGCCGCCAACAAAGATAACGCGGAGACTTCTTTTGAATCTTGCGCTAACGCCTCTGCCAAGAATTGTTGCACCTGTGGCGTAATCTGTTGATGTGCCTGGAGATACAATGCCATGGCCATCAAGCCTTGCGTCGTCGGCTTACGACCGTCAATTCTTTCGGCATTGCCATAACAAACAAGGGCGCTGTCAAAATCGTTATTCTGCATATAGGCGTCACCCAGCTTAATCCAATTTTCCGCGCTATTCGGATCTTGACGTAATTTATCCTGAATTTTGCCGATAATCGCCTCGGTTTTATTTTCTTCCGGCGTTTCGAGTTGCTGATTATGTTGTGTAATTTGTTCCTGCTCACCTTGCTGTGCGCGGGAAAAACGTTCCAAAGAAAAATAATAGGCTAAAGGAATAACAAGCAATAAAGCGAAAACCAGGAGCGTCGATTTAAGCTCAAATTTGACCGCACTTTTCTCTTTTAAGGATTGAAAGCGCGGTCGATTTTCCGCCTGTTTTTCCGGTTCAAGCGGTGATGAACTGCGACTGGAATACCAAATCAACCCAAATGCTGCGAGCAACAAGCCTATCGGCAATAACCAAAGCAATGCGGTATTCCATTGGAACGGTGGCTTATAATTGACGAAGTTACCGAAACGCGATGTCATGGAATCAATAATTTGCTGATTGGTTTTACCTTCATTCACCATGTTATACACCTCGATGCGCAAATCGTAGGCAATCGGTGAATTAGACTCGACTAAATTCTGATTTTGACATTGTGGGCAACGTAAAGATTTCGCCAATTCCACGGCGCGAGTACGATCCGCCTGGTTATGAAATTCAAAGGTATCCACCATTTCAGCAATGGCATTGACACTGATCAATAAAAAAATTAACGCGAAAAATCGTTTCATGGTTGTAATAGCTGGTTAAGTTGAGGCACGAAAATTTTTTGCCAAGTTTCCCGATCTAATAAGCCGGAATGACGATAACGAATAATACCGTTGGCATCCACTAAATAGGTTTCCGGCGCGCCGTCTACACCAAGTTTTAACGCCAATTCACCACGGCTGTCATCAATGACTAAGGTGTAGGGATTGCCCATATGTTGCAGCATCGCAATGCCATTTTGCGGTTTGTCACGATAGTCCACGCCCACGATGGGAATCTCTTTTGCTAACTCAAGCAATAATGGGTGTTCTTGCTGACAATAACCGCACCAGCTTCCCCAAATATTGATCAAAAATGGGCGTTTCGGAAAATCTTTCGGGCTGAGTGTTTGACGATTATCCAATAAATTCGCCTGATAAAACTCAGGTACAGGCTTATCAATTAAAGCGGAGGCAATTTTTTTCGGGTCTTGATTCAATCCCGCCAACAATAAAAGGCATACGCCAAGTAACAATGCTAATGGCAGGAAGAAAATTACTTTTCTATTCATCACGTTTTCCTCTTCGCTTCGTCATCAGTACAGAACACAATGCACCAAATGCCATCAATACACCACCGAACCACAACCAACGAATCAACGGTTTGTAATGGAGTCTGAACGTAAATTCACCCTTGCCTAGCGGATCGCCCATAACAATATACAAATCGCCCCAAAAACCACCGGACAACCCTACTTCACTCATGGTCATAGTACGCACATCATAATAACGGCGTTCAGGCTGTAATTCGGCATACGGCTTGCCCTTTTCTGTCACGCTAAACGTTGCCACTTCAGCGGTAAAATTCGGGCCGATTTCATTGGAAAATCGTTCATAGTGAAAATTAAATGCGCCAAGTTGTTGGCTTTGTTGTGGAGATAAACGTACACCAATTTCACTACCGAAATAACTGCTCATGACGGCGCCCATCGTTGCAATGGCAACACCGCTATGAGCAAAAATCATCGCATAGTGAGAAAGAGCTAACTTACGCCAGTTTTGCCATAATGTTGCCAATAATAACCAAATCGCTAAGGTTAGTAGAAAATAGGCTGTCCATTTAAACTGTAACGCAGCGTCATTTTGCATAAAGTGGTGAATGACCAAATAGGAAAGCAACAACGACGGCAACAATAACACGGCACGGTTTAATAAAATGCGTTTATCTGCTTTTTCCCAATGCAAGCCGAGCGAAATCACCATGGCAATTAACACTAACGCAATCAGCGGAAGGAAAATACTGTTGAAGTAAGGCGCACCAACAGAAATAGAGCCCCAATTCATGGCTTGGAATAGCATTGGATAGAAAGTGCCGAGAAACGTGCTGACGGTAGCGATGCTCAATAAAACATTCAAAAAAAGCACCGCACTTTCTTTAGAAAGTAACTTTAATTTCACAGATTGTTGCTGCATATTCGCTTTGAAAGCAAACAAACCGAGCGCCCCAACAGTCAACAGGAAGAAAATCACAAGCAATGCAGTGCCTCGCTGGCTATCGACTGCAAAAGCATGTACGGAAGTTAATGCTCCTGAGCGCACAATGAAAGTACCGAGTACACTGAGTGCGAAAGCTAAAAGCGAGAAAAGCGTCGTCCAATAATTAAAAATACCTCGTTTTTCACTCACGATCAGACTATGCAGTAAAGCCAAACCTAATAACCAAGGCATTAATGACGCGTTTTCTACCGGATCCCAGAACCACCAGCCGCCCCAACCTAGTTCGTAATACGCCCACCATGCGCCCAGCACGATGCCTAACGTTAAAAACAACCAAGAGACCAATACCCAAACCCGCATCACGCGGGCAATTTGGCTTTCTAAATGTTGATGCAATAATGCAGTAATACTCAACGCAAAATTCACTGCAAAGCCGACATAACCGAGATACAACAACGGCGGATGAAAAATCAGCCCCACATCCTGCAACATCGGATTCAAATCGCGGCCTTCCAATGGTGCGGGAAATATGCGTCCATATGGATTGGAGAAAAAAACGATAAAGACGGCAAAACTAAAACAAATTAAGCCTAGAATCACCAAACTCTGCGCCACAAAAGTGCGGTCATTTTTTCGATTAAATAATGCAAACAGCACAACCCAAACTGAAAGTGAAAATAACCAAAACAACATCGAGCCTTCATGCCCGCCCCAAGTCGCCGCGATTTTAAAGAAAGTCGGCAATTGAGAATTCGAATGGGCCGCGACATATTCCAAGGTAAAATCATCGGCCGCAAAGGAATACGCTAAAATGGAAATGGCGACTAACGTAAATAAGCCGAAGCAATAGCTTAATCCCCAAGCTAATTGGGTTAATGCGGGCTTACGCAACCAAAGCCCAAGTTGTGGAACAACGGCGAGCAACAACGCGCTCATCGTAGCAAGAAGAAGAGAAAGAAAGCCTAGTTCGGAGAGCATAAAATAATCTCGTGTTTTAGATTGTCATGTTGGTTTTGTGGATGATCACTTCAGGTTTCGCCTGCATTTTATACTGCCTCTTTAATAAAGAAGAGGTTAGGAGGAGATTTTAACGATATTAAACAACCCATAAGGTTGAAATCACTTCTGCCAAATCTCCCCTTCCCCTCTTTGCTAAAGAGGGGAAAGTTAGATAAAAACGTTTAAAATTTTAACCGCACTTTACTCGTAGAAAAAACAAATCAGATTTCCTTCTTTGAGCCGTCTTTCTTTTTTATTTTTATTTGCCAAAGAAAATAACGCCAAACAAAAAGGCGTATTTTACTACGCCTTTTGATACAAACAAAAACCTTATCATGCGGTGGTAAGCTGTCCTGCGTACAAGATAAAGTAACGCAAGCATAACACCCCGATCAAGTCGAAAATCGACACTAGGATGATAAAGTTCTTGTTGAATTTCCAACGATCGCTAACAAACATATTGGCAATCAACGGAATTAAGATACCGATAAAGAATACCCCAATCCAGAAGACTGCGCCCCAGAAGCCGGATAACGCATTATGTAACGCCACCACCTTTTGTCCGCCACCGAAGTAGAGTCCAACGAAGAAACATACTAATAAACCAAACTCGGTAACCATAATCGGCACTTCAAATTTATGAATGAAGTGAGATTCATGGGAATCACCTTTTAATTTACCTGCAATAAGGATAAATAAGAAGGTGGCTGCGATACCTGATGATGTACCTGAGGCTAGGAATAGCGCCGGTAATACCGGGTTATTCAGCATCGGGTAGCTAATCAACGCGGAAAGTAAGAAGCCGGTATAAGCCCCTAACACGGCAGCTAAAACGAATAGGATAACTTCACATGGACCAACCACGCGTTCAATTGCATTAATCCATTTCACTAAGAAACCCAGTTTTGGCATGAAACGATTAATCAAGGCAGCGATCTCATCTTTAAAAATCACTGCACACCATAACACGAGGAAGAGCATATACACTTGGAATAACATTACCCCCATAGACATTACAGAGTTGAATTGATAGTTAAACATCAATTTCCAGAATGTCCAAGGACGTGCCAAGTGGAAAATTAACAGGGTTAAACCAATTAATGTTGGCACAGAACCTAAAACGGCGGCCGCTCGGATAATCCAGTTTTTGCTAGGATTTTCTAATTTGTGACTACGTTTATAAGCAATCGCTAATTGTACCGCACCGGAAGAAATACCAAGTAAGAATAAATAGATAGCGATTGTTGAATCCCACACCAAATTAGGTGTATGAAACGGAACAGGATAATCTAATGTCATCTTCTTGGCTCCCCGTGTTGGAATGGAATATGGTAAAGATTTGGTTGCGTACCTAATTCCACTTTAGTGCGATAAACCGGATTTTCTTTCACTTTGCGGGAAACTGCACTGCTTGGATCATTCATATCGCCAAAGGTTAATGCCTTGGTTGGACAAGCTTCTACACAAGCAGGTTGTTTGCCAGCTGCTAAGTTTGTATCGCGACAGAAGTTACATTTATCCGCAGTACGGTGTACCGGGTGAATGAAACGTACGCGGTAAGGACAAACTGCAACACAGTATTGGCAACCTACACAAAGATCTTTATGCACATCTACGATACCTGTTTCAGGATCAATAAATGATGCACCGGTCGGACAAACTGCCACACAAGGGGCGTTTGTACAGTGTTGGCAAGATTGACGGAAAAACTCGTATTCTTGATTTGGGAATTCGCCATAAGGTTCACTACGAAGAATTTCCAAACGTGAAACGCCTTCAGGAACGTGGTTTGTTTCACGACAAGCATCCATACAAGCGGTACAGCCGATACAAGCTGTTTCGTCGTGTACCATTGCATAGCGTTTCGGTTTATCCGCCTTTTCCTCTTTCGCTAAAGAGGTCACTGATGTTCCCGTCATAAGGATTAATGCCCCCATGCCGGAAACAAAGTTTCGGCGTGAACAAGCTGTCATTATTTATCCTTTTGTTCGGTTGATTGCGTTTGTGATTGTGCTTCTTTTGCCGCTTTGCGTTTTTGTTGTTCGCCGTGGCAATCTACACAAAGTTTCACACGATTTTTCGGTTGAATACCTTTCATCGCATCATCTTTCGGGTGTAATGTATGGCAGCTTGCACAAGGCAATTTCATTGCGTGAACATCGTGCGCCCAAAGTTTTTCACGAAGTTTTGCCGGTTGGTGACAAGCAAAACAAACTTGGTTTTGTTCTTGTGCGCTATACATCGGTTTTTTATCACCAAAGATATCGCCATCAAAACGCATCACATCTTTTGCACCACGACGGTGATCTTCCGAAATATTACCGTGACAGTTTACACAGTTAATCGGTTTACCCGTGTTAGGACTTTTTTGATTTAAGTGTGCGCCGTGGAATTTACCGAAATGTAATTCACCACCGGATTGATCTAAAGTTTGACTTTTATCGGCTTTATCAAATTTATGACATTTTGCACAATATTGGTTCGGATCACGTTGGTTATCCAATTGTGGCTCATAAGTGAGTTGAGAGGCAGGTGTTTTTGCCATCTCTTCCGCACTTGTAGTCATTGGCATTGCCGCAAGCATTGCAAGCAATGCAAGGGATTTTGCCGATTTACTGATTAAAGAAGTTAAATTCATTCTGATTACCTCAAATATAGGGTTAAAAATGGCCGCACTTCGACACTTTAGTTACAAAGTGCGGTTCTTTTTTTATTGTTTTGTTGCGGTATCTTCAGCTAATTTGCCATTGGATTTCGCTTCTTTTACCCATTGAGGTACAACAGTTTCTAAGAATTCTTTTTTCGCTTTACGTTCTTTCTCGATATCAATACCCATTACTTTCCATGCTTTATCAGCTGTAGAAATATCTGGTACTTCAACTGGAGTTTTCACGCCATGTTTAGTTAAGATTGCTGCAAGTTTAGCGCGTGCATCTGCTGCTTTGTCTATGCCTGAACCTAATACGCGAAGCATTACATCAGGTGCGTGCATGTGACCACCGTGGCTTGCTGCTGCGTAGTCCCAACGCCATTGAGCGTGACGGATATCCATTAAAACAGGTTCCATTTCTTCTTTAGTTGCACCTGCATCCCATGCCGCTTTCGCTTCAAAGTGAGCACGAACGACTTGATCTTCTAAACGACCCATTACATCTTTCACTTCTTTTTTACGTGAAGCAACGATGTCTTTAAGTTTTTCTTTGCTTTGATCGTGACAGTTTGCACAGGTGGTATCAAATGCATCGAATGGGTTTTGGATTTGGTGGTCGGTGTAAACTTTACCGTCTTTACCTTGTACTTTAGGCATGTGACAGTCGATACAAGTTACGCCGTTTTTACCGTGCATACCTAAAGACCAAATTTCAAAGTCAGGGTGTTGTGCTTTTAACATTGGTGCTTTAGAAAGAGAGTGCGTCCAGTCGGTGAAACCGATGTCATCGTAGTATTTTTCGATATCATCAACAGTTTGACCGTTATCCCATGGGAAGGTCACTTGTTTTAAGTCGCCCGCGAAGTAGTATTCAACGTGACAGTTTGCACAGATTTCAGCACGTTTTTCAGTGCGAGCAGCTGTGTTAAAGCTTAAGTTAGTTTGTTCTTTACCTTCAGCTTTTGCTTTTGCTTGAAGTGCATTATTTAAGTGATCTAATGCACGAAGAACGTGTGGACGAGCAATACGTAATGCAGGTTTGCCTTCAGCAAAGTCTTTTGATGTGGTGTCGTGACAGTCAGCACAACCGATTGAGTTCACCACTTCTGCACCACCTTTAGCCCATTTACCACTAAAGTAGCCATCTTCACCCCATTCCGCGATTAAACGTGGAACGTCCGGACCTTTACAAGTCCAACATGCCATTGGTTGTGGGCCATCAGTCGTAGTTTTTGGTGCGCCGGTACGTAAAATATCACGTACGTCTTTCACTGCATAAACGTGACCACGCGGCGCGTTATATTCTTTCGCGAAAGCATAACCGCCCCATAACACGATCAAACGAGGGTCTTGTTCATCTGCATAGATGATTTTGTCGCCTTTTTCAGTCGCTTTCCAAGACTCAAATTGTTTAGGGTATTTTTCAGCAAATTTCTCATTTACTGCTTCAATTTTTAGGTTCGGATTAGGTGCTTCAACAGGTTGCTCAACCGGTTTGTACACCAATTCCGCCATCGCCGAATTACATACGCCGAAAGCTGCAAAAGAAGCTGCTACGAGTAGGCTTTTTCTCAATGCGTTCACGATAATCACTCCAATAAGGTTATAAAATGGCTTCTACTAGAATTAATAGAAGGTTACAAAAACATCTGTTATCAGCTCATTACTAATGAGAATTTTTATCATTAATAACAATATGATAGAAGACATAAACGACTTAAAATCAGCGGTAAAATAGCGAAATAATCATAATTTTTCTATGGATATTTGCAGTTTTCTTGCTCTTGATCAATTTTTAAAATCTAGGACTTGATTTTGTTTATTTTTGTAGCATCATTATCGATATATCCAAACCTCAAAAATACCTATTCATAGGTATTTAATCAAATACCCACTCTAAAACCGTCAATTTACATGTAACCATAAAGAGGTATTAGATTTAATACCCTATGCTACATTTACTTGAACGAAACAAAAAGGCTAAATTCCGAAAAGAATTTAGCCTTTTAAAAAATAAGTGCGGTCAAAAACAGCGCTATTTTTTCTAAAAATTAAATCAATTTAATTTTCCTTATTTGGTATCACCTGCTGATGTTTCTCTTGTTCTTGACCTTCTAATGCATCACGCGCAGAACGAATGCTACGCTCAATAATTGGCGCTCTAGGGTCATCTTTCGGTAACAGTTTTAACATCATTGCCCATGTGACGGCTGCCATTTTGTAATCTTCCGTTTCAAAATAACTAAACGCCAGCAAACTTAAGGCTTCAATATTGCTGTGATCCTCACGAATCACTTCGCGTAATAAATTATTGCCTTTTAACTTGTCCGTCGTGTCTTCAGAAAACATTAAAACACGAGCATACCCGAGCTTATACTGGTTATTATCAGGTTCTAACTTATTCGCACGAGCAAAACTATCCAATGCCATTCTTGGTTGTTGCAAATTCATACCAAGTTGTCCCAATAACCACCAATTTTTCGCGTTGTTTGGGTTTTTCTGTAAATCAACTCGAAGTGCGGTCGCAAATTGTTGCATTTCTGCTTCATCTAGCGGGTTGGTGGTCTCACTTTTTATGCGCTCATAAAAGTACGGTAGTTTTTCTGCCGTTTTTTCTAACATGATTTCCGATTGCCAAGAACCCACTGCAAAATATGCGGCACCCGACAAAATTGCTAATGCTAAGAAACCGGAAACAAACCATAACTTGCCGTAATTTTTCTCACTGAGAAAAGTACTTTCAGCCTGCTGAGGAATATCTTCCAAAAGGGATTGTTGCAGCTCTAATTTAAGCTGTTTGGTATTTTCTAATAATCCTTGATTTTCATCTATTTCCAGCTCTTTTAAGCGCTCGAAATAAAAGGCTTTATTGAGATCATCGCGTTTTACTGACGTACTTTTTTTGGCTTTTAATAACAACGGGAAAAAACAAATTAACGCGGCAACCAACGTTAAGATGAGAATGCTTAACCATAAATTCATCTATCATTCTCCTTGTTTAATAAAGTATTCAAACGGTTTTGTTGTTCTTCAGTTAACACATTAGTAGCACTTTCCGTTGCATGGCTCACTTGCTCACTTTGCGAACGTTTGCGACGGAAAAGTACCAAAACGCCAAGCAAAATGAAAAGAATCGGCGCACACCAAAGAATCATAGTAGCGGGAGTTAACGGCGGATCATAAGTGACAAAATTACCGTAGCGATCCACCATGTACTGCACAACATCTTGTTTAGATTTGCCTTCTTGCAATAACTCAAACACTTTGCCACGCATATCCACCGCGATCACTGCGTTGGAATCGGCAATGTTGTTATTCTGACATTGCGGACAGCGTAATTCCTGCGTTAACGCGTGATAATCATCTTCCTGTTGCGGTGAACTGAAATTCAATGCATCAATCGCTGCAGAAGCACTAACGCTAAACAAAAGTGCGGTAGAAAATAAAAGTGTTTTTATCATTACTCTTTCCCTCCGCCTAATTTTTGATAAATCGGCTGCAAGGTTTCCTGCCAAACTTTTTCGTTTACATCACCGGCATAGCGATAATGAATCACGCCATTGCCATCAACAATAAAGGTTTCCGGCGCGCCATACACCCCTAAATCTAAAGCAAAAGACCCTTTTTCATCTTTCAACACGACCTGATAAGGATTACCAAGATCCTTCAGCCATTTTATCGCTTTCGCGTTATTATCTTTATAGTCCAAACCAATGATCGTCACCCCTTGTTTCGCCAATTGGTTCAGATATTGGTGTTCGGCATAACAAGTAGGACACCAGGTCGCCCATACATTGAGTAAAACCGGTTTGCCTTGCTTAAACAAGGATTCATCATAGGTTTTCTCTGAAAGCAAATCCGGTAACGTTTTTGCCGGAACAGGTTTACCCACTAGCGCAGATTCTAATGTTTTCGGATCATCGCCTTGTGAATTGCGTTGCAACTGCACCAGAAATGCCATCGCTAAACCTAAAAAAATGATTAAAGGTAAATATAATTTTTTATTCATTATCAATACTCTATTACGCCAATGAAGATTTATTGCGCATTTTCACTGCTTAAAATTTTGCTAAAGCGATAACGACGGTCAAACATACACAATAAACCGCCCAGCGCCATAAACAACCCGCCTAGCCAAATCCAACGAATAAACGGTTTATAATATAAGCGTAATGCCCAGGCGTTATTCTCTAATTTTTCACCTAATGCCACATATAAATCACGGGTAAAGCCCCAGTCGATAGCCGCTTCAGTCATCGGCATTTTGCTTACGGTATAAAGACGTTTTTCAGCGAATAATGTCGCTTCGGTTTTACCATGATAGGTGATATCAATTTGTGCTTTTCCACCAATATAGTTAGGCCCGTTAGCATCGCTAATGCCCTTGAAGGTGAAATCATAGTCAGCAATTTGTACGGTATCTCCCACACTCATGCGGACATCACGTTCAACACTGTAGTTTTGGCTGAACGCAATTCCCCAAACGGTCATCGCCACCCCTAAATGCGCCAACACCATGCCCCAGTGGGAACGGGATAATTTTGTAACTCCTTTCAAGAAACTTTCCCGATGGGTAGCCCGTTGATGCATTTCATAAAGGCTAAGCAATACGATAATCACTGCCATCATGGTGCCTAACACAGCACTGACGGTAAGTTTGTCTTGCAATAAATAAGGCAGTGCAAAACCGGCAATCAGCATGATAATCAAACTCACAATCACCGGCGTGCGAATTGCAGAGAATTGGTCACGACGCCACTTCACAAGCGGACCAATACCTAACAGCAAAGCAAACGGTGTCATAATAATCAGGAACATTTGATCAAAGAACGGCGCACCAATAGAAATGGAGCCTAAGCCTAACTGTTTGTGTACGAGAGGCAACAATGTTCCCAACAATACGACACAAAGTGCGGTCATTAATAAAATATTATTTAACAACAACAGGCTTTCACGGGAATAACGCTCCGCATTATCACGTGAACGAATTTGGCTTCCTTTGTAAGCATACAAGGTCAGTGAGCCGCCAATCACCACGATTAAATAGACTAAGACATATAAACCACGGGTTGGGTCAGAGGCAAAGGCATGTACGGAAACCAAAATACCGGAACGCACCAAGAATGTGCCAAGCAAACACAAGGAGAACGCAGAAATTGCGAGTAACACCGTCCAGGCTTTAAAAGACCCACGTTTTTCCGTTACTGCTAAAGAGTGCAACAACGCGGTACCTGCCAACCAAGGCATGAAGGAGGCATTTTCTACCGGATCCCAGAACCACCAGCCGCCCCAGCCGAGTTCATAATATGCCCACCAAGAACCAAGCACGATACCAAGTGTTAAGAACACCCAAGCGGCCATCGTCCAAGGGCGCGACCAACGAGCCCAAGCGGTATCAAGTTTACCGGTCATCAAAGACGCGATGGCAAAAGCAAAGGCGACAGAAAAACCTACATATCCCATGTATAACAATGGCGGATGGAAAATCAACCCGACATCCTGCAATAACGGGTTAAGTTCTTTGCCGTCCACCGGAAATTCAGGGAAAGTACGGTTAAATGGATTGGAGGTAAATAACATGAAAAGTAAGAAACCAATGCTGATAATCCCCATGATACCAAGCACACGAGCGGTTGCTTCTTGTGGTAAGTGTTTACTAAACAATGCTACTGCTGCGCTCCACAAAGAGAGCAACCAAATCCATAATAACAATGATCCTTCATGGGAACCCCATACTGCAGACAAACGATAATAAATTGGCAATGTCGTGTTAGAGTTATTCACCACATATTGCACGCTGAAATCGTTAACAGCGAACAAATAAAATAAGGCGCCAAAAGAAAAAGTTAACACGACAAACAAACCATATGTCATTGGACGCGCTAAGGACATCATTTGTACACTTCCTTTTTCCGCCCCCCATAAAGGGAAAATCGCCAATAAAATGGCGATTGCTAAGCTTAGCGCTAAAGCATAATTTCCTAATTCTGCAATCATTACTGACCTTCTTTCATTTTTTCTTGACGATCGCGTTCACTCTCACCTTTCAGATCAGAAACACCCATCGGTTTATGTACTTTTTGCATTTGTTTTTCTAAATCCGGTGGCACGTAGTTTTCATCGTGTTTCGCCAACACTTCGCTTGCTTCTAACAAGGTTGGTTCTTTTAAAATACCTTGTGCAACAATGCCTTGACCTTCACGGAATAAATCGGGAAGAATCCCTTCATATTCAACACTGATAGATGGACCAATGTCGTTCAAATCGAAACGAACTTTTAAGCTTTTCGGATCACGTTCTACCGTACCGGCAACAACCATGCCACCGACACGAATACGTTGTCCAACTTCCGGTTTTTGATCAGCATCATCGTTTTTACCGTAAATCACTTCTGATGGTGTATAGAACAGATCGATATTTTGGCGTAACGCGTATAACACTAAAGCGGAAGCCACAGCCACACCTAACAGTACGAATAAGACCACGGATAAACGAGATTTACGTCTCGGGTTCATAGCGTATCTCCTTTTTGTTTCATTTGTTGTAAACGGGCTTCACGTTGTTGTTCACGTTTGATGGATTTTAGCACCGCACTTTTGCCTGCAAGACTCTGCACGATAAGCACCACAATCGCCAATAAGCTCAGACCATAAGAAAGCCACACATAAAAACCGTAGCCTCCCATATCCAGTAATTCACTCCAAGATTCAAAAAACATAATTCCCCCGGTTCAACCTAAAATTTTTCAGCCAATGCTTTTACCCATGGGCGTTTAGCATCTTCTTTCAATAATTCGTTGCGGTAACGTACCAACGTCAACCAAATAGATAACGTCATGAAACCAAAGATACATAAAATCAACGGCAGCAACATTGGTGTAGCAATAGATGGTCGTTCTAATTTTGTGATACTTGCACCTTGATGTAAGGTATTCCACCATTCCACCGAAAAGTGAATGATCGGCAAATTCACCACACCAACAAGGCACAAGACAGAAGCGGCTTTTGCACCGACATTGCGATCTTGAAAAGCGGAATACAATGCCAACACACCTAAATATAAGAAAAACAGAATTAACTCGGCAGTTAAGCGGGCATCCCATACCCACCAAGCACCCCACATTGGTTTTCCCCAAATCGCACCGGTCACCAACGCCAAGAAGGTAAATAATGCCCCAATAGGCGCCATGGCAATCATTGCCAATTGTGCCTGCTTAATTTGCCACACAAGTGCAACTAATGCCGCAACCGCCATGGAGCCATAAACCCCCATCGACCAAATTGCTGTCGGCACATGCACATACATGATGCGGAAGCTATTGCCCTGTTGATAATCCGCAGGCGCAAATGCGATACCCCACACGATACCAACACTCAATAACAGCGCGGTCAGGATTGCAAGATAAGGGCTGAACTTACCACATAATTGATATTGAGTTTCCGATTTTGCATAAGGATGCAACCACTTCCACATAAACTATCCTCTATTGATCTAAACTAATCCGTAATGCCGTTGCTATGGCAAAAGGAGATAATGTCACCACGGCGGCTAAAATCGCGCCAAGAATGGCCAATTGCCCGCCGTAAGGTAAATTTAATCCGGCGGCATCTAACACCGACGCGGAAAAAATAAGCACAGGAATAAACAGCGGGACAACCAACAAACTCAACAGCACACCGCCCTTACGCAGCCCCACCGTAAGCGCCACACCAATAGCACCGAGACAGCTCAATACCGGTGTGCCCAATAATAATGTCAGAACTAGCGCCCACCAAATTGATATTTCCAATGACAGCAATAATGCTGCAATAGGCGATAATAAAATTAACGGCAAGCCTGTTAGCAACCAATGCGCCAGCACTTTCGCCAACGCCGTTAATACCAACGGTTGAGACGTCAACATCACCTGTTCCAAAGAACCGTCAATAAAATCATCACGAAACAAACGCTCAAACGACAATAACGCTGACAACAACGCCGCCACCCAAGCCACACCGGGCGCGATACGAGAAAGCAGTTTCGGATCAGGCCCAATAACCAATGGAAACAAGGTAATCACGATAAGAAAAAACCACAACGGATTAAGAATCTCCGCCTGTTTGCGCATGGCAATTTGTAGTTCGCGTTTAATAATATTCCAAAAGATCATGCCATCACTCTGTACACTTAAACTGTTCTAAATTGATTTTTTTCAACCGAGCACTCGGCACTTCCTGATGGCTGGTTAATATTACAATACCGCCATTTTGTGCGTGTTGCTCAAAAAGTGCGGTCAAAACCGCCACTCCTTTTTTATCGATAGCGTTAAATGGCTCATCTAAAATCCATAACGGCGCTTTTGATAACCACAAACGAGCCAACGCAATACGTTTTTGCTGTCCGGCAGAAAGTTGTGCTGCAGGAATATCTTCTCGACCGAGCAAACCGACCGTTTGTAATACCTCCCACAACAAATCATCACCCTGATGGCAATGCCCGATTTGCTGATAAAAGCGCAAATTTTCCCAAGCAGTTAATTCAGGCTTAATGCCGCTCTGATGCCCTAAATACAACAAATCATAATGGAAAATTTCACGCTGTTTAGTAATCTCTTCAGAATTCCACCGCACTTTTCCTTCCAGTGGTGAAGCAAGGCCTGCAATAATGCGTAGCAAACTGGTTTTACCAATGCCGTTATGCCCTTCAATTTGCACGAAATCTCCCGCCTGAATTTGTAAATTCAAGTATTGGAAAAGGACTTTATCGCCACGTTGGCAAGCGAGATTTTCGAGAATTAATTGATTTACCATAACAGATTGTTTCACAGACTTATTTTTGCGGGGCATTCTATCATAAGGAAATTAAATGGCAGGGTTAAATAATATAACCACTTAGAGGTAGTTTAACTACTTTTTGACTTAGAACAAATTTCGTTCTTTGTTACAAATACGAATACCTCTCATAATGTGCGAAACCCTTGATATAACTGAGTTAATTCGTGGGTTATTCCCGATGTTTAACCGTTAACGTAACGTAGCAAACGACCGCAATCACAGAACAAAGCACCATGGCGAATAACATTGGCGCCGCCGAATTGATCGGCAATAAAGACACCAAAGATCCCATGCAAGCGCCAATGCCAAACCGTACGCTCCCGACCATAGAATTCGCCGATCCTGCCGAATTGGGGAACTTTTCTAAAATAGAGGCCATCGCATTAGAGGAAATCAATGGATTTTGTCCCACAAACACTGCTACGCCCAGCGCCATTGACCAAAAACCCAAATCTAATAACGCCACAAGCAACAACCAGATGCCCGCCAAACCTTGTATCCCAAGCCCCAAACGGAACATGGTCTCCGCCCCCCATTTAGCCACTAAACGCCCATTTAAGAATGAACTAAAGGTCATCACGCCAATGTTCAACATAAAGAAATAGCCGAAATTTTCAGGCTTGATGCCGTAAATCCCGATATACACAATCGATCCTGCCGTTAAAAACGCAAATAAGCCGGCAAAGGCAAAGGACGTTGAGAACATATAACCTAACACCGGTTTTTGTTTCCATAACGCCATAAAATTACGGGCAATAATATTCAAGCGTAACGGAATCCGATTTTCTTTATGATGCGTTTCCGGCACCACAAAAAAGACCAGCAAAATACTCAATAGTCCCATGAAAGCAGTCACATAAAAAATGGCGTGCCAATGGAAAAAATAGACAATATAACCACCGACAACCGGTGCGATCAACGGCGCAATCATAAACACCAGCGTAATTGTCGACATCATTTTGGAAAGTGCATTCTTGTCAAACAAATCACGCAACAATGCGCCCACCAATACCACCGGCGCCGCACCAAAAAAGCCCTGAACAAAACGAAGTGCGGTGAAATTTCCGATAGAATGGATTTGCGTTAAAATCAATGCCGCTATCGCAGAAACCGTTACGCCTAACAAAATAATTGGCTTGCGTCCAAAACTGTCACCGAACGGTCCCCAGAATAATTGCCCCAGCGCCAAACCATAAGCAAAAGCGGTTAGCGTATGTTGCACCTGATCGTTTGTGACCTGTAAATCCTGCGCAATATTCAAAAACGCCGGCAGGTACATATCCACACCCAATGGCGGCAACATGGACAAAATACCCAACGCCACCACAAAAATAAAATTCGTTTTGACTGTTTTATTTGAACTCAAACTAGGATTCTCCACCTAAGTATGCGATTTCTTCCTCTGTTAGAGGACGAAATTCTCCTTCGCCTAAATCATCATCTAGCACCAAATTACCGATTTTCCAACGATGCAACCCGACAACTTTATTCCCTAATGCAGCAAACATCCGCTTTACTTGATGATAACGTCCCTCGCTGATCGTCAAATTGACATTGTAATCATCCAAAATTTCTAACTCAGCCGGTTTGGTCGGCTCCTTTTCCCCACGCAATAAAATACCCTCAGCACAAGCCTGCGCATAGTTCGCCTCAACGGGATCTGCCAAGGTCACCAAATAGGTTTTCGGGTAATGGTGTTTGGGTGAGGTAATACGGTGAGACCACTGCCCATCATCCGTCAACAGCACCAAACCTGTGGTATCCACATCCAACCGCCCGGCACTGTGCAAACAGGTAGATAAAGGATAATCAAAAAATTGATAAATCGTCGGATGATCGCCATCTTCATGGGAGCAAATGTAACCTTGTGGTTTGTGCAACATAATGTATTGCCCGTTTTCTACCCACGTTAAACGCTCACCATCATAATAAATTTCATCATCAGGGCTCACTTTCGCCGCCCCGCTCTTTTCAATTTTACCGTTAATCGTGACCGCACTTTGACGCAACACTTTTGCCGCCTGTGAACGAGTTAAACCGGTTGTTTCCGCTAAAAATTTATCTAAGCGCATAGAAATTCCTTATAAAAATCCTCGCGCATTATAGCGCTAATTATCGTCCTTCGCCCACGGAAAAACACAACAAGAAATAACCGCACTTTATTAAAACACCATAGACCAACATTTCATACTTCAGACAAATTGTTAATAATGTGTGAAATGTCACAGAATTCTTTTCTATTTTAATTATAATGCGGGGTACTTTTTTCTAACTGAATTTATTCAAAAGAGGATATTTTTATGGATGAACAACTAAAAAAAGCAGCATTAGATTTCCACGAATTCCCAATTCCGGGAAAAATTGAAGTGACACCAACCAAATCGCTTGCCACCCAACGCGACTTAGCCTTGGCTTATTCCCCCGGTGTTGCAGCGCCTTGTTTAGCCATTCAGGCAGATCCGGCAGATTCCTATAAATATACCTCTCGAGGAAACTTGGTGGCGGTAATTTCGAACGGTACCGCAGTGCTTGGTTTAGGCAATATTGGGGCTTTAGCAGGTAAACCTGTGATGGAAGGGAAAGGCGTATTGTTTAAAAAATTCGCTGGTGTCAACGTATTCGATATTGAAGTAAATGAACACGACCCAGACAAACTCATCGATATTATTGCGTCTCTTGAACCAACCTTCGGCGGCATTAACTTGGAAGACATTAAAGCACCGGAATGTTTTTACATTGAACGCAAATTACGTGAAAGAATGAAAATTCCTGTCTTCCACGATGACCAACACGGCACCGCGATTATTTCTGCCGCAGCGGTGTTAAACGGCTTACGCATTGTCGATAAAAAAATCGAAAACGTGAAACTGGTTGCCTCCGGTGCCGGTGCCGCATCGATTGCGTGCTTGAACTTATTGGTTTCCCTCGGTATGAAACGAGAAAATATCACCGTGTGCGACTCCAAAGGCGTGATCTATAAAAACCGCGATGATCGTATGGACGAAACCAAAAAACTGTATGCGATCGACGATAACGGCAAACGTACCTTAGCGGAAGTCATTCCGAATGCGGATATTTTCTTAGGTTGTTCTGCTGCCGGTACGTTAACGCAAGAAATGGTTAAAACCATGGCGGCACATCCGTTGATTTTGGCACTCGCCAACCCTGAACCGGAAATTCTGCCACCATTGGCAAAAGAAGCCCGTCCGGATGCTATTGTATGTACCGGTCGTTCCGACTATCCGAACCAAGTTAACAACGTACTTTGCTTCCCGTTCATTTTCCGTGGTGCATTGGATGTCAGCGCCACCACCATTAACGAAGAAATGAAACTTGCCGCGGTGCGCGCCATTGCCGATTTAGCCTTGGCAGAGCAAAGCGATGTGGTAACCTCCGCTTACGGCGACAGCGAATTGTCTTTTGGGCCGGAATATATTATTCCGAAACCATTCGATCCGCGTTTAATCGTGCGTATCGCACCTGCTGTGGCAAAAGCCGCGATGGATTCCGGTGTTGCGACTCGTCCAATTAAAGATTTTGATGCATACATTGAACAACTCACCCAGTTCGTTTATAAAACCAACTTGTTTATGAAACCGGTGTTTGCTCAAGCCAAACAAGACAAGAAACGTGTGTTATTAACCGACGGTGAAGAAACCCGAATTTTACACGCCGTACAAGAAATCTCGACCTTAGGCATCGCTTATCCGATTTTACTCGGTCGCCCAAGCGTGATTGAACAACGCATTAAAAAACTCGGTTTACATATTCAGGCGGGACGTGATTTCGAGTTAATTAACATTGAAAATGACGCACGTTATCAAGAATGTTGTAAAACTTACTATGACATGCTCAAACGCTCAGGCGTCACACCAAGCATTGCAAAACGTGAAATGTTTAATAACCCAACCGCTATCGGTGCCGTGTTGTTACATTTAGGTCATGCCGACGCCATGTTGTGTGGTTTAGTAGGACATTATGCTGATCATTTAAAAACCCTCAAAAACGTCATTGGTTTGCAAGAAGGCGTACATACAGCCGCTACCGTTAACGGTTTGGTGCTACCGGCAGGCAACTTATTCCTTGCCGATACCTTCGTGAACAACGATCCAACAGAGGAAGAATTAGCGGAAATTACGCTCATGACAGCGAAAGAAGTCAGCCTGTTTGGTATCGAACCGCAAATTGCCTTAATTTCACATTCTAATTACGGCAGCAACAACACCCCAAGTGCGGTCAAAATGCGTAACGTTTTACGTTTAGTGAAAGAAAGAGCACCGGAACTCTCTATTGACGGCGAAATGCACTGTGATGTTGCCTTATCACAACAGCTCCGTGATGATGTGATGCCGGACAGCCCACTCAAAGGTGCGGCAAACGTGCTGGTGATGCCAAATATGGAAGCTGCGCGTATCAGCTTAAATCTATTACAAGGCACGGCAACACCGACAACCGTTGGGCCAATCTTAATGGGCTTGAAAAAATCAGCGCATATTTTAACGTCAGTCGCTTCTGTTCGCCGTATTATTAATATGGTGGCAATTGCTGCGGTAAAAGCACAATAATGACCTAACAAAAAATAAAGAAGATGGCTAGTTGCCATCTTCTTTTTTATGCATCAACCATAGCATTTAATGATCTTAATCAATTTTTATGCTATCATTTTGCCGTTTTTTAAACATGAATTTACTCTAACAAAAGGAAAAAATTATGGCTTATACTTTACCTGAATTAGGTTATGCCTATGACGCATTAGAACCCCATTTCGATGCGCAAACTATGGAAATCCACCATACTAAACACCACCAAGCCTATGTCAACAATGCTAACGCGGTGTTAGAAAACTCCCCGGAATTACAAGAACTTGCCAGTGGTTGCCCGGGTAAATTATTGGCGCACTTACATGAAGTTGCACCTGAAAAACGCCCGGCATTACGCAACAATGCAGGTGGTCACTTAAACCACAGCTTATTCTGGAAAAGTTTGAAAAAAGGCACAACATTACAAGGCGCACTAAAAGATGCCATCGAACGTGATTTTGGTTCCGTTGAAAACTTCAAAGCGGAATTTGAAAAAGCGGCAGCGACCCGTTTTGGTTCCGGTTGGGCATGGTTAGTGTTAGAAAACGGCAAACTTGCCGTGGTTTCTACAGCAAACCAAGACAACCCAATTATGGGTAAAGAATTTGCCGGCTGTTCAGGCACACCAATCTTCGGTTTAGACGTTTGGGAACACGCTTACTATTTGAAATTCCAAAACCGCCGTCCAGACTACATCAAAGAATTCTGGAATGTATTGAACTGGGATTTTGCTAACGAACGCTTTGAAAAAGCATTAGCCGGTGTTCACCACTAATTAAGGCTTATAAAAACAAAAAGTGCGGTCAAAAATGACCGCACTTTTTTATTCTTACTTTTCACTTCTACTTTTTAAACTTATTCCACATTTTATCTTCTTCTCCGCGCCATAAACGTTGAATATTCTCATGGTGACGATAAATGAGAAGACAACAAACTAAAGCAACAGGAAAGGTGAACTCCGGTTTAAACCACCAAACATAGAGCGGAACTAATAACGCGCTAATCACTGCGCTAAGGGAGGAATAACCGCTAATGAGGAAGACGAAAACCCAAGTTCCCAATGTAGAAAATAATACCCCCCAACCAATTGGTGCAATGGCTCCGAAAGCTGTTGCTACTCCCTTTCCTCCTTTAAACTTGAAGAAAATAGGAAAAATATGCCCTAAACATGCCCCTAACGCCACCATGCCTAATTCAAATTGGGTTAAGCCTAAAGAGTAACCGAGCCAAACCGGCAACATACCTTTTAAGATGTCACAAATTAAAACCCCAAGCGCAATCCAACGTCCACCAATACGTAATACATTTGTTGCGCCAGGATTATTCGATCCTGTTTTTCTTGGATCCGGTAAGCCGGCAATACGACATAATAAAATCGCGCTAGAAATAGAACCCAGTAAATAGCTCAATAACATGTAGAAAAGGGCGAAAAGGCTCATAGGACTTCCTTGGAGTGGAAAAATTGTTCGTCTATTGTACCCAAAGTTGATAGTATAAGCCCACAAAAATTTAAGCGATAACGATAGGAACATCATGAAAGATCTCATTTTTATTGAAGGATTGAGCGTATTTGCGCAAATTGGCGTTTATGATTGGGAACAACAAATTAAACAAAAACTGATCTTTGATGTCGAAATGGCTTGGGATACGCGTCAGGCTGCGATAACTGATGATGTTCAATACACGTTAAATTATGCCGAAATCAGCCAATTTATCATTGATTACGTGCAATCCAAGCCATTCTTTTTAATCGAACGGGTTGCCAATGAAGTGGCAGATCAATTACAACATCAATTTAACATTAGTCGACTTCGACTCAAATTGAGTAAACCAAAAGCTGTTGCACAAGCCAATAACGTTGGTGTCATTATTGAGCGGAATCGCTAATATTTTTTAGAGAAAGAGATCATTTGAAAGGTTTATTTTTACGCATTATTGCAGGCATATGCTTGCTCTTATGGGCGTTAGATATGGTATTTCCATGGCAACAAATCATGTCTTCGGAAGAAAATCCTTATCACGCCATTCAACGTCGTGGCAAATTAATTGTAGGTACTATTAACAATCCTATTTCTTACTTTATCAATGCAGAAGGGCAATCCGGTTTAGAATATGAACTCAGTAAAGCGTTTGCGGATTATTTGAACGTTGAGCTAGAAATCAAACCGTTAAACAACAGTGAAGAACTTTTCACCGCCTTAAATGATCATGCTATTGATATTGCGGCGGCCAATCTTTTTTATCAGCCCAATAAAGTTGAACATTTCCAATTGGGACCGTCATATTATTCTGCTTCTTGGCAAATTGCTTATCGAAAAGGTGAAAATCGGCCACGTTCACTAGCACAAATTAATAGCCAACTCGTCATTCCAGATAATGTAGAATTGGAACATATTCTGAAAGAGGCCAAACTAAAAAATCCCCATCTAACCTGGGTGGTAGATAAAAAACAAACGCAAGAAGAACTGTTGTTACAAGTTGCTGATGGCAAAATTGACTATACAATTGCCAATTCTTTGGATATTTCAGCGGCTCAACATATTAAGCCACAAATTGCGGTGGCTTTTGACTTAACCGATGAAATGAGCGTGCATTGGTATCTAGCGAATAACGCATCCAATGAATTGCAATCAGCTTTATTAGATTTCATGAATGGCGCTATAGATTCCGGCTTAATTGCCAATATTGAAGAAAAATATTTTAGCCATTTTCGCGACTTTGACTATGTTGACGCAAAATCTTATTTAAATGCGATAGAAACAATTCTTCCAAAATTTGAACCGCTCTTTACTAAGCATAAAGGTGATTTGGACTGGCGCTTATTAGCAGCAATCGCCTATCAGGAATCCCATTGGAACCCAGATGCCACCTCACCAACAGGTGTTCGAGGCATCATGATGCTGACGAAAGATACCGCGGAACATATGAAAATTCAGGATCGAACCGATCCCGAGCAAAGTATCAAAGCCGGTTCAGAATATTTACATTGGTTGCTTGAACAGATGCCTACCAGTATCAATGATGAAGAAAGAATTTGGTTTGCCCTGGCAGCGTATAACATGGGGCTAGGCCATTTACTGGATGCCCGCCGTCTCACCAAAAATTTAGGTGGTAACCCGGATAACTGGCTTGATGTCAAAAAGAATTTACCTTTATTAGCCGAAAAACGTTACTATTCAAACCTTAAATACGGCTATGCACGAGGCTATGAAGCGTTTCAATACATCGAAAATATTCGTCGTTACATGAATAGCATTGTGAATTATTATCGTGTTCAGCAAAATCAAAGCGAGAAATTAACGCAAGAATCTGATAATGAGAGCAAAAATGCAGAGAAAGACCATTCTTATTTGAATGAAAATAAACAACATGAAAATCGGCAAACAGAGGAAAATATCCATGCACAAGAAAAGATTTCTCAAACCAACTAAGAAAAAATTCATTCATCAACAACAAGCACGTACTTTGCGTTTAAAGCATTTAAAACAACGTAAAGCGAAATTATTTGCCCGCCATGCGTTACAATTCGTGGTGCAAGATATATAAAATAAAAAATGGTGTTGTTTTATACAACACCATTTTTTTACATCTATTCAATAGAAAACGTTACTTGAATAAACGTCTTCTCCCTCTCGTATCAAGACGCTTAAATTGGCTAATTAAAACAAGTAACAACACAAGCAAATAAATGGCAAACATGACTACAATCCATTGCGCCATTGAAAAGCCAAGGAATGACCAAGCCACATTCTCACAAGAGCCAGTAGGTTGAAATAGCACTGGAAACCATTTATCCAACGGTAGCGTTTGTGGAAATTCCGGCAAATAAGAACATTGATTCCAAGGTGCAGGATGAAGTTGGTAGTCTACATGTTTGAGAGAAAGCAACAGTCCTTTAACCACGCTGACAAAACCAATTAATAGCGCCAATAAACGGACTATTAAAAAACGTGGTGCGATTAAACCGAAAAGTCCAGCAAAGGCTAATCCAAACAATGCGACTCGTTCATAAACGCACATCACACAAGGCTGCAATTCCATGCCATATTGGAAGTAAAGTGCAATCCCTTCCAACACCAATGCTGAGATTATCAATAACAACCAACCGCTACGTTGTACGGAAAGTGTTTTGAAAAATTTTAGCATAGCGCTCTTTCTCCCTAAAAAATGTTAAATTGGCATGATTAGGCCTAAATTCGCCAACAAAATTGTCATTGGCGGTAAAATATATTCCACAGCCAATAAACCTACCAACGATAACACAATGGTGTAAGGTAACGCCATGTAAACCATTCTACCGTAAGAGAGGTTAATAAGTGGCGCAAGCGATGATGTCAATAAGAATAAGAAAGCTGCTTGTCCGTTTGGTGTTGCGACGGAAGGCAAGTTAGTCCCCGTATTAATCGCCACAGCTAATAATTCAAACTGATGCGGTGGAATAATATTCGCTGCCAACGCATTTTTTGCTTCGTTAATATAAACTGTTGCCACAAATACGTTATCGGAAATAGCAGAAAGGATACCGTTGAAAGCGTAGAATAACGTGAGTTGAGTGCTTTCTTCTGCAGACAAAACATAATGCACAATCGGTGCAAAAAGTTTTTGGTCAATAATCACTGCAACAATCGTAAAGAACACTACTAAAAGTGCGGTAAACGGTAAAGATTCTTGGAAAGCCTTACCCAAAGCATGTTCACTTGTAATACCACAAAATGAAGTACATAAAATAATAATGCTTAACCCGATCAACCCTACGGAAGCTAAATGAAATGCTAAACCGATAATCAACCAAATACCGACTATTGCTTGTACGATGAGTTTCAGACGTTCTTGTTTACTCATTTTTTTCATATTGGCGCGATCAAAATCGGCCAATACTTCCCATACCTTTTGCGGTAATTTTGCACCGTATCCGAACAAATGAAATTTCTCTAACGCAACACAAGTTAGCAAGCCAAAAACAAAGACTGGAACAGTCACCGGTGCCATGCGAAGGAAGAACTCAACAAAATTCCAACCGGCTTGATCCGCGATAATCAAGTTCTGCGGTTCACCAACCATCGTCATAACACCACCCAATGCAGTACCAACCCCGGCATGCATCATTAAGCTACGTAAAAAGGCGCGGAATTCTTCTAAGGTTTCATGGTGAGTACCGATTTTCTCGTCATTCGTAATATCGGTAGAATCATAGAACGTGCCACCAGAAGCGACTTTGTGGTACACGCCATAAAATCCCATTGCAACGCTGATGATTACTGCAACCACAGTTAACGCATCCAAAAATGCCGATAAAAAAGCTGCACTGAAGCAAAACGCCAAGGAAAGCACTAATTTAGAATGGATATTAAGAAGCAGTTTAGTGAACACAAACAACAATAACTGCTTCATGAAGTAAATACCCGCCACCATAAACATCAACAGCAAAATCACTTCAAAGTTAGCCAACACTTCTGCTTTAATGTGCTCTGGTGTTGTCATGCCAATAAAAATCGCTTCAATAGCAAGTAACCCGCCGGGTTGTAACGGATAGCATTTTAGTGCCATCGCCAAGGTGAAAATGAATTCAATGACTAATAACCAACCTGCCCAGAAAGGGGAAATTGAAAATAAGATAGGGTTAATAACAAGAAAGGCGACAATCGTTATTTTGTACCAGTCCGGACTCGAGCCCAAAAAGTTTTTTAGAAACGCCTGTTGATAATTGTCCATACAAATTGACCTTAATTCTTTTAATTAACAATATTTTAACCTACGCTATTGGAGGCAATTCCGCGTTCAACTCTGTCAAAAATCGCAAATATTGTCAATGAATTTAAAAAATAATTATCTAATTGTAATGTATAGGCGTTTCTACGATAATAACGGCGAATTTACCCTCTATTTATACTAAACAATTATGCATAATGACTCGACTCTTCTGAAGGCGCAAAGTCCTGCCGCTTTAGCTGAAGAATATATTGTAAAAAGCATTTGGAATAATTATTTTCCCCCAGGTTCTGATTTACCTGCCGAACGTGAACTTGCCGATAAAATTGGTGTTACCAGAACAACGTTACGTGAAGTCTTACAACGCTTAGCGCGTGATGGTTGGCTCAGCATCCAACATGGTAAACCAACAAAAGTCAATGATATTTGGGAAACCTCCGGTCTTAATATTCTAGAGACCATGATTCAGCTCGATGGCACAAGATTGCCTTCGCTTATTGCCAACATGCGCTCAGCGCGTACTGACATTTCAATGATTTACATTCCCAAAGCCTTTAAACGCGCAAAGGAACAATCACTCAGTATTTTGCAACCGCTCAATAACTTAGAAGATACGGCTGAAGATTACACAAAGTTTGACTACGATGTATTCCGCAATTTGGCATTTGCTTCAGACAATCCCGTTTATGGTTTAATTTTAAATAGTTTCAAAAGCTTATATTCCCGCATCGGCTTATTTTATTTCCAAAATCCAGAAGCTCGTGCACTTGCCAAACGCTTTTACATCAAACTTCAAGATATTTGCCAACGCGAGGCTATTGATGAAGTAGTCCCTTGTGTTTTGCAATACGGAAAAGAAAGTGGTGTCATGTGGTCCAATATGCAGGCATTTTTACCGGAAAATTTTAGTGAATAATGCGAAGCTAAAAATCATTCAAAAAAATGACCGCACTTTATGCTAAACAAAAAGCCCCGAATGGATATTCGGGGCTTTTTGTTCGGGAAAACATTATTGATGATAATGGGATAAGAATCGAGCAAATTTGCCTAAGGCTTCTTCAATTTGATGAACATACGGCAATGTTACAATGCGGAAGTGATCCGGTGAATGCCAGTTAAAACCGCGGCCATGCACCAACAAGACTTTTTCCTGTGCCAATAAATCAAACACCATTTTTTCATCGTCATACATATTAAATTTTTTGATGTCGATTTTCGGGAACATATACAACGCTCCCATTGGCTTCGTACAACTAATTCCCGGAATTTGGTTGAGCAATTCATAGGCTTTATTGCGTTGTTCTAACAAGCGTCCGCCCGGCAAAATGAATTCATTAATGCTTTGATAGCCACCAAGTGCGGTCTGAATCGCATGTTGCATTGGCACGTTGGCACACAAACGCATGGACGCCAACATATCCAAACCTTCGATGTACCCTTTGGCGTGTTTTTTTGGTCCATTTAAAATCATCCAACCTTGGCGGAAACCGGCAACACGATAGGCTTTAGATAAACCGTTAAACGTGACCGTTAATAAATCAGGCGCTAATGCCGCGATATGGTGGTGTACCGCACCATCGTATAAAATTTTGTCGTAAATCTCGTCGGCAAAAATAATTAAATTATTCTGACGTGCCACTTCAACGATGTCTAACAACAATTCTTTGCTGTAAACCGCACCGGTCGGGTTGTTCGGGTTGATTACCACAATGGCTTTCGTGCGTGAGGTGACTTTGCTTTTAATGTCTTCCACATCCGGGAACCAATCCGCCTGTTCATCACATAAATAATGTACCGCTTTACCGCCCGCCAATGTCGCCGCAGCAGTCCATAATGGGTAATCCGGCATAGGAATTAACACTTCATCACCGTCATTCAACAGTGCTTGCATCGCCATCGTAATCAACTCTGACACGCCGTTTCCGATGTAAACATCATTCACAGTGACACTACGAATATCTTTCGATTGATAATATTGCACAATGGCTTTGCGGGCGGAATAAAGCCCTTTGGAATCACAATAACCTTGTGCTGAAGGCAGATTGCGTAAGACATCAACGAGAATTTCATCAGGCGCTTCAAAACCAAAAGGCGCGGGGTTACCGATATTCAGTTTTAAAATTTTATGCCCTTCTTCTTCAAGGCGTAGTGCCTCTTTGTGCACGGGTCCGCGAATATCGTAACAAACGTGCTCTAATTTATCTGATTTGGGAAAGCGTTCCATAGTTTTGACCTTGAGTAATTAAGAAATGAAATATTTTGTGAAAAATTCCCGTAAAGTGCGGTAGAATTGCGGTTCATTTTTAACTTATTTTCCCGTTAAAGACAATGCTTTTTCAAAATGGATAGTTTGCAATCACTTAAAACGCAATTAATCAATCAAATTAATGCATTACAATTAAATCAACCTCATCACATTGCGGTTTGTTCAGCACAAGCCGAATGCGATGTTGATTTATTAGGTTGGCTAAAAGCACAACCGCACTATCCGCAATTCTATTTTCAATTACAGCAAACAACACAATGTTTTGCCACGATTGGCGCCGTTCGTAGATTTCAACAATTAGATGCGGCGCAAGATTTCGTGAATCAACACAATTTGCCTCTTTTCGGCGGCATTCAATTTTACGGGCAAACCACCTTTTTTCTGCCACAGTTAGTGTTAGAACAGCGCGATAATCAAATTAATGTCACGGTTTTTATTGACCAAGATAATCTTATTCACAATAAAGACAAAGCATTACAGGTTTTAAAAACATTTGAAAAAACGACCGCACTTTTACCGCTTCAAAGCCAAGCGGATTTGATTGAACAACAAGCAAATCCAACACAATGGGCAAATTGGGTAGAAAAGGCTCTGGCGCAAATTCATGAAAAAACAGTGACCAAATTGGTGTTAGCTAATAAAAGCACCTTTGCCCTCAATCAGCCACTCAATGCCAAGGATTTTTTAGCGCAAAGTGAAATTTACAATAAAGGCTGCTACCACTTTCTTTTCACGCAAGATGACAAAACAAGTTTCCTTGGCTCTTCGCCGGAACGGTTGTATGCGCGTCATGAGCGTCATTTAAAAACAGAGGCCCTCGCAGGCACCGCGCCCATGAGCGAGGATCATGAAGCCAATCGTAAACAAGCTGATTGGTTACTTAGCGACAAGAAAAACATTCATGAAAACCAATTAGTGGCGGATGGGATTTGCGCCAATTTAGCGCCCTTTACGAAACACATTGAAGTAGGCAACCTCGGCATCAAACAGCTTCGTCAAGTACAACATTTACGCCGAGAAATCACCGCACTTTTAACCGATAACTGTACCGACTTAAACTGTTTGCAAGCCATTCATCCGACGGCTGCCGTTGCCGGTTTGCCGCAACAAAAAGCGAAAGCATTGTTACAACAAATTGAACATTACGATCGCAGTTGGTATGCGGGCACATTAGGCTTTTTTAATCAACAACAAGCGGAGTTTTGTGTAGCGATTCGTTCTGCCTTTGTTGAAGCAGACAAAATTCATGTGTTTGCCGGCGCCGGTATTGTTGAAGGCTCAGTTCCCTTGCTAGAATGGCAAGAAATCGAGCGCAAAGCCGCGGGATTAATCTCATTATTAAAAATAACGAAATCTGAAAACGGAGAGCAAAAATGTCAGTAAGCGTCTTTAATCGTTGTTGGTCAAAAGTGATCTTGGAAACCCTTGTGCGTCAAGGCGTAACCCACTTTTGTATCGCGCCCGGTTCGCGTTCGACCCCACTGACATTGGAAGCCGTACGTTTACAAAATGCCAATCGTGCCCTTTGCCATACGCATTTTGATGAACGCGGTTTAGGTTTTTTTGCCCTTGGCATCGCAAAATCCACCAAAAAACCCGTTGCCGTTATTGTCACTTCCGGCACGGCTGCCGCCAATTTATACCCGGCAATCATTGAAGCCCGTCAAAGTCACGTCAATCTGATTGTACTCACTGCGGATCGCCCTCCGGAATTGTTAGAGTGCGGTGCGAATCAGGCGATTTTACAAGAAAATATGTTTGCCGATTATCCCCTTGCCAATTTGAATCTTCCGCGCCCAAGCCAAGATTATGCTGCAAGCTGGTTGATTTCAAAAATTGAGCACGCCTGCCATAAACAAGCGGAAGAAGCCGGTGTAATTCACATTAATGTGCCTTTCGCCGAGCCTTTATATGATGCCAATGCAGAAGAAATTGACGTCCATCCTTGGTTAGCGCCCGTTCAACGTTGGTTAAGCCAAAACAAAAGTTGGACAACCTACCCTGCGCAACATCAAGAAGTATTGATTCACGAACACTGGGATCAGTGGCGCACCAAACGCGGGATTATTGTGGCGGGCAGAATGCCGGCAGAACAAGCCATGGGTATTGCTTCTTGGGCAAATACCATGGGCTGGGTGTTACTGACCGATATTCAATCCGGTGTGGAAGCCAGTTTGCCTTATGCGGATATTTGGCTTGCGAATCAAACGGTGAAACAAAAAATGTTGCAGGCAGATATTGTCATTCAACTTGGCAACCGTTTTATCAGTAAACGCATTAACCAGTTTTTAGCCGAATTTAAAAACGAATATTGGATTGTGGATGAAAACCCACAAGCGGTGGATCCTTACCATCATTCCCACACCCGTTTTGTCGCCAAAATTCATCATTGGTTACGCGCCCACCCGCCGTTAAGACAAAAACCATGGTTATTAGAAGCGTTGGCGTTATCCAAATTCTGCGCCACCTTTATTGAGCAGCAAGTGGGCGGCAATTTAAATGAAGCTTCCTTGGCCCACCACATTGAACGTTTACTGCCGAACAATGGCACCCTTTTCCTCGGCAACAGTTTATTTGTGCGTTTAGTGGATGCGCTTACCAAATTGCCGGAAGGCTACCCGATCCATACCAATCGTGGGGCGAGTGGTATTGACGGTTTACTTGCCACCGTTGCCGGCATTGGTATCGGTTCTAACCAACCGGTCGTCGCCTTAGTGGGTGATACCTCCGCACTCTATGATTTAAACTCGCTGGCATTGTTCAAAAAACTTACCCAACCGACTATTTTGTTTATTATCAATAACAACGGTGGCGCGATTTTTGATATGTTGCCGGTGGATGCTGAAGTGAAAGACAAGTTCTATCGCATGCCGCACCACACCGAGTTTTCCCAAGTGGCGTCTATGTTCGATTTAAAATATGCGCGTCCTTATACCTGGGCGGATTTAAGCTCCGTGCTAAAACAAGCCTACTCACGTCGCGAAGCCACTATCATCGAAATTAAAGTCGCGCCGAATGACGGCAGCACCATTTACAAACGCCTCATCGACCAAATCAGCTATGCGGTTGTTGGCGAATAAACGGAAAGATCAAAAGCAAACTCGCGCACGCCAGTTTGCTTTTTTAATGCTATGAAACCTTACCTCGTTTTTTTACACGGCTTACTCGGCACCCAAGCCGACTGGCAAAAACTCACGGAAAATCTACCGCACTTTCATTGCGTTGCCTTGGATTTGCCTTTCCACGGCAGCGCGAAAAATCACCCAGTACAGGATTTTGATGATACCTGCGCTTATGTGGCACAACACATCCAAAGTGCGGTAGGAAATCACCCTTATTTTTTAGTGGGCTACTCCCTCGGTGGCAGAATCGCGCTTTATTACGCCCTTTGCAGTCAACAGGACAAATACAACCTACAAGGGCTGATTATTGAAGGTGGCAACCTTGGATTAACGAATGACGCAGACAAAAAAGTGCGGTGGGAAAATGACGTGTTTTGGGCGCAACGTTTTCACCATGAAACCGCGACTTCCGTACTGAATGATTGGTATCAACAACCTGTCTTCGCCCATTTAACGGAAGACCAACGCAAGGGATTGATTGAAAAACGCCAAGCCAACTGCGGCGATAATATCGCCCAAATGCTGTTGGCGACCTCCCTTGCTAAACAACCGGATTTACGCCCTTACGTCAAAAACAGTCCTTATCCGATCGAGTATTTCTGCGGCGAACGAGATCATAAATTTAAGCAAATGGCCTTAGAAAATCAGCTGAACCTGACGCTTATTCCTCAAGCAGGGCATAATGCGCATCAAGAAAATCCAACAGCATTTGCCGAGCAATTAAATGCGTTATTACAGGATAAATTCGTTGCTTTTTCGCCGCGCAATGGCTAAAATCTACACTCCTTTGTCGTCGCTGAATTAGAGATCGGCGAACGATGTATCATTAACCACTTCATATTAGGAGTTATTATGTCTCTAAGTACTGAACAAAAAGCAAAAATCGTTGCTGAATTTGGTCGCGATGGTAAAGACACCGGTTCTTCCGAAGTTCAAATCGCTTTATTAACCGCACAAATCAACCACTTACAAGCACACTTTGCTGAACACAAAAAAGACCACCACGGTCGTCGCGGTTTATTACGCATGGTTTCCCGTCGTCGTAAACTTTTAGATTACTTAAAACGTACTAATCTTGAACTTTACAGCAGCTTAATCGCTCGTTTAGGTTTACGTCGCTAATCTTTTTAGTTGTGTTAATCGAAAACCCTCAGCGTTTGTTGAGGGTTTTTTCTTTTTTACCGATGCCATTATTAATAGCAAATGGACAAAATCCCTCTGACAAGTTGCATTTTTAGCCTAAAAGCGTATTATAGCCGTCCAGATGGAAATACTTCCAAATACCCTTACATTTATTCTGTATAAAATTATGCCGGAGAAACAATGAGCCAATATTTATTTACATCCGAATCCGTTTCCGAAGGACATCCGGATAAAATCGCCGATCAAATTTCTGATGCGGTATTAGACGAAATTCTTAAACAAGACCCGAAAGCTCGCGTTGCCTGCGAAACCTATGTGAAAACCGGGATGGCATTAGTGGGCGGAGAAATCACCACCTCTGCTTGGGTTGATATTGAAAATTTAGCCCGAGAAGTCATTTGCGACATCGGTTACACCAGCTCCGAAATGGGCTTTGACGGCCATTCCTGTGCCGTGTTAAACGCGATTGGCAAACAATCTGCCGACATCAATCAGGGCGTGGATCGTGAAAATCCGTTAGATCAAGGCGCAGGCGACCAAGGCATTATGTTTGGTTACGCCACCAATGAAACCGATGTATTCATGCCGGCCGCCATCACTTACGCCCACCGTTTAATGGAACGCCAAGCGCAAGTGCGTAAAAGCGGTAAATTAGACTGGTTGCGTCCGGATGCAAAAAGCCAATTAACGTTTAAATATGAAGATCACAAGATTGTCGGCATTGATGCCGTTGTGCTTTCTACTCAACATGCTGAAACCATCAGCCAAAAAGATTTGCATGAAGGCGTGATGGAAGAAATCATCAAACCGGTATTGCCGGCGCACTGGTTATCCAAAGACACCAAATATTTCATCAACCCAACCGGCCGCTTCGTTATCGGTGGCCCAATGGGTGACTGTGGTTTAACCGGCCGTAAAATTATCGTGGATACTTACGGCGGCGCAGCCCGTCACGGTGGCGGTGCATTCTCCGGTAAAGACCCATCAAAAGTTGACCGTTCTGCCGCCTACGCCGCCCGTTATGTAGCGAAAAACATCGTTGCCGCAGGCCTTGCCGATCGCTGTGAAATCCAACTTTCCTACGCTATCGGTGTTGCCGAACCGACATCCATCATGATCGAAACCTTCGGCACAGGCAAAGTTGCTAATGAATTGTTGGTCAGCCTCGTACGTGAATTCTTTGATTTGCGTCCGTACGGCTTAATTAAAATGTTAGATTTAATCCAACCAATTTACCGCCAAACCGCCGCTTACGGCCACTTCGGTCGCGAAAAATTCCCTTGGGAAAAAATCGATCGTGCCGCAGAGTTACGTGCAGCAGCCGGATTGAAATAATCTTGAATTTAAAAATGAAAAAGGATAAGTCGAAAGGCTTATCCTTTTTTGTTTAAAAAACAGAGTACTTTTTTATCGTTCTTTATTAACAATGAGGCTTATCATTTGAATAATTCTATTAATCCAATAAAAATACCTAACATTGTAAATAACATATTCCATTTCTCCTGCCTTTTAATTTTCAAATCCTCAATATTTTTTCTTTTTTTATCATCATCTAGATTTAAAATATAATGCACACTAGATAATTGCTCTAATAATTCATCTGAAGCAGAATTTATGTCAAATACTTTATCTAAATATTTCCATGTTTCAATAAGACTAATATTTTTCATCAAAACTGGCTGATGAAATAAAAACACTGCTTTAAACTTTGTAGCTTCAATATAAAGCTGTCTTAACTTTTCAATATCATCACTCTGGCAACAAATACATTCTGAAAGCCTATTGCTTATATTTTCAATAGCTCCTAAATAAGCATAAGCCAAAGCTAATAGAATTAGCCTACGACTGAAATTATATTCTTGGTCAGGAATTCTAGAATAGAATCCCATTCCTCTACCATCAATATGCTCATAATGAGATGGATACTCTATAAAATGATGCTTCCTTATTGCTTTTGATTTTCTAATTTCAAGAGAAATCTCTTCAGCAAGAAGATCATCAAAAGCAGAATCATCTATGATCAATTTAGAAAGAGATAAAACCTGAAGATTCTTATAACTCAATTCTTTTTGAGAAAAATCAATAAATATAACTTGCTCATATTGTTCCCCTAAAAAAAACTTTAATAACCAATTGCCATTTTCATCCTCGTAAAAAGAATTATTAGATAACAAAACAGACCTTAAAAAAAGAATATTACTGTTATTAATCTTTAATTCATGAAATTTATTAGGTTCCTGACATTCAGTGACTTTATACATTCTAGCAGTAATACGTTTCTTCATATTTCATTCCTTTAATAAAAGAATAGCGTTCCTTATGGAACGCTATTTCATAATTACACTATATTATTTAAACACAACCCTCGCATTCCTAAACACCCGCATCCAAGCTCCATCTTCTCCCCACTCTTCCGGATGCCATGAGTTGCTCACGGTGCGGAAGACACGTTCCGGGTGTGGCATCATGATGGCGACGCGTCCATCCGTGTTGGAAAGGGCGGTGATGCCAAGGGCGGAGCCGTTCGGGTTTGCCGGGTACACTTCTGTCGGGTTGAGGTTGTTGTCGATGTATTGCGCCACAATTAAGTTTTGCCCTTGAAGTGCGGTCAGATCTCCGGGTGTTTTGAATTCCACTCTGCCCTCGCCGTGGGAAACGGCAATTGGCATGTGGGAGCCTGCCATGCCTTGGAACCACAGAGAGTTGCTTTCGTTAATGCGAACCAAGGCGGCACGGGCTTCAAAACGTTCGGATTTGTTACGCACGAAACGCGGCCAGTTTTCCGTGCCCGGAATAATTTCTGCCAAGGTGGAAAGCATTTGACAGCCGTTGCAAATACCAAGTGCGAGCGTGTCTTCACGTTCAAAGAATTGGCTGAATTGATCCCGTAAGTGCGGGTTAAATAAAATGGATTTCGCCCAACCGCCACCGGCGCCAAGCACGTCGCCGTAAGAGAAGCCGCCGCACGCCACCAATGCATTGAAGTGTTGCAAGTCATAACGGCGATTATGCAAGTCGCTCATGTGTACATCAATGGCCTCAAAGCCGGCACGGTCAAATGCCGCCGCCATTTCAACATGACTGTTGACGCCTTGCTCACGCAACACCGCCACTTTCGGGCGTTTTCCGGTGGCAATATAAGGCGCAGCAATGTCTTCGCTTGGGTCGTAAGTTAAATGGGCGGAGAAGCCTTTGTCCTGCAGATTTTTCTTCGCCGAAAATTCTTGGTCGGCACATTCCGGGTTGTCGCGTAAGCGTTGCATTTGATGAGTCAATTCCGCCCAAATACCGCGTAATTCTGAGCGTTTTTCATTGAGTAACACTTTGTTGCCACGGGTGATTTCAATTTCGTCGTCTTCAGTCACGGCACCCAATTCTTTCACCAAATGCAACACATTGTGTTTGGCAAAGACATCGCGCACGAGACTCAAATCGCTGTCGCGCACTTGAATCACTGCACCCAATTCTTCGTTAAATAACACGGCTAAATCGTTGTCACCCAAGGCGCTGATATCCACTGCCACGCCACAATGTCCGGCAAATGCCATTTCTGCCAAGGTGACAATTAATCCGCCATCGGAGCGGTCGTGATATGCCAATAATTTTTCTTGCGCCACCAATTCCTGCATGGCGTTAAAGAAATTTTTCAGCGTATCAGCGTTGACCACATCCGCCGGTTTGTCGCCAAGTTGCGCATACACCTGTGCTAACGCCGTAGCGCCTAAGCGGTTGTTGCCTTCGCCCAAATCCACCAACAACAAGCGGGATTGTCCTTTATCGGTGCGTAATTGTGGGGTGACGGTTTTGCGCACGTCTTCCACGCGAGCAAAGGCGCTGATGATCAAAGAAAGCGGTGAGGTCACGCTTTTTTGCTCGCCGTTTTCCTGCCAAGTGGTTTTCATGGACATGGAGTCTTTGCCTACCGGGATGGTTAAGCCTAATTGTGGGCAAAGCTCTTCGCCCACGGCTTTCACCGCAGCGTATAAGCCCGCGTCTTCGCCTTTATGGCCTGCGGCAGACATCCAGTTGGCAGATAATTTAATGCGTTTAATGTCGCCGATATTCGTGGCGGCAATGTTGGTTAAGGATTCTGCCACAGCTAAACGGGCAGACGCAGCGAAATCTAGCAATGCTACCGGCGTACGTTCACCCATAGACATGGCTTCGCCGTAGTAGCTGTCTAATGTCGCCGTGGTCACCGCGCAGTCTGCCACCGGTACTTGCCACGGGCCGACCATTTGATCACGTGCCACCATGCCGGTCACCGTGCGGTCACCGATGGTAATTAAGAAGGTTTTTTCCGCCACTGCCGGTAAACGAAGTACGCGATGTAACGCCTCTTTTAATTGAATTTGGCTTTGTTCAAGCGGTTCGCCGTTAACGCTAGCGGTTTGCACATCGCGGGTCATTTTCGGGGTTTTGCCGAGCAACACGCCCATCGGTAAATCAATCGGATCGTTGTTGAAATGCTCGTCGTGTAAGGTTAAATGTTCTTCTTCCGTAGCTTCGCCGATCACCGCATAAGGCGCGCGTTCACGACGGCAGAGTTCCTCAAAGTGCGGTAGTTTTTCCGGATGAATGGCAAGCACATAACGCTCTTGCGATTCGTTACACCAAATTTCCAACGGGCTCATTTCGCGCTCATCGCTTAAGATTTTACGAAGTTCAAATTTACCGCCACGACCGCCGTCATGCACCAATTCCGGCATGGCGTTAGATAAACCGCCCGCGCCCACGTCGTGAATAAAGGCAATCGGGTTGTCGTCGCCTAGCTGCCAGCAACGGTCGATCACTTCTTGGCAGCGACGTTCCATTTCAGGGTTATCCCGTTGTACGGAGGCGAAATCCAAGTTTTCTTTGGATTTACCGGATGCCATAGAAGAGGCGGCACCACCGCCTAAGCCGATGTTCATTGCCGGACCGCCAAGCACAACCAATTTTGCGCCCACCGGAATGTCGCCTTTTTGCACGTGTTCGGCACGAATGTTGCCGATACCGCCTGCCAACATGATCGGTTTGTGGTAGCCGCGCACTTCTTCGCCATTGAAGCTATTCACTTTTTGTTCGTAAGTACGGAAATAGCCAAGCAATGCAGGACGACCGAATTCGTTGTTAAACGCTGCACCACCTAACGGACCTTCCAGCATAATGTCTAAAGCGGAAGCAATACGGTTCGGTTTGGAAAGCGGCGCTTCCCAAGGTTGTTCAAAGTTTGGTATGCATAAGTTGGATACAGAGAAGCCCACCAAACCCGCTTTCGGTTTTGCACCACGACCGGTCGCGCCTTCGTCACGGATTTCCCCACCGGAGCCGGTTGCCGCCCCCGGGAACGGAGAAATGGCGGTCGGGTGGTTGTGGGTTTCCACTTTCATCAAAATGTGGGTGTCTTCATTGTGATAACGGTAAATGCCGTCTTCATCTGGGAAGAAACGTCCCGCTTTGGAACCTTCCATCACTGCCGCGTTGTCTTTATACGCGGAAAGCACAAAATCAGGGGTTTTCTCAAAGGTATTTTTGATCATTTTGAACAGGGATTTGTCCTGTTTTTTGCCGTCGATAATCCAGTCGGCGTTAAAAATTTTGTGGCGACAGTGTTCCGAGTTGGCTTGCGCGAACATGTACAGTTCGATGTCGTGCGGATTGCGTCCAAGTGCGGTGAAATTTTCCATCAAATAATCAATTTCATCTTCCGCCAACGCCAATCCAAGTTCCACGTTGGCACTTTCTAAGGCACTGCGTCCACCGTTTAAAATATCCACGGTTTTGAACGGTTTTGGTTCTTGTTGACGGAACAACACTTCCGCCTCGTCTGCCTTGCGTACGACGGTTTCCATCATGCGGTCATGTAAAAGTGCGGTCAGTTTTTCCGTTGTTTTTTCATCTAACGGCTGTGTCAATTCAAAGTAATACGCCAAACCACGCTCAATACGTTCCACTTCGTTTAAGCCGCAGTTGTGGGCGATATCGGTAGCTTTGGAGGACCAAGAGGAAATCGTGCCGACACGCGGAATCACAATAAAACTTTCCCCTTTGGCTTCATGTTCTGCCAAGGTTGGACCGTAATGCAACAAGGCTTTCAGTTTGGCTTCCTGTTCAGCAGAAAGTGCGTCATTTAATGCCACAAAATGCACATATTCCGCATACACGGATTTCACCGGTAATTGTTGCTGTTGGAATTTTTGCATTAAGCCATTGATACGGAATTCGGAAAGGGCAGGAGAGCCACGGAAAGTTTGGAACATGAGGATTACCTTTGAGGTTGAATTGAAACAAAAATTGCGGGCTATTATAAAGGAAATCGGGAGAAACGAAAACGTTTGCGCAAGAAAAACAAACGGGAAAAAACAATAAAAAAGCCCTTGTCATAAGGACAAGGGCGAGAATGAAAAATGAGCTAAAAACTAACCCATACCGTATTTTTTTAATTTTTTACGCAATGTACCACGGTTAATGCCTAGCATTGTCGCTGCACGGGTTTGATTACCACGGGTATATTGCATAACCATATCCAACATCGGATGTTCAACTTCTGCCAATACCAACTCATAAAGATCGTTGACATCTTGACCGTCTAATTGGGATAAGTAATTTTTTAAAGCCTGTTTTACAGAGTCGCGTAATGGCTTGTTGGTTACTTGAGATTGAGAATTTAGCACAGAAACAGTTAATGCTTCCGCCGGATTACGTTGTTCTAACATTGTTCTATCCATTAATTAAATCAAATTAAACGAAAAAATTGTTCTAATGCGTCTAACTGCGCCGAAGCGGAAGTGATCGCATTAAAATCTTGTTTGAAAACAGAATGAGGTTGAATATCCTGTAAATACCAAGCGATATGCTTACGTGCGATTCGGTAACCTTTTTCATCACCGTAAAACTGATGTAGCTCACGGATATGTTGCAAAATTACACCGCACTTTTCTTCTAAGCTTGGTTCGTTCACGATCGAATTGTGTTCCACCAACCCCACCATGGTTTGAAACACCCAAGGTCGGCCTAATGCCCCTCGGCCGATCATTACGCCATCTGCCCCCGTATAATCGAGCACAAATTTGGCTTGTTGTGGGGAAATCATATCGCCATTGGCAATCACCGGAATGGAAACAGCTTGTTTTACCGCTTTAATCGAGTCATATTCCGCGACGCCCTCAAATTTACAGGCGCGCGTGCGACCATGCACGGTTAACGCTTGAATGCCACTTTGCTCTGCGATTTTAGCAATTTCGACACAATTTCGATTTTCCGTATCCCAACCGGTGCGAATCTTCAACGTTACCGGAACATTGACAGATTTCACGACGGCCTCAAGAATCTGTTGAACTAAGTCGGGATATTGCAAAAGGGCGGAGCCCGCCATTTTACGATTCACCTTTTTCGCTGGACAGCCCATATTAATATCAATAATTTGAGCGCCGTATTCCACGTTCACTTGAGCGGCTTGCGCCATTTCGTCGGGATCGGAACCCGCAATTTGTACGGCATTGATACCGGCATCTTGGTGGTGCGCTAAGCGCAATTTCGATTTTTCGGTATGCCACACTTGCGGATTGGTTGACATCATTTCTGAAAAGGTTAAACCCGCCCCGTAATGGGCGCAGATTTTACGGAAAGGTTGATCGGTAATTCCCGCCATGGGTGCCAATAAAATGCGATTTTTTAATTGATAATGACCAATGCGCATTATGACTCCGCGACTTTCCAACAACTTGACCAAACTCGGCTGCCAACCGACAAGGTGCGCTATCATACGCACTTTTAATGCGTTTGCAAAGGGTAATTTTTATACAAATTATAATTTTTTTAGATCCAATTCAATTTGCCAAATTTCTGCAGAAATTTGCTATAAAAGAATTGACTTTGATGGGGAAATTGTCTCGTTCATTGAGCGCCGTAAAACAAAAAGTGCGGTGAAAAAACGTGATATTTCTCCACCGCACTTTTCTATTATACTTTGAGGCTTATTGTGCGTTATGCCTTTAGCTTACCGGTAATTCGACACCATTCTTCGCGTTCTGCCACCGGCGCCAACACAAAGCGCTCTGCATAGGCATCACACACGGATTGCGCTTGTGTCGCCAGAATACCCGACAAGCCCAAATCCCCGTATGGTTTCACCAACTGACTAATCACCGGGTAAAGCTCTTTTAACGGCCCCGCCAAAATATTCGCTACCACCACATCGGCTTTCAAGTCCGACGGTTTTTCATCGGATAAAAACAGTTGCAAGCGATCCGCCACGCCGTTTTGTTCCGCATTGTTGCGGCTGGCTAAAATCGCTTGAGGATCAATATCAATACCGACCGCACTTTTTGCGCCCAGCTTCAATGCCGCAATGGCCAAAATGCCGGAGCCACAACCAAAGTCGATCACCGTTTTATCTTTTAAATCTAAACTATCGAGCCATTCCAAACAAAGCGCTGTGGTCGGGTGTGTCCCTGTACCAAACGCCAAGCCCGGATCAAGCATCACGTTCACGGCATTCGGATCCGGCACATCACGCCAGCTTGGGCAAATCCACAAACGCTGACCAAATTGCATTGGATGGAAATTATCCATCCACTCGCGCTCCCAGTCTTTGTCTTCGATTTGTTCGATTTTATAAGCGGTATGTTCATCCAAATGCTTCGCCTGTTTAAGTGCATCCACCACCACATTCATATCGGTTTCTGCATCAAACAAAGCAATCACATCGGTGTTGCCCCACAAGCGGGTTTCTCCCGGTAACGGTTCAAAAATCGGCGTATCTTGGCTGTCCATAAAAGTAACGGACACTGAGCCGATTTCTTCTAAAAAATCACTGATTTGCTCTGCCTTTTCGTTAGTACTGTTTAGGCGAATTTGAATCCAAGCCATGTTTATTCCTATATATTTTATGATGAATGGCGCTTCTCGCCGATTTTATTCCCAATCAAAAATGCCGCTAAGCCAAAGACGAGAGAAGGCACAATCGGGTTGAAGCCAAAGAGTTTAATGCCAAATTGGGTAAATAAAATAAACGAAACCAAGCCGACCAACATGGAGCTAACCGCACCATAAGCATTGGCTTTATCCCAGTAAAGTCCGAGAACGATGACCCACAAAAATGCAGCTTCAAGTCCACCAAAGGCAAACAGGTTCAGCCAAATGATCATATCCGGCGGATTCAGAGACGCAAAAATTAAAAGTGCGGTCAAAATTAACGTAATGATTGAGGAGATTCGACCAATCCGTTTTTGATTTTGCACTGCCTGCGGTTTTGCCGCCAAATACAAGTCTTTCACAAAAATAGAAGACGACTGAATAAGCTGCGCATCCACCGTGGACATAATCGCTGACATTGGTGCTGCAAGGAAAATCCCAGCCACAATCGGTGGCAACACTTGCAACATCAGGCTTGGAATCACTTTATCCGACACCGTTAAATCCGGCACGATGGCGCGCCCCAATGCGCCCGCCAAGTGCATACCGAACATGATAATCGTCAACACGATCGTGCCGATTAGCATACCATTGTGCAGGGCTTTGCTGTCTTTAAACGCCATGCAACGCACGGCTGTGTGCGGCAAACCAACTACACCGAAGCAAACCAAAATCCAGAAAGACGCCATAAATTGGAAATCCAACATCTCATTCGGACCGTACGGGCTGACGAGGCTTGGATCAATTTCAGTTAATTTTTTGACCGCACTTTCGACACCACCCACCTGATAAATCACGCCGACCAATAACACAATCGTGCCGAGAATCATCACGGTACCTTGGATCGTGTCCGTTAACACCACAGCACGGAAACCACCGATGAAGGTATAAATCCCCACGGTTAAAGCGAAAATCAGTAAGGCTTGAGTATAAGGAATGCCGATAGTCGTTTCCAATAAACGGGCACCACCGATAAATTGCACGGTCATCGCCGCAAAGAACGCGATCAACAACGCAACACAGGCAATCCATACCAAATATTTGTTTTTATAGCGATAAAGTAATAAATCGTTGATGGTCAACGCATTGGTCTCACGGGAAAGCAAAGCAAATTTTTTCCCCAACGCACCAAGTGCTAACCACACCGCAGGCACTTGGATCATGGCAAGCAAGACCCAGCCTAAGCCGTATTTATACGCCGCACCGGGACCGCCAATAAAGGAACTGGCACTGGCGTAGGTAGAAGCAGTTGTCATGGCAAGCACAAAGCCCGTCATAGAACGGTTACCCACATAATATTCGGAAAGAAAATCACCACCTTTTTGGCGTTTAACATAAGCATAAATCGCCGCCCCGAAAACAAAGGCTAAATAAATGATGAGCGGAAAAATAATCCCTAGGTTCATTGATGACGCTCCGTTGTCGAATGTTGTTTTTCCTGTTCCACATCCAGTGGAATATCCTGAAACACAATTTTAATCAGCCAATACGCGACCACAATAAACAGAATCGGCAGGTAAATACAGGCTAATTCAAACCACAGAGGAAAACCAATTGGCCCTTGTGTACCTTTGGGTAAGTAAGCACATAAGCACCAACCAATTACATAAAGCAAAGTTAAGCCCAATGCCCAACGGGCTTCTTTGGTCGCTTGTTTATAACGTTGTTGTAAGTCCATATATCATTCCTAAATAAAAAAGTGGATAAAATCCACTTTTTCTATTAATGCCACGTTTTATTCGTGCATACCTAATTTTTTCTCCAAATAGTGGATATTTGTGCCACCTTTTTGGAAGTTTTCGTCTGCTAAAATCAGATCATGCAACGGAATATTCGTTTTAATCCCATCAATGATGGTTTCTGATAAGGCATTTTGCATACGACGGATCGCCACTTCACGGGTATCGCCGTAAGTAATTAATTTCGCAATCATGGAATCATAATGCGGAGGAACCGTGTAACCTGCGTAAACATGAGAATCCCAACGCACGCCTAGACCACCCGGGGAATGTAAATGTGCCACTTTACCCGGTGAAGGCAAGAAGGTTTTTGGATCTTCTGCGTTGATACGACATTCCATCGCATGGCCTTTCACTTTGATGTCTTCTTGTTTGAAAGAAATCGGCAAGCCCGCCGCAATACGCAATTGCTCTTTCACCAAGTCCACACCGGTAATCATTTCCGTCACCGGATGTTCCACTTGAATACGGGTATTCATTTCAATGAAATAGAACTCACCGTTTTCATATAAGAATTCAAACGTACCCGCACCACGATAGCCAATTTCCACACAAGCCTTCGCACAACGAGAACCGATATCACGACGTACTTCTTCGGTAATGCCCGGTGCAGGCGCTTCTTCCACCACTTTTTGGTGACGACGTTGCATAGAACAGTCACGCTCTGCCAAGTAAACCGCATTGCCGTGGGTGTCTGCTAATACTTGGATTTCCACATGGCGTGGGTTTTCCAAATATTTTTCCATGTAAACCATGTCGTTGTTGAAAGCCGCTTTCGCTTCTGCTTTCGTCATGGCAATAGATTCTTCTAACGCCTCTTCGCTACGGACTACACGCATACCACGACCACCGCCGCCACCGGAGGCTTTGATAATGATCGGATAGCCAATACGTTTCGCGATTTCTTTGTTTTTCGCGATGTCAGAGGTTAATGGGCCATCAGAACCCGGAACGCAAGGCACACCGGCTTTTTTCATGGCGTTAATCGCGGACACTTTGTCGCCCATCAAACGAATCACATCGGCAGTTGGTCCGATAAACGTGAAACCGGAGCTTTCTACCTGTTCGGCGAAATCCGCATTTTCGGAAAGAAAACCATAGCCCGGGTGAATAGCATCAGCGCCGGTCACTTCAGCTGCGGCAATAATTGCCGGAATATTTAAATAACTTTTTGCAGATTGAGCAGGACCGATACACACGGTTTCATCTGCAAGCAGAACGTGTTTTAACTCACGGTCGGCGGTGGAATGAACCGCAACAGTTTTAATGCCCAATTCTTTGCAGGCGCGCAAAATTCGCAGTGCAATTTCACCACGATTGGCGATAACAACTTTTTCTAACATAATAAATCCATTCTTGTTTAAATTATGGTCTGCTATGTTAATTATTCGATAATAATCAACGGCTCATCAAATTCGACAGGCTCACCATCATTTACCAAAATAGCTTTTACTACACCTGCTTTATCCGCTTCAATACGGTTCATCATTTTCATCGCTTCAACGATGCAAAGTGCATCACCTACTTTTACGGTTTGCCCCACTTCAACAAACGCTTTCGCTTCAGGGCTTGGACTACGATAGAACGTTCCTACCATCGGAGAGCGGATCTTATGACCAGAAACTTCTTCAGGTGCAGCAGCAGGGGCTGCCGGCGCGGCAGCTGGTGCAACAGGAGCCGCAACCGGAACCGGTGCAGCTGCTGGAATGGAATACTGAACATTTGCCGGCGCGGCAACAGTGGCACGACTAATACGTACAGAACCCTCTTCTTCTGAAACTTCGAGTTCCGTAATACCGGATTCTTCCACTAATTCAATCAGTTTTTTAATTTTACGAATGTCCATAGTTTTTTCCTAAAATATGCTAGATTTTCACCGCACTTTTGAAAAAAGCACGGTATGGATTAAGATAAATTTTCGCCCGAGAGATTACCTCAAAATCATTATTTTGGCGATAAAATTCTGCGATTTTTTGCTAAATCTCGCCGATCTTCACTTTTTTGAAAGATAATTTACGGCAAACTGTAATGCAAAATCATACCCCTGCGCACCACAGCCACAAATCACACTTTCCGCCACATCACTAAAATAGGAATGATGACGAAACGGTTCTCGTTTATGAATATTGGATAAATGCACTTCAACGAAAGGAATGCCAACGGCAAGTAACGCATCACGCAACGCCACGCTGGTGTGGGTATAGGCCGCGGGATTGATAATAATAAAATCCACTTTTTGAAAGCTTTGGTGAATTTTCTCAATCAATTTTTCTTCACTATTGGCTTGAAAACAATCCAGTGCCACTTGCTGTTTTACCGCTTGTTGTTGCAAATGCCGTTCAATTTCCGCTAAGGATAAATGTCCGTAATGACCTGGCTCACGCACACCCAACATATTCAAGTTCGGGCCATTTAACAGCAAAATGTTGTATTTTGATGACATATCACATTCCTTTTTATTGCGCGCATTATAATGATTTTTCGCTTTTGGCTGGTCTAATCTGTAAAAAACCGCACTATAAAAAATAATCGAAAAAACGACCGCACTTTTAATCTAAAATGACTTCGGTAATGAATTCCGAATCGAAGTCAACGACAGGTAACTCCGACCCTGGCCAGGTTCTGACGACTTGATAATCCATTAAATCCAGTGTGTCTAATCCCGGCGTGACATTTGGCGTATATTGTTGCGCCATGCGTGCCAGTTGGGTTAAACCGAAGCTACTTTCAATGCTGGAACTGATAACCGCTTTAATACCTAATGCATGCGCCTGTGCAATCAACTCAGCACAACGCTCAATAGATCCCACCAAGGTCGGTTTAATCACAATCGCTGCCAAGTGCGGTTCTTTTTCCACGCAAAAATCCGGTTCGCGTACGCTTTCATCCCAGGCAATGTTAATGCCGGTTTCTGCCGCAAATTGGCGACTTTCTTCACGGGTTTTGCAAGGTTCTTCAATAAATTGAATGCGCGCACGATGCTCAGGTTTCACATATTTCGCAAACATTTGCGCTTTAGCCGGTGTCCAGCTACGGTTAGCATCTAGCCGTAATTGCAAATCTGGAATGGCTTCTAACAGCATATCGGCAATGAGGCCATCACGATTGGCTTCATACATGCCCACTTTCACTTTCGCCACTTTTTCACCCTGCATTTGATCCAGCGGTTCATAAAGTTCATCGGGATCGCCATAACATAAAGGCGCCGTTTGATAATTGCCTTCATCGTCCAAGCGACCTTTCATTTCAAATAACGCACAGCTTAAACCAAATGCCACGGAAGGATACAAATCCGCCGTTAAATCCAGTTTTACATTACAACTGCGGGATTGATCCCATTTTTCCAGCCATTCGATGGCTTGGGCTTGCGCTTGATCTAAGGTTTCATGGCTAAATTCCGGCAACGGCGCAATTTCGCCCCAACCTTCATTTTGCCCACAGCACACTTTCACCAAAAGACCTTCACGCTTTTTCAAAAAGCGATTGCGCAAAATCAGTTGAGAATCCACCGGAATGGAATAACGGAAAAGTTGATAGCGACGATGTTGAATAGCGCAATCTTTCTTTTCATAGAAAATTTTGCCCACCTGTTGAATATGCGCCAGTAAAGCCGGATCGGTAATCTTGTCATAAATGATTACATCAAATTTATACGGAATGGTAGTTTGCGAGAGGGTTTGCTGAATGTCGTGCAACATGGCGTCAGTAATGCCATCGCCTTTTAAGGCTAAATCAATGTCCGAGTCTTCACGAAAATTCCCCTTCCCGCGCGAGCCAAATAAAATTGCTGTTTCAACCTGAGGGAAATGGCGTAAATGCCAACCGATGTTTTTAATGATTGTTTCTGTTAAACCGAAATCCATCGCCTTTACCTATACAATTACAGAAAAGAAATTATTTTGCTTTCAATAACAAAAGTGCGGTCGTTTTTAAAAATGTTTTTTAAATCGACCGCACTTTTTATCTTAAGGATTGCGCTTAAATTTACCGAAGTCCGGCGCGCGTTTTTCATTGAAGGCGTTGCGACCTTCTTGGCCTTCTTCTGTCATGTAGAACAACATGGTGGCGTTCCCGGCAAGTTCTTGAAGACCGGATTGACCGTCGCAGTCGGCATTTAATGCCGCTTTCAAGCAACGTAAAGCAATCGGGCTGTTGCGTAGCATTTCACGACACCAACGTACAGTTTCTTTTTCTAACTCAGCGTAAGGCACGACTGTGTTCACTAAGCCCATGTCTAAGGCTTCTTGTGCATTATATTGACGGCATAAGAACCAAATTTCACGCGCTTTTTTCTGACCGACGATACGTGCCATATAGCTTGCACCCCAACCGCCATCAAAAGAACCCACTTTCGGGCCGGTTTGGCCGTAAATGGCGTTGTCTGCGGAAATGGTAAGATCACACATCATGTGTAACACGTGGCCACCACCAATGGCATAACCTGCCACCATCGCTACCACCGGTTTCGGGCAAGTACGAATATCACGTTGGAAATCCAACACGTTGAGATGATGCACGCCGCTGTCGTCTTTATAGCCGCCGTAATCGCCACGTACTTTTTGGTCACCGCCGGAACAGAACGCTTTTTCACCTTCACCGGTCAACACGATAACACCGATTTTTTCGTCAAAACGGGCATCGGCAAAAGCGGTGATCATTTCTTTAACGGTTTGCGGACGGAAAGCATTGCGCACTTCCGGACGATTGATGGTGATTTTGGCAATGCCGTCGGTGGATTTGTGATAACGAATGTCGGTGTAACCCGCGCTGTGATCAACCCACTCAACCGGCGCATATAAAACATCATCTTTTGGATTTTGCATGAGAAATTCCTTTAATTTAAGGTTAAAAAAGTGCGGTCATTATAGCGGAAGTTTCTGAAATCTGAAAACGAAAAGGGTCGGTATTCACCGACCCTCAAAGACAAAATGAAATTAGTTTTTCGCTTTTGCCGCTGCTTTCACGATGACCGCAAAGGCTGGGGCTTTTAAGGACGCGCCACCCACTAATGCGCCGTCAATATCCGGTTGGGTGAACAATTCTGCCGCGTTAGCATCGTTAACAGAACCGCCGTATTGAATGATCACTTGATCAGCAACCGCTTGAGATTTTTTCGCAATGTGACCACGGATGAATGCGTGTACAGCTTGCGCTTGTGCCGGAGTCGCAGATTTGCCGGTTCCGATTGCCCAAATTGGTTCATACGCAATCACCGCACCGTTGAAGGCTTCTACGCCTAACAGGTTGATGACGGCATCAATTTGACGTGCGCAAACTTCTTCGGTTTTGCCTGCTTCATTTTCCGCTTCAGATTCACCGATACACAACACCGGTACCAAGCCCGCTTCTTTTAACGCACCGAATTTTTTCGCCACGAATTCATCGCTTTCTTTGTGATAAGTACGACGCTCGGAGTGACCGATAATAATATATTTCGCGCCGAAATCTTTTAACATTTCTGTGGAAATGTCACCGGTGAAGGCGCCTTTCACGTTCACATCCACGTTTTGTGCGCCTAATTGGATGATATTTTCACCGCCACAGCTGCAACCACAGTTGGATAATAATTTTTCTGCTTCCGCCAAATACATTACCGGTGGGGCAATTGCCACGTCACAGCCGGTCACACCGTGTAATGCTTCTTTTAAACTGGTGATTAATTCACGAGTGAAGGCTTTGCTACCGTTTAATTTCCAGTTACCCATAACTAAAGGACGACGAGCCATTTTGTTTCTCCTTAAATATGATTGAATAAAAACTGCGCCTACTATAACAAAAAACGCCTACTTTTTTTGGTAAAAAATCACAGTTCTAAAAAATTTTCTTTGTAACAGATGATTCTTTTGGGCTAAAAAGATACAATCTACTGTATAAATTTAACAAAAAATGACCGATTGCCTCATGATTAAAATTTTTAAAGCTGAACAATGGAACCTGGAAACACTCCTACCGCTATTTGAAGAATATCGTCTTTCTCAGGGCATGACAGAAAATCCGGAACGTACGCTCACCTTCCTCTCCAATCGTATTCGTTTTAGCGAAAGCATTTTTTTCCTCGCTCTCGGTCAATCTCAACAAGCGCTCGGTTTCATTCAACTTTATCCTCGACTTTCTTCTCTACAATTACAGCGCTACTGGCAATTAACAGATATTTTCGTGCGTCAAGGCAATCAATCAAATGACATTTACACCGCACTTATTGCCAAAGCCAAAGAATTCGTCAGCTACACACAATCCACACGATTAGTGGTAGAACAAGATCGACAGCAACATCATTTGCTGGAGCAAGAGGGGTTCCGCTTAAACCCGAAAAAATCTGTGTTTGAATTGAATTTAGTGGGGTAATGATAAACGAAAAGTGCGGTTGAAATTTCCGATGAATTTCAACCGCACTTTTTATTTTAGAAAACAGGCGCAGAGATAGGCATAAAACCTCCCCCGACATGTCAAATTAAATAATCCGCGAAAATTGCTGTTGTTTTGCTTGTGCGCGTGAATACGTGTCGAAACACAAACAAATATTACGAATCAACAAGCGTCCTTTTGCGGAAACCGTGATTTGCTCCTCACCAATATCCAATAAACCATCAGCGGCCAAAGGCGCTAACAAGGCCAAATCTTCTGCAAAGTGTTGTTTAAAATCAATATTGTACTGTTTTTCTAATGGGGCATACGCTAATTTAAAGTTACAAATCAATTGCTTAATGACATCACGACGCAAACAATCTTCTTCTGACATGGCTAAACCTTTATGTAAGGCAATGCCATTAGTATTCACCGCGGTATAATATTCCTTCAAATCCTTCTGATTTTGCGCATAGGTATCGCCCAATAAGCTGATTGCCGACACACCCAGCCCCAACAAATCACATTCTTCCTGCGTCGTATAGCCTTGGAAATTACGGTGCAACACGCCATTTTGCTGTGCAATAGCAAGTTCATCGTCCGGTTTGGCAAAATGATCCATACCAATAAACTTATAACCTGCACTGCCCAGTGTTTCGATGGTTTTTTGTAAAATTTCCAGCTTCGTCTCCGGTTTCGGTAACTGCCAATCTTTTATTTTTGCTTGTCCGGCGAAACGGCTTGGCAAATGGGCATAGTTAAATACGCTCAATCGATCAGGGTTGAGTTCAATGACTTTTTTCAAGGTGAACATAAAGCTCTCAACACTCTGGAATGGCAAACCATAAATCAAATCGAGATTAGTCGACTGAAAACCGAGCTCACGAGCACGCATCAACAGCGCATTCACAAAGGTTTCATCCTGCTCGCGATTCACCGCTTTCTGCACGTCTTTATTGAAATCTTGCACGCCCATACTAATACGGTTAAACCCGATGTTACGCAAATGTTCTAACATCGAAAGCTCAATTTCACGGGGATCCATTTCAATACTGATTTCTGCGTTATCGGCGATATTAAAATTGTCGCGCAACATTTGCATTAAACGGGCAGATTGTGCCTCCGTTAAATACGTTGGCGTGCCACCACCCCAGTGCACTTGCGTTGCCACACGATTTGTAAATAATGTTGACCGCTCTTTTATCTCTCGTTCCAGAAAATCCAAGTAAATGTCTGCTTTGTGCTGATGGCGCGTAATAACTTTATTACAGGCGCAGAAATAACAAAGTTTGTGGCAAAACGGAATGTGCACATATAACGACAACGGACGTGTTGGATAACGTTGTGCCGCGGCAATAAAGTCCTCATTCGTATACTGTTCGTTAAACTCAAGCGCTGTCGGATAGGATGTGTATCGCGGACCGGATTGATTATATTTTTGAATTAATGCTAAATCCCAAATGATCTCAGACATTCAATTTTCCCCACGTTTATAATGTTTGGATATCCGTTAGAAGTCGGTTTAGTTCTGACTTAATCTTACTTTCAAGCTCGGCTTCTGTGCTTTCACGCTGTAAATCCAAACGCATTCTTTCGTTCTTTTTTAATTCTCTGCGAGCCTCATGAGTCGGCATATCTTCGACCGTTTCATACAATCGCCACATGGCAGAATAATGTTTGAGGCTCATGCCCACTGGTTCGAGTAGCATTTTCAAACGCAATACACCTTCCGACAAATTACAATCACCGTTCAACATGGCTTTCGCAATAATTTCAAGGCTTTCTTTAATGCGATGAATACGGTTTCGGCGCGCTTGCAACAGTGCTTTTTTCTGCTTTTGCAACGCCAACAACAAATACGCGGCATAACCGACCATACCGGCAATGATGATGACAGCTGCAATGAGTAAAAACGTTTTCCACATAATTTAAAGATACTTATTTAAATTGGTTGATGTCGATTCGTTCAAAAGTGCGGTATAAATCTTCTTCGTTTTCTTCATCATCCGCAATGCCTAATTCGTCCATTAATTGGGCGACACGCGCCAAACAGGCATCCACAAAATTTTGATCTTCGGCAGACAATTTTTTGCCTTCGTCTAATTGATCCAGCAACTGACTCAAACATTCGTTATTTTCTAACTGTTCTAATTCTGACATCGGATCCAATGTGGCTTTAGGCTCAGATTTTGCGGCTGATACTGCTTGCGCTTTTTGCGGTTTATTGACGAACTCCACCATCAACGGTACTTTTTTACGGCTACCGATTCGTGGGTCCTGAATTTCTTTTACTTGATTCGCGGCTTTATTTTCCGGCGCACTATGACGAGAACCGGAATCCAATCCTTTATGCTTACGTTTTTTCTTCTCTTCACGGGCTTTCGCATCCAGTTCATAACGCGTCGCTTTACGACCAGAAAGGGGTTGTTCCGGTTTCTTATCGGATTTGCGGGCCGGCATGATATCTGTAAGGCGGCGAGTCTTTTTCTGACGGGACATAACTTATCTCTTGACTAATAAAATTGAGCGGCGATTGTATCACTCCGCAGGAAATTTAACGAGGGATATTAAAAAATGCTGAAAAAAATGACCGCACTTTTAACTATCAGACTTCGTTTCAGTCATCAACTGTTGCGCTAATTTCGCTTCTTTCTGTTGCGCACGGCGTTTTTGAAAAAACGCACTGAGTTTTTCACTGCATTCCTGCTGCAACACCCCACCGGTAATTTCGATGGCATGATTCATTTTATAATCATCGAAAAAATGAAAACGGGAACCCACTGCGCCGGTTTTATAGTCAGCCGCACCGAACACAAGGCGCTTAATGCGGCTGTGTAAAATTGCCCCGGCGCACATGGTGCAAGGCTCAAGGGTGACGTATAAGGTTGCGTTCAACAAGCGGTAATTTTGTAAGCGTTGGCCGCCTTGGCGTAGAGCAACAATTTCGGCGTGCGCCGTAGGATCAGAATCAATGATCGATAAATTCCATCCCTCGCCAATAATTTCACCTTCCTCGCTCACTAACACGGCACCCACAGGAATTTCACCCAAGGCTTCTGCTTTGTCCGCCAACATTAAGGCGTGGCGCATAAATTGTTCATCCAGTTGCTGTTGAGATTCAGTCATGAGGTTCTTCAGATGAAAAGTGCGGTGGATTTTAAAAACGTTTTTAAAACCGACCGCACTTTGTTAGACGGAAAACGGATATTTAATCGGCTCGTGGCATTGATAACCCGTTACTTTAAAATCATCCATGGTGACCCAGGTTTCCAAGTCTTCTAAAGATTTAATGTCCGGATTAATTTCCAACTGCGGTGACGGGAAAGGCTCACGTTTTAATTGCACATCACGCATAAGTGCCAACTGGTCTTCATAAATATGCGCATTCACAATGTGGTGAAATGCCTGCCCTGCTTTTTTACCGGTGATTTGTGCCATTAATGCTAAGAAGGTAAATACTTGGATTTGGTTAAAATTCAAACCAAGCGGGACATCACAAGAACGCTGATAACTGGTGAGATATAACGTATCACCCAACAAAGAAAACGTATGTGTGTGCATGCAAGGGCGCAAACAGCCTAAATCAAATTCACCCGGGTTATAGAACGTCAGAATCTCACCGCGGTCATCAATGCCTTTGCTGAGGTTATTAACAATTTTGCGTAGTTGATCGAGATGTTCACCATTCGGTTTACGCCAACTTCTGCCCTGCACGCCATATACGCGCCCCATGTCATCGGTGCCTTTGCGGTGCGGATTATTGAGCCAAGCCTGATTTTCATTAGCATTGGCATCCCACGTTTTGGTACCCAGCTTGCGGAAGTCGGCAGCATTGTCATAACCGCGAATATAGCCTAGAAATTCTGCAATCGCTGCTTTCCAATAACTTTTACGGGTCGTAATCAGCGGAAATTGGTTGTTTGCCACATCGTAAGTCAAACCGGCGTTAATCACCGTTAAACAGCGTTTGCCAGTACGTTCGTTTTCTACCCAAACGCCTTCGTTAACAATGCGTTGGCACAAGTCTAAATATTGTTTCATTTTTTCACCGCACTTTTGTTGTATGCCCAAAACATAATGAAAATGCCGCCGAAAATCATTGGCAAGCAAAGTAATTGACCTCTTGTGATCACATCAAGAAACAGCTCTACATCGGGTTCGCGCACATATTCAATCATAAAACGGAAAACGCCATAACCGATGAGGAAGAGCCCGGCTACCGATCCCATTGGACGTGGTTTACGAATAAACCAATTCAAAATAAGGAACAACACCAAACCTTCTAACATAGCTTCATATAATTGAGATGGATGGCGTGGTAGTAATAGCGGATCTGTTGGAAAAATCATGGCCCAAGGCACATCCGTTGCATGCCCCCATAATTCTAAATTAATGAAATTACCAAGACGCCCCATTCCTAAACCGAAAGGAATGAGAGGCGCAACAAAATCTGCCGTCGCCCAAAAGCTGCGTTTTTGTATTTTAGAGGTAATGACCATGGCAATAATCACGCCAATTAAGCCACCATGAAAAGACATCCCGCCTTCCCAAACGCGGAATAAATACAGCGGATCCTGTAAAAAACGATCAAGATTATAAAAGAAGACATCACCAATTCGACCGCCTAAAAAGACGCCCATGAAACCATTGAATAATAAAGAATCAACTTGATCTACCGTCCAACCACTGTTGGCTTGCTGAGCGCGGCGCACACCTAACCAACGAGCAAAAATAAAACCGAGTAAATACATTAATCCATACCAGCGCAAACCGATGGGACCAAATTCAAAAATTGCCGGATCGAAATGCGGTAATACAAGGTAATCTGAATTCATAACGTTCCTTATTTCAATAACATATTAATCGCCACCACAATTAAAAAGGCGGCAAACGCTTTCTTCAAGGTCGGCACCGGGAGTTTGTTCGTTGCATTGGCACCAAGTTTAGAAGTGAAAAATGAGGTAACCGTGATGCCCAAAACAGCCGGAAAATACACGAAACCGACCGAATAAGGCGGCATACCTTGCGCATTCCAACCGCTCACCATAAAACTTAACATTCCCGCAATACCCATTAACATGCCACAGAAAGCAGAAGTGCCAATAGCTTTTTTAATATCTACGTTGCGAGAATTTAAAAACGGCACAATAAATCCGCCACCGCCAATACCGGCAACACTTGATGCCATGCCAATCAAGGCACCGCCAATAATGGAGGATAAAGGCGTAATTTTTTTATTCGGGTCGATGTTTTTCGGCTTAATAGACAAAATCATTTTAGCTGCTAAATAAACAACTAAGCAGGCAAACAACTTACTGGAAACGTCATGAGGCAATTTACTGATGTATTGCCCTGAAATAAAGGCACTGATCATTAATGCAGGGGCAAAATACTTCAAGGTGGACCAAACGACATTGCCAAGTTTGTGGTGTCGTTGTGCGGAAGAAAAAGCGGTAACCACGATAGTCGCGAAGGAGGTACCAAGTGCGGTGGACATTAAGAGCGAATCCGGTACGCCGACAATTGGTAGTAAATAAACCATCATCGGCACAATCACCATGCCGCCACCAATGCCGAATAAACCGGCTAAAAAGCCGGCGACACAACCGGCAAGCAAACAAAAGAGGAAGAAGGTTAACATAATTATCTCTTATACTTTTGTGATGAATATTTGGAATGCTTTGAATGGGTCTGTTTTGGCGTTGAAAAGGTATTCTTTTTCTCTTCTACTGCGCTAGAGTCAGCCCGCAATAACAAGTCTTTGTTATTTTCATCAAATAACACCGTAGCAAACTCTTTCATCGCTTTACGATAGACATCTCTTTTGAAAGAAACCACTTGACGCACCGGATACCAGAAACTCACCCAACGCCAACCGTCAAACTCCGGTGTTTTACTGCATTGCATATTGATGTTTTTGGTGTCGCTGACTAACTGCAATAAAAACCAGCGTTGTTTCTGTCCGATACAAATAGGTTTGGAATCATAACGTAACAGTCGTTTTGGCAATTTATAACGCAGCCAATGCTTAGAAGCATAGAGCACTCGCACATCTTTGCGTGTTAATCCGACTTCCTCAAACAATTCTCGGTACATCGCTTGTTCTGGCGTTTCATTATCATTAATCCCGCCTTGCGGAAATTGCCAGGAATTCTGTCCGTATCTTTTCGCCCACAGCACTTGCCCTTTGTCGTTGCAAATAACAATGCCTACATTCGGACGGTAGCCATCGAAATCGATCACTATCGTATCCTTAAAATTCAGTTAATTTTTTAAATTGGAATAGCGACAAATTGTTTCATAAACTCCCCTTTCGGGCAACTCATTTAGCAAGAAACGGGGAGAGATAGGGCATTTAAGAAATGTTTAAATGCTCTTTTAAAGCATAAATTTCACATTAGATGAGATAACTTTAGAGGCAAGAGCTTAATAGCATTTGCGTTGATAAGCATGAAGCACAACGCTAAAAAAAAACCTTATCAATTGACTTCATTGATAAGGTTTAAAATTTGGTGGAGATAATCGGGATCGAACCGACGACCTCTTGAATGCCATTCAAGCGCTCTCCCAACTGAGCTATATCCCCATAAGTGGCGGCTATGATAAATTCCGCCCCTTGGTCTGTCAATATTAAATTTTTAATTCATTGCCATCAGATTAAATCTTAAGCATTTTGCCCGTGAATAAAATCAATAGCACGTTGAATTCGGCTTAATACGCGCTCACGTCCGATTCCTACTAAGGTCACATCCATAGACGGCGATTGTCCTGCACCGGTCACAGCGACGCGCAGCGGCATTCCCACTTTACCCATGCCTACCTCTAATTCGGCAGCGGTTTGTTCAATAGCTTCGTGAGTAGAATGCAAATCCCAAGTGGAAAGTGCGGTCAGTTTTTCTTTTACTTTTTCAAGCGCTTCTACCGCGCCCGCTTTGAAATGTTTTTTCACCGCAGCTTCATCGAAAGCTTCAAACTCTTCAAAGAAATAACGACTGGCAAGCGCCATTTCACGTAAGGTTTTACAACGATCCGCCAGCATGGTGATGATTTCCGTTAATGCCGGGCCATTGGAAGTGTCAATGCCTAAATCCTGATATTGCCATGCTAAATGTTTCGCAACGTAGTCCGCTGGCAATTCACGAAGATAATGATGGTTCAACCACAATAATTTTTCGGTGTTAAAGGCACTGGCAGATTTACTCACGGAGTGTAAATCAAATAAATCAATCATTTCTTGTCGGGTGAAAATTTCCTGATCACCATGGCCCCAGCCCAAACGCACCAAATAGTTGATAAGCGCTTCCGGCAAATAACCTTCGTCACGATATTGCATTACGCTCACGGCGCCGTGACGTTTGGAAAGTTTTTGACCATCGTCCCCGTTAATCATAGAAACGTGTGCATACACCGGAATCGGTGCACCAAGGGCTTTTAAAATGTTAATTTGACGCGGGGTGTTATTAATATGGTCTTCACCGCGCACAACGTGGGTGATGCCCATATCCCAGTCATCTACCACCACGCAGAAGTTATAGGTCGGTGAGCCGTCGGTACGGCGGATAATCAAGTCATCCAATTCGCTGTTGCTGATTTCAATGCGTCCACGTACCGCATCATCAAATACCACAGAACCCTCAGTTGGATTTTTAAAACGCACTACATGCGGTTCATCGGCAGAATGTTCTGCATGATCATGCAAACAATGGCGGTCATAACGTGGTTTTTCTTTATTTTGTTCTTGTGTATGACGTAATGTTTCCAAACGTTCTTTGGTGCAGTAACAACGGTATGCCAAGCCCTGTTCAATCATTTGATCGATAACTTGGTTATAACGGTCAAAGCGCTTGGTTTGATAATATGGACCGTGCTCCCAGGCCAAATCTAACCATTCCATCGCTTCTAAAATGGCTTGTGTGGCCTCCGGTGTGGAACGCTCCAAATCGGTATCTTCAATACGCAACACAAATTCGCCGTGATTGTGTTTCGCATATAACCAAGAATAAAGTGCGGTGCGTGCGCCGCCAACGTGCAAATAACCAGTTGGGCTCGGTGCAAAACGAGTGCGCACTTTCACGCTTGGATCCAAATCAAATAATGCTTCTAATTTCATGTTATAACCTTTTTATGTGCAAATAATTGTGCGGTATTGTACTACGAGTTGCTTGAATTCATAAGGGAAAATCACGAATTGTGCCTATTTTTGAAACAACCGAAGGATTTTTGGCAAAAATTTGTTGACTGAAATCATTGAGCAATTATAATGCACGCTCACAACATTGAGGGCGATTAGCTCAGTTGGGAGAGCACCTCCCTTACAAGGAGGGGGTCACTGGTTCGAGACCGGTATCGCCCACCACTTTTTAAGGTTTCTCAATGTTGTCAATGTAACGACGTGGGCGATTAGCTCAGTTGGGAGAGCACCTCCCTTACAAGGAGGGGGTCACTGGTTCGAGACCGGTATCGCCCACCATTTCTTACATACTTCCCTATTTTAAGATTCTAACGTGGGCGATTAGCTCAGTTGGGAGAGCACCTCCCTTACAAGGAGGGGGTCACTGGTTCGAGACCGGTATCGCCCACCACTTAAAATCTTAAAATACCGATTCGTCGGGCGATTAGCTCAGTTGGGAGAGCACCTCCCTTACAAGGAGGGGGTCACTGGTTCGAGACCGGTATCGCCCACCACTCTACTTCCTACTTAATGATTTCTCTTTCAAAGCCTTCCTGACGTTTATTCTTTTTGTGTAAAGTGATAAAGTACAACCAGTTTTTCAACAGAATAAACGGATTCATTTAATGCAAAAAACAATAAAAAATCAGACCGCACTTTTAATTTCAAACGGCCTATTACGTTTAGCCGGGAACATTGTCAAAATCCTAAGCTACCCTTTCCATGCACTTTTTCCGAAAAAACGCTTTACGATTCCCGAATTCAGCCCGACCAAACGCCAATCCGGCAAACCAAGCAAAATTAATCGCGTGATTTGGCAAACCAACTACAGCAATAAAGTGACGTTGCCAATTTACTGCAACTATTTGGTCAACCGCTTATTTTCGTTAAGTTACGATTATCGCTATGTCAGTACTGAAGCACGTAGCGAATATATTGAAAAATATGCCGACCCACGCACGTTTGCTGCTTATAGCCAACTTACAGACGGTGCCGCACAAGCAGATTTTTGGCGCTTATTCACGCTATATCAAGACGGCGGCATTTATATGGATATTGATGGTCATCTTGTCGGCTGCTTAGATACGATGATTGATCCGGAAGATGACGAAGTCCTCATCACCCGTCGTGGGCGTTACACTAACTTTTTCTTAGCCAGCCGCAAAGGTAACCCATTTTTAAAGGAAACGTTGGATATTATTGTGGACAACATTGAAAATCGTCGCGTTGACGGTGGCGTATTTGTTCTTACCGGCCCGGAAACGTTAAACAAAGCCTTAGAAAACAAGGAAGTAAACACCCGCCGTGATAAATTTACTTGCGCTCAAGGCACGTTCGCTAACGAGTATTTTCAATATATGGATAAAAAACGTGGCAAGTGGATCCACGCTAAAAACGAAGATTTATTAAAATAACGGTCAATGACACAAAAAGTGCGGTCACAAAAAGCAAATTTTTTGTTGATCGCCTTTTTTGTTTCTGTGATATATTTTTTAACCAATGACACCAATCACAAATCAGAGGATTCTATGGCACTTTGGGGTGGACGCTTTACGCAGGCGGCGGACAAGCGTTTTAAAAATTTTAACGATTCATTACGCTTTGACTATCGCCTTGCCGAGCAAGATATCGAAGGCTCTATCGGCTGGTCGAAAGCCTTGGTTTCTGTCAATATTTTAACGGTACAGGAACAACAACAATTAGAACAAGCGCTGAACGAATTATTGATTGAAGTGCGGTCAAATCCGCAAGCGATTTTGCAAGATGATGCGGAAGACATTCACAGTTGGGTGGAAAGTAAACTTATCAACAAAGTGGGCAATTTGGGTAAAAAACTGCACACCGGTCGCAGCCGTAACGACCAAGTGGCGCTCGACATCAAAATGTGGTGTAAAGAACGGGTGGATGAATTACAACATTCCCTTCGCGAATTACAACGCAAATTGGTGCTTACCGCAGAAAATAACCAAGATGCCGTGATGCCGGGTTACACCCACCTGCAACGCGCCCAACCGATTACCTTTGCCCATTGGTGCATGGCCTATGTTGAAATGTTGGATCGCGATTATTCGCGTTTAGCCGATGCTTACCGCCGCATGAATAGCTGCCCGCTAGGCAGTGGCGCCCTTGCCGGCACGGCGTATCCTATCGATCGCGAACAGCTCGCCAAAGATCTCGATTTCGCCTTTGCTACCCGTAACAGTTTGGACAGCGTATCCGACCGCGATCATATTGTTGAACTACTTTCAGCCGCCTCACTGAGCATGGTGCATTTATCCCGTTTCGCCGAAGATATGATTATTTTCAACAGTGGTGAATCTAACTTTGTGGAACTCTCCGATCGCGTGACGTCCGGCTCATCCCTCATGCCGCAAAAGAAAAACCCCGATGCTTGCGAATTAATTCGTGGTAAAGCGGGACGTGTTATCGGTGCGTTAAATGGTATGTTAATGACCTTAAAAGGTTTACCGTTAGCCTATAACAAAGATATGCAGGAAGACAAAGAAGGCATTTTCGATGCATTGGACACTTGGCAGGATTGTTTAGACATGGCGTCATTGGTGTTAGACGACATCAAAGTGAACGTAGAACGCACCCGTGAATCTGCCCTGAAAGGCTACTCCAACGCCACTGAATTAGCCGATTATTTGGTTGCCAAAGGCGTACCATTCCGTGATTCCCATCACATTGTGGGCGAAACCGTGGTGTATGCCATCAAACAACACAAAGCCTTAGAAGACCTGACGATTCCTGAATTTCGTCAATTCTGTGAAAAAGTGTCAGACGATGTGTACGACATTCTTTCTTTACAATCTTGCTTAGACAAACGCGCCGCCAAAGGTGGAGTATCACCGTTGCGTATCGCAGAAGCCATTGCAGAAGCAAAAGCAAGATTCGCCTAACATCTGTTCTAAAGTGCGGTCATAAAAAATCTTATTTTTATGACCGCACTTTTGTTTTCACCCTCCAAAAATAAATCAAATCTAATAAATAAACTCATTTTTTAAATAAAAAATAAAATAAGTTAACAACATAAAATAATTTAATTATTTTTTCGTAAAAATATTTGAAAGCATATGATTTCCTGTTGCATAGTAATTCCGACTTAGCAATATAGCCAAGCGAAAATAAATAAAGCAAACACCAACATACTATCCACAGGAGAAATTCTTATGTCTCACGCAGTTGCCTCACTCGAAGAATTCTTAGCAAAAGTCGAACAACGTGACGGAAATCAACCGGAATTTTTACAAGCGATACGCGAAGTATTCACGTCTATTTGGTCATTCCTTGAGAAAAACCCGAAATACCGCTCTGAAGCCTTATTAGAACGTTTAGTTGAGCCGGAACGCATCATTCAATTCCGCGTAGCATGGACAGATGACAAAGGTCAAGTGCAAGTCAACCGCGCCTTCCGCATTCAATTTAACAGCGCTATCGGCCCTTTCAAAGGTGGCATGCGTTTTCACCCGTCCGTCAACCAATCCATTTTAAAATTCTTAGGCTTTGAGCAAATCTTTAAAAATGCTTTAACCACATTGCCAATGGGGGGGGCCAAAGGCGGTTCCGACTTTGATCCAAAAGGTAAAAGCGATGCGGAAGTCATGCGCTTCTGCCAAGCCTTAATGACTGAACTTTATCGCCACATCGGCCCGGACACAGATGTACCTGCAGGTGATATTGGTGTTGGCGCGCGTGAAGTGGGTTATTTAACCGGCATGATGAAAAAACTCTCCAATCAAACCGGCTGTGTCTTTACAGGCAAAGGCTTGAGTTTCGGCGGTAGCTTAATTCGTCCGGAAGCTACCGGTTATGGTTTGGTCTATTTCGTCCAAGCGATGCTGGCAGAAAAGGGACAAGATTTGAAAGGCAAAACTGTCGCGGTTTCCGGCTCCGGCAACGTGGCACAATATGCGATTGAAAAAGCCCTACAACTAGGTGCTAAAGTCATTAGTTGTTCCGACTCATCCGGTACCGTTGTGGATGAAGAAGGTTTCACGGCTGAAAAATTAGCCGCGTTAATGGATATTAAAAACGTAAAACGCGGTCGTGTAAAAGATTACGCCGATCTCTTTGGCTTGAAATATGTTGCTGGCGCGCGCCCATGGCATTTAAAAGTGGATATTGCGCTACCATGTGCCACTCAAAACGAATTGGCATTAAGCGATGCACAAGCCTTGATTGCCAATGGCGTGCAAGTGGTAGCGGAAGGTGCCAATATGCCAACGACCATCGAGGCCACCAATGCCTTTATTGACGCCGGCGTACTCTTCGGGCCGGGCAAAGCAGCAAATGCAGGCGGCGTCGCCACTTCCGGTTTGGAAATGTCGCAAAACGCACAACGCTTAAGTTGGACAAGAGAAGAAGTCGATGCCAAATTGCACCGCATTATGTTAGACATTCATGCTAACTGTAAAAAATACGGCAGTGATGCGCAAGGTAACATCAACTATGTGGTGGGTGCGAACGTCGCCGGTTTCGTTAAAGTAGCTGATGCCATGTTGGCACAAGGCGTGTATTAATCGACACGAAAAAACACCTCGAAAAACGACCGCACTTTTGAGAGCAACAAAAAGTGCGGTATTTTTTTAAGCTAATTTTGTTATGAGACAGCACATTTTGTTCTAAAAATGAGGTCGTGAGAATATTGAAATTCGCGGAGTTATGGTGTTAAATCTACACTTCTTCTATGGTTATTCTAAACAAGGGTTAAAACAAATTTATGTGCCAATTATTGGGAATGAACTGCAATACGCCGACGGATATTGTGTTTTCATTTGAAGGATTTCGTCATCGTGCCGGACTTACTGATTCCCATTCTGACGGATTTGGTATCGCTTTTTTTGAAGGCAAAGGCGTGCGTATTTTCCGCGACAATAAACCGGGCCACATTTCCCCTATCGCTGATTGCGTGAAACAATATCACATCAAATCCCTCAACGTTATTTCGCATATTCGCAAAGCGACGCAAGGCGATGTAAATCTTGAAAATACCCATCCCTTTATCCGTGAGATCTGGGGAGAAAATTGGGTGTTTGCCCATAATGGTAACTTAACCGAACTGCCCGACATGAGCGAATCCTTCTGTCAACCTATCGGCAGCACTGATTCAGAAACCGCTTTCTGTTACATGGCAGAACAATTAAAAAATCGCTTTCGCAAAAAACCAAACGAAGAACAGATTTTTCAAGCCGTGCAAGATATCAGCAACAAACTCGCAGAGCATGGCACCTTTAACTTTATCCTGTCTAACGGCGAATGGATGATTGCCCGCTGTTCCACTAATTTACACTATCTCACCCGTAAAGCCCCATTTGGCAAAGCACAACGTGTTGATGACGATGGTGTCATCGACTTCAATGAATACGCCAAAGAGGGCGATAAAGTCACGATCATTACCACCGTACCACTCACCAAAGACGAAGTCTGGAGCAAAATGGAAAACGGTGGATTTGTCTTCTTCAAAAATGGGGAAAAAGTGTGGGAAATCATCGGCACGCCGAGAACAGAAATGATTGATGATGGGACGTTAGGCACGGCTAAAGTTGCCTAACCCGGCTCATAGAAAAAGTGCGGTCGAAAAAACAATGATTTTTCCGACCGCACTTTTTATCTCTATTATCTATTCAAACTCCAACTCCACCGCGCTTTCGCCAAGCAATGTCACAAGTTCGGTCAGCAATTCATCGGTTGGGTTGACCGACCATTGCACGCCCATTTTGACTAAGGCTCTGCCTTGTGGGCTTTGGTAATAAATATGCACCGGCAGAGAATTGCTGCTATAAGGCTGTAAAATATGTTTGAATTTCTTAATAAATTGCGGTGTGATTTGCTCTTGCGAAAGACAAATCGCCAGGCTTTTGGCATAACGCGCACGCGCTTCATCAATCGTCATCAAATCCCGCACAGACATTCGCAAGCCTTGCGAGAAATCGTCAAAACTGACTTGTCCCGACACCACGATCACCGTGTCTTTTTGCAGTTTCTCACCGAATTTATCCAACGCTTCGCCAAACAACGTTAAATCTAAACGACCGGAGCGATCATCAATGGTAGCAATGCCGATGTGGTTGCCTTTTTTGGTCACGGCAATGCGCGTATTCACCACCAAACCGCTGGCGGTGCTCATTTGTCCGCGATAATTCGGCGTTAATTCTTTTAGGCGCATTGGGCTGTAATGGGATAATTCTTTTAAATAACGACTCACCGGATGGCTGCTGAGATACAGCCCGAGGGTTTCCCGTTCACCGTCTAAAATGGTCTTTTCCGTCCAAGGGGCAATATTGGCATAAGAATGTTCCACTTCTTCATTGGTTTCCGTCAACACGCCGAACATATCCGTCTGCCCTAAAGCCTCGTCTTTGGCATGTTGATCGGAGGCACGTAGTGCATCTTCCAAATTTTGTTGTAACGCCGCACGATGTGGCCCAAGTTTATCGAAAGCGCCGGATTTAATCAGGCTTTCAAACGTACGTCGATTGATTTTCTTTAAATCCACGCGGGCACATAAATCAAACAAGTTTTTGAAAATACCGTCTTTCTCACGAGCTTCTACCAAGGCTGCAATCGGCCCTTCACCCACGCCTTTAATCGCACCGATACCATACACAATTTCGCCGTTTTCATTGACGCTAAAATGATGTTTTCCGGTGTTAATATCCGGTGGCACGACTTTCAAGCCCATGCGCATACATTCGTCATATAAGCCAACGATTTTGTCGGTGTTATCCATTTCCGAAGTCATGACTGCCGCCATAAATTCCGCCGGGTAGTGCGCCTTCAGCCACAGGGTTTGATAGGACACTAAAGCATAAGCGGCAGAGTGTGATTTGTTAAAGCCATAACCCGCAAATTTTTCCACCAAATCGAAGATCTTCATGGAAAGATCGCCGTCTATGCCATTTTTGATGGCACCCTCTTCAAATACGGAACGCTGCTTCGCCATTTCTTCCGGTTTTTTCTTACCCATCGCACGACGCAATAAGTCCGCGCCACCCAACGTATAACCCGCCAACACTTGAGCAATTTGCATGACCTGCTCTTGATACAAAATAATGCCGTAGGTCGGTTCTAAAATTGGCTTAAGGGTTTCATGCTGATAGTTGGCATCAGGATAAGATACTTCTTCGCGCCCGTGTTTACGATCGATAAAGTTATCCACCATACCCGATTGCAATGGGCCGGGACGGAATAACGCCACCAACGCGATAATATCTTCAAAACAGTCCGGCTTGAGGCGCTTAATCAAATCCTTCATGCCACGCGATTCCAACTGAAACACCGCCGTAGTTTCGGCATTGAGCAACACTTCAAAAGATTGGTGATCATCCAATGGGATAGTGTTGATATCCACCAACGGTTTGCCTTCTTTTTCCATGCGCGCGTTAATCATATCCAGCGCCCATTTGATGATGGTTAAGGTACGCAGACCTAAGAAGTCAAACTTCACTAAACCCGCATATTCCACGTCATTTTTATCGAAGTGGGTCACCGGATGTTTACCTTCCGAATCACAATACAGCGGTGAAAAATCTGTAATTAGCGTTGGCGAAATCACCACCCCACCGGCATGCTTACCGGCATTTCGAGTGACACCTTCCAGCTTGCGCGCCATATCAATAATAGCTCTGACTTCTTCATCCGCATCGTAAATTTCTTGCAGTTTTGGCTCGGCTTCAAAGGCTTTGGCAAGTGTCATACCGGGATCAGGCGGTACTAGTTTAGAAATGCGATCCACAAAACCATAAGGTTGTCCCAGTACGCGCCCCACATCGCGAATCACCGCTTTTGCCGCCATGGTACCGAACGTAATAATTTGCGACACCGCACCACGTCCATACATTTCAGCGACGTGTTCAATCACGCGGTCGCGTCCGTCCATACAGAAGTCCACGTCAAAGTCAGGCATGGAAACCCGTTCTGGATTGAGGAAACGCTCAAAAAGCAAATCGAATTCCAACGGGTCCAAATCGGTAATTTTTAACGCATAAGCCACTAAAGACCCCGCACCGGAACCCCGCCCCGGCCCGACAGGAATATCGTTATCTTTTGACCATTGGATAAACTCCATCACGATCAAAAAATAACCCGGAAAGCCCATTTGGTTGATGACATCCAGTTCCACCTGCAAGCGTTCATCATATTCCGCACGGCGCGCTGCACGCTCGTTTTCATCAGGAAACAACACTTTGAGGCGCGCTTCCAAGCCCTCTCTGGCGCGTTTCACAAGGTAATCTTCGGTGCTTAAATCCCCGGTTGGAAATTTCGGTAAGAAATATTCACCCAATCGAATGGTGACATTACAGCGTTGTGCAATCAGTAGCGTATTCTCCAATGCACTTGGCACATCGGCAAACAAATCACACATTTCTTGTTCAGAACGGAAATATTGTTGACTAGTATAATTTTTAGGACGTTTCGGATCGTCTAACGTGAAACCGTCATGAATCGCTACACGAATTTCATGGGCTTCAAAATCTTCTGCCTGTAAAAAGCATACATCATTGGTCGCCACCACCGGCAATTGTTCGCGTTCAGCCAACTCTAACGCGGCTTGGATGTAATGTTCTTCATCAGGGCGACCGGTACGGGTAAGCGTCAGATAAAAATGATCAGGGAAAAATTCGTGGTAAAAATCCACCGCACTTTTAAGTTCATCAGTATTGCTACGCAGTAATTTTTTACCTACATCGCCATTGACGCCGCCGGATAAAACAATCACCCCGGCACGATGTTCTACTAGCCACTGCTGATCAATATACGGCACATCGGCATAACCGCGCTCATAGGCTTTGGAAAGCAACAAGGTGATATTTTTATAACCTTCATTATTTTTTGCCAAGAGGGTTAAACGGAATCTTTCCTCGCCACACAGCTCATTTTGCACTAGCACATCCGCCCCGATAATCGGCTTCACGCCGGAAGATAATGCCTCACCATAAAACCGGACCAAGCCACAGAAATTCGTGAAGTCTGTTAGCCCCATCGCCACCATGTTATTTTCCACACAGGCTTTCACCAACGGTTTCACTTTGGCGATACCGTCAATCATGGAAAAATCACTGTGAACCTGCAAATGAACAAAACGTGGCGGTGACATAAACATCCTTAAAATAACAAAAAGTGCGGTCAAAAAATCCAATGGATTTTGAGCGTTGGCTTGAGCAAGGTTGACAAAGCCATAGTGGGTAATTTTAGCGGTATTTTGTCGAGAATTATAGGGATAATTTGTCTAGTGGCATCAACACAATAAATCCCCACAAAACACAGTCTTATTGCTAGAGTTTTGAGCCTCAATCCGCTATATTAGCGCACAACTGTTAGCTGATTTTGGATTTTTTAACCATGGATCTCAATTTTCATTTTATTCACCGTGTGCGTAGCCAAGCAAAAACGTTAGCAAATCACACCGCACTTCGTTACTTCAAAGACAACAATTGGTTGTCTATTTCTTGGTCAGAGTTTCAACAACAAATTGACCAAATTTCATTAGCGTTATTAGCAAATCATATTGATATTCAAGATAAAATTGGTATTTTCTCGCATAATATGCCGCGTTGGACAATCACCGATATCGGTGCATTGCAAGTGCGTGCCGTCACCGTGCCGATTTATGCCACGAACACCGCCAAACAAGCCCAATTTATTATTAACAATGCAGATATGAAGATCATTTTCGTGGGCGACCAAGAACAATATGATCAAGTATTGGAGATCGTCGATGAATGCCCGAAACTGGAAAAAATCGTGGCGATGAAAAGCACAATCCATTTGCATGAACACGCCAAAGCCTGCCATTGGCAAGACTTTATTGAGATGGCAGATGAACAATATCAGGCGGAATTACAACAACGGTTGGATGGCAAGTGCTTGGAGGATTTGTTCACATTAATTTACACCTCCGGCACGACCGGTGAGCCGAAAGGCGTGATGTTGGATTACGCGAATTTAGCGCATCAACTCAACGCCCACGATCAGGCATTAAAAGTGGATGATACCGACGTATCTCTTTCCTTCTTGCCGTTATCTCATATTTTTGAGCGCGCTTGGGTAGCTTATGTGCTTCATCGCGGCGCGACCAACTGTTACATTGAAGACACCAATCAAGTGCGGTCGGCTTTGACAGAGATTCGTCCAACCTTAATGTGTGCCGTGCCACGGTTTTACGAAAAAATTTATACGGCCATTTTAGACAAAGTCCATCATGCGCCAAAACTTCGCCAACGTATTTTTCATTGGGCGATAGACGTTGGGCATCAGCATTTCGATGCCCTTGCCAAAGGACAAAAGATCCGCTTTTTGTTAAAACAACAGTATGCCCTCGCCAACAAGTTGGTACTTGGAAAATTACGTGCGCTACTTGGCGGGCGCATTCGGATGATGCCTTGCGGCGGTGCTAAATTAGAATCGACGATCGGTTTATTTTTCCACAGCATCGGTTTAAACATTAAGCTGGGTTACGGCATGACAGAAACCACCGCGACGGTTTCCTGCTGGGATGATCTTCACTTTAACGCCAATTCCATCGGTCGCTTAATGCCGGGCGCAGAAGCCAAAATTGGCGAAAATAACGAAATCCTCGTGCGCGGTGGCATGGTGATGAAAGGTTATTACAAAAAACCGCAGGAAACGGCCGATACTTTCACTGCAGACGGTTTCTTAAAAACCGGTGATGCAGGCGAATTTGATGCCGAGGGGAATTTATACATCACCGACCGCATTAAAGAATTAATGAAAACCTCCAATGGCAAATATATCGCCCCACAAGTGTTGGAAAGCAAAATCGGCAAAGATAAATTTATCGAACAAATTGCAGTCATTGCTGATGCAAAAAAATACGTTTCCGCCCTTATCGTACCTAGCTACGCCGCCCTTGAGGAGTACGCCAAACAGGTCAATATCAAATATCAAGATCGGTTGGAATTGCTCAAAAATTCTGAGATTTTGCAAATGCTAGAACAGCGAATCAATGAATTACAAAAAGAGCTTGCCGGTTGGGAACAAATCAAACGTTTCACGTTGTTGCCTCAGGCATTCAGCACGCAGCTGGAAGAAATTACCCCCACGCTAAAATTACGTCGAAAAGTCATTCTGCAACGCTATAAAGAGCAGATTGAAGCGATGTATAGTTAAGTTTTTACATAATAAGTGCGGTCAAAATTGACAATGAATTTTGACCGCGCTTTTTTATTTTAAACACAAAACGTTCAATTTGTGATCAAAATCACAAAACAATAAAATTCTTTTATTTTTCTTTTCTGCTAAATTTTCAACAAAACCAATGACTAACTTGCCTCACGACATTTAATACATTCCAAACACACAAAAACACTACATATTGTGTGTTGAATTTAAAAAAATATCTATATATAGTATCGCCACTTTGATAACACACTAAATATAGGTGGCTAACATGGGTACATTTTTCGTCATAAAGCGTGATGGTTCACGCATCGGGTTTGAAATTCAACGCATTATTAATGCCATTAAAAAAGCAGCGCAAGCGGTGGATATTCAAGATGAACGCTTTTGTCATGACATTGCACAAAAAGTCAGCAATGACATTTTCGCGCATCATCAACAAGAAATTGATATTAGCCACATTCAAAAGATTGTCGAAAATCACCTGATGGCAAGCCAATATCCACAAATTGCACGCGCTTATATTGAATACCGTCACGAACGTGATATGGCGCGTGAAAAACGCAGTCAATTAACCAAAGAAATCGAAGGGCTGATTGAACAAAGCAACGTGGAATTGCTCAACGAAAATGCCAATAAAGATGCCAAAGTGATCCCGACACAGCGGGATTTATTGGCCGGTATCGTGGCGAAACATTATGCCAAGCGTTATATTTTGCCGCGTGATGTTGTGGAAGCCCATGAAAAAGGGGAAATCCATTATCATGATTTAGATTATTCCCCATTTTTCCCGATGTTTAACTGTATGTTAGTCGATTTAAAAGGCATGTTGACCCATGGTTTTAAAATGGGAAATGCAGAAATCGAACCGCCAAAATCGATCTGTACCGCAACCGCTGTCACTGCCCAAATCATTGCTCAAGTGGCCAGCCATATTTACGGCGGCACCACCATTAACCGTATTGATGAAGTCCTTTCACCTTATGTGCAGTTAAGCTATGAAAAACACCTCAAAAATGCAGAGCAATGGAACATTCCAGATACGCAAGGATATGCGCAAGCCTTGATTGAAAAAGAATGTTTCGATGCCTTCCAGTCCTTGGAATATGAAGTAAACACCTTACACACCGCCAACGGGCAAACACCGTTTGTTACCTTTGGTTTTGGCTTAGGCACAACTTGGCAAGCACGTTTAATTCAAAAATCCATTTTACAAAATCGAATTCGCGGTTTAGGCAAAAACCACAAAACACCGGTGTTCCCGAAACTGGTCTTTACTCAACGCAAAGGGGTAAATTTGGAACCAAACGACCCGAATTACGATATCAAACAACTTGCGTTGGAATGCGCCAGCAAAAGGATGTATCCGGATATTCTGAATTACGACCAAGTCGTCAAAGTCACCGGCTCCTTTAAAGCCCCCATGGGCTGCCGCAGTTTCTTGGGCGCTTACGAAGAGGATGGCGAACAAATCCATGACGGACGTAACAACCTCGGCGTAGTAAGCCTCAATTTGCCACGTATTGCCATTGAAGCCAAAGGCGATGAAAAACGTTTCTATGAAATATTGGATCAACGCTTGGCTTTGGCGAAAAAAGCCTTAATGACCCGTATTGCCCGCTTGGAACACACCAAAGCCCGCGTCGCGCCAATTCTCTACATGGAAGGCGCCTGCGGTGTGCGTTTGAAAGCAGACGATAACGTGGCGCAAATCTTCAAAAATGGCCGCGCATCCATTTCCCTTGGCTACATCGGTATTCACGAAACCATCAATGCGTTGTATCACCAAGGGCATATTTACGATGACGAAATGCTGCGAGAAAAAGGCCGTGCTATCGTGGAACACTTAAGCAACGCGGTTAAACAATGGCGTGCCGAAACAGGTTATGCCTTCAGCTTATACTCTACACCAAGTGAAAATCTGTGCGACCGTTTCTGCCGCCTTGACACTAAACAGTTCGGCGTTATCGACGGCGTGACCGATAAAGGTTACTACACCAACAGCTATCACTTGGACGTAGAGAAAAAAGTGAACCCGTACGACAAGTTAGACTTTGAAATGGTGTACCCACCATTGGCTAACGGTGGTTTTATTTGCTACGGCGAATACCCGAATATTCAACATAACTTGAAAGCGTTGGAAGACGTATGGAATTACAGCTACGACCGCGTGCCTTACTACGGGACCAACACGCCAATCGACGAATGCTACGAATGCGGTTTCACCGGTGAATTTGAATGCACTAGCAAAGGTTTCACCTGCCCGAAATGTGGCAACCACGACAGTGAAAAAGTTTCTGTCACCCGTCGTGTCTGCGGCTACCTCGGCAGCCCGGATGCCCGTCCGTTTAATGCTGGAAAACAGGAAGAGGTGAAGCGTCGGGTTAAACATATGTGATTTTAAGGCTATGCCAAATCTCCCCTAGCCCCTCTTTGCTAAAGAGGGGGATTTTAGTCGCATTATCACGATAAAGTGCGGTCATTTTTGAGAGATTTTCAGTCAAAAACATGAAAAAATCTGACCGCACTTTTGCAACGCTCAAATAAAATGGGATTCCCGTATAAGACGCCTGAGCGGCTTGCCATTTTTAGGCAATTTTCGTCTGTTTGAGCGTAGCGAGTTCGAAAATTGCCGTAAAGAAAATGGCAATCAAGCGAAGAGCAGCGGCTTATCCGGGTGCACTTTTCTTTGCTTACTTTCTTTTGTGCAAGCAAAAGAAAGTGAGTCGCCATCGGCGAAACCCAATATTAAAAAAAGCGAATTTGATTTAAACAAAACGAAAATGAACTACCTCCAATACTACCCCGTCGACATCGTCAATGGCGAAGGCACGCGTTGTACGCTTTTTGTCAGCGGCTGCACTCACGGCTGTAAGGGGTGCTACAACCAAAAAAGCTGGTCGTTTAGCGCCGGGGTGCCCTTTGGTAGTGAAATGGAAGAACAAATTCTCAAGGATCTCAAAGACACCCGTATTAAACGCCAAGGTTTGACCCTCTCCGGTGGCGACCCTTTGCATCCGAGAAACGTAGAAGCGCTGTTGCCTTTGGTTCAACGGGTAAAACGGGAATGTCCCGATAAAGATATTTGGGTCTGGACGGGTTACAAATTAGAGGAATTGAACGAATATCAACGGCAAATGTTGCCCTACATTGATGTGCTCATTGATGGTAAGTTTATTCAAGAACAGGCGGACCCAAGCTTGGTTTGGCGCGGTTCGGCAAATCAGATCATTCATCGTTTTAAGATTTAATACCTACATAAAAGTGCGGTGCTTTTTTCAAGCAAATTTTCTGAGGCTATTTTGCCAAATTGTCTCGGCAATCATCTCCGGCGTTTCACGTCTTAATTCACACAACACCTTAAAAACCTGTTGCACTCTTTCCGGGCGATTCGGTTGACCTTGAAAACCGAATACCGGCATGTCGGGCGAATCCGTTTCTAACAGCAAGGCATCAAGCGGCAATTTCGCGATGGTTTGACGGGTTTTATTAGCACGCTCATAGGTAATCGTGCCGCCTACACCAATAGAATAGCCCAAATCCACAAAACGTTTTGCCTGATCGTAGCTGCCTGCAAAACCATGCACGGCGCCACGTTTCGGCACCTCAATGCGTTTGAGAAAAGAGAACAGCTGATCGTGCGACTTGCGGGAATGCATGTTTACCGGCAAATCGTGCTTTTTCGCCAAATGCAGTTGCGCTTCAAAAAAATCGCATTGCTTGCGCCATAGCTCATCGGTTAATAATTCCGGCACGGCACGTTCCAAACCGATTTCCGCCACCGCTGTGCAATTTGGCGAACGCGTTGCTAACGCCTGTTCCAATAAATCCAAATCCTGCGCTTGGTGTTCTTTGATGTACAAGGGATGTAACCCCAAGCCGTAATACAACTGTTGCGGATAAAGTGCGGTCATTTTTTCAATTATTTTGAAATCCCGCTGTAACACGGCGACAATCAAGATCTTTTGCACGCCAGCTATCTGCGCATTTTGCATAAGCTGCGCCAACGGCTCACCGGTGAACTGCTGTAAATAATCAAGATGAGTATGAGTGTCAAAAAAGGAATACATATCAATCTAAAAAAATCAGGCAACTCAATGAGTTGCCCATAGTCTTATTCGTCAACGGTAACAGAGGTAATCACCACATCTTCGTTCGGTACGTCTTGGTGGAAACCTTTATTGCCGGTTTTCACACCTTTGATTTTGTCCACCACATCCATGCCTTCAACAACTTCACCGAATACTGCGTAGCCCCACTCTTGCACCACTTCTTTGCCAAACATTTCTTTTGAACGGTAATCCAAGAAGGTGTTATCCGCCACGTTAATGAAGAATTGCGCCGTCGCCGAATGCGGATCGGAAGTACGCGCCATGGCAATGGTGCCACTCTTGTTGCTTAAACGGTTGTTGGCTTCGTTTTTAATCGGTGCGTTAGTCGCTTTTTCGCGCATACCACTTTCCATGCCGCCGCCCTGAATCATAAAACCGTCAATCACGCGGTGGAAAATTGTGTTATCATAAAACCCATTTTTACAATAAGTTAAGAAGTTTTCTGCCGTTACCGGTGCTTTTTCGTGATTTAAGGCAATTTTAATGTCGCCGAAATTAGTGTGTAGTGTAATCATTGTGCTTTTCCTATACGAATTAAAGAGCGTCATTATTTCATAATCCGCCCCAAATCGCCATAAAGTGCGGTACGTTTTCAAAAAGATTTGGATCCCAATATGTTAAAACTTTTCAATACTCTTACTCGCGAAAAAGAAATTTTTAAACCGATTCATGCAGGCAAAATCGGCATGTATGTTTGCGGCGTGACCGTTTACGATCTCTGCCATATCGGACACGGCCGTACCTTTGTCTGTTTCGATGTAGTGGCGCGTTACTTACGCTATTTAGGCTACGAGTTGACCTATGTGCGCAACATCACTGACGTGGACGACAAAATCATTAAACGCGCCTTAGAAAACAAAGAAACCTGTGAGCAATTGGTGGATCGCATGGTCGTGGAAATGTACAAGGATTTTGACGCCCTGAACATTTTGCGTCCGGATTTTGAACCGCGTGCGACCCATCACATTCCTGAAATTATTGCTATTGTAGAAAAACTGATTCAACGCGGACATGCTTATGTGGCGGACAATGGCGATGTGATGTTTGATGTGGAAAGCTTCAAAGAGTACGGCAAATTATCCCGCCAAGATTTAGAGCAATTACAAGCGGGGGCTCGTATTGAAATCAATGAAATCAAGAAAAACCCAATGGATTTCGTGTTGTGGAAAATGTCCAAACCAAATGAACCAAGTTGGGATTCACCTTGGGGCAAAGGCCGTCCGGGTTGGCACATTGAATGCTCCGCCATGAACAGCAAACAACTTGGCGAACATTTTGACATTCACGGTGGCGGCTCCGACCTGATGTTTCCGCACCACGAAAACGAAATCGCTCAATCTTGTTGCGCCCACGGTAACCAGTATGTGAACTATTGGCTACATTCCGGCATGATCATGGTGGATAAAGAGAAAATGTCGAAATCCCTCGGCAACTTCTTCACGATTCGCGATGTATTAAATCACTACGATGCGGAAAGCGTGCGTTACTTCCTGCTCAGCGCCCACTACCGTAGCCAATTAAATTACAGCGAAGAAAACCTCAATCTCGCCCATGGCGCATTAGAACGCCTCTACACCGCATTGCGCGGCACCGATAAAAGTGCGGTGGCTTTTGGCGGTGAAAATTTTGTGGATACGTTCCGCGAGGCGATGGACGACGACTTCAATACGCCAAACGCCCTTTCCGTACTATTTGAAATGGCGCGTGAATTGAACAAACTGAAAACCGAAGACATGGACAAAGCCAATGGACTTGCCGCGCGTTTACGCGAACTTGCCGGCATTCTCGGCTTGCTTCAACTCGATCCGGAACAATTCCTACAAGCCGGCTCTGATGATGACGAAGTCGCCAAAATCGAAGGTCTCATCAAACAACGCAACGAAGCCCGCGCCGCCAAAGACTGGCCGGCTGCTGATGCGGCACGCAACGCCTTAACCCAAATGGGCATTGTGTTAGAAGACGGGCTAAACGGCACCACTTGGCGGAAACAATAAGAACACAAGTTAAAAAAGAAAAAGGAAAGTGAATCTCTCACTTTCCTTTTTTCTTATTAAGTGCCATAAAGTGCGGTTGTTTCTAGCTACGTTTTCCACCTTGAAAAACGGCCGCACTTTTCCGTTTATTTCACTACACCACCGCTTGCTTGTAAATCAGCGTGGTAAGAAGAACGTACGAACGGACCGCAAGCCGCATGTTCAAAGCCCATGGCTTGGGCTTTTTCGCGGAACATATCAAATTCTGCCGGCGGTACATAACGCGCCACCGGTAAATGGTGGCGACTTGGTTGCAAATACTGCCCGAGGGTCAACATAGTTACACCATGGTCGCGTAAATCCTGCATAACCTCTAAAATTTCTTCGTTCGTTTCGCCTAATCCCACCATTAAACCGGATTTGGTCGGAATATGTGGGAACATGGCTTTAAATTCTTTCAGTAAACGCAAAGACCATTCGTAATCGGCGCCTGGACGGATTTCACGATATAAACGTGGTACATTTTCCAAGTTGTGGTTAAACACATCCGGCGGATTGTCTTTTAATTTTTCCAACGCCAATTCAATGCGTCCACGGAAATCCGGCACCAAAATTTCAATTTTAATGTTTGGGTTTAACGCACGGATTTCACGTACGCAATCCGCAAAATGCCCGGCACCGCGATCAGGTAAGTCATCACGGTCAACGGAAGTAATCACTACATACCGTAATTTCATGTCCTGAATAGTTTCTGCCAATTTACGCGGTTCTTCCGGATCCGGTGGTAATGGTTTGCCGTGCGCGACATCGCAGAACGGACAACGGCGGGTACAAATTGCTCCAAGAATCATAAAGGTTGCCGTACCATGATTAAAACATTCGTGCAGGTTAGGACAAGAGGCTTCTTCGCATACAGAATGCAAGCCATGACGACGCATACCGGATTTAATGCTTTGAATACGCGCTCCGTTTGCCGGAATTTTGATTTTCATCCATTCCGGTTTTTTCAATAGCTCTTGCTCAGGATCGATATTTTTCACCGGGATAATGGAGGTTTTAGCTGCATCGCGATATTTAACACCGCGCTCCATTTTAAAAGGTGTTCCCATTGATATTCCTTAATTTTTTATGAAGATAATGAGATGAAATGCTGTTTATTGATGTTAACAAGTTGTTACATTATACCCTAACTGCTCGGCGAAATGCTTAACTAATTGTGGTGAAACCTTGTCGCAATCCGCGTCTTGAGCTGGAATGAAGTCTGCCAGCTGGCACATTTCTAATCCGGCATAACCACAAGGGTTAATTTGATAAAAAGGGCTTAAGTCCATGTTGATATTAAACGCTAAACCGTGAAATGAACGCCCATGTCGAATGCGCAAGCCAAGGGAACAAATTTTCTTGCCATCAATGTACACCCCTGGCGCATCCGGTTTTGGATAACCTTCAATACCATAATCCGCTAGCGTTTTCACCACGGATTGCTCAAGTGCGGTGACTAATTGGCGAACATTTAAATTTTCATGGCGCTTCACATCAATCAGCACATACATAATTTGCTGGCCTAAACCGTGATAGGTAATCTGTCCACCACGATCCGATTGCACCACAGGAATAGTGCTTTGCTGCAATAAATGCTCCGGTTTGCCCGCCTGACCTTGGGTAAATACCGACGGATGTTGCACCAACCAAATTTCATCAGTGGTATCTTCCGTACGGTTATCGGTAAACGACTGCATCTCGTGCCAAACGGTCTCGTAATCACGAATACCAAGCTGACGTACAATTAATTCGGATTGCATGATGATTTCCTAAAAACGCTATAAAAAATAACCGCATTTTGGTGATTACAACACCATTCTCACGCCGTTGATTTCTGCCAACTCTTTGTAGAGTTTCTCAATTTGCTCAATATTTTCGGCTCGTACGTTGATGGATACCGAATGATAAGTGCCTTTACCACTTTCTTTGGTACTCGGCGTGTAATCGCCTTTAATGGTTTTATGAACCGTTTGAACCACATCATCCACTAAATCCGGGCGAGCTGCTCCCACCACTTTAAAAGTAAAATCACAAGGAAACTCAAGAAGATCTTTTAATTTTTTATCATGTGCAAGGTCGGTTAAATTTACTGTTTTTTTATCGTTCATTTGTCTTTTCCTAAAAAATTTAACCGCACTTTCATAAAAAGTGCGGTCGGTTTTCGAAATGTTTTTTAAAGATTAGCTAAAGAGGCTTTTAACCGTGAGTACTAACCAGTCCCAGATTTTACCGAAAATACCGCCCTCTTTAACTTCTTGCATAACTTGCAAATTCACGCTGGCAATGTCTTTACCATCAAGTTGATAGACCACTTTGCCAACGACCTGACCTTTTGCTAATGGTGCTTCGAGGTATTTTTTCTCTAGCTCATAACGGGCTTTTAACTCACTACTTTTACCTTTCGGAATGGTAATAAACGCATCCTGTAACACGCCTAACTGAATGTTGCTTTCATCACCGTAATAAACCCGTTGCTCGGAAATCGCTTTGCCGGCTTCAAAGGTTTTAAAGGTTTCAAAATTAGCAAAGCCCCATTGTAATAATTTTTTGCTTTCCACTTCGCGGCCTTTGTAGGTTGGCACCCCCATCACGACAGAAATCAAACGCATATTATTTGGATTGGTGGCAGAGGCGACAAGATTATAGCCAGCTTTATCTGTGTGACCGGTTTTCATGCCATCCACATGAATGGTTTTATCCCACAATAAGCCGTTACGGTTCGGTTGCTTGATTTTATTAAAGGTAAAATCTTTTTCTGCATAAATTTTATATTCTTCCGGTAAATCACGAATAATATGCGCACCAATAATTGCCATATCCCGAGCAGAAGAATATTGATTTTCATCATCCAAGCCATGAACAGTTGTAAAATGAGTGTTTTTCAAACCAAATTGTTCTACATATTTGTTCATGGTCGCAACGAAGTTCGTCACCGTGCCGGAAACATGCTCTGCCATCGCCACACAAGCATCATTGCCGGATACGATGACAATCCCTCTATTCAAATCAGCAACAGAAACTTGTTGGTTTAAGTTTAAAAACATTTTGGATGAGCCAGGGAAATTTTGCCCCCAGGCGCTTTCACCGATCGTGACCACATCCGTATCATGAATTTTACCTTGTTTTAATGCTTGCCCCGTTACATAACTGGTCATCATTTTCGTTAATGACGCGGGATATTGGCGCTGATCCGGATTTAACGCTACCAAGACAGTGCCTGAGTTATAGTCCATTAAAATATAGGTTTGCGCATTAATTTCCGGTACGGCAATATTAAATTGAATATCGTCTGCCACCGCGCTAAACGATGCGCACAAAGCGCCTGCAATTAATGCAATTTTTGTGTGTTTTACTACTTTATTAAACATAAGATTGAACATCCTAACATCATGTAACGGTTATTTATTATAAGAATACACAACTAGCGGTTCAGAATGATTTAATCGCTTTAATTGTGTTTTCAAATCAGTCACTTGAGCCCTCGAGTTTAACGGCCCCAAATGAATATTATACTTCTGCCCATTCGCGGCAATTTCCGCTTTAATATTCTTTAACGCAAGTTGATTAATCACCTCTTCAGCATGTTTTTTGCTGGCTAAATTGATCATTCTCAACTCGTAACTTTCATCTTGTATATGAGGCACTTTAACGTTTTGTAATGCTTCCTTATCAATATCAAGATCGTCCACCGGCAAACGCTTTAAAGACTCATCATTATTGCTGTTTTTTACCAATGTAGAAGCGCCTGCCCCGGAAAGTTCGCCTTTGGAATCGACATGTAACGCTTCAATCTTTACCATGCCCATGCCACTGCCGATAATACCGATTTCTTTTGCTGCCGCATGGGACAAATCAATAATACGACCTTTAGAAAAAGGACCGCGGTCATTAATACGCACAATAACCTTACGTTGGTTACTCATATTCGTTACAACCGCGTAGGAATTCAGTGGTAAGGTTTTATGCGCGGCGGTGAACAAAGTAGAGTTATAGGGCTCCCCACTGGAAGTGCGACGTCCATTAAATTTATTATGGTAATAACTGGCAATACCTTCTTTACTATAATCCTTCGCATCCTGATGCGTTCTTGTTGTGTAAACCTCCCCTTTCACTTGGTAGGTTTGCGTTGTGTTAGAAAGAGGACGATACGTTAACTTTGGCTCTTCTACGCCATAAAGCTTTTTCGTTTCTGCTTGCACGGAAAGTGCGGTCAAAAATGAAAATAAAATAAAAACATATTTTACAGTTTGCTTTAAATTCATTAAATTTCTCCCTCTCTGTAGAGATGACTATTAAGAAAACTGAAAACTTAATTAGTTCCCTTCAGAAAGTGTTCTTTGTGAGTATGGACCGACATGATCAAGCCAAAGCCCGCCATAATTGCTACATAAGATGTGCCGCCATAGCTCACCAATGGCAAAGGCACGCCCACCACAGGCAAAATACCACTCACCATTCCAATATTAACAAAGACATAAACGAAGAAAATTAACGTTAATGCCCCAACTAAAATACGCCCAAATGCGGTTGGTGCGCTGACGCCAATCATTAAACCGCGAGCAATAATAAACAAATAAATGGCTAATAAAATCAAGAAACCGATCATGCCATATTCTTCACTTAATACTGCGAAGATAAAATCCGTATGAGGTTCAGGTAAAAATTCCAATTGGGATTGCGTGCCTTGCATCCAACCTTTTCCCCACATTCCACCGGAACCGATAGCAATCTTAGATTGCCAAATATGATACCCCGCCCCCAATAAGTCTTTTTCCGGATCAAACAAGGTTAAGACTCGGGTACGTTGATAATCGTGCATTAAATAAAACCACATAATAGGCAAAAATGCTGCCAAGGCGAGAACTGCCGCTAAAATCAACCACCAGCTCATACCGGCTAAAAATACCACAAATAGGCCTGAGCCGCTAACCAAAATTGCAGTACCTAAATCCGGTTGAATCGCCACCAACAGCGTTGGAATAAGAATAATCACCAACGCAATCATGGTTTCCTTTATCTTAATCGGTTGCGGTCGATTCCCTAAATACACCGCCACCATCAACGGCACTGCCAGTTTGACGATTTCAGAGGGCTGAAAGCGCACAACGCCCAAATCCAGCCAACGTTGCGCCCCTTTACTGGTTGTCCCGATAAGATCCACTAAAACAAGCATAACAATGCCGAGAATAAATAAATAAGGTGCAATTCGCTGATAAAATTTGGGTGGAAATTGTGCCATCATTAGCATAACGGCAAAACCAAGCCCAACCTGTACAATGCGGTTATGAAACATCGCTTCATTTGCACCGGATGCACTATACAATACCAACATACCATAACCGCTAATGACGACGAGTCCGATAAACAACCACAAATCAATATGCAAACGACGCCATAATTCCAACCAAATATTACGATCATTCATTTTCATTTGGCGCTCCCGACATTGTTGGTGTCAGTATTTCTTCCGTTGTTTGTCCGTTACTTTGCTTAAAATAATAGTCCATAATTTTTCTAACGACAGGCGCGGCATTACTGGAACCACCGCCCGCATTTTCCAAAATCATTGCCACCACGATTTGTGGATTATCATAAGGCGCAAAAGCGGTAAACCAAGCATGGTCATGCAATTCTTTTTTTAACGCTCCGGCATTGTAGCTCTGATTCTCCTTCAAACTGAACACCTGAGCCGTTCCTGATTTACCCGCCACACGATAAGGTGTTCCGGCAAATGCCTTACGCCCGGTTCCTGCTGCAGAATTCACCACGTTATACATACCGCGCTTGGCCACATCCCAATAGTATTGTTTTGGTTCGGTAATATCTTCATATAGCAACGGATCTTTATAAGGTTCGACTACCGCCCCCTCAATATTTTTCATTAAATGCGGTGTATTAACTTTACCGTTATTCACTAGCACGCTCGTCGCTTTTGCTAATTGTAAAGGGGTTGCCGTCCAGTAGCCTTGCCCGATTCCCACAGAAATCGTATCGCCTTGTACCCACGGTTTTTTGTAGCGTTTTTGCTTCCACTCTCGGGTCGGCATATTCGCAGCAGTTTCTTCCTGAATATCAATACCGGTCGGCACACCAAACCCAAAGCGCTTCATCCAATCAGACAAGCGATCAATCCCCATGTTATAGGCGGTTTGATAAAAATAGGTATCGGAAGATTCGGTAATGGCTTTATTTAAATCCGTCATGCCATGCCCGCCTTTACGCCAATCGCGAAAACGTTTCGTGGTATTCGGCAAAACCCAATAACCGGGATCAGAAATCGTCATTTCCGGTGTAATCACATTTTCCTGCAACGCAGAAACCGCAATAAACGGTTTCACCGTCGATGCCGGTGGATAAGCCCCTTGTGTCACACGGCTGTATAAGGGACGGTTCGGATCGTTTAACAAGCGGCTATAAGCCTCCGCTGAAATACCGTCCACAAACAAATTATTGTCATAACTCGGCACGGAAACCATCGCTAACACGCTGTTATCTTTCGGATCTATCACCACAACGGCACCTTTTTGCCCCGCTAATAAATCGGTAACATAAAGTTGCAAATTCAAATCAATGGTGAGATGAATACTTTTTCCTGCCACTGCCGGCTGTTCGCGTAATTTACGAATCACTTTGCCACGGCTGTTCACTTCCACTTCTTCAAAACCGGTGGTGCCGTGTAGCGCTTCCTCATAATAGCGTTCAATGCCTAACTTGCCTAAATCATGGGTGCCCGCATAGTTAGCTAATTTTTCTTCTTTCTTTAAACGCTCTACATCACGATCATTAATCTTCGACACATAGCCCAAAATATGGGTCAACGGCTCGCCATAGAGATAATGCCGTTTAAAATAAGGCTTCACATCCAAACTTGGGAAATTATATTGATTCACCGAAAAACGGGCGATTTGTTCTTCTGTTAGATTTGGTTTCAACAAAATTGGCGTATAGCGCGAAGAACGTTGACGTTCTTTTTTAAAGTTTTCGATATCCGTATCCGTTAAACCGACCAATACTTTCAATTCTTCAAAAGTGCGGTCTAAATTTTCCACTTTTTCCGGCACGATATATAACCCAAAGAAGGTCAAATTTTCTGCCAATAAGTGACCGTTACGATCGTAAATCAGCCCGCGTGTAGGCGGCAACGGCAACAATTTAATGCGGTTTCCGTTAGAGCGGGTTTGATAGCTGTCGTAATTGACCACCTGTAAGCCATAGAGATTCAGCACTAAAATTGCCGACAAAGCCAAAACGCCGATAAATGACACCAAAGCGCGACGAGCAAATAAATTGCGCTCGGCTTTTTTATCACGAATCGGATCGTATTGTGGCTGAGACAGTAATTTCTTTAAGTTCATTTATTCTCGATGATAAGGATGATTAGTGGTTAATGACCAGGCACGATACAAGCTTTCTGCTACCACCACGCGTACTAACGGATGTGGCAAGGTTAAAGGCGATAGCGACCAACTTTGTTCAGCGGCCATCTTACATTCAGGTGAAAGCCCTTCTGGTCCGCCGATAAGTAAACAGACATCACGTCCGTCATTTTTCCAACCTTCCAGCTGTTGCGCTAATTGTTCGGTCGTCCACGGTTTACCGGGAATATCCAATGTCACGATTTTACCCTTTCCGGCCGCCGCCAACATGGCTTTACCTTCCTGTTCTAAAATCCGTTTAATATCGGCATTTTTACCCCGTTTACCGGCAGGTATTTCGATTAATTCAAAAGGCATGTCTTTTGGAAAGCGACGTTGGTATTCCTCGAATCCCGTAGTCACCCACGCCGGCATTTTGGTTCCAACGGCAATTAACTGAATTTTCATTCTCGCGCCTCAAAAAACGTCGTGAAAAACGACCGCACTTTATGTGCCCTATGCCCAAAGTTTTTCTAATTGATACATTTCGCGGCTTTCTGCCTGCATGATATGCACGATAGCCTCGCCCAAATCGACAACCACCCAATCCGCTGTTTCTTTGCCTTCATCGCCAAACACGTCAATGCCGGCAAGTTTACATTCGGTGATTAATTTCTGCGCCAAGGAAGACACGTGACGAGAAGACGTGCCGGTGCAAAGAATCATGGTATCGGTGATGGACGATTTTCCTTTCACGTTTAAAGGCAGAATATCAGTGGCTTTTAAATCATCTAACTTATTCACCACGAAATCGACTAATAACATTATTTTTCCTCAATTGACAAAAGGCGCGAATTTTAACACTGAATAAAATACCCGCCAATCTTTTGACTAGCGTTTCGCGCAAAACGGCTTACGACGTTGATTGTTCGGTGCGCTAAAATTACCTTCCCGTTTTAACCGATAAGGCTGCGGAATATCCTGCAATAATGCATTCGGATCATATTGACTCACCGGAATACTATGCCCGATATATTCTTCAATTGCCGGTAAATTCATAGCGTATTGCTCACAAGCAAAGCTAATGGAAATCCCGCTTTCGCCCGCGCGTCCGGTACGCCCTATACGGTGCACATAATCTTCCCGATCATCCGGCAAATCATAGTTAAACACATGTGTCACCTCTGCAATGTGCAACCCACGCGCTGCCACATCTGTGGCCACTAAAATGTCCAAATCGCCATCGGTAAATTGTTTCAACAAAGAAAGACGTTTTTTCTGCGCCACATCGCCGGTTAACAAACCAACACGGTGTCCATCCGCGGCTAAATAGCCCCAAATCGCCTCACATTGATGTTTCGTGTTAGCGAAGATAATGCAACGCTCCGGCCATTCTTCTTCTAACAACGTGAGCAATAGCGGAATTTTATCTTGGTTAGACGGGTAAAATAATTCTTCTTTAATTTGCTGCCCGGTTTTTTGTTCCGGCTCAATTTCTACGTATTCCGGATCATTCATATCTTCAAAGGCAAGTTCGCGCACTTTGTAAGACAGCGTGGCGGAAAACAACATTGTCAGACGTTGTTGCGGAGGCGGACATTTACGCAATAAATAACGAATATCGCGAATAAAACCTAAATCAAACATCCGATCCGCTTCATCCAACACCACCGTTTGAATCTGATCCAAGCGGATAATGCCCTGCTTCACATAATCAATGACGCGTCCGGTCGTGCCAATAAGCACATCCACGCCGTTTTCGATGGCTTTTAATTGCTTATCATAGCCATCACCACCATAAGCAAGTGCGGTCTTAAATTTCGTTGTTTTTAAGAAAATCTGCGCATCATGTTCAATTTGCACTGCCAATTCTCGGGTCGGCGCTAAAATCAACGCACGCGGTTGATTCTTATCTGTCTCAGTTGGATGGGTTAATAAATGGTGAAAAAGTGCGGTCAAAAATGCGATTGTTTTTCCCGTGCCGGTTTGGGCTTGCCCTGCGACATCTTTTCCTCGTAAAGTCACGGGCAGTGAAAGCGCCTGAATCGGCGTACAAAATTCAAATCCTTTATCGTTCAACGCCTGTAACACCAAAGGATGTAGCGGAAAATCAGCAAAACGTGCCGAGCTCAAATAATTCTGTTGCATAGTCTCAAATTCATTATAAAAAATTGCCGCTAAGAATAGCACGAACCAAGCAAATCCACCAAAAATTCATCAGTGCGAATTGCAGTAAATAAAACAAGAAAAATTAAAGTCCGCGCTAAAAACACTGTCAAAAATGACCGCACTTTTTCTATACGATTTGAAGCCAATCAAGCAAAACAAGAAAAACTCAGCTAAAAACTAGACAGTGCTTGAATTTAATGCTAATTTACGCGCCAATTTCAAATACCCCATTCATTTATTTCTAATTCATCTAATCTAAATAACTTTCAAATTAATTATGCATCTTACAGAACTTAAAAATATGCCTGTTTCCGATCTCGTGAAACTCGGCGAAGACCAAATGGGTTTGGAAAATTTAGCCCGTTTACGCAAACAAGACATCGTTTTTGCCATTTTGAAACAACACGCGAAAGGCGGAGAAGATATTTTCGGCGGCGGCGTTTTGGAAATTTTACCGGACGGTTTTGGATTTCTACGTTCGGCAGACAGTTCCTATTTAGCCGGCCCGGATGACATCTACGTTTCTCCAAGCCAAATTCGTCGTTTCAATTTGCAAACCGGGGATAAAATCGAAGGGAAAATTCGACCGCCAAAAGAAGGAGAACGCTACTTTGCTCTCCTTAAAGTTGACCAAGTCAATGACGACAAACCGGAAGTTTCCCGCAGCAAAATCCTTTTCGAAAACTTAACCCCATTACATGCCAACTCCCGTTTAAGAATGGAACGCGGCAACGGATCTACCGAAGATTTAACCGCCCGTATTTTAGATTTAGCCTCCCCTATCGGGAAAGGTCAACGTGGTTTGATCGTGGCGCCACCGAAAGCGGGTAAAACCATGTTGTTGCAAAATATTGCACAAAGCATTACCCACAACTACCCTGATGTGGAGCTTATTGTGTTATTGATCGATGAGCGCCCGGAAGAGGTAACTGAAATGCAACGCTCCGTAAAAGGCGAAGTGATTGCCTCTACCTTCGATGAACCCGCAACCCGTCACGTCCAAGTGGCAGAAATGGTGATTGAAAAAGCCAAACGTTCTGTAGAACACAAAAAAGATGTGGTGATTTTGCTCGACTCCATCACCCGTTTAGCACGTGCTTACAATACCGTGACACCGGCATCCGGTAAGATTTTATCCGGTGGTGTGGATGCCAATGCATTACACCGTCCAAAACGTTTCTTCGGTGCAGCGCGTAACGTGGAAGAAGGCGGTAGCTTAACCATTATCGCCACCGCATTAGTGGATACCGGTTCTAAAATGGACGAAGTCATCTTCGAAGAATTTAAAGGTACAGGTAACATGGAATTACATCTTTCCCGTAAAATTGCGGAAAAACGTGTGTTCCCGGCTATCGACTTTAATCGTTCAGGTACCCGTAAAGAAGACTTGCTCACCACCCCTGACGAGCTGCAAAAAATGTGGATCCTACGAAAAATCCTTAATCCGATGGGTGAAGTGGAAGCGATGGAGTTCCTTATCGATAAACTCGCTGTGGCGAAAACCAACGAAGAGTTCTTTGAGATTATGAAACGCTCATAATTCTCACCGCACTTTCAACAAAAAAGCCGCTTTTGATCATGTCAAAAGCGGCTTTTTGTTTATAGCATTTTATGAATTTAAAAAGTGCGGTGAAAAAACATTTCATTTTTCAACCGCACTTTTATCGCATTAATGTAACTCTTTGCCTTTTAATTCCGGCACTAAACACACTGTTGCTAACATATCGATGACATAAATCACGGCTAAAAAGGCAATGGCGGTTTGGAAGGAATATGCGGAAACCACTGCGCCCACGGCTACCGGGCCAAAGCCGCCCACAGCACGTCCTAAGTTAAACAACACGTTTTGCGCAGTAGCGCGTGCTTGAGTTGGATAGGCTTCTGCCATTAAAGCACCGTAGCCGCCCATCATACCATTAACAAACATCCCTAAGAATGCTCCGGCAATTAACATGGTATTCGGATCCGTTAATTGAGAATAGGCGATGATACTGACGACAGCCCCAGCTTGGAACAAGAGGAAGCTTGGTTTACGTCCGATACGATCAGCCAAACGCCCGAAAATCCAGATGCCGGCCATCATGCCGCAAACGGTCACTGCCGTCCATACACCGGATTTCGTCAAGCTAAAACCAAGTTGTTTGGAAAGGAAATTCGGCATCCAAATCATAATGCCGTAATAACCGAAGTTTTGTACGGAGGTCAGGATGACCACGCCCAAACTGACTTTCGCAGTGGCTTTATCTTTCACTAATAACTTGAATGACTCCAATTTAGATGCCCAACGGTTTGTTGGTTTTGGAAGTGCGGTCTGTTTTTGCACAAAAATTTCAGGTTCATGCAAACGGGCACGTAAATACCACGCGACAAATGCGGGGAAAATGCCCACCACAAACATGCCACGCCAACCGATTTGTGGCAGTAATAATGGAGTTAACAATGCCGCGCCTAACACCCCAACCTGCCAGCCAAGCGCCACATAAGAGGCAGCTTTCGCACGGTGACGTGCCGGCCAAGCTTCCGCCGCTAATGCCATGCCAATCCCAAACTCACCACCTAAACCGATACCGGCAATGGTGCGATAAATCAGTAAATCCCAATAACCTTGCGCCAATGCACATAAACCGGTAAATACCGCAAAAAGAATGATCGTCCACGTTAACACGCGCACACGGCCATATTTATCACTTAATGCACCGAAAACGATGCCACCGAAAACAGCACCAACCAATGTCCAAGTTACTAAAGAACCACCTTGCGCTGGGGTTAACCCCAAATCGGCAGATATGGCACTTAACATAAAACCGAGGATAAGAAGATCGAAACCGTCCATCGCATACCCGACGGCGGAGCCTAGCAAGGCTTTCCAGCCATAGCTATTTACTTTTGTAGTCATGTTGAATTGTCCTTCTGTTACTCACAGGTAACATTTAAAGTTTATAAAGATGTGATTTTTTAGCTTGCATAAAACAAGGCCAAAAAATTGTGCGCTAGTTTACTGATTTCAAGAAAAATTTCAATAAAGTGCGGTAAGTTTTTACGGCGTTTTTTATGGAGGGAATACGCTGAGGCTAGATAAAATTTAGGCGGTTATAAAAACCGCCTAAATTAGAAAATCAATTATTGATTGTTTTGAACGTAATCAATTGCTGATTGAACTGTTGTGATTTTTTCAGCTTCTTCATCTGGAATTTCGATATCGAATTCTTCTTCTAAAGCCATAACTAATTCAACAGTATCTAAAGAATCCGCACCTAAATCTTCAACGAAAGACGCTTCAGATTTTACATCTTCTTCTTTCACGCCTAATTGTTCAACGATGATTTTTTTTACGCGTTCTTCAATGCTCATTTGTTTCTTCCTATGTTTAAGTTTACGCTCATTGCGATAAGTTAAGTAGTGTATGTATTTGTAAAAAATTTGCAATATTTCCGGTGAGAGGTCAAACCTCAAAAACATTGAATTTTCACAAAACCATACAGTGAAAAAATAGTTACGTCTTCCACGAACCCTTGAATGACCTAACCAAGTTACATTGCGAAGGGATTTTAACACTAAGCCACACGTTTGGCTATTGCTTTTATCCGCTTTGCTGCGAGTAACCTTTTGCTAAATAGCGCTTAGCTCATGTACATGCCGCCGTTAACGTGCAACGTTGTGCCGTTAATATAAGCCGCATCCTCAGAGGCCAAAAATGCCACGGCTTTAGCGATATCTTTCGGCTCACCCAAACGGCCTGCCGGGATTTGAGTTAATAAGTTATTTTTTAACTCTTCACTTAATACGTCTGTCATATCGGTCGCGATAAAACCCGGTGCTACGACGTTTACCGTAATACCACGGGAAGCCACTTCTTTTGCTAAGGCTTTACTGAAACCAATGAGACCTGCTTTTGCCGCGCAATAATTTGTCTGACCGGCATTGCCCATGGAACCCACGACAGAACCAATATTGATAATACGCCCGAAACGTTTTTTCATCATAGTGCGTAGCATCGCTTTGGAAAGATGATAAACAGAACTCAAGTTAGTTTGTAAAATATCGAACCATTCTTCATCTTTCATGCGCATTAACAAATTATCACGGGTAATACCGGCGTTATTCACCAAAATATCAATGTCGCCAAATTCTTGTTTGATCTGTTCCAATACCGCATCAATGGAAGCTTGATCGGCAACATTTAATACCAATCCTTTGCCTTTCTCACCTAAATAGGCAGAAATACTTTCAGCGCCTTTCTCAGACGTTGCTGTACCGATGACAAAAGCGCCTTTTGATACTAATTCTTCGGCTACTGCACGACCAATACCACGGGTTGCACCTGTCACTAATGCAATTTTACCTTGCATAACTTTCTCTCCTTTTTATTCTTATGCTAATACTTCTTCGACGGAATCGAGGGATTTAACATCATTTACAGAAACCGCTTGTAAGGAATCCACGATGCGTTTTGTTAACCCGTTTAACACTTTACCTGGGCCAACTTCAACCAACACTTCCACACCGTTTTGTGCCATTTTCTCTACAGTTTCCGTCCAACGTACCGGGCTATAAAGTTGGCGAACCAAGGCATTTCTAATCGCATCGGCTTCAATTTCATTTTTTACATCTACGTTATTTAGAACAGAAACACCTGCTTCTTTCAACGTAATACTTTCTAAGGAAACGGATAATTGATCTGCTGCTGGTTTCATTAAAGCACAATGTGAAGGCACACTCACCGCTAACGGTAATGCACGTTTAGCCCCGGCTTCTTTACATAATGCAGCCGCGCGCTCTACTGCGGCTTTCGCTCCGGCAATCACGACTTGTCCCGGTGAATTGAAGTTCACAGCGGAAACCACTTCGCCCTGTTCTGCTTGTTTGCAGGCGTTAATAATGGCGTCATTGTCTAAACCAATGATCGCGTACATCGCCCCCGTACCTTCCGGTACGGCTTGTTGCATAAGCTTACCGCGCAGTTCCACTAATTTAACCGCATCTTGGAAATCTAACACACCTGCACACACCAACGCAGAATATTCACCTAAGCTATGACCAGCCATCACCTCTGGTTTTAATGCCGGGTATTTTTGTTGCCATACACGATAAACAGCCACTGATGCCGTTAACAACGCTGGCTGCGTTTGCCATGTTTTGTTTAATTCTTCCACAGGGCCTTCCTGCACTAATTGCCACAAATCATATCCCAATACTTCTGAAGCTTGTTTAAAAGTTTCTTGTACAATTGGGTAGTCGCCGGCTAATTCCGCTAACATTCCCACCGTTTGTGAACCTTGTCCTGGGAAAACCATTGCAAATTTTTTCATGTCTCTTACCTATATTAAAAAATAAATCAATTTATTCCGATATGCGTTACAGTCGAAAAGTGCGGTCAAAAATAACCGCACTTTTTTCACGAATAATAACAGATTATCTAAAATCTCACTAAAGCCGAACCCCAAGTCCAACCACCGCCAAAGGCTTCAAGAAGGAGCAACTGACCACGCTGAATACGTCCATCACGCACCGCTTCATCCAATGCGACCGGCACGGTTGCCGCGCTATTATTGGCATAACGATCCAGCGTTACCACCACTTGCGACATATCCATATCTAATTTTTTCGCAGTCGCCGAAATAATACGTAAATTAGCTTGGTGAGGCACCAACCAATCAATGTCTTTTTTATCTAAATTATTGGCGGCAAGGGTTTCTTCCACCACATTAGAAAGTTCACGCACAGCCAATTTAAAGGTTTCATTGCCTTGCATTTCGATATAGCCGGATTTTGCCACGCCACGCTCAGGCTGAGGAAGTAACAATGCGGCATTTTTATCTGCTGAGGCGTGTAAATGGGTAGAAATAATCCCTTCTTGTTCCGATGCTTCCAAAATAACCGCGCCAGCCCCATCACCAAACAACACAACAGTGCTGCGGTCTGTTTCATCTAACTTACGGGAATTTAAATCAGAACCAATCACGAGCGCTTTTTTCACTTTACCGGTACGAATAAATTGATCAGCGACACCTAACGCATACACAAAGCCGGTACAAGCTGCAGCCAAATCAAACGCGATTGCATCATCAATCTCCAACATCCCTTGAATTTGGCAAGCTGCGCTTGGATAAGCATGAGAATTGCTGGTTGTCGCCACTAAAATAAGATCAATTTCCTGTGGATTGATGTTTGCCGCTTCAATGGCTTTTTGGGCCGCTTCAAATCCCATGGTAGAGACGGTTTCATCCGGTGCTGCAATGCGACGTTCACGAATACCGGAACGGGTAACAATCCACTCATCTGAAGTATCTACCATTTTTTCTAAATCAGCATTGGTACGAATATGTTGAGGTAAATAGCTACCTGTCGATAAAATTTTGCTAAACATAGTCATCTCGTTAAAAATAATAGCGAGGGAACTCACTACTTCATTAATATTTCATTTTTATTTAGGCCCGCGAAAATTTTTTGTGGAATTTGACGTCGGGCTTGTAATGCCGCATCGGCAATTGCATAAGCAAATGCCTCTATATTTGCACTTCCGTGACTTTTCACCACAACGGAAGTCAAACCGATAAGCGATGCGCCATTATATTGATCAGGGTTGATTTGCTTTAATCGTTGGTATTTATCTTTGAAAAGATATTTAATTAAATACCCAAAAACGTGACTTAATATACTCTTTTTCTTATCACTTTTCAGTAGAGAAATCACGTTCTTTGCGGCGCCTTCCAAGGTTTTCAGCGCAACATTGCCGGCAAAACCGTCTGTCACAATCACATCCGCCTTGCCATTGAGTAAAAAATTGCCTTCAAGGAATCCAATGTAATTAAGTGCAGTGTCTTTTTTCAGTAAATCTGCCGCATCCCGGATGGATTTGTATCCTTTCACCGCCTCAATACCAATATTCAATAACGCAATACGCGGATAAACCAAATTCAGGGTATTTTCTGCAAAAATGGCACCCATCAAGGCAAATTGATACAAGTTTTCTGCATCGCACTCAACATTTGCCCCCAGATCCAACATAATCGAACGCTCACCTGTCACCGTTGGAATCGTAGAAATCAGTGCCGGACGATGGATACCTTCTAGAGGTTGCAACAAGATTTTCGATAAGCCCATCAAAGCTGCTGTATCACCAGCACTCACACAAGCCTGCGCATTGCCTTTTTGTACGGCTTCTATTGCCAAACGCATAGAGGTCTCTTTGCTATGGCGCAAGGCGTAGGAAATACCCTGACGACTATCAATCACACGAGCACAATGAACAATGTCACAACGTTGCCGAATACTGTTAGGAGCAGAAGATAAAAGAGGAAGAATTTGTTGGCGATCGCCAAACAATAAGAGAGAAAGCGTTGGATCTCGTTCCAAGGCTAAAATGGATGCTGGGATAGTAATACGGGGACCAATGTCCCCGCCCATCGCATCTAACGCAAGGGTTAGACGACTCAAGTGATTACCTTTATGTAATTGAGATAATTACTTGTTAATCACTTTACGACCACGATAGTAACCGTCAGCGGTTACATGGTGACGCAAATGAGTTTCACCACTTGCTTTATCAACGGATACTGCAGCAGTTGTTAACGCATCGTGAGAACGACGCATATCACGACGTGAACGGGATTTTTTATTTTGTTGAACAGCCATTGGCTATACTCCTAAATTATTTTTGCTTTAAATTAGCTAATACAGCGAACGGGTTCGGTTTTTTTGCCAATTCTTCCGGCAATTCGCCAAAAACCTGTTCAGCCACGGACACTTCACAGTGTTCAGATGAATGCATTGGCACAATCGGCAAACTCAAAATGAGTTCATCTTCAATTGTTCCAAGTAAATCTATTTCACCGAATTCATTGAATTCAATTGGCTCATAGATTTCCGGCAATACATCAATTTGATCCAAATTAGCCACCGGACTGTAACAAAACTCACAATCAACGGTTTGAACGAAAGGTTCACCACAACGCTGACAATTTAATTCAACATCAACCTTGGCATGGCCTTTCATGACAACCAATTTTTGCGGATCAACAAAGAACGATAATGTAACCTGTGCATCGCTGAGCACTTTACTGACCGATTCGGCAAGACGACTTAATTGATTAGCGGAGTAATAACCCTGATAATCCAATCTTCGTTGCGCATCCTTTACCGGATCAACAGTTAGGGGTAGTTTTACCTTTTGCATAGGGAGCGCATATTACCCTTTGAAAAAAAAATAGTCAAAGGAAATTATTGCGCCGAGCATGAAAATCAACGCTAAAAATCGATTTTTTCCATCAACATAAATTTTGTCTCCGGAAAGCGTTTGGCTAAGTAACCGCGCAGATATTGTTGCGTATCTTGCGCAATCAATTCATCCGCCGACGGATAAAGATTATAAATCAGTGCTTCTACGGTAATTTTTCGCTGCGCGCATGCCTCAAGGCTGAGTAATGTGTGATTAATACTTCCCAATCTGCCCGACGTTACCAGAATTAACGGATACCCACGCGCCGCAAGGTAATCCAACGTGGTTTTCTCCTCGGAATAAGGCACCATCAAGCCACCCGCGCCCTCCAGCAAAACATAATCGTAGTTTTGCGCCAAAAGTGCGGTGGATTTTTCAATGATTTTTTCATCAATGCAAGTCTGTTGCAAACGTGCGGCCATGTGAGGCGAACAAGGATAATCAAACAAATAAGGACATGTAATGCCCTGACGATCTTCCTCGGTTAACGCAATGCCTTGGATTTTTCGATGCACGACAATATCTTCTGATATTTCCTGACAGCCCGTTTGCACCATTTTCTGTGTAATCACCGAATATCCTTGCTGCATTAAATACTTAGCGTAATACCCTGTCGCGATAGACTTACCAATATCTGTATCAATTCCCGAAACGAATAATACCTTTCCCATCATATTTCCTCTTTTTTCTGCGCCAACATTAAAATAGGCACATAAGTTAACGAGACCTTGCCCTGCTCGTCGGCATACTGTTGTCGATATTGCTCACAAAATTGGGCAACTTTCTTGTAGTGCCAAATTTGATTATTGGTGGCCGTCACACCGGTCTCTTTCAAATGTTTAAGCACCGATAACGGCGAATCAAATTTCAACTGAATTTCTTTTTGCTCTAAATGCAACACGGAAAAATCTGACGTTAATGTCTCCTGCCATTGTGCTAAATCGGGGTAATCCAAACCGACGCCCGTTAATGCTCTAACTTCGTGTAAATTGGTCGGTGCAAAGGTGCCGAATAAAATCATGCCATGAGGCGTTAAATAATTTGAACAACGTTGAAGAAACGCCAGCGGATTAGCAAACCATTGAATGGTCGAGGCAGAAGCAATCAAATCATATTGATGGGCAAAATCGAGACGCTCAGCACACCCTTGATAAAAACGATAATTTTTCTGTGGCAAATTACGTGCCAAGTGGTTGGCAATATCACATAAATCATTGCAATCCCAATGTGTTGTGTTGATATGTTGCATGAGTAAGCGGGTAAAATTGCCAGTGCCACAACCAATCTCTAACACACTGTGAAATTGATTTCCGCCTTTCTCCAATAGCAACTGTAATAAATCCTCGGTGATTTGCTTTTGAGCAATGGCATTTTGTTCGTAGGTTGGTAAGGCGGCACTAAAACATTGCATCACCCGTTGTTGTGTTACTACCATAGCTGTTCCCAAGTTTGTAGCAATGGGAAAAGGTAATGCCCTCCAACCATTTCACTCACCTCACAGCGTTCATGCCAATAATTTCGCTGATTTTGTGTAGGGAAAATACGATCTTGTGTACCAATAATCGCTTGCGTCCAAGATAACGCCGTATGTTGATGTTCTGCCGATAACACATCATAAAGTGCGGTCAATTCTGCGTGTATTTCTTCAATTGAACGCCGTCCTTCCAAAGATTGATATTGCTGCAATAACTGTTTGTCACCACACATGCGACGCTCAAATTTACCTAGATTAATTTCATCTAGCGTATCCAACGTGCCTTGAAAAACGGCGCATGGAATGCCGTAGTCATCATGCATGGGCAAGCCTGTGCCATTCATCGCCGTTGCAGAAAGCAAAGGGATTTGTCTCATCACACGTTCAGCTACCCAAACGCCCATCGACCACGCCACCAAACGCACATTTTCATAACGAGAAAAATCAAACTCCAACGAAAAATCCCGATAGTCATAACACAGCAACAAATCATACGCCGGTGGAATGGCTAAATGTTGTACGGCAGAAGGCGGTGTGCCCCAACCGGCAAAATAAACGATTAAATTCCGGCTTGGTGGATTTTGGCTAATTAATTGATATTGCATAAAAATAACTGTTCTATAAATTGCTCAAGTTCATCATGCGTGATGTCGGCAGTGAGAGACAAACGAATGCGCGAGGTGCCGACAGGCACTGTCGGCGGACGAATCGGTAGGCAATAATATCCTTGCTGTTGCAGACGTTGCGCCGTTTGCACGGTGCATTGGTTGTCACCCAGAATAAACGGCACAATATGGCTTTCGCTTGGCATTGGCATATTTAACTTTTCTGCCACGACGTGCCGTAAGCGCGCGCTTAATTGCATAAGATGTTGCCGTTTCGCCTGAAAGTGCGGTCGTTTTTCAAAGAGAAATTCTGTCCACGCCACATTAAACGGAGGTAACGCAGTGCTGAAAATCAACGGGCGCATGGTGTTGATTAAATAATCTTTGATCACTTGATCGCAAACCACATAAGCCCCCATCGACGCCAACGCTTTGCCGAACGTGCCCACCAAGAAATCAATGTACGGAAGACAATTCATTTGCTCGGCAACGCCTAACCCCTGTTCGCCGTAAACCCCAATGCCATGCGCTTCATCCACATACAACATAACATTGCCAAATTGCCGTTTAAATTCAACTAATTGAGGCAAATCGGCAAAATCGCCGTCCATGCTAAACAGGCTTTCCGTCACCACAATAATGCGTTCGTAGTTGAGATGTTGTTTTTGCAAAATCTCGTGCAAATGGGCGTAATCATTGTGGCGATAACGCACAAACGGCGCATCGCTCAAACGAATGCCGTCAATAATACTGGCATGCACCAGCTTGTCTGCCACGATCAACGTCTGTTTATTGGCTACCGCCGGTAAAATGCCGATGTTGGCGTGATAGCCGCTGTTAAATAACAAACAGGCTTCACGCTGAAATGCCTCCGCCATCTGCTGCTCAAGACTTTCATACTCAGAGAAATTCCCGGTTAATAAACGGGAAGAGGATGAGGTAAAGTGCGGTCGTTTTTCAGCGAGTTTTTCAAGAAACGCTTGCTGCAATGCATCGTCATTAGCCAGCCCGAGATAATCATTGGAAGCCAGATTCAGCATTGACCGTCCGTTTTGCTCCACAAACTTGCCCTTATGCACAATTTGCGGAAAACGACGATATTGTTCTTTTTGACGAAGTTTTTCCAATTGCACTGCAAAATAATCTGACTTACTCATGGTATTCCTCTTCAATCGCCGCCAGCATGCCTGCCGTTAACGCAGATAATTGGGTTGGTGTGATAATGAATGGCGGCATGATATAAACGAGCTTGCCGAAAGGACGTACCCAAACACCGTGCGCCACCAGACGCGCCTGCAAACTCGCCAAATTCACCGGTTCGTGCATTTCCAATACGCCGATGGCGCCTAGAACACGCACTTCTTTGACGGATTTAAAACTTTCTGCGACCTGTAACTCGGCTTTCAGTTGGGCTTCGATCCGTTGGACATTACCCACCCAATCACTTTCCAACAACACATCAATGGATTCAGCGGCAATGGCACAAGCCAGCGGATTCGCCATAAAGGTCGGGCCGTGCATAAAACAGTGCGCTTCGCCCTGACAAATGGTTTGCGCAATAGCGCGTGTGGTGATGGTGGCGGACAGGGTTAAATAACCGCCCGTAAGTGCCTTGCCGATGCACATAATATCCGGCGAAATACCGGCATATTCCGCGGCAAACAATTTGCCCGTGCGTCCAAAACCGGTGGCAATTTCATCAAAAATCACCAATACGCCGTATTGTTCGCACAGCTGCTTGGCGCGCATCAAGTACATCGGCGAATAGAAATACATTCCTCCCGCCCCTTGTACCACCGGTTCCAAAATAAGTGCGGTCAGTTCTGCGCCTTTTTTTTCTAATAAATCTGCTAAAGGTTTAATATCGTCTTCGTTCCAAGGCTGCCCAAAAGGCGTTTGCGGCTGCGGGAGAAAATATTGCACCGGCAAACTTTTCGCAAACAGCCCATGCATGCCTGTCACCGGATCGCACACCGACATCGCATGCCAAGTGTCGCCATGATAACCGGAACGAATGGTGGCGAATTTATGCCGTTGTGTTTCGCCTTTGGCGTGTTGATATTGAATCGCCATTTTCATCGCTACTTCTACTGCAATGGAGCCGCTGTCGGCAAAGAAGATTTGCTCCAACCCCTGCGGCAATAAAGGCAATAATTTTTGCGCCAATTTGACGGCGGGTTCGTGCGTTAAGCCGCCAAACATAATGTGGCTCATGTGTTCCAACTGTTTTATCGCGGCCGCATTCAAGCGCGGATGATTGTAGCCGTGCAACGCCGCCCACCAAGAGGACATGCCGTCAATTAGTTGGCGACCGTCTTTAAGCGTGATCATCACACCGTCAGCGCGTTCAACGGCATAAATCGGTGTAGTCGGTGGAAGGGCGGCATAAGGATGCCAAATATGCTCACGATCAATTTGCAATAACTGTTGTTGGTTCATAGGCTTAGCTTCAAAAATTGAGAAGTCGTAATTTTACCTGAGAAAATAAGGCAATTCTAAAGCTTTGCACTTCCCCGTCCGATTTTTTGTGTTTTTTGAGGCATTTGCCACAATTTTGATGATTTTCAGCGTGGAATAAGGAGGCAAATCCGCCGATACATTGCACAAGCCGAATAAGTTGTTATAATCACCGACTTCTTTTTGACACTGTAGAAAAAATAACCACTATGAATAAATTCACTTATTGGCAACGTGCGAAAGTTGCTTTTCAATACATTATGCCGCAACTGTATTTAACCCAATTAGCCGGCTGGTTTGCCCAACAAAAATGGGGTGCGGTAACACATTTCGTGATCAAGGTTTTCGCAAAGAAATACAACGTAGATATGAGCGAAGCAAAAAAAGAGAACTTTAGTGATTATGAAAGCTTCAACCAATTTTTTATTCGTGAGTTAAAAGACGGCGCGAGAAAAATCAATGAAAATCCGACCGCACTTTGCTTGCCGGCGGATGGTCGCGTGAGCCAAATCGGGCATATTGACGATGAACGTTTATTGCAAGCCAAAGGGCATTTTTTCAGCCTATCTGATTTATTAGCCGGCGATGAAGAATTAGTTAACACCTTTAAAAACGGCGAATTTGCCACGATTTATTTATCTCCGCGTGATTATCACCGCGTCCACATGCCGTGCGATGCGACCTTGCGCAAAATGATTTATGTGCCGGGCGATTTATTCTCGGTCAATCCGTTCTTAGCGGAACACGTGCCAAATTTATTCGCTCGCAATGAGCGCGTTATTTGTGTTTTTGATACAGCGTTCGGCCCAATGGCACAAATCCTTGTGGGGGCGACCATTACTGCCAGCATGAGCACGGTTTGGGCCGGCGTCATTAATCCGCCACGCACCGGTGAAGTCAAAGTCTGGACATATCAAGGAGACAACGCCATTAAACTTACCAAAGGTCAAGAAATGGGCGCATTCCAATTGGGCTCAACCGTCATTAACTTATTCCCGGCGAATTCCGTGACCTTAGCAGAACATTTAGAGGTGGACGTTCCGGTAAGAATGGGCGAAATCTTAGCCACAATGAAATAGTTTTATCAACAGAAAGGAAAACAACATGACAGCAGAATTTTTCAATCAAGTGACATTAGACGATACCGAAGCCAAAGGCAGTTATGGTATCGGTTTGCAAATCGGTCAACAATTATTGGATAGCCAATTAGCGGTGAAAGCGGAAGCGGTAGCAAAAGGGATTTACGATGTGTTAAATCAACATGCGCCGGCATTAGATTTCAACGAAATCAGCCAAGCGTTGCAACAATTGCAACAACAAGCTGCGGAAGCCCAACAAGCGCAATTCAAAGAAATTGAAGCCGCAGGCAAAGCTTTCTTAGAGGCGAACAAACAAAAAGACGGCGTGAAAGTCACGGATTCCGGCTTACAATATGAAGTGTTAGTTGAAGGCAACGGCAACGTGCCATCGACAACAGACAAAGTACGCGTTCACTACACCGGCACATTACCGGACGGTACCGTATTCGACAGTTCCGTCGCACGCGGCCAACCGGCAGAATTCCCGGTTAACGGCGTAATCAAAGGTTGGATCGAAGCGCTTTCTATGATGCCGGTTGGTTCCAAATGGCGTTTGGCAATTCCACACGAATTAGCCTATGGCGAACGTGGCGCAGGCGCAGCCATCCCACCATTTAGTCCATTAGTCTTTGAAGTGGAATTATTAGAAATTCTTTAATCGGATAACTTATCTCACTCAAAACGGCGTTAATCATAGCGCCGTTTTTTTATGTAAAAATCTCCATGCTATTTAATTTCCTCACCAAGAAAAGTGCATAAAAGTGCGGTCGTTTTCCGTGATGTTTTTCATACTCTCCAGTGTTTTTCACTCTCAAGATCTGATAAAGTCTGCGCTCACAACAGGCTGATTTTTAATGACCATTTTCAGGAGCAACAAGAATGAAAAAAATCGAAGCAATCATTAAACCGTTTAAATTGGATGATGTGCGCGAAGCCTTATCCGACATTGGCATTACCGGCATGACCGTCACCGAAGTCCGTGGTTTCGGACGCCAAAAAGGACATACGGAATTGTATCGTGGTGCCGAATACATGGTGGATTTTCTGCCGAAAGTGAAAATGGAAATTGTGGTACCTGATGATTTATTAGAACAATGCTTGGACGCTATCGTCGATACGGCACAAACCGGCAAAATCGGGGACGGCAAAATTTTTGTGTATGAAGTGGAACGGGTGATTCGTATCCGTACCGGTGAAGAAAACGAGGATGCAATTTAGTTAATGGAAAAACACGCTTCTTTAGTAAAAGCACTGGTCGCCTGTGCTGCTATCGTGATTATTTTAGCCGGTATTAAAGCGGCCTCAGAAATTGTCGTGCCATTTTTACTGTCGCTGTTTATCGCGATTATTTGCTCGCCGTCACTCAATTACCTGACCAAGAAAAAAGTGCCCTACGGTCTCGCTATTGGCTTGTTGTTAGCATTGACTTTAATCGTCTTTTTCTTTCTGTTCGGCTTAATTAACAGCACAATCCAAGAATTTAGCCAATCGATCCCGCAATATCGCCAATTATTAGGCGAACGGGTTAATAGCCTAGTGGCACTTTCACAAAGTCTGAAAATCCCGTTGGATATTTCCGAAAAAAGCATCATGGAGCATTTCGATCCAAGCGTGATCATGAATTTTGTGCGTCGTGTTTTTCTCAGTTTTTCCGGCGTGGTCACCAATATTTTCGTGTTGGTGTTAGTCGTGATTTTCATGTTGTTGGAAGCCCCTTATGCTAAACACAAATTTGCCGTGGTATTTAGCAGTGACTCGAAGGAAATCAGCCAACAAGAACGTTATTTAGATCGTATTCTACAAGGCGTTATCAGCTACCTTGGCGTAAAAACCATGATGAGTTTGTTAACCGCTATTTGCATTTGGCTTTTATTGGAAATTGTCGGTGTGCAATATGCGATTTTGTGGGCAACACTGAGTTTCCTGCTCAATTACATTCCCAATATCGGCTCAATTATCGCTGCCATTCCGATTATCGTACAGGCATTGTTACTCAACGGTTTTGTGGTGGGCTTAGAAGTCATTATCGGTGTCATTGCCATCAACATGATTATCGGCAATGTGCTTGAACCTCGATTAATGGGTAAAAAATTGGGGCTTTCCACGTTGGTGGTATTCCTGTCTTTGTTGTTCTGGGGATGGTTGCTAGGAACAGTAGGAATGTTGCTGTCTGTGCCGCTCACCATGGCACTCAAAATTGCCTTAGAAGCTAGCCCAACAACCGTGAAGTACGCCTTGTTGCTCGGTGATTCTGACAGTGCCCATGAAAATAAATAATCCTGCGTATCAGAGCCTTGTTTCGACAAGGCTCTTTTTCGATAAAAAACACAATTTCGTGCTATAATCCCGCCACTTTTATCATCATTTTTACAACGTCTTTCACAACGCCACGATCACGCATATGAAAAAATTTTTCTTCCTTCTTTTGTTCCTCGTTGCCTTATTGGCAGGCGCCGGCTTTTGGGGATATCAACAACTAGAACAGTTTGTACAACAACCCGTCAATGTACAAAAGGATCAACTTCTTACCGTAGAACGTGGCACAACCGGTAATAAATTAGTCACGTTGTTAGAGCAAGAAGGTATTTTGGACAGTGCCGCATTATTGCCTTGGGCCTTAAAATTGCACCCGAAATTGAGCAAAGTGAAAGCGGGCACTTATTTGTTGGATGATGTGAAAACCGTAGAAGATTTGCTGAAATTACTCAACTCAGGCAAAGAAGCGCAATTTAACGTGCAATTTATTGAAGGCAACACCTTTAAAAATTGGCGAAAACGCCTCGAAAACGCACCGCACTTAAAACAGACCTTAAAAGATAAATCCGAACAAGAGATTTTCCAGTTATTGGCACTGCCAAAAGTCTCAAAAGCCATTGATGAATGGATGAAAATCGACGGTTGGTTGTATCCGGACACTTATAATTACACGCCGAACTCTACCGACTTAGAACTGTTGCAACGCGCTGCAGAACGCATGAAAAAAGCCTTAGATAAAGCCTGGAATGAGCGCGATAAGGACTTACCCTTAGAAAATCCTTACGAGATGTTGATTCTCGCGTCTATCGTAGAAAAAGAAACCGGCATCGCCGCAGAGCGCCCTCAAGTGGCATCGGTGTTTATCAATCGTTTGAAAGCCAAAATGAAGCTTCAAACCGATCCGACAGTGATTTACGGCATGGGGGAGGATTACAACGGTAATATTCGTAAAAAAGATTTAGAAACGCCGACCCCTTATAACACCTATGTGATTGATGGTTTACCGCCAACGCCGATTGCCATGCCAAGCGAAGATGCATTACAAGCTGTGGCGCATCCTGCGCAAACGGAATTTTATTATTTCGTTGCCGACGGCACGGGCGGTCACAAATTCAGTCGAAACTTGAATGAACACAATAAAGCGGTGCAGGAATATTTACGCTGGTACCGCCAACAAAACGGAAAATAATATGGCAGGCAAATTTATCGTGATTGAAGGCTTGGAAGGCGCGGGCAAAAGTACCGCCCATCAATGTGTCGTGGATACCTTAAAGGAATTGGGTGTTAATGATGTCGTGTTCACCCGCGAACCCGGTGGCACACCGTTAGCAGAAAAATTACGTCACCTCATTAAACATGAAACAGAAGAGCCGGTCACAGACAAAGCCGAATTGTTGATGTTATATGCTGCCCGAATTCAATTAGTGGATAATGTCATTAAGCCCGCCCTCGCCAAAGGCAAATGGGTCGTTGGGGATCGCCATGATATGTCGTCACAAGCGTACCAAGGCGGTGGCCGCCAGTTGGGAGCTGCTTTTTTAACGCATTTAAAACAAATCGTATTGGGCGATTTTGAACCGGATTTGACCCTGTATTTAGACATTGATCCAGCCGTCGGTTTAGCCCGCGCCCGTGGACGAGGTGAGCTGGATCGTATCGAACAACAACATCTGGATTTTTTCCACCGTACCCGTGCCCGTTATTTAGAATTGGTAAAAGACAATCCGAAAGCCGTGATGATCAATGCGGAACAATCCATTGAGCAAGTGCAGGCAGACATTAAAAGTGCGGTCAAAAATTGGTGGATTTCGCTATCAAAATGAGCCTTTTAACCCCTTGGCTGACGCCAACTTATCACAAAATCACAAAGGCTTTTGATGAGGCTTTAGGGCACCACGCCCTGCTGATTCGCGCCGATGACGGCCTTGGTGTAGAGCAACTTTGCTCCGCGTTGGCAAAACGTCTGATGTGCTTAACACCCAACGGGGCGGAGGCTTGTGGCGAATGCCATGCTTGCCATTTAATGCAAGCCAACAGCCACCCGGATTTCCAGCCTATCTCGCCCATTGATAACAAAGACATCGGCGTGGATCAAATTCGTGCCATGAACGAACAAGCGACGCAGCATGCGCAGCAAAACGGCAATAAAGTCGTTTATATCGAACAGGCACATCGTCTGACGGAAGCCGCTGCCAACGCCATTTTAAAAACACTGGAAGAGCCTCGTCCGAACACCTATTTCATTTTGCAGTGCGATATGCAAAAGGCGTTGTTGCCAACCATTTACAGTCGCTGCCAAGTGTGGAACCTCTTACCACCGGACACAGTCACGGCATTACAGTGGTTGCAATCACAAACATCCGCCGAAACATCCGATATATTGACCGCACTTCGGGTGAATTATGCTCGACCACTGCTCGCACTTGCCATGTTAGAGCAAAATTTACTGGCGCAACGACGGGAATTTTTACGCCAATTTTGGCTATTCTATCGTCGTTGTTCGCCCTTGGAATTACTGCCGTTTTTTACTAAAGAACTTGTCTTGCAGCAGCTGGATTGGTTGTCGGCTTTTTTAAGCGACAGTTTGAAAAACAAGCTGCATATTCACGAAGACTGGATTTGTCAGGATATTGAACAAGGCGTCATTCAATTTAGCCAAGGACTGTCTGCACCGGCATTGTTAAAAGCGACACAAATTGTTGGCAAAGTGCGGTCAGATTTATCGGCAAATTCGGCGTTGAATTTAGAATTGATTTTACTCGACGGGCTGACCCGTTTAATTACTGAAGTGTTTGAAGGATAAAATATGTTTATTGTGGATTCCCATTGCCATTTGGATGCCTTAGATTACGAAACATTACATCAAAATATTGCTGATGTCGTGGCAAAAGCAAAAGCACGCGATGTGAAACATTTATTAGCGATTGGCGTGACCTTGGGCCGTTTTGAAAAAGTGTATCCGGAATTAGCAAAATTCGATAACGTCTCTTTAGCCTGTGGCGTGCACCCGCTGGATTTTGAAGAAGAACCTTATGATGCCGCGCGTTTGTTACGCTTGGCACAAGATCCAAAAGTCATCGCCATCGGCGAAATCGGCTTAGATTATTATTACAGTGCAGAAAACAAAGCCGCCCAACAAGCCGTGTTTGCTAGCCAAATTGACGTGGCCAACCAGCTAAATAAACCGGTCATCATTCACACACGCGAGGCGCGCGAAGACACGATTCGCCTATTACGCGACAATCAGGCAGAAAAGTGCGGCGGCGTTTTGCATTGTTTTACCGAAAACTATGACATGGCAAAACAAGCGTTAGACTTGGGTTTTTACATTTCCATTTCAGGGATTATCACCTTTAAAAATGCGGAAGAACTTCGGGATGTGGTGCGCAAACTACCGTTGGATCGTCTGTTGGTGGAAACCGATTCGCCTTACTTGGCACCGGTGCCTTATCGCGGTAAACAAAATCAACCGGCATATACCCGCGAAGTGTGTGAATATATTGCGACATTGAAAAGCGTTTCAGCCGAGGAAATGGCGCAAATCACCACGCAAAACTTCGAGCGTTTATTTAAAATTCAGGTACAATAATTAACCAATCTCATTTCAATAGGACAAAAAGATGAGAAAATTTTTAAAATATTTTTTTATTTCCGTCATTTTTCTTTTTCATTTATGCATTGCTGCGGCGATAAATTATGCGATGCCGAGCTATGATGTCACCAAAGTGACCGGCGTTGAGGTGAAACGGGTAGATAAAGACGGGCCGATTACAAAAGCCAATCCGGTAGACGGCCCGACCCGCGATGTGTATTTTATCAATACGCAACATGAAAACGGCAAAGTGATGGTATATCGCAACGAAGATACCCGTTGGGGTTTTCCGTTCTATTTCAAATTCGGCTCAGCAAATTTACAGGCATTGGCGCAAGCCTTGGGCAATGAAGAAAAAACCGTGGAAATTAAATATTACGGTTGGCGTCTGACCATGTTTGATGAGTTTCCAAATGCGTTATCCGTAAAAGAAGTAACGGAAACCAATACCCCAAGCCACCCGATTTTTAGCTATATTCTTTACGTACTTTTATTCTTTACCTTCTTCTTTGCCGTGCAGTTTATTCGCGGCTGGTTTGATAGCGAAAATTAGGTTTCTTTTTTCATTTCTTTTGTGCGGTTAAAAACACAGTCAAAATTAACCGCACTTTATGTCTCGTTTACATCAAGTTATTGAGAACCTTATGAGTTTATTCAGCGCAATTTTAATTTTAATCTTACTGATTATTGTCAGCGCCATCGTGTCCTCTGCCGAAATTTCATTGGCAGGCGCGCGTCGTATTAAATTACAAAACATGGCTAACGAAGGAAATACTAAAGCGGCCATGGTGCTCAAATTACAGGAGCAGCCGGGGCGTTTTATTACGGTGGTGCAAATCGGCTTAAATATGGTTGCCGTCTTAGGCGGGGTCATTGGCGAAGCAACTATCAGCGTGCATTTACAAGCGTTTCTGCAACAATATACCGATGCGCCTTGGGTTGACAGTGCTGCATCTTGGCTTGCCTTTATCATTGTCACCGCTTCGTTCATTTTATTAGCAGATTTAATGCCAAAACGTCTTGCATTAATCAATCCGGAAGCGGTGGCACTACGCACGGTACGCATTATGCAACTGTGCATTATCCTATTAAAACCGATTGTGTGGATTTTTGATTCGTTGGCGAATGTGATGTTCCGCCTGTTCAGAATTTCCACCGTACGCGTTGAAAGCATGACATCAGAAGATATTGTCGCTGTCGTAGATGCGGGCGCAGAAGCCGGTGTGTTAAAAGCACAGGAACATTATTTAATCGAAAACATCTTTGATATGCAGCAACGCAAGGTCACCTCAACCATGACCACGCGTGAAAACATCATCTTTTTAGACCGCACTTTCACCCGTCAACAAGTGCTGGACACGTTAACGAAAAACTCTCATTCTAAATTATTGATTTGCGATCAGGGCTTGGATCATATTTTAGGGTATGTGGAATCCCACAGTTTGTTGACCTTGTTTTTAAAAGAAGAACAAGTGCAATTAACTGATAACCGCTTATTGCGCAAGTTGTTGTACGTGCCGGACACGTTGTCCTTATATGAAGTGTTAGAGCTATTTAAATCCACCGGTGAAGATTTCGCCGTCATCGTCAACGAATACGCGTTAGTCGTAGGGATTGTGACCTTAAACGATGTGATGAGCATTGTAATGGGCGAATTGGTTTCCAGTGAAGAAGAACAAATTATTCGCCGTGATGAAGATTCTTGGCTGATTGATGGCGCCACACCGTTGGAAGATGTGAAACGCGCCTTGGATATCGAAAGTTTCCCGCACGATGAAAACTATGAGACCATCGCCGGCTTTATGATGTATATGTTGCGCAAAATCCCGAAGAAAACCGATTTTGTGTTATATGACCGCTATAAATTTGAAATCATTGACACCGAGAATTTTAAAATCGATCAATTGATGGTGTCCTTTAGAAAAGACTTGGCGGAATAAGGATTCTTTTCACTTAGGCGAGCGTTCCGTTTTGCTCCCGCTCGTCAACCCTATTCCAAGTATTCTTCCTCCCCCTACATCAGACCAAGGAGGAAGAATATCAAAACGCACGGAAAACCCACCGCACTTTTACGCAAAAATCACTTTCTTACCAAAATCAAAAAACGGCAATCGTAAGAATTTTGTTCATCGGCAGGACGGTATTGTTCAAATTCAATCGACCAGTCATTCCAATCGATTGGTGGAAAGAAAGTATCGCCCACCAATTCTGTTTGAATTTCAGTGAGGTAAAGACGATCGGCTTGCGGTAAATATTGTTTGAAAAGCTGTCCACCACCAATCAGCATAATCTCCTCGGAATCGCGCACAAAATCCACCGCACTTTCCAGACTCGCTTTCCACACAACGCCTTCATGCATGAAGGGTTGACGTGAAAGCACAATATTCGTGCGTTTCGGCAACGGGCGACCAATGCTTTCAAAGGTTTTGCGCCCCATGATCACTGGCTTGCCGGTCGTGTTTTGACGAAACCAAGCCAGGTCAGCAGGCAAATGCCACGGCATTTGGTTATCTTTACCGATAACATGATTTTTCGTCATGGCGACAATTAGGCTTAAATTCATGTATTTTCCTAAGTTATTTAATGGCTTAACGTGCGGTTACTATACCACAGGTTTTCCACGATAGAACAACAGGCCCGGCAACGCCAACCCAAAAACTAATGCACCAAGAATAAAGGTGGTGTTTATAAAGGAATTGATCATTTGTGCAAACAGTTCGTCAGAAAAACCGTAATGGTGAATCTGCACAATCGCTATCATGGCTTTGTAAGCATGCACGCCGGGAATCATTGGAATAATTGCCGCCACGGTGAAGACTTTCGGATGGGCCAAATAACGATGGGAAAGGTGAACCCCGATAAAACCAATCAGCGCAGCACCAACCACCGTGGCAAAAATAATCGGCATATCCCAATGGAGCAACAAGGTACGGGTTACATGCCCTAACGCGCCAAGCATCGCGCAATATTTCAGTGCTTTAGCCGGCACATTGAACAACAGCGCAAAGCCCACGGCTGGAATTGCCGCAAAGAACATATCATCGAGTAACCAAAATAACCAATCCATCTTAGTTCCCCCAAGTCGTAATGTTCAGCACGCTGAGCGCAAAGACAATGCCCAAACACGCCCCAAAGGTGAGAATGGTCGCCACCGCCCAACGACTAATCCCCATGTTAACGTAGCCTTTTAAAATATCCGCCAGTGAATTGATTAACGGGAATCCAGGCACCAACAACAACGCGCTGGACGCCAAGGCAATTTGCGGATCATTGCCGATTTGATATTTCAAACTCATGCCCGCAATCAATGACGCCACAAAGGCTGTAATGCAAAAAACAATCATGGGATTGTAATGGCGTTTCGATAATTCCTGCCGCACATACATCGCCACAGAGGAAGCCAAGAAAGTGATAAGACTAATTAATGCATCGCCTCCGGATAAATGCGCAAAGGAGGCACAAGACAACCCCACCATCAAGACAACAAAATAACGGTTATATTTTAATGGTTTGAGGTGGTCTAGTTTTTTCTTCACCAGATGTAAATCGTATATACCATGTTCCGCAGAAATAATAATGCGTTGAACATCCGTGACCATTTGCATATTAATGCCTTTGTCGGCACTTTTACGGGTCGTCGTAATACAATGTCCGTTGGTGAGCGTGGTAAGAATCACTGCGTTAGCGGTTAATGCACATTCCACGCTGGCAACCCCAAGCGCAACACCAAGTCGTTGCGTCATTTGCACGACCACCGCACTTTCCACACCATGTTGTAATAACAACAACGCTGTTTCTACGCATACACGGGTAACGTCTCGTTGGTATTCCTGAGTAATCTGTTCTGCTTTCATCATACTTTTACCTAAATTGACTGTGCCGCCCATTATAAAACTTTCTAAAAGGAACAACAGTATTTCATCCTGCCCCTATTGAAGTGCGGTGGATTTCCCCGATAAATTTAATGCTTTTTGCCACGCTTAATGCTAACTTAAACGCATTTTTGACAAGGAGTCAGTATGCAACAGAATAACAAAACGATTGTGGTGAAATTCGGCACCAGCACCTTAACCCAAGGCACACCCAAATTAAATTTAGCATACATGATGGAAATCGTCCGTCAGTTGGCACAATTACATCGCGCCGGCTTTCGTTTAGTGATTGTCACTTCAGGCGCCATTGCCGCCGGTCGACATTATTTAAATCACCCGCAATTACCACCTACTGTAGCATCCAAACAATTATTGGCGGCAGTGGGTCAAAGCCAGCTGATTCAAACGTGGGAAAAACTCTTTGCCATTTATGATATTCATATCGGGCAAATGTTGTTAACCCGTGCGGATATTGAAGATCGCGAACGTTTTCTCAATGCGCGCGATACATTGCATGCATTATTGGATAATCACATCATCCCTGTTATCAATGAAAATGATGCTGTCGCCACAGCAGAAATTAAAGTGGGTGATAACGACAATTTATCCGCCTTAGTGGCAATTTTAGTGCAAGCGGAACAGCTTTATTTATTGACCGATCAGCAGGGCTTGTTTGACAGCGATCCGCGTAAAAATCCACAGGCGAAATTGATTCCGGTCGTGGAGAAAATCACCGATCATATTCGTTCTATCGCGGGTGGTAGCGGCACAAATTTAGGTACCGGTGGCATGTCCACCAAAATCACCGCAGCAGATGTCGCTACCCGTTCTGGCATTGAAACTATTATTGCGCCGGGTAATCAACCTAACGTCATCGTCGATTTAGCATACGATCAAGCCATCGGCACTAAATTCACGGTACAGGCGGATCGATTGGAAAGTCGCAAGCAATGGCTCTTCGCCGCCCCCTCAGCAGGCGTGCTAACGATCGATGATGGAGCACAAAGTGCGGTGTTAATTCAGCACAAATCCTTGCTACCGGCGGGTATCGTTGATGTGAGCGGGCGTTTCTCCCGTGGTGAAGTTGTGCGCATTCGTAACTCACAAGGCAAAGATATTGCTCTCGGCATGCCACGTTATAACAGCGATGCACTGGAATTAATCAAAGGTAAACAGTCTCATGATATTGAACAACTGCTTGGTTATGAATATGGAGCCGTCGCCATTCATCGAGATGATATGATTGTGCTATAAACAAAAAACGGTATTCCATCAAAACAAGGGAATACCGTTTTTGTTTTAGTGCGCTGTAAAAATGCCGTCAAAAATGACCGCACTTTTCTCCCCATTTAACTCCGGCGTGCTGATTTCGGGCGGAAACTGGCAATGATTTCCGGTTTAGTGTCGATATACAATCCGTTGATGAGCTGCAAGCAATACGGCACGGCGCTAAAAATCCCCTTCACCAACACATTACCGTTTTCATCTTTTACGCCTTCTAACGTTTCTTTAATCGCCTTCGGCTGCCCCGGTAAATTTAAAATCAAACTGTCTTTACGAATCACGCCCACTTGACGAGAAAGAATGGCTGTCGGCACAAAATGCAAACTGACTTGACGCATTTGCTCGCCAAACCCCGGCATTTCACGATCCGCGACAGCAAGTGTCGCATCCGGTGTAACATCTCGTTTTGCCGGCCCGGTGCCGCCGGTGGTGAGCACCAAATGACAATGTTCTTCATCCACTAAGTTGCATAGCGTGCGCTCGATTTCCGGTTGCTCGTCCGGAATCAGGCGTTCGACTACCTCAAAAGGCTCCACCAACGCCTGTTCCAACCAATGTTTAAGTTCCGGAATGCCTTGATCCGGATACACGCCTTGCGATGCCCGATCAGAAACAGACACCAACCCAATCTTTAAAAGTGCGGTCATTTTTTCTCTCATTTTTAAGGTTTGTTAATCAATAAATCCGGCTAGAAGCCGTTCTCACAAAAATCCTACTAAGCCCAATAATATCTCACCACATGGAAGAAAATTGGCGCAGCAAAGCAAAGGGAATCCATGCGATCTAGCATACCGCCGTGGCCACTAATCATATTCCCCCAGTCTTTTACCCCCATGCTGCGTTTCATCGCGGACATCACTAAGCCGCCTAAAAAGCCCATAAGGCAGATTAATAAGCTCATTAACACCGCTTGTACCGGGTTAAAGGGCGTAAGCCAATAAAGCAAGCCACCCAGCACACTGGCGCTGACGACACCGCCTACAAAACCTTCCACGGTTTTGGATGGCGAGAGTTTTGGCGCAATTTTGTGTTTGCCGAACAACTTGCCCCATACATATTGTAATACATCACTGGATTGCACCACTAAAATCAAGAAAATCATCAATAGCAGTTTTTTATCTTCAAAACCTTCAATGTCTAATGTCAGGATTGCCGGGATGTGAGAAATACAAAAGACACTGATCATCAATGCCCATTGCACTTTGGTGGAGCGATCTAAGAAATGCGCTGTGTCGCCCAACAAGGCGGAAAGGATTGGCAAAAACAGGAAACCATACACCGGAATGAAGATGGTGAACATACTGAACCAGTCAATTGCCACTAAAAAATATTGAAGAGGCAGAATGACGTAAAAACAAGCGGCAAGTGCGAGATGATCGCCACGACGAATATAAAGCAATGATAAAAATTCACGCAATGCCATGAAAGAAATGACAAAAAATAACCCGATTACGCCATAAAATCCCAATGCCGCGGCGGCAAAGATGATCAGAATCATGATCCACCAGGCATTAATGCGTGCGTTAAGATTATCAATTACCGCATGAGGGGTGGAAAAGCCGACTTTGAATTTCAATCCATAACCGATTGATGACGCAATAATTAAGGTGATGATTAACCCACCAAACAGTTGCCATATTTCCATTATGCTTTCCCTTTTTCGGTTAAATTTAGACTTAATAGTGCCTGTTCGGCTCGGTTCAAGAAATCGGTTTTGTCTTCCGCCTCACGGTAGAAGAGCGGCTCTCCCATATATAAATCGCACAACAGCGGAATTGGCACCACAAAACCCTTCGGCAAAACATTATGCATATTACTAATCCATACCGGCACAAGTTCTAATTGCGGGTTTTGCTTTGCGATGTAATACAAACCACTTTTGAAAGGTTGTAGCGCCACATCGTCGTCCATTTTACGGGTGCCTTCAGGGAAAATAATCAGAGAATGATGTTGCAAGGCATCACTAATTTGTTCGGTAATGGCTTGCGGGTTATCGCCGCCCCGCTCAATCAACAACATATTAAACACTTTGTATGCTAAGAAACGACGAATCGGCCCTTTTGTCCAATAATCCGCACCGGCAACCGGACGGGTGTTTTTGCGCACTTGATAAGGCAAAGAGACCCACAACAAAATAAAATCACCGTGGCTGTTATGGTTGGCAAAATACAAACGATGTTTATCCGCGGATTGCTGTTCCACATTTTTTTGTGGACGGACGCCGGTGATAAAGGAGGTGAAACGACATAAAAGAAAATCGATCAATTTGGCTAACATAATCACGCTCCTATTCGTTACCCACTTCAGCCAAGCCAGACTTCACACGTTTGACACAAGTGACAATTAACAGAATGATGACAATCCAAAGCAGCCAATAGAGAAAATCCGGTAAAGTCGGAACAAAAACATAAACCAAGCCTAACACGCCAAACAAAAACGCTCGGTCGCTTTTACCTAACGGACCATCATAACGACGTGTTTTTCCTTGCACTTGCCCGAGCACACCACAAAATTCCGTCAATGCCGACAACCAAATGATCAAGCCAATTTGTAACGTATCAAAAGGATGGACAAAAGCAAAAGGCAAATATAATGCGGCGTCAGACACGACATCAGTGATTTCATTCAGGTATCCGCCCAAACGGGATTTTTGGTTAAATTCACGCGCTAACATACCATCAATGGCATTAAGTGCCATGCGCACGAACAACCAAATAGGAATCAAAATAAAAAGCCAGTGATAACCGGAAAATGCGGTCAAAATTAGCCCTAAAATAACAGAAATGGCACACGCGGTTAAGGTGACTTGATTGGCAGTCACACCACGTTGTTCCAGCTTTATCACGAGAGGACGTAATAGATTTTGGAATTTAGGTTTCAGATCATAAATACTCATCACATTCTCCTTAAACGTTAAAAAGGAAAGAGTAAAGGAATAAGAAACACGCTCACTAACATCACTAAAAGAGTGAACGGCACACCGACTTTGACAAAATCAGCAAATTTATAGCCACCGGGGCCAAAAACCATGGTATTCACCGGCGATGATACCGGCGTCATAAACGCGGCTGAAGCAGCGATGGCCACCACCATCGCAAATGGCATCGGGGATAAATTGAGTTGATGTGCCATTGTAATGGCGATTGGCGCAATCAAAATTGCAGTCGCTGTGTTAGAAATGAATAAACCGACAACAGCAGTGAGAATAAACAGGCTAATTAAAATCCAATGTTTGCCCATGCCGCCAACTAAATTCAGCATTAACTCGACAATCACCGACACCCCGCCGGTTTTCTGTAAAGCCAACGAAAATGGCATCATGCCTACAATCAATACAAGACTTGACCAGTGAATCGAATCATAGGCACTTTTGCTATCTACGCAACGGAAGTAGCCTAGCATTAAGCAAGCAATGAGGGCAGCCACCACATTTGGCACAAGGCGGGTCACCATCAACACCACCATCACCAAAATACTTAACAAGGCATAAGGCGCTTGGCTTTGCGCCGGCACCGCTCTAGTAATTTCGCTCGGATAATTTAATACAAAGAAATCTTTGCTGTGGCTACGCATTTGCTGGATGAGTTTCCAATCACCAATCACCAACAATAAATCCCCGGCTTTATAGGGAGTTTCGACAAAATGCCCACCAAGCACTTCTCCGTCACGCTTAATGCCCACCACGTTCAAACCGTATTTGGAGCGAAAAGCAAGTTCCTCAGTCGATTTTCCGATACAGTCGGAATCCGGCACTAAAATCAATTCCGCCATGCCAATAGAACTGGCTTGTTCAGAAAAAGACTGTGCGCGAATTTCCGCCCGCTCTAGATTATATTCCTGACAAAATGCTTTCAAATTGAGTTCAGGATCGCTGCTATCCATCAATAAAATGTCTTTCTCACGGACTTCTGAGGAACCAAGCGCAGCAATAAATATCGGGCGAAAACGCTTCCAACGTTCAATCGCCAACACGTTCAAACCAAATTTAGAACGTAAATGTAATTCATCCAGATTTTTACCAATAAGCGGTGAGCCTTTTCTTACCACAAAACGCTGCGTGCGTTGTTGCAAACCATATTCATGAATTAAATCACTCATGGAACGTTTATCCATGCTGTTGGTTTCATTTTCTTTATCGGACTTTAACCAACGACGGGCAACCAGCATATAGCCGATCCCCATAAACAAAATCACTAAACCAATAGGCGTAAAATCGAAGAATTTCAAACGCATATCCGTTTCGCGTACCAACTCGGCATTCACCACGAGGTTGGGCGCTGTCGCAATCAACGTCAACATGCCGCTAATAAGCCCGGCAACGCTCAGTGGCATCATCAAACGTTTTGGCGAGATATTCATTTGGCGACAAATCATCAGCACCACAGGAATGAAAATGGCCACGACACCCGTGGAACTCATGAAAGCCCCCAGTCCAGCCACGGCTAACATCATGAAAACTAAGACTCGGGCTTCGCTGTTATGAGAAGCTTTTAACAGCCATTCACTCACTTGATACGCCACGCCGGTACGTACCAAGCCTTCCCCAACAATGAACAATAAAGCAATCAGAATAATATTAGGGTCACTAAACCCGGCAAACACTTCTTGTACGGTTAAAATGCCACTGAGGCTGAACGCCAACATCACCAAAATAGCGACGACGTCCATGCGAATGCGGTTACGAATGAAGAGAATCACGGAAGCAATGAGCAACAATAGCACCCATACCCAAGGTTCCGGACGGAAAGAATCAAGTAAGCTGGTGAATTGGTTCATGGCGCCCTCCGTGCTAAAAATGTTCAAATGCAGGTCAAATTATAGCGATTCTAATAATTTTTTAACAGGCGCAAAACTACGGCGATACTGTGGTAAAAGGCCAAATTCGGCGATTTTTTCCAAATGCAATTTCGTTGGGTAGCCCTTGTGTTGCGCAAAGGCATATTGTGGATATTGTTGATCCAATTCCAACATTTCCTGATCCCGTGCGACTTTTGCCAAAATAGACGCCGCACTAATTTCCGCGACTAAAGCATCCCCTTTAACAACTGCCTGAGCAGGTATCGACAAATTTGAAGGAATCCGATTGCCATCCACCAACACAAAGTGCGGTTGAATTTTCAAATGTTTTACCGCCCGTTCCATGGCAAGCATGGAAGCATGCAAAATATTCAACTCGTCGATCTCATGTGGTTCCGCTCGCCCAAGCGCCCACGCCAAGGCTTTTTGCTTAATTTCTTCCGCTAACAATAAACGTTTTTTTTCCGACAGTTTCTTAGAATCAGCAAGCCCCTCAATAGGATTGTTCGGATCCAAAATCACTGCTGCCGTCACCACGGCACCGACTAACGGCCCGCGTCCTACTTCATCTACACCGGCAATTAGCGCATAGCCCTGTGGGTACACAAACTTATCCATGAGATGGCTCCAATAAATCAATCACTGCTTGTGCGGCTTGTTGATCGGCATTGCATTGAATCCTTTGGTGTAACTCAGCAAAACGTTGTAATAAAACATGGCGATTTTGCACCGCACTTTTATCCTCACTTAAATACAGGGACAATTTTTCTGCCAACTTCGTCGGATTGCAGTCTTCTTGAATTAATTCCGGCACTAACATTTCATCCGCCAGCAAATTTGGTAAAGAAACGTATTTGGTTTTCACCAAGCGTTTGGCTAAGAAATAGGTGAAAGGCTTCATACGATACCCCACTACCATCGGGGATTTACATAACATCGCTTCCAACGCAGCCGTACCTGAGGCCAGCAACGTTGCTTCTGCGGTGATCATGGCGGCACGCGCATTGCCGTCCAATAAAATCATATCCAATTCCGGCGCAACGCATTGTTTGATTTGTTCAAATTGCTGACGAAGTTTTTGATTAATTAACGGCACAAGAAATTTAACATCCGGATAACGCTGATGTAGCAGTTGCGCAGTTTGTAAGAAAGGTTCACTCAGAAATTCCACCTCTGAACCACGACTCCCCACCAGCATCGCCACATAACGCTGCGTTGGATCTAAATTCAGTAATTGGCAGGCTTCATCACGATTTGGTTTCAACGGAATGGCATCCGCCATGGTGTGCCCAATAAAGCGACAAGGCACATTGAAACGATCATAAAAGGCTTTTTCAAAAGGCAAAAAGGCAAGCACTAAATTAGTGGCTGCTGCGATTTTATACACACGTTTCTGACGCCATGCCCACACTGACGGACTCACATAATGAATGGTTTTAATGCCTCGTTGTTTGAGCTTCAATTCTACGTCTAAGTTAAAATCCGGTGCATCAATGCCAATGAAAACATCCGGTTTTAATGCCGATAATTGCTCGATGATGCTACGGCGGATTTTGAGTAAGCGTGGTAGATGTTTCAGCACTTCCACCAATCCCATCACGGATAACTCTTCCATATCAAACAGAGTTTCAAATCCTTCGGCAATCATGCGTTCACCGCCAATACCGATAAATTTGGCATGCGGATAACACGCTTTCAGGGCATGAATTAAACCTGCTCCGAGAATGTCACCGGAGACTTCGCCTGCGATGATTGCAATGGTTGGAGAATGATTGAGGGATATTGAATTTGGCATAGTCAAAACTCTGAAAAAAACGACCGCTCTTTTAGTCATAGAAAAGAGCGGTCGGCAATAAATGAATTTATTAAAAGGATTAACGGATAATGCCGCGGGTGGAACGCTTAAAGAAATCCAAGAAGAAACTGATCGCTGACTCTGTGGCAGCAATTTGTTCAATTTCCGGCATCACTTCATCTAATGTTTTACCGCTACGATAAATCATTTTGTAAACGTTACGAATCGCATGCATTGTTGGCTTATCGAAGCCACGACGTTTTAACCCTTCAATGTTTACCCCGAACGGTTGAGCATGATTGCCTTGTGCCATGACATATGGAGGCACATCTTGGCTGACCATGGAACCACCACCCAACATCACATGAGCGCCTACGACAACGAATTGGTGAATCGCAGACATTCCGCCGACAATCACGAAATCGTCCAATTCCACGTGTCCGGCAAGGGTGGCATTATTGGCTAAAATACAGCGGTTTTTAATCACGCAGTCATGTGCAATATGGACGTTAATCATGAATAAGTTGTCATCACCGATTTTCGTCACTCCGCCACCTTGTACGGTACCACGATGAATGGTAACACTTTCACGAATACGGTTACGGTTACCGATCACAACGCGTGTCGGCTCGCCTTGATATTTAAGATCTTGGTTCACCTCACCAATGCTGGCAAATTGATAAATTTCATTATCTTCACCGATTCGTGTATGCCCATTAATCACAACATGGGAGTGGACGACGGTGCCTTTGCCGATTTCAACGTCTTTACCGATAATCGTAAACGGGCCGATAACCACGTTTTCACCAATTTTGGCACCTTCTTCAACAATGGCCTGCGGATGAACTTTGGCTGTTGGGTGAATCATATTTATCCCCTTGTCTGAATTATGCTACACGACGAGCACACATTAGTTTCGCTTCACAGGCCACTTCACCATCAACGGTTGCTGTAGCGGTAAAGGCAGTAATACCACGACGTTCTTTAATCACTTCAACGTGTAATACCATTTGATCGCCAGGAACAATCGGACGCTTAAAGCGGGCTTCATCAACACCGGCGAAATAGAAAATCTCACCACCGGCTAACTCATGGGTTTTGAAAGCTAAGATACCCATAGCCTGCGCCATGGCTTCAAGAATTAACACGCCCGGTAAAATGGGATTTCCCGGGAAATGGCCGGTAAAACAAGGCTCATTCACACTGATATTTTTAATCGCAGTCAACCATTTGCCTTCTTCAAAATTGATCACGCGATCCACTAATAAAAATGGATAACGATGTGGCAATAATTGCATAATTTCGTGAGATTCGATAATTCTTGAGGTTTGTTCAGTCACGGGATTACCTTTCAATATTAAATAAGAAACAAAAAATACGCGTTAAATTATACGTTATTTAACGCATCAACACAAAATGAACGAAACATCACTCATCTGATTTCAGTTTTTTCTCAAGGGCTTTAATGCGTTTATTTAAACCATCAATGCCAAGTGTCAATGCCGCTGTTTTTCGCCATTCTTTATTGGTTTGGAGCGGAATACCGGAAGAATACACACCCGGTTCGGTAATCGGACGCATGACCATCCCCATGCCGGTGACTGTCACTTGATCACAGATTTCCATATGCCCGTTAATCACGCTCGCACCGCCAATTAAACAATAACGTCCCACGGTTAAACTGCCTGCCATAATCACACCGCCGGCAACCGCCGTCCCCGTGCCGATATGCACGTTATGAGCAATCTGACAAAGGTTGTCGATAATCACGTTATCTTCAATCACAGTTGCATCTAATGCGCCACGGTCAATACAGGTACAAGCACCAATTTCCACGTAATTGCCGATAATCACTTGTCCTACTTGGGGGATTTTAATCCATTTACCGCGTTCATTAGCATAACCAAAACCATCACTACCAATGACAGCGCCGGATTGAATCAAGCAATGCTGGCCAATTTCGACATCATGATATACAGACACATTCGCCCAAAGTTGGGTATGTGCGCCAATTTTAGTATTTTTACCAATAAAGCAATTTGCACCAATTACTACGTTATCGCCAAGCACAACACCGGATTCAATAACGCTGTTTGCACCGATAGAAACATTTTCACCTAACAAAACATCGTCAGAAATAACCGCACTTTTTGCGATTCCGCTTGCCGCTTTTGGGGTGGTATCCATATATTGTGCTAATTTTGCATAGGCAACATAAGGCTCCTTCACAATAAGCAAATTACTTTCCGGTGAACAAAATTCCACATCCGCTTCGGACACCACCAAAATACCCGCCTTTGAATGTGCCAGTTTTTCACGGAATTTGGCATTAGAAATAAATGTTAGCTGATGTTTTTCTGCTTTATCTAAGGGAGCGATATTACTCACAACAACATCGGCGTTACCACGAATGGTAGCGCCGATTTGTTGTGCTAATTCCAAGAGGGAATAGGTCTTCATTATTTAGCCTGTGTAGGAATTGCTTTTAATACATCTTCTGTGATGTTTTTACCGTCAACTGCAAAAACAACGGAACGATCATCAAGCACTAAAGTGTAATTTTTTTGTTTCGCTACGTTATTCGTGGCGGTTTGAATGCTTGCAATCATTTTTGTTGTTTCTTCATTTTCACGTTTTGCATAACTTTCTTGGAAAGCTTTTGCTTTTTGGTCATGCTCAGTAATTAATTTATTAATAGCGTCTTGTTCATCATTAGCAAATTTATTAATTTCATCTTCGCGTTTTTTGATGTCTGCAGAACGTAATTTAGGTGCGTCTTTCTGTAAAGCCGCCACTTTTGCTTCAACTTTCTTTTGAACATCCGCAATTTTTGCATCAATCTGTTTTTTGTTTTCTGCTAATTTATCCGCAGTTGGTTTGAATTCTGCCTCTAATTTTTCAGCAACAACTTTACGATCCGGATGATTCTGGAAAAGGTAATCTGCGCTTACAAAAGCGATATTTTCTTCTGCCATTGCTAAAGAAGAAGTGAATGCTAAAGCTAAAGAAAGTGCGGTTAATTTTACAGTTTTTTTCATTTTTTTATTTTTCCTTTTAGTAAGTTAAACATTAAATTCGTCTGTGCCAATGTCTTGGCACAGATATCTCTTTATATCAATTGGATTAGACTGTTCTGTTTAGAACGATCCACCAATACTGAACTGGAATTGTTCAATATCATCGTTTTCATATTTCTTGATTGGCTTAGCATAAGAGAATACTAACGGGCCAATCGGAGACTGCCATTGGAATGAAATACCGGCAGAAGCGCGAACACGAGAAGGATCGCCATAATCAGGTAAATTACTATTAAACTTACCTTTCTCTGATTTCCAGTGAGTATCCCATACGCTCGCTGCATCAACAAAGAATGAGGTACGAACAGAATTTTGATTTTTCTCTGCAACAAACGGCGTTGGTACAATTAATTCCACACTGGCAGTGGCCATCGCATTACCGCCAACCACATCACCATTTAACTTATCGTCATTATAACAGCTAGGGGTTGTACTCACGCCACGACAAGCCGCTGAGATTGGCGTTTTAGCATAAATCGCTTGTGGACCAATCGCACCATAAGAAAAGCCGCGTAAACTGCCAATACCACCTGCTGTATAAGTTTGATAGAACGGTAAACGTTTACCACCGAAACCATCCGCATAAGATGCCCCTAAACGTCCAGACAATACCCATGTCTGATCACGGTTAAGCGGGTAGAATCCTTGAACATCGGCATTGAGTCGATAGTATTTATTATCAGAACCAGGAATCGTAACCTTACCACCGATAGATGCTTTAACCCCTTTAGTTGGTAAGAAACCACGGTTCAAACTGTTATAATTCCAACCGAATGAAACATCATAATCGTGAGATTTGAACACCCAGTCATCAAAGTTCATAGAGGCTAAATACAAAGCACGATTATATTCAGGTGTAATATTTTTTAATTTGTTATAGGCGTAACCAACACCAAGATAGTAGGCATTGTTTTCATTGACCGGGAAACCTAAGGTTAGGTTACCACCATAAGTCGTACGTGCATAAGCTGCTGATGTTGAATTTTTTGAGTTATCAAAGCTTTCAAAGAAAACATTTCCACCCAAACTGACACCATCTTTAGTGAAGTATGGTTCGGTATAACCTAAATTTACGCTTGTACCGTAATCATTACGGGAGCCGGCCAAACTAAGAGAAGAGCCCATACCCAAGAAGTTATCTTGCTTAATACTGGCTTGGTAACTTAAACCGCTTTCCGTACCATAACCGATACCAAAATTAATACTACCGGTATTACGTTCTTTTACCTTATAAATAACATCAACTTGGTCATTGGTTCCTTCAACGGCTTCGGTACGGCTTTCAACGGTTTCAAAAAAGCCTGTACGATCCAACCGCACTTTACCTAATTCAACTAAATCAGTAGATAACCAACTCCCCTCTTGCTGACGCATTTCTTGACGCAAGGTGCTATCCGCACTCACGGTATTACCTTCAAAACGAATTTGACGGACAGAATAACGTTTACCGGCATCAACAACAAAACTCAAGCCAACTGTTTTATTCTCATCATTAAAATCAGGCTGTACGTTCACTTGTGCACTACCATAACCACGTTCGCCAAGTGTTGCTTTAATACTTTCTTCAACTAACAGTACATCACTACGACGAAACTCTTCGCCAACATGAATTTGCTTAAGTAACGGCGCCAATTGTTCCGCCATGCCGCCTACATCACCCACAATACGCGCACTATTAACGGTATATTTCTCTCCTTCAACAATATCAATTGTTACTCGAGCTTCCGTCTTCTCATCATTCAGTTTCACATCGGTATTGGCGATTCCGGCTTTTGCATAACCACGATCAAGGTAATAATTTCTAATTGTTTCAAGATCTTTAGTGAATTGCGTAGAATCAAATTTGTTACCAAAGAACTTCCACCACGCATCCGGTTGGAGCTCCATTTGATCTTCTAAGCGATCACTATCAAAGGCTTGATTACCGACAAAAGTGATATCTTTCAGCAAAGCAACATCATTTTCAGTCACTTGAATCTTAACTTCCGCACGGTTATTTGGTAATGGGTTAACAATCGTTTCGACTTTTGCGTTATAACGACCAACACTATGATAGTGTTCTTCTAATCCTTTACGAAACTCTTCTAATTTTTCACGATTCAACATATCGCCTTTACGAAAACCATTGGTATCTAAGTTTTGTTTTAATGCATCGTTTGGAACGGATTTATTTCCCTCAAACACCACATCAGAAATAATCGCTTTCGGCGTAACCGAAATAACCAACGTATTTCCTTGCTGTGATGCTCTCACATCATCATACTGACCTGTTAGGAACAAATTACGGACGATATTAGAAATATTGGCATCATTAATTTTCTGACCAATTTTTATCGGTAACGAGGCAATAATCTGACTTTCACGACCAGCCTGAACACCATCAACACGAATATCTTGAACTACAAAAGGTCCCGCAAGAGCGGCGGTAGAACCAAACAACAAACTTACAAGTAAAAGTTTTTTCATCGTAATTTCTATCCTGTATAAAAATACTAATTTAAACGTAAAAAATCATTAATCAGGCCAAATCCCATTAACATTAATAATAAGATTGCACCGATTCGATAACTGATATTCTGAACATGTTCGGAAACCGGCTTTCCTTTAAGCGCTTCTAATCCTAAAAAGACTAGATGTCCCCCATCAAGCACAGGCAATGGGAAGAGATTCATGATCCCTAAATTGACACTAATCAGTGCGAGAAAACTGAGGTAATAAACTAATCCTAACTCAGATGATGCGCCTGCACCTTGCGCAATAGAAATCGGACCACTTAAATTATTCAAAGACAACTCGCCAACCAATAATTTCCCGATCACTTTTATGGTTAGCCAAGAGAGTTGAAACGTCTTCTCAGCCCCTTTCTGTAAGGATTCAAACATATCATACTTTAATTCAGTACGATATTCATCAGGCACTGGGGAAAAAGTCGGAGAAATACCAACAACTAAACGCTTTTTGTCATTGAGTTCCGGCGTAATGGTCTTCATCAACCACTCACCGTTACGCTCGACTTTTAGTGACAGAGGATGACCTAACTCCACTTGCTCAATAAAATCCAGCCAACGTATCGCCTTACCATCCGCCCAATATAATTTATCACCAACTTGTAATCCCGCTTTTTGTGCAGGAGAATTCTCGACGACTTTAGACAAAGTCATATCGACTTTAGTTCTAACCGGTAATATACCGAGAGAACCGAAAGCTGTTTCTTTTTCAGGGTTAAAATTCCAGTGAGATAAATCCAAGATTCTATGCTGTTCAATATTCGAACCGAATTCAACTAGGGTTAACTCTACTCTACTTTCACCAATTTTAGTAGCCAACAGCATATTGATGGTCTCCCAATCAGGCGTAGCAACACCATCAATTTCAGTAATTTGCGTTTTTGGCTGAACCTGCGCCAGCTCTGCAATAGAATGAGGTTTTATATCATCAATGACCGGTTTAACGCTTGGAATTCCGATGGTATAAATCAGAAAATAAGCAAAAATAGCAAACAAGAAATTCGCTATCGGACCGGCGGCAATAATAAAAGCACGTTGGGCGACCGTTTTATTGTCAAAGGCTTGAGATGCCAACTCTGAAGGAATGTCTTCGTTTCTTCCATCCAGCATTTTGACATAACCCCCAAGAGGAATGGCCGACACAGCAAATTCTGTCCCTTGTTTATCGGTACGCGACCAAATGACTTTACCAAAACCAATAGAAAAACGATGCACTTTCACACCGCACTTTCGTGCCGCCCAGAAATGGCCATATTCATGTACCGTTACTAAAACGGCAATCGCAATCAGAAATGAAACGGTTGACCACAAAAATGACATATCGCCAATCCTATAGTACAAAAAAATAGAAGTAGGCGAAGAATGGAACGGCAGCCGTTAAGCTGTCAATGCGATCCAAAATACCGCCATGCCCCGGAATTAAATGACTGCTATCTTTAATACCGCTTTGGCGTTTAAACATACTTTCCGTTAAATCGCCTAAAATAGAAATCGCAACCGTTGCCACAGACAGACCAATAAAGGCTTCGGATGAGACATTTGCAGTCAAACTTTGTTGCGCCACATTCACAAAAATGGCTGCAACAATACCTGCCATGACCAAACCGCCAATCGCCCCCTGCCAAGATTTCCCCGGAGAAACTTTCGGTGCCAATTTGTGCTTACCAAATTTACGACCGACAAAATAAGCGCCGGAATCCGCTACCCAAATCAAAATGAACACATACAACAACAGCATAATGCCGTGGTAAGGCTCTGTCACATAATGATCTAAACGTAACAATAATACGCCGATTAAAAATGGGATAAGGGTAAAGAAACAGAAAAAGAATTGTAAGACGGAATGTTTGCCCCAAATGGCACTACTTTTCGGGTAAGTCACCACAAAAAATAAGGCCACCAGCCACCAAATAACCGCGCCCAATAAAATTGGCTGAGTATACAGTTCAAATACACGTCCGGCATCTAAATAATTGCCTTCTCCATAGATCCAGAGGAATAAAAAGGCAGCACTTAAACCTGTGATGGCATAGCGCCAAAAAGTGGGTTGCTTGAAATTAAAAAACTGCGTCCATTCCCAAACGCCTAACACGACGACAACGCCCAAGGCGAGAGCAAAATAATAAGGTGAAAATAAAAATAACGCGGTAAAGACAAGGGCAATTAACACAATTGCCGAAATAACTCGTTGTTTAAGCACAATATATTCCTCTATTATTCAGTCCCGCCAAAACGGCGATGACGTTGTTGATAAGATAAAATCGCCTGATGAAACTCGGCTTCATTAAAATCCGGCCACAGCACATCGGAAAAATATAACTCTGCGTAGGCTGTTTGCCACAATAAGAAATTGCTAATGCGTTGTTCACCACTGGTACGAATCAATAAATCCACTTCAGGCTCATCTTTTGTTACCAAATATTGCTGCAATAAATCTTCGTTAATATCTGCAACAGTGATTTGTTGCGCTCGAACCTGTTCTGCCAACTGCTGTGCCGCCTGAACAATATCCCAGCGCCCGCCATAATTCGCGGCAATATTTAACCTAAGTGCGGTGTTATTTTCCGTTAATTTTTCCGCTTTTTTGATTTTTTCCTGCAAGCCTGCACTAAAGCGGGAAATGTCGCCTAAAATTTTCAAACGAATGTCATTTTTATGCAGTTTTTTCACTTCAAAATCAAGCGCCTGCATAAATAAACTCATCAATGCGCTCACTTCCTGCTCGGGGCGGTTCCAGTTTTCGCTGCTAAACGCATATAATGTTAAATATTTCACCCCAATTTTGCGAGCATAAGACACGGCTTCACGTACTGCCGCCACGCCGTTTTTATGTCCAAAAACGCGCATTTTCCCTTGCTGCTTCGCCCAACGCCCGTTGCCGTCCATGATAATCGCAACGTGTTGCGGAATATTATTCCGATCTAATTCTGTCATTATCCCTTCTCAATGCAAAATATCAGTGTGACCAATGTGCCAATTGTTGTCGTGCATATTCACGAGCAGCACGATCCACCTCCAGTACATCATCAATCTGTTTGATTTGTTGCGACGGCATTTGTTCCACGACAGCCTGATTTAGTTTGGCAATATCCGTAAATTTAATTTGGCGATCTAAAAAGGCTTGTACGGCCACTTCATTCGCCGCATTCATGGCAGTGGTCGCATACTGTCCTGCCGCAAAAGCCTCTATCGCCAGTTTCAAACAAGGATAACGTTGATAATCCGGTGCTAAAAAAGTCAACCCATTTAATTGGTAAAAATCTAACGGAGCTACGCCCGAAAAAGTGCGGTGCGGATACGCCATAGTTTCCGCAATCGGTGTGCGCATATCAGGATTCCCCATTTGCGCGATAACGCTGCCATCAATGTAGCGTACCATGGAGTGAATAATGGACTGCGGGTGAATAATGACTTCCATTTCATCGGCTGTCGCATTAAACAACCAACGGGCCTCAATATACTCCAATCCCTTGTTCATCATCGTTGCGGAATCCACAGAGATCTTCTTGCCCATAGACCAGTTAGGATGTGCTACCGCCTGTTCCGGTGTAATACCGTCAAATTCGCTTAACTCCGTATAACGGAAAGGCCCACCCGAACCGGTCAGCACGATTTTACTGATGCCCAAATCTGCCAACGGGCAAAACCCGATTTGTTGTTGAGCCTGCGGAGGCAACGATTGGAAAATGGCGTTATGTTCACTGTCCACCGGCAATAATTGCGCGCCATAGCGTTTTACCGCATCAATAAAAATTTGGCCGCAAGTAACCAATGCCTCTTTATTTGCGAGCAGAACTTTTTTGCCGGCTTTCACTGCTGACAACGTTGGCAATAAACCTGCCGCACCAACAATCGCTGCCATGACCATGTCTGCATCAGGATGTGCGCTTAATTCGCAAATCGCTTGTTGACCGGCAAATACTTGCGTCGGGAGCTGATGCGTAGCTACTTTCTCACGCAAATGTTTTGCTGCGCTTTCATCTGCCAAAGCAACAAAGTGCGGTCGAAATTTCACGCATTTTTCAAACATGGCACCCACATTGGAACCCCCAACTAAAGCAAACGCTTCATATTTTTCCGGATTGTGTTCAATCACCGAAAGGGTGCTATTACCGATGGAACCTGTCGCGCCAAGAATCACGACCTTTTGTTTTTTTTGCATAAAATTTCGACCGCACTTTGTCAATTTTTCGGGCAACATGAAAACCTCACACGCCCATATAAGAAAAGACGCAGTAAGGCACTGCGTCTGATGTTAACCTGTTCTTATGATTAGAAATCGAGCAATTCTTTTTCTTTTTCCGCTAACACTTCATCAACTTTTTTGATGAATTTATCGGTAATTTGTTGAATTTCCGTTTCAGCTTTGTGCTGATCGTTTTCACTGATTTCTTTGTCTTTTAGCAAAGCTTTGATTTTATCGTTCGCGTCACGGCGTACGTTACGAATCGCTACCTTACCTTGCTCGCCTTCTGATTTCACAATTTTAATCAAATCACGGCGACGTTCTTCTGTTAATGGTGGAAGTGGCACGCGAATCGTTGTACCGGCAGAAGATGGGTTCAAGCCTAAATCAGAAGTTAAAATGGCTTTTTCTACCGCTTGAATCAATGAACGATCAAACACGGTTACCGCTAAAGTACGGGCATCTTCTGCCACCACGTTGGCTAATTGACGTAATGGTGTCGCAGAGCCGTAATAATCCACTTGAATGGCATCCAACAAACTTGGTTGTGCACGGCCGGTACGAATTTTTGCAATATGGCCTTTTAACGCTTCAAGGCTTTTTTCCATGCGGTCTTGCGCATCTTTTTTAATGTCGTTAATCACGATAATTCCTTCTCTATTAAATAAATTAAACCGTTAAACTAGTCTTTTGCACAAATGAGTGTGCCTTCTTGCTCGCCGGTAATCACGCGACGTAGCGCCCCCGGTTTACCCATATTGAACACGCGAATCGGCATACCGTGATCGCGAGCTAGGGTAAAGGCTGCTAAGTCCATGACTTGTAATTCTTTATCAATCACTTCAGCATAAGTAAGGTGCGGATAAAGCATAGCATTTGGATTTTTTGCCGGATCGCAATCATATACGCCATCTACTTTGGTTGCTTTTAACACAACATCTGCTTCAATTTCGATACCGCGTAAGCATGCGGCGGAATCTGTGGTAAAAAACGGACTGCCTGTACCGCCGGAGAAAATCACAACGCGTTTTTCGCGCAACATTTTGATGGCTTCAGACCAATTGTAAGTATCGCAAATGCCGTTTAATTGAAATGCCGACATTAATTTTGCATTCACATCCGCACGGAAAAGCGAATCACGCATTGCCAAACCGTTCATGACCGTAGCTAACATTCCCATATGGTCGCCGACCACACGGTTCATTCCCGCTTTGGCTAATTTAGCACCACGGAATAAGTTGCCACCGCCTAATACGACGCCAACTTCTACGTCCATTTCGACCAACTCTTTGATTTCTAAGGCCACTCTATCAAGAATAGACGCATCAATCCCGAAACCTTCATCACCTTGCAAGGCTTCTCCGCTTAGTTTTAACAAAATTCTTTTATAAATCGGTTGGCTCATCTTATTTCCCTTTTGTCTTCACAAAAATTGTCTCATTTTAATAGATCTTATCTACCCTGTGAAGTCAACATGAAGAAATAGCGCCCTTAAATAAGGAAAAAAATGACCGCACTTTTAGAGAAAGTGCGGTCATTTTTAAACGCGTTTTCTGGTTATGTAAAACTCCAAAGGAGCAACGCCAGCAATTGTGGAGAAACAATACGTAAAAACATCGCCAATGGATATACTGTCGCATAAGAGAGAGAAGCTGCCCCACTACCTTCTTTAATCGAATTAGCAAATGCCAATGCCGGTGGATCGGTCATTGAACCGGCAAGCACACCACAAAGGGAAAGGTAATTCAATTTGCTGTATAAACGTGCGATAACAGCGGTAATTAATAATGGCACTAACGTAATAACGATACCGTAGCCCATCCATTCCAAACCGCCTCCATTTAATAAGGTGTCCATAAAACTACCGCCTGATTTCAGCCCAACGACAGCCAAGAATAAGACAATCCCTAACTCGCGTAACGCTAAGTTAGCGCTTGGTGGCATAAACCAATACAGCTTACCGATCGTACCGATACGCGCCAAAATCAATGCAATCACTAACGGTCCCCCCGCTAAACCTAATTTTAAGGCAACGGGGAAACTTGGAATATAAAAAGGGATAGAACCGAATAACACCCCCAAACCAATCCCAATAAACACCGGCAACATTTGCACTTGTTGCAATTTTTGCTCGGCATTACCTATCACAGAAATGGCGTTATTCATCATGTCTGTGCGACCCACCATATGTAATACGTCACCGAACTGCAAAGTCGTATTGGCTGTCGGAACCAATTCCACACCGGCACGGTTTAAGCGGGAAATCACTACGCCGTATTTTTGATGGATACCCAACGATTTGATTTTTTTACCCAACACTTTTTCGCTGGTCACCACAACCCGCTCTGAACGAATCTCTCCACCTTTGGTTGAAATAGGCACATCCAGCTCATCACCAATAATTAAGCACATTTTTTTCAATGCGCTGCCATCACCGACCAAATGCAACACATCATCCAAATGGATTTCTGAGCTGGCTTTCGGCACGCAAACATTGTTGCCACTTTTCAAACGGGAACACACAATGTCCCCTTCACCAAAGCCCGGGATATCGATTAGGCGTAAACCATCCAAGTTTTTATTGGTGACTTTTACGTCCATGGTGGTTAACGTTTCTTTATCTTGTCCGCTTTCATGTTGGAAATGTTGTTCTTCTTCATCTACCTTAATTTTAAAGAACAAACGCACCAACCACATGGAAAGTAAAATACCGCAGATCCCAAACGGATAGGCCATGGCATATGCCATCCCCATTGTTGACGTAGCACTTTTTAAGCCAAGCTCCGCTAAAATTTGTTGCCCTGCCCCCAACGATGGCGTATTGGTTACCGCACCGGAATAAATCCCCAAAATAATGTCTAACGGCACATCGGCAATCTTATGAATGAGAATCACCGAAATCCCGCCAAGCAATACAATAAAAAAGGCAAAACCGTTAAGTTTTAACCCCGAACGGCGCAAGGAAGAGAAGAACCCCGGCCCCACTTGAATCCCGATCGTATACACAAACAGAATCAAGCCAAACTCTTGCACGAAATGCAATGTATGCGTGTCTAGTGCCAATCCGTACTGATTGGTAAAATGCGCCACAATGATCCCACCAAAGAGCACCCCGCCTACACCAAAACCGACACCTTTGATCTTCCAATGACCGATCCATAAACCGATCACGGCGACCAGGGCGAGCAGGCTAATCGTAATAGCAATATCACTCATATTTACCTCAAATAAAATTAACTGTGGCAAATTATAACAACTTCATTTTTTTTAGGGAAAACAAACACAAAAAATGAAACCTCTATCACATTTTTTCTTGCCTAATAGGGAAATTTTTTTAAAATGAACCGCACTTTTTTATTAGCGGATTACATAATGGACTACTCTCAGGAAACGATTACCTCCCTACTTTGGATTGCCAAAACCTTAGCAATCACAACCGTTGTTTTTAGCCTCAGTATCTTTTTGTTGGTGCGTTTCACTCACTGGGGAAAACAATTTTGGATGTTTGCCGGCGGTTACCTTTCACCGAAACGTAGCGTTAAACCATTGTTATTTTTCGTGCTGATTGTCGCCTTAACTTTGTTTAGCGTTCGTCTTGGGCTGGTACATTCCACTTGGTACAACAACATGTACACCTCGCTACAAGAGTTCAATCAGCCGGTCTTCTGGGAGCAAATGATCCTATTTTGTTTTATCGCCGGATTTTCCGTACTTTCTGCCTTGATTAGCTATTACATTAGCCAGCGCTTTTCCATTAATTGGATTGAATGGTTAAACCAAGAAATGTTGGAAAAATGGATGAGCCACCGTGCCTACTATAAAAGCCAATATACCGCACAGCATTTGGATAACCCCGATCAACGGATTCAACAAGACGTGCAATCCTATGTCAAAACAACGCTTTCCTTGAGTACCGGCGTCATTGATGCGGTAACCTCCATGATTTCTTACACGATTTTATTGTGGGGATTAGCTGGGCCAATGAGTTTATTCGGCGTAGAAATCCCGCACATGATGGTCTTTTTAGTGTTTGCTTATGTGATCTTCACGACACTTATCGCCTTTTGGCTTGGTAAGCCGTTAATTCGCCTCAATTTTGCTAACGAAAAATTAAACGCGAATTACCGTTATTCTTTAATCCGTGTAAAAGAATATGCGGAAAGCATCGCCTTCTATGCCGGTGAAAAAGTTGAAAAAAGCCAGCTTTATAAACAATTTCGCGCTGTTATCGACAACATGTGGGATATTGTGTTTCGAGCCTTAAAATTCTCCGGTTTTAACTTAGTGGTCAGCCAAATTTCAGTGGTATTCCCTTTACTCATTCAAGTGGGACGCTATTTTGAAAAACAAATTAAACTGGGCGATCTGATGCAAACCTTGCAAGTCTTTGGCAAATTGCATTCCAATCTTTCTTTCTTCCGTAACACGTACGATAGCTTTGCCGAATACAAAGCCACTTTGGACCGTTTAACCGGCTTCCATTACAGCGTAGAAGCCGCACAGAAAGAAAGCAAAATCCAGATTACCGATCACCCAACGGACGTTATTTTCCAACACTTAAATGTCAAATCGCCACTTGGCAAAACCTTGATTCACGATCTCAATCTCACGCTACCGCAAGGAGATTCATTACTAATCCAAGGACAATCCGGTGTGGGAAAAACCACGTTGCTACGCACCGTGGCGGGTTTATGGTCTTATGCCCACGGCGAAATCTTCTGCCTACAACAAAACAGCCTTTTCCTTTCACAACGCCCGTATTTACCTCAAGGGGATTTACTCACCGCGCTGTATTATCCTAATTCCGCGGAACAGGCCGATTTAGTGAAAGTGACCGAAATATTACAACAAGTACAACTTGCCCATTTACAAGAACGTTTGGCGCAAGAACAAGACTGGAGCCGCATTTTATCCCTTGGTGAACAGCAACGTCTCGCCTTCGCACGGCTTTTGCTCCATAAACCGCAAGTCGCCTTTTTAGATGAAGCCACCGCCAGCCTGGATGAAGGACTTGAAGATGCCATGTATCGGTTAATTCGTCGGGAATTGCCGAATACCATCATTATCAGCGTCGGGCATCGTTCAACCTTAGTGCCGTTACATGAAAAGCGTTTAGAATTGAAAACGGATGGGCATTGGGAATTAAGTACTCATTAGGTTTACTGTGACTTTCTTTGCTTCGCCAAAGAAAGTCACCAAAGAAAGACGCCCCTGCTTTGCCTTTTTTCCCCTTGTTCTATTGAATTTGCTTGACGGAAATTTTCGAACTCACTTCGCTCAAACAAAGCGAAAATTTCCTACAAACTCAATGCCACAAGGGCGTCAAAGAAGGGAACCCAGTCATACCACTAAGTGCGGTCACAAAATCTAACGAATTTTAAGCCTAAAACCCCATCGAGACGAACAATCGAACTTGATTCGATTGAGAGAAATTTCCAACTTATTTCTTCATAACGAAAAAAAGTAGAACTATTTATCAAATAAATTTTTCCTAGAATAAAAATTCACAGCAAAAAACAAATAAAGAACATCAATCTAACAAACACAAAAATATCAGACAATAAATCCAAATTAATTTCTAAAATAACGAAAAAATCAACATAAAACACTAAGCAAACGTTTGACAGAAGAATTTAAATCCGTAATATGTGACGCACTTTTACAGATTTTATGCATTAGGATTTTTCATGTTTAACACTGTTTCTTTCTCCCTCAACCTGCTGCTCTCACATTCTTTGTGCGGCTAAGTTGTGGATGAAAAACAGTCAAATGTAAAACCCTCAAGATTTAAACCCGCACTCTAATTTGCGGGTTTTTTCGTTTTTACACGAGCAAAAACAACTGAAAAAGCGACCGCACTTTGAGTGATTGAAAAAAAGGAAAATGTTATGACAGATCGCGTTATTATTTTTGATACGACCTTGCGTGATGGGGAACAAGCGTTAAAAGCAAGCCTTACCGTAAAAGAAAAATTACAAATTGCCCTTGCTTTAGAGCGTTTAGGCGTGGATGTCATGGAAGTGGGTTTTCCTGTTTCCTCGCAAGGGGATTTTGAATCCGTGCAAACCATCGCACGCCATATCAAAAATAGTCGTGTCGCGGCACTTTCCCGTGCGGTAGATAAAGACATCGACGCAGCCTACGAAGCCTTAAAAGTGGCGGAAGCTTTCCGTATTCACACCTTTATTGCCAGTTCCGCATTACACGTTGAAGCCAAATTAAAACGCACCTTTGACGATGTGGTGGAAATGGCTGTTGCGGCAGTAAAACGCGCGCGTAACTACACCGATGACGTAGAATTTTCCTGCGAAGATGCCGGACGTACCGGTATCGACAATATCTGCCGCATTGTGGAAGCGGCAATCAACGCCGGCGCCACCACCGTCAATATTCCAGACACTGTGGGCTACTGCTTACCGATGGAGTACGGCAACATCATCGCCCAAGTGCGTAACCGCGTACCGAATATCGACAAAGCCATTATTTCCGTGCACTGCCACAATGACTTAGGTATGGCAACCGCCAACTCTTTAACCGCCGTACAAAACGGCGCGCGCCAAATTGAATGTACCATCAACGGCATCGGCGAACGTGCAGGCAACACCGCATTGGAAGAAGTCGTCATGGCGATTAAAACCCGCCAGGCACTCTTCGGCGTGGACACGCGAATTAATACCCAAGAAATTCACCGTGTCAGTCAAATGGTCAGCCAGCTTTGCAATATGCCAATTCAACCGAACAAAGCTATTGTGGGTTCCAATGCTTTTGCACATTCTTCCGGCATTCACCAAGACGGGATGTTAAAAAACAAAAATACCTACGAAATCATGTCACCGGAAACCATTGGTTTGAAGAAAGAGAAATTAAACTTAACCGCGCGTTCCGGCCGTGCGGCGGTGAAAGGCCACATGACCGACATGGGCTACACCGAACAAGATTACGATTTGGATAAATTGTACGATTCCTTCTTAAAATTGGCGGACAAAAAAGGCCAAGTGTTCGATTATGACTTGGAAGCGTTGGCGTTCATTGATATGCAACAAGGCGATGAAGATCGTTTGGTGTTAGATAAACTTTCCGCTCACTCCACCAAGGAATATCCGGCGACTGCCTTTGTTCAATTACAGTTAGACGGTAAGAAATTAAGCACTTCGTCAATCGGCGGTAACGGCCCGGTCGATGCGGTTTACAACGCCATCTTAAATTTAACCGGTTTAGAGATCAAAATGTCTCACTATAACTTAACCGCCAAAGGCGAAGGCGCTGAAGCCTTGGGTCAGGTGGATATTGTGGTGGAACACGAAGACCGTAAATTCCATGGTGTTGGTTTAGCAACAGATATCGTTGAATCTTCCGCCCTTGCCTTAGTGCACGCCATCAATGCAATTTATCGGGCGCATAAGGTGGCGGATATTAAGAATCATAAACATCATTAATCTATCGAGTTCCCCTCTTTAGCAAAGAGGGGAGAAAATGTGAAAAAAATTAACCGCACTTTCGTGTGAAAAAATAGGAAAAACAATATGCAATCATACAACATCGCAGTTCTACCCGGCGACGGTATCGGCCCGGAAGTGATGGCAGAAGCCATTAAAGTATTAAACAAAGCCCAAGAAAAATTCGGTTTTAAACTCAACTTCAATGAATTTTATGTGGGTGGTGCTGCAATTGATCACTGCGGTTGCCCACTACCGGCAGATACCTTAAAGGGCTGTGAAGAGGCCGATGCGATTTTATTCGGTTCTGTAGGTGGGCCAAAATGGACAAACTTACCACCGGATCAACAACCGGAACGCGGCGCATTATTGCCATTGCGCAAACATTTCAAATTATTCTGCAATCTTCGCCCGGCAACTCTTTACAAAGGGTTAGAAAAATTCTGCCCTTTACGCGCAGACATTGCCGCAAAAGGGTTTGATATGGTAGTGGTGCGTGAATTAACGGGCGGGATTTATTTCGGTCAGCCTAAAGGTCGTGAAGGTGAAGGCGCACAAACCAAAGCATTCGATACCGAAATTTATTACAAATATGAAATCGAGCGTATTGCGCGCGCGGCTTTTGATGCGGCAATGAAACGTCGTAAACACGTCACTTCCGTGGATAAAGCTAACGTATTACAATCCTCTATTTTATGGCGTGAAACCGTGACCGAAGTGGCTAAAGACTACCCTGAAGTCACCTTAGATCACATTTATATCGACAACGCGACCATGCAGTTAATTAAAGCGCCTGAGTCTTTCGATGTGCTCCTCTGCTCCAACATTTTCGGCGATATTATTTCTGATGAAGCGGCGATGATCACAGGTTCTATGGGCATGTTGCCATCCGCTAGCTTAAATGAAGAAGGTTTCGGTTTATATGAACCGGCAGGCGGTTCTGCACCGGATATTGCAGGTAAAGGCATTGCCAACCCCATCGCACAAATTCTTTCTGCGGCAATGATGTTGCGTTATAGCTTCAACTTAAACGAAGCAGCGGACGCCATTGAAAATGCGGTACAAAAAGTCTTAGCGAATGGTCACCGTACCGGCGATTTAGCCGATGACTCAACCCCTGTTTCAACGGCAGAAATGGGTACATTGATTGCTGATGCAATTTAAGTCGCAATCGATAGTGCGGTTTTAAAATACCCTGAAATTTGACCGCACTTACCCTAACAAAACCTCTAACGAATTGAGGAACATTATGGCAAAAACTCTTTACGAAAAATTATTCGATGCCCACGTGGTGTACGAAGCGGAAGGCGAAACGCCGATTTTGTATATTAACCGTCATTTAATCCATGAAGTGACCAGTCCGCAAGCTTTTGACGGGCTACGTGTTGCAGGCCGTCAAGTGCGCCAAGTGAGCAAAACTTTCGGTACCATGGATCACAGTATTTCTACCCAAATACGCGATGTGAACAAACTTGAAGGTCAAGCGAAAATTCAAGTGTTGGAGCTTGCAAAAAACACGAAAGCGACCGGTATTCAATTATTCGACATGACCACAAAAGAACAAGGTATCGTGCATGTGATGGGACCGGAACAAGGCTTAACTTTGCCAGGTATGACGATCGTCTGCGGTGACTCTCATACCGCTACGCACGGTGCTTTTGGTGCATTAGCATTTGGTATCGGCACCTCCGAAGTAGAACACGTTTTAGCAACCCAAACCTTAAAACAAGCTCGCGCAAAAAGCATGAAAATTGAAGTGCGTGGCAAAGTAGCGCCGGGCATTACCGCAAAAGATATTATTCTTGCCATTATCGGTAAAACAACCATGGCTGGCGGTACAGGCCATGTGGTGGAATTCTGTGGCGAAGCAATTCGTGACCTTTCCATGGAAGGACGTATGACCGTATGTAATATGGCAATCGAAATGGGTGCAAAAGCCGGTTTAATCGCACCGGATGAAACCACTTTCGACTATTTAAAAGGTCGTCCACATGCACCGCAAGGTAAAGATTGGGATGATGCAGTCGCTTATTGGAAAACCTTAAAATCTGATGATGATGCGAAATTTGACACTGTCATCACATTAGAAGCCAAAGACATTGCACCACAAGTCACTTGGGGAACAAACCCAGGTCAAGTGATCGGTATCGATCAGCCAGTGCCAAATCCAGCAGAAATGACCGATCCGGTAACTCGCGCCTCTGCTGAAAAAGCCTTGACTTATATTGGCTTAGAAGCTAACGCTGATTTAAAAGAAATCCCTGTGGATCAAGTGTTTATCGGTTCCTGTACTAATGCCCGTATCGAAGATTTACGCGCAGCGGCAGCCGTCATGAAAGGTCGTAAAAAAGCCGATAACGTAAAACGGATTTTAGTGGTGCCGGGTTCCGGCTTAGTGAAAGAACAAGCGGAAAAAGAAGGCTTGGATAAAATTTTTATCGAAGCGGGCGCAGAATGGCGTAATCCAGGCTGTTCCATGTGTTTAGGAATGAACGACGACCGCTTGGGCGAATGGGAACGTTGTGCTTCCACTTCGAACCGTAACTTTGAAGGTCGCCAAGGCCGTAATGGTCGCACTCACTTAGTGAGCCCAGCCATGGCTGCCGCAGCGGGAATGTTCGGTAAATTCGTTGATATTCGTGACGTGACATTAAATTAAGGAGCAGAAAATGGCAGGATTCAAACAACTTTCAGGCTTAGTAGTGCCATTGGATGCCGCGAATGTGGACACAGATGCGATTATTCCAAAACAATTTTTACAAGCCATTACCCGCGTAGGTTTCGGCAAACACTTATTCCATGAATGGCGTTATTTGGATGTAGAAGGCACCAATCCGAATCCGGAATTTGTGCTGAATTACCCACAATATCAGGGGGCGACTATTTTATTAGCACGCAAAAACCTCGGCTGTGGTTCTTCGCGTGAACACGCGCCTTGGGCATTAGCCGATTATGGTTTCAAAGTGATGATCGCACCGAGTTTCGCGGATATTTTCTATAACAATAGCTTGAATAATCATATGTTACCGATTCGCTTAAGCGAAGAGGAAGTGGAAGAAATCTTCCAATGGGTGTGGGCAAATGAAGGCAAACAAATCCATGTGGATTTGGAAGACATGACTGTAACCGTAGGCGACAAAGTGTATCACTTTGAACTCGATGAATTCCGTCGTCATTGTTTGTTAAACGGCTTGGATAACATCGGTTTAACCCTTCAACACGAAGACAAAATCGCAGAATACGAAAGCAAAATTCCGGCATTCTTGCGTTAACTTTTTATCACTCGGAAAGCAGATATTTTCTGCGCTAAAAGGCGGACAAATTGTCCGCCTTCTTTTCTCAAAAACACGTCAAAAACTGACCGCACTTTATATGTTTTTTCTCGCCTTAACAAACAATAATACCGGGCGATGTTGTAAATCTTTAAATTCATCCTGCCATTGCGGTTGGTCAGCGAGCATCGGCTCCGCCATTTGCTCAATGTGAAAACCGGCAGAAATCAAATTGTTGATGATAGTCGCCGTGGTGCGGTGATAGGTAGTGAAAGGTTGCTTAAACCAGTTGCGTTGGCGTTCGCCTTCATCACGATAGAAATTCAGACGATAGGCGAGTTGGCGTTTTTGTGCGTCTTTTTCCCAACGCTCACCACCTTGATAACAAGTCACAATGGGATGCTCTTGAGAGAAAACCAATTGTCCGTTTGGTTTCAGTTTGGTATGAATTTTTGCTAATAAGGCAGGAAAATCCTGTACATAATGAAAAGCAAAGGAACTGGTGATTAAATCAAAGCTGCCCTCATTTAACGGTTCTAAACGTTCCATGGAGGCTTGCTCCAGTAAAAAGTGCGGTCGAAATTCTGCGAGATTTTTTGCTGCCTGCTGCAACATGGCTTGAGATAAATCGATGCCGGCAACAAACGCCGCGCCCCGTTCTAAATAGAGCTTGAGATGTTCTCCGCAACCACAGCCTAAATCTAAAATACGCTTACCCGACACATCACCAACTAAGCCCAACATAGTGGGCTTTTCGACGATTTCATTTAAGCTGTTCGGGTTGCTACGCAGTTTCTGATACAGGTCGAAAAAATCGTCCTTGTCATACACGCTTTGCTTTTCTTGCATATTATCCTTTGAAGTCGGCAATCCAACCGAACTGCAATGCCACTTGAGCGAAGATATTCAATAATCCGAATAAAATCACGAAATACACCATGAAGTTGCCGCCATGTACGCGATAGGTGGCATTCGGGAATTTTTTACGGCTCGCTTTTGCCAACAATGCCGGCACAATGGCAGCCCAAATCGTGGCAGCCAAACCTGCGTAACCGATAGCGACAACGAAACCAAACGGGAATTGCAAACTCAGTAATAACGGCGGTAGGAAAGTGACTAATGTCGTTTTCGTGCGTCCTAAGCGGCTGTCATCGAATTTACACAAGTCAGCGATGTAATCGAATAAGCCTAAGGTGACACCAAGGAAAGAACTGGCGATGGCCATGTAGGCAAAGAAATTCAAAATAATCCCGATGTAATCCGTTTGGATGTATTTATTCAAGGCTTCTAATAAGGCCGCCACATCCCCGCCTTTGGCGATGACCGGCGCAAATTCGGCGCGCGGTAAGTTACCTTGAACGGCAAGCTGCCACAAAATATAAATAATCAATGCCAAGCCGGTACCGAGGAAAATAGATTTCATCACGCGCTTGCCGTCACGATCATAGTATTTCACCAAACTCGGCACATTGCCATGGAAACCGAACGACACCAAACACACCGGAAGTGCGGTCAAAATATAAGGTAAATATTGTTGTTCGCCCTGTGCCACCGTGTTAAGCAACACATCGGCTTTCACCGAACTCAACAAACCGGAGGTGGAAAGGAAGAAAGAAATGATCATCCCGGCGATTAACACCGTACTAAAACGGTCAACCGCTTTAGTTGAAAACCATACAAATGCCGCCAACACAAAACAGAAAATCAAAGAACCTGCAGTGCGCCCCACTTCCACGTTTTCGCCTAATTGATTAAGGAAATTTTCCGTAATGCTCCCGCCGGAGGTGATGTAAGCATAAGTGAGAATGTAAAGCACAAAGGCGACAGATAAACCATTAATGACGTTCCAGCCTTTGCCTAATAAATCAGTCACAATCGTATCGAAACTGGCGCCGGTCGGATAATGTAAATTGGCTTCTAAAATCATTAAGCCCGAGGTGGTCATACAAAACCAGGTGTAAATCAGAATCGCAATTGAACCGAAAAACCACACACCGGCAGTAGAAGTTGGGTTAGCAAGCATACCAGCGCCGATTGCCGTACCGGCGATAATCATCGCGCCACCGAGTAATGAAGGGCGTTTTTGTATTGTCATTGTAAAATCCTCTCTCAAAATTTTGGACTATTATAATAGTACAATAACAAAAGACAACCGGATTTTATTATGTCGTTTTCCCTCAACTCGACAAATGAAGCCGATTACCGCTATAATTGCGACGTTTATTTAACTCACAAGAAGGAATAACAAATGGGCTTAGAAAGCGTACCGGCAGGTAAAGAATTACCAGATGACATCTATGTTGTTATTGAAATCCCTGCAAACTCTGATCCAATCAAATACGAAGTAGACAAAGAAACCGGCACATTATTTGTGGACCGTTTCATGGCAACCGCCATGTTCTATCCGGCAAACTACGGTTATGTGAACAACACCTTATCTTCTGACGGCGACCCGGTTGATGTGTTAGTGCCAACACCGTATCCGTTACAACCTGGCTCCGTTATTCGTTGCCGTCCGGTAGGCGTGTTGAAAATGACAGATGAAGCTGGTGGCGATGCGAAAGTCGTTGCGGTACCGCACACGAAATTAAGCAAAGAATACGACCACATCAAAGACGTGGGCGATTTACCGGAATTATTAAAAGCACAAATTAAACACTTCTTCGAAAGCTACAAAGCGTTAGAAGCAGGTAAATGGGTGAAAGTAGAAGGATGGGAAGGCGTTGACGCAGCGCGTAAAGAAATCCTTGATTCATTTGAGCGTGCAAAAAAATAATCAAAAATCACAAAAAAAAACAGGCCGCATCTTTAAAAAGTGCGGTCTTTTTTACACACAAATCCATAAAAAGTCGCTAAAGGTTTCCAAAGTGTGTTGGATAAACTTAGTTCCACCCACCCAAGCGACAAAGATCGCCAAGAAAACTTATTACGCCTCATGCCAGAAGCAATGGCACTCTACCAGAAAAGCAAACACAGCTAATTTTCTGCGTTAAGAGGCAATAAAAAGTGCGGTCAAAAATTTATTTATTTTTTGACCGCACTTTTATTTGTAAGAAAGAAACTATCTCAGATTGAAACTGATCGGCACCGTAATACTGGAAGAAACACCTGCAGGACGAGGGCCGATAGAACGAGCACTTGCTACGGCTTTTAATGCCGCGCCATCCAAATCCTCAACACCGGAGCTTTTTACTACACTAGCACCGCTGATACTACCATCAGCTGCAATCGAGAAGGACACGGTGACAACACCTTGTTTACGCATCATTTGTGCACGTGCCGGATAACGTTTATGTTTTTCAATCTCACGTCGAACGGCTGACAAATAAGCATCTCTCTCACTGCCGCCCACGCCATTACCAACCAAATTCGGATTCGTCGTATTTGCCGGACCAGTAGTGGTTGCCTTAGAGTTAACGGACGCATTGGATTCAACAGTTCGATCACCGACCACAGCATCTGTTTTTGGTTTCGGTTTATCCTTTGGCTTCTCTTTTGGCTTTTCTTTCGGTTTTTCTTTTGGTTTCTCTTTCGGCTTTTCAGGTTCTTTTGGTTTCTCAACCTTAGGTGGTTCCGGTTTTACTGTCGGATCTTCCACCATCTCCTGTTTTTCCGGCTCCGGTGCTTTTTCCACCACCGGTGGCGTATCGGCTTCCACCATCGCCATAAGCATTTCCATAGAAATACTGGTAGAAATTTCGCCGGTTGCACTATTTGCGGTCGTATCTGTTTTTGTCAAATGGCTCCAAAATAACACAAAGATAATAATGGCATGAATAACCACAGATAGCAGGAAACTTAACAGCGAACGTTTGGCATTCTGCATTCAGATTCTCCTACTGCGCTGCCGGTGTTGTTTCTGTGTTGCCACTTTGTGGCGCAGCAGGTGTTGCCGACGGAGCATCTGTCGATTTTGATTTTTCGCCACCTTTAGTTGCCACAATGGCAACATCTTTAATCTCATTTTTTGCCAATAAATCGGTTACTGACACGAAATCTTGGAAAGTAGCACCCGCATCAATTTTTAATGTTACTTTTTGGGATTTATCCCACGCGGCAATTTCTGTTTCTAACGATTCTAAGCTGGTCGGTTTGTCATTAAAGAACACTTCCCCTTCAGCAGTCACCGTCAATAATTTCGCCAACTCACTGGATTTAAATGCCACAGAAGAACTGGCTTTCGGCACATTCACTTGGATTTTCCCTTGAGAAATGAAAGACGCCGTAATCAATACGATGGCAAGCAACACCAACATAATATCAATGAACGGGATAATGTTGATTTCATCAAACTTTTTCACGGTGATTCCTTATGCTTCGGTATCTTCTTTATTCTTTTGAGAATGTAATACTTTCCATTTCAAACGGTTAACTTCTACTTTACGACCTAAGGCGTTATAGAAAATCATGGAAGGAATTGCCACAAGAATCCCAAGTGCGGTCGCTTTTAACGCTAAAGATAAATGCATCATGATTTCGCCGGCATTGACATCACCGCCGGATTGACCAATTTGGTAGAACGTTAAAAGGATCCCAATTACCGTCCCCAATAACCCCACGTAAGGCGCATTCGCACCAACGGTGGAAATCACAGTAAGGTTGCGATTTAAATCAATTTCAAGAGCGTGAATCGTAGAATATTGGTTGACTTTAACACGAGATAAGAAGAAGAAACGCTCGATTACCATAGCGAGCATTAAGACGCTCATAAATAACAATAAACCGATGATGATGTAATCACTGTAATTGTGTAAAAATTCAAAAATTTGTGGCATTTGTTTTCCCTTAGACGAGGTGCTTAAAATATAAAAAGAAGGAGATAAATCACACTCCTTTTACAACTGATAATGAATCGCATTAATTATAAGAATCTTCCATCGTTTGTAAATTAAAATTTAGCAATAAAAAAGCGATGAAGACACTTCATCGCTTTAATTTGATTTAAGTCACATTTTAGAGCTTAACTACTTTAGCTTGTTTAATCATGTTGTCACTCACTTCCAAAATAGTCACCCGCAAGCCATTCACTTCACAGACGGTGCCTTCTTCAGGAATTTCTTCCAAATGCTCCAAGATCAAACCGTTAAATGTACGCGCATCTTCGGTGTCCAAATTCCAATTAAACATTTTATTTAAATCGCGCAAATTGGCAGAACCTTCAATAATCATCGAACCATCAGATTGCTGTACAACTTCTTCATCAATTGTCGGCGCATTAGATGTGGTGAAATCCCCCACGATTTCTTCCAAAATATCTTCCAAGGTAACCAAACCTTTAATATCACCGTATTCGTCCACCACTAAACCGATACGCTCTTTTTTATTACGGAAATTAGCTAATTGCGTCTTTAAAGCCGTTCCTTCAGGAATGAAATACACTTCATCAGCAGCACGAATCAACGTTTCTTTGGTGAATTCATTTTTTTCCAGCAACAAACGGAACGCTTCGCGAACACGCAAAATACCTAGCACGTTTTCGTCCATACTGCCTTTATACAACACCACACGGTTATGTGCCGCATGATTGAGCTGGCGCATGATAGATTTCCAGTCATCATCAATATCAATGCCGCCGATTTCATTGCGTGGCACCATGATGTCATCCACGGTAACGGTTTCCATATCCAAAATAGACAGCAACATTTGCGGATGTTGCTCATCCGGTGTTGCTTCTCCCGCTTCGGAAACGATGCTGCGTAATTCTTCGCGGCTAATGACTTGTTTCTTCAGATCCGGTTTTAAGCCCACTAAATGCATTAAAAATTTGGTGAACACATTCATCACCCAAACTAAAGGAGCAAAAACCTTGAGTAATGGGGTTAATAGATGGCTCGAGGTCAATCCCACTTTTTCCGGGTGCATCGCTGCCACCGTTTTGGGGAAGATTTCAGAGAAAATCAACATCACGAACGTTAATGCACCGGTGGCAATCGCCACACCGGCATCGCCATATAATCGCATCCCAATAACGGTCGCAATCGCCGAAGCACTAATATTCACAAGGTTATTAAAGATAAGAATAAAACTCAGTAGTTTGTCCGGTTTAGCAAGCAACATCTCCGCTTTTTTGGCGCCTTTATTGCCCTGCTCTGCTAAAAAACGCAGGCGATATTTATTTAAAGAAAGCAAACCTGTTTCAGAGCCGGAAAAATAGGCAGAAAGGACTAAACAGGCAATTAAAATGATAAATAACGTACTAAGGGGAATACTGTCCAAAGTGAAATCCTTACATTGACTTAAAAATAAAAAAAGGCGGGAAAAACTCACCGCACTTTTTTCTCATTTACTGATATTACACAATCAGACGACTACCGAAATAAGCAATCGTGAGCAAAATCATACCTGAAATTGCATAAATAATCATCTTTTTTCCACGCCAGCGGTAGTGCTTATAGCCTAAAATCGCAATGCCGAATACAATCCAGCCGAATAACGAAAATAAACCTTTATGAATATTATCCGGCGTCATAGCGTTAACCAAATGAAAGGTGCCGGAGATAAGGGTGAATGTCATCAATACTTCACCACTGACCAATAAACGGAAAAAATGACGCTCTACCGTCATAAGCGGCGGCACCATTGGTGAAAAAGTCATCTTTTTGCTTTTCAAACGACGATCAAGCCAGACCAACTGAATCGCATACAGAGTCGCGATACAGCAGACGGCATAAGCAAAAATCGACAAACCGATATGAAAAAGCATAGACGTATTTTGGTTCAATAATTGAATAATGTGGCTTGGAAGAAAAGTGGCATAAATCAAATTAATAATGGAAAAACAATAAACAATCGGTAACACAAACCACATAGTGTTGACGCGCAACATGGCTAACGTGGCAAGTATAGCAATCATGACACTCATCAATGAAGCCACTTCCATAATGCTGAAATTCTGCCCTTCCGCCAAGTTTCTCAATAGTGGGAAAGTGCTAATAAGGTGAAAAACCACCGCCAAAAGTGCGGTCAAAAAAAACTGTGTTTTTTTAGTTTTAACATCGGCTCCCGCCACTTGCGAGGTTAATAAAATGGGCGCAATGCGTAACACACTGATGAGGTAAAAAAGAATTGATAAAACAGCAAACCACATAATTATTCTTCCTTTGTTTTGTTGGCGTTTTATTCTAACGAGATCAAGCTAAAATCGCCACGACTTTATTTGACGTGAAAATGCGCGGAATTTCAGTATAATGAACGGCATTTTACCGATGATACCTTTCCGATTTAACCACAGGAAATATTATGTTTGAGAATTTATCCGATCGTCTTTCCAAAACCTTACGCAATATCAGCGGTCGAGGTCGTTTAACCGAAGATAACATTAAAGAAACCTTGCGCGAAGTGCGCATGGCATTGTTAGAAGCCGATGTGGCATTGCCGGTCGTGCGCGATTTTATTAACAACGTAAAAGAACGCGCCATTGGGGTGGAAGTCAATAAAAGCCTCACACCGGGACAAGAATTCGTCAAAATCGTCCAAGCCGAATTAGAAGCGGCAATGGGTGAAGCCAACGAAAGTTTAAATCTGGCTACCCAACCGCCTGCCGTGATTTTAATGGCGGGTCTGCAAGGGGCGGGGAAAACCACCAGCGTGGGTAAACTGGCCAAATTTCTGCGTGAACGCCATAAGAAAAAAGTGCTTGTGGTGTCTGCCGACGTTTATCGTCCTGCAGCGATCAAACAATTAGAAACCCTTGCCCAAGCGGTTAATGTCGATTTCTTCCCATCCGATGTGAAACAAAAGCCGGTAGATATTGCGAAAGCCGCGTTGGCAGACGCGAAATTAAAATTCTACGATGTGCTGATCGTGGATACTGCAGGTCGTTTGCACGTTGATAGTGAAATGATGGATGAAATCAAGCAAGTTCATGCTGCGTTAAATCCAATTGAAACACTCTTCACCGTGGATGCCATGACCGGTCAAGATGCGGCAAATACAGCAAAAGCCTTTAATGAGGCTTTGCCGCTTACCGGTGTGATCCTCACCAAAGTGGATGGCGATGCGCGTGGTGGTGCCGCATTATCTATTCGTCAAATTACCGGCAAGCCGATTAAATTCCTCGGGGTGGGGGAAAAAACCGATGCGTTAGAGCCGTTCCACCCGGATCGTGTGGCGTCGCGCATTCTTGGCATGGGTGATGTACTTTCTTTGATTGAAGATTTAGAGCGTTCCGTTGACCGTGAAAAAGCGGAGAAAATGGCGCAAAAATTCAAAAAAGGCGACGATTTCACCTTAGAAGATTTCCGCGAACAATTACGCGAAATGAAAAAAATGGGCGGCATGATGTCCATGTTGGAAAAATTACCGGGCGCGAAAAACCTACCGGATCATGTGAAAAATCAGGTGGACGACAAAATGTTCAACAAACTCGAAGCCATCATTAATTCCATGACCTTAAAAGAACGCGCCAATCCGGACATCATCAAAGGTTCTCGCCGTCGTCGCATTGCTCTTGGTTCCGGCACGCAGGTGCAAGATGTAAACAAGCTACTCAAACAATTTGACGAAATGCAACGTATGATGAAGAAAATGCGTAAAGGCGGCATGGCAAAAATGATGCGCGGCATGCAAGGCTTAATGGGCGGCGGGCTCGGCGGATTAGGCGGAATGTTTAGACGTTAACTCAGACACAAAGAAAAAGCCATCTAAAGGAAGATGGCTTTTTTATTAACAAATAATTTAAAAAAACAAAGTGCGGTCAAAAAAAATAACCTTTTTTATGACCGCACTTTTACTTTGTTTCCTTAATTTTCGCTATGTTCTTTCTCTTCTACTTTTGTCACGGCACCGTTAATCGTTAAGCAAATTTCCGTTGAAATCAGATGGGTTAGAATCTCTGCCAACACATGCAATTTTTCCGTATTCGCACTGCCGCTTTCATTGAAATAGCCTTGGTCTTTTAAACTATTCGTAAAGGCGGAGAAAACTGCTTTATCAAAGAATTCAGGTGCATTAATGCCATGTAGGACAGACAAACGTTGTGCTACAGACTGACTTTCTTTTTCCAAATCTGCACGGGAAATCAATGGATTATTTTGCAGTAAATTCACGGTAATGTAATAGCGTTGTAAGATTTCACGTACACCGGCAGACCAAAGTTGCAACATCCGAATATTCGGCTTATTGATTGTTAGCATATTCTCACTGTGCTTAATAATATTTTGGCGTTGCAATTCGTTAATGATTTGCTCTACACGCTGTGCGATCTGATCTTCTTCCGTAAAATGCAAGAATAATTCGCTACGCAAGAACGGGTAAATCTTAAGCACGGCATCTAACACTAAATCCTTTTGAATACCTTCGTAATGCAACACAATACTTGCGACCAAGGATGGCAACACAAATAAGTGTTGAATGTTATTGCGGTAGTAGGTCATTAATACGGCTGAAGAACGTTCCAAACGGACAATTTCACCGAAGTTGTCTTTCTCCACCAAAATACCGACTCGATCCAGACTTAACACATGATCCAGCATAATTTCCGGTTTTTCAGCCGGCACAACGACATCGTCAGAATACGGCACGTTTTGCAATAATTGTTGATAACTGGAAAGTTGCTCTAATAATTGCTCACGGGAAAGTGCACGTTGACGGGAAGACAACAATGCCGTGCCGGTTAAGTTCATGGCATTCACTGCCGCGGCTTTATTAATATTCACCATCACTTGATGGGAAACCGCATCGACAGCTTTATTAAACCATTGAGGGCGATCTTCCGGTGGCTCTTTCCATTCCGGGAAGTTTTGATTTAAATAAGCATTTAACGTAATAGGCTCACCGAAATTCACATAGCCTTTGCCTAAATTACGCAATTTTTTAATCACACGTAATACCAAGCCGGCATTTTCTTTTTCTTTCGCCGCACCACGTAATTCTTTGGCGTAAGTGTCCACTTCTAAAACGTGTTCATACCCCACATACACCGGCACAATCGTAATCGGTCGGCTCTGTTGTTGCTGTAATGCCTGTAATGTCATGGACATCATACCGGTTTTCGGCGCGAGTAAACGCCCCGTACGTGAACGCCCACCTTCAATGAAGTATTCCACGGCATATCCACGATGGAACAACTCCGACAAATATTCACGGAAAATCGTAGAATATAAGCGGTTACCTTTAAAGGTTCGACGAATGAAAAATGCCCCACCACGGCGGAACATCCCACCAACCGGCCAGAAATTAAGGTTAATCCCTGCGGCAATATGCGGAGTAACCAAACCTTGGTGATATAACACATAGGAAAGCAATAAATAGTCAATGTGGCTACGATGACAAGGCACATACACGATTTCATGGCCTTCTAACGCCAATTTACGCACGCGATCCGCATTTTCAACTTGAATGCCTTGATACAATTTGTTCCACAACCAACGCAAGAAACGATCCGCTACACGTAAACTTTCGTAGCTCACATTCGCCGCAATTTCATCCAGAATTTTTTCAGCTTCTTTATGCGCTTTCTCTCTACTAATGTTCTTACTTTTCGCTTCGTCTTCGATTGCCGCTAAAATTACCGGCAGTTGCAATAATTTATTGAACATGGCTTGGCGATTTGGCAAGCGAGGACCAGTCGCCGAAATACGTTGTTTAGCAAAGTGCATTTTGGCTACACGAGCTAATTTTTGTGCAATTTTCTGATCAAATCCATGCTCACGAGTCATATAACGTAAAGACACCGCTTGCGAGAAACGCACAAAGGTATCGCGTCCAAACCATAATGCCGCGACTGTTTTTTGTAGCCCGTTTAACAAACGTAAGTTTGGCAAACCCGTTTGATCTTCACGCCCCGGAGCTCTTCCCCATAAAACTGAAACGGGAACTAACTGCACGTCTAAATCCGGTGAAGTGCGGTGCAATTCCAAATATTTATTGAAAACAGTGATCGTTTCTTTTTTAGCCCCTTTCGATTTAAAAAAGCGGCGACCTTCATCTAAAAAAACAAAGCGAGGTAATAAATTGCCATTAATTTCATTTTGTTCTAAAGGATCCGGCAAGCCCACGCTCAAACAGTTTTTACGGAAAATCACAAAATCGGTTTGTGATGTGTAAGGCAACACATAAACGATAGGTTGGGAAATATTTAGTTCTAGTTCTTCAATAGGATGATGAGGAATCGGATTATTTTTTACTAAAATCGACAATGGCAATTCAAGTAATTTCCGGTAAGCATTCAGAAAACCAGCCATAATAAATATCCTTGTATAATTAACGTTATTTCACATACTTTGTGCAAAATTGGCGCTAGTTTAGCATAAAAACTTCATAGAATTAGTGACGAACAACACAATTCTAGGATAAGCCTCTGATTCGATTTATATTTCAACAAAAGAAAAGTTGCGCCCCAAGCTTTTCTGTATATAATACCAGTTACTTATGTATAAAATAACAGGGTAAATTTATGAAACCACTTACAGCTCGGCAACAGGAAGTTTATGATTTTCTGAAACACCATCTTGAAACTACCGGCATGCCACCAACACGGGCGGAGATCTCTAAAGAACTGGGATTTCGCTCGCCAAATGCGGCTGAAGAACATTTAAAAGCATTAGCGAAAAAAGGCGTGATTGAAATCGTCTCCGGCACATCCCGTGGTATTCGCTTATTGCTTGAAGATAATGGGCAAGAAGAACCGGGATTACCGTTAATCGGGCGCGTTGCCGCAGGCGAACCGATTTTGGCCGAACAACATATTGAAGGCACCTATCATGTTGATCCGACAATGTTCAAACCACAAGCGGATTTTCTACTCAAAGTTTATGGTCAATCCATGAAAGACATCGGCATTTTGGACGGTGACTTATTAGCCGTCCATAGCACCAAGGACGTACGCAACGGACAAGTTGTCGTTGCCCGCATTGAAGACGAAGTCACGGTAAAACGTTTGGAGCGTAAAGGTTCGACGGTTTATTTACATGCCGAGAACGAAGAATTTGCCCCGATTGTCGTGGATTTGACTCAACCGACGCAATTCGAAATTGAGGGGATCGCTGTCGGCATTATTCGTAATAATGCTTGGATGTAAAAACACCGGAAAAATCGACCGCACTTTTCTTGCAAAAACCAGCTTTCCGTGTATAATTTGCGCCCTCAGTCACATCCGAATTAGTTCCTTGCTTCCACAAGATTGGTGACTGGTCTTACGTTGGAGGCTGATTAACCCGTAAGGAGCAGTAATGCGTCACTACGAAATCGTGTTTATGGTTCATCCGGACCAAAGCGAGCAAGTACCGGGCATGATTGAACGTTACACCGGTTCTGTAAAAGAAGCCGGCGGTCAAATTCATCGCCTAGAAGATTGGGGTCGCCGTCAATTAGCATACCCAATTAACAAATTACATAAAGCACACTATGTGCTTATGAATGTAGAAGCGCCTCAACAAGTAATCGACGAGCTAGAAACGACTTTCCGTTATAACGATGCTGTATTACGCAGCCTTGTTATTCACACTAAGCACGCCGTAACCGAAGCGTCCCCAATGGTTAAAGCAAAAGATGATCGTAAAGCTTTAACTGAAGTTGAATCCAACGATTTTGAGGATGCTGAAGAGTAATTTGAACATTGAAAACCGTTTATCCATTATTGGTATCGTTACCGGTAATCTTAAGCGGCGCAAAAGCCCAAACGGAATCGAACATTGCCAATTTTTATTGGAACATCGTTCAAACCAAGTGGAAGCTAATTTAAGCAGACAAGCTTGGTGCAAAATTCCGGTTCAGGTAAGCGGCAATCAATTAGTAGAAAAAACTCAAGGCATTACGGTCGGCAATAAAGTATTAATTCAAGGTTTTTTAACCACCCATCAGTTAAATAATGGGTCAAAACAATTAGTCTTACATGCCGAGCAAATCGAATTTATAGATTAGGAGACCAGCCAAATGGCACGTTATTTCCGTCGTCGTAAGTTCTGCCGTTTCACAGCGGAAAATGTTGTTGAAATCGATTACAAAGATATCGCTACATTAAAGAACTACATTTCTGAAAGCGGCAAAATTGTACCAAGCCGCATTACCGGTACTCGTGCGAAGTACCAACGCCAATTAGCTCGCGCAATCAAACGCGCTCGTTATTTAGCGTTATTACCTTACTCTGACACGCATCATCACTAAGAAGGGGAAGGTCAAATGCAAGTAATTCTTTTAGATAAAATTGCACACTTAGGTAAAGTGGGCGATCAAGTAAATGTTAAATCCGGCTACGCACGTAACTTCTTAATCCCACAAGGTAAAGCAGTTATGGCAACCGCAGCTAACATTGAACACTTTGAAGCACGTCGTGCAGAATTAGAAGAAAAAGCAGCACAAGCATTAGCCGCTGCTGTTGACCGCGCAGCACGCTTAGAAGCATTAGGTTCTGTAACCATCGCATCTAAAGCAGGTGACGAAGGTCGTTTATTCGGTTCTATCGGTACCCGTGACATCGCTGATGCAATCACTGCAAAAGGCGTTGAAGTGGCGAAAAGTGAAGTTCGTTTACCAAACGGTTTAATCCGTACTCTTGGTGAACATGAAGTAACTTTCCAATTCCATGGCGAAGTTTTCTCTCACTTGAACGTGATTATCGTTGCTGAATAATTCAGTGCGAAAAGAAAAACCCGGCTGCCCTGCCGGGTTTTTTATTTGATACTAAAAAGTGCGGTAATAAAAAATAATATTTCTCCCCCATCTCTCCCAATTTTTATCCTCTTTCTTTCTAAATTACGATCCTGATCGCAAAATAACACCTCTTTTATCCTCCTCATTTCTGCTCTCCGTATAATTTTGCTTTAAAAAGAGCAAAGAAGAGCATGAACAACCATTTACCCCTTTTCCTTCGCCTATTACAAATTCCTAAACTAGGCCCAACCTCAATTCAAAAAATACTTGATCAAGTAAATTTATCTGATTTACAAGATTACGATGTTACCGCATTCAAACATATAGGGTGGAATGCTCAACAAATCCAAGCGTGGTTCAATCCTGAAAAACGCTATATTGAACCGGCACTTTTATGGGGAGAAAAAGAAGGAAATCATATTCTTGATTATTATCATCCGGACTATCCTCAGCAATTAAAACAAATTGACAGCGCACCACCAGTGTTATTCGTCAAAGGTGAAACATCCACCTTATCTCACCCACAGATTGCTATCGTTGGCAGTCGCCAATGTTCTAGTTATGGGGAATACTGGGCAAAGTATTTTGCCTCAGAATTAACCACCAACGGCTTCATCATAACCAGCGGACTTGCGCTGGGCATTGACGGATTCTGTCATCAAGCAGCAGTAGATTTGAGACAGCCGACTATCGCGGTATTAGGGAGTGGCTTAGAAGAGGTTTATCCGGCAAAACACCGTAAATTGGCACAACATATCATTGAACAAGGTGGTGCGTTAGTTTCTGAGTTTTTCCCGTTACAACCTCCTATCGCAGAAAACTTTCCCCGCCGTAATCGCATTATCAGCGGATTATCTCTCGCGACATTAATTATCGAAGCCACCGAACGTAGCGGATCTTTAATCACCGCTCGTTATGCACTGGAACAAAACCGAGAAATTTTTGCTCTACCCGGCAATATCCAAAGTCAATTTAGCCAAGGCTGTCATAAACTTATTAAACAAGGCGCGATGCTAGTAGAAAATGTAGAAGATATTTTAGAAAACCTTGCACCACAAATGGCATGGGAAAAACACCTGAAAAATAGACCGCACTTTTCTTCCCCAACGGTCATTTCTCCGCAACAAGAGGAAAAGGTATCGCCTACTTATCCTGAACTTTATCAAGCGATTGGGTATACGCCAATCAGCATTGATTCCCTCTCTAGCACACTCAATTTGTCGGTGGAGCAACTTCTTATTCAGCTTTTAGAATTAGAACTTCAAGAACTGATTTACAGTGAAAACGGGTTATACCGCCGCACTTAATTTATCCCTCAAAAGACATCAAAATCCTCAGAATAAGAAACAATCGATGCTTATTGTTCAGAGAAATCACGCATTAACTTATGCATTTTTTTACAATTTTTAGCAAATGCGCGACAGTACGGACAAATAGCCAAATGCAGATACACCCGACCTTGTGTTAATAAGGACTGGGGTTTTTCTTGGTGCATTGAGATAAATTTGGTGACTTGATTACATTTCATCATTTCTCTCCGGCGTTATCCTTATGATCAAACCAATGGCGGGACAAACATGCTTGTAATTGTAAGCGGGCGCGGTATAGCAACACGTGCAAATTAGAGATGGATACATCACATTCTTGGCAAATTTGTTCACTTTGCATATCAAAATATTCTCGCATCATAAAAACACGCGCTTGCTGTGCCGGTAAATGATCCAGGCATGCTTCAAAAATAATCCAAAACTCTTTTTTATATGCCTGTTCTTGAGGTTCTTCCCAAGTTGAGGGTAAAAATCGACTACGATCCCAATGCCCTTCTTGATCAAAAAACGCATTCGGGTCATCGTCATCACTCACTTCTGAAACCGTCACTACACGCTGCCGATACTTCAACAAATCAATAATCTGATTTTTTAAAATGGCGAAAAACCACGTTTTTAACGCAGCCGCACCTTTAAATGACGCCGCATGCTGATACGCCCTTGTCAGGGCTTCTTGCACCACATCTTCCGCCAAATCCTTGTCACGCAACTGCAGCAGTGCAAATTTTAACATTTGCTCCCGAATCTCTTGTATTTGCTGAGATGAAATCAATTGAAAAGCCAAGGGCATCGTTGAAGACATAAGAAAATCCGTTTTATCTGTACTTGCAGGCATTCATCATAATCCTACCTCTTTCACAAAGAAAGCCATACCGCAGAATTCATGGATATGAATGATACGCTTTGTGATAAGGCTTGTTTAGCACAAGCCTTATCATTTAAAAGTTACATTTTTGGCTTCATTGTTTCAGCTTCTTTCATACCCTGTTCCATGTTATTTTCCATCATTTTTTTATCTGATTTCATCTTTTTCTTCATGTCATGCTTCATTGATTTTCCCTCTTTCATCTTATCCATTTTATTATCCATCATCGGCTTGGCATCTTTCATGCTTTCCATTTTATGTTCCATTTGCTGTTCCATTGGTTGCATGCTTTTCATTTCAGCAGAAACTTGAAAAGCCATTACCATGCCAAGCACACCGGCTAATGTTACGAATGATGTCATTTTTTTCATAAGAAACTCCTTTAATCCTATTAAGATGTGTTGAATTTTTTTAATTAAGAAAAACTGTAAGAAAACGAATGCTTTCCTACATGCTGATTAGACGGAACTCGTTGACAATTTCTTACAAAAATTTTTATGAAAAAAGAGGTGATGGGAAGAGGAGGTAAGCTGCGATGACAGAAAACAAAAAAAGTGCGGTTAAAATCTATCGAGAATTTCCACCGCACTTTTCCACTTAAAATCAGCGCTTGCTTTCCGCCTGTTTAATTTCCGGCGTTGTGTATAAGCGGTGTTTATACAAATAGCTGCCTAACAATGCGTGAGCCAAAGCTTCTTTCACCATGCTTTGCGGCACCTCTGCTTCCGTTAAGGTTTCGGTGGCTTTGTCGTAACGGTAGGTTTTGGCACCGACTTTCGGGAATTGAATCACCACATCATTGCCCCGCATCAGTGCCTGCACTTGGTCGTACTGCATAATGGCGCGGTTTGGATCGTTCGGTTGAGTCAGGTCATAACCGATCATCGGGTAATCGCCACTAATGCCAGCCAGAGAAAGTAAGGTCGTCGGCATATCGAATTGGCTGACCAAACGGTTATCACGACGCGGCTCGATGCCTTCGCCCAAAATCAATGCTGGAATATGGAAATGCTTAATCGGCATCAAGCTGGCACCAGCCACACGAGAGTCGTGGTCAGCAATCACTAAGAAAATAGTGTCTTGCCAATAATTGGAGGCTTTCGCAAGTTTGAAGAAATGCCCAATCGCATAATCCGCATATTTTGCCGCATTGTTGCGCGTGGCTTTCGGTTGTTCGTACAGATCGATTTTTCCATCCGGAAATTCAAACGGATCGTGGTTGCTGGAGCTGAACACGAGGCTAAAGAACGGTTTTCCTTCGTTGTGTAATTGAGTAAACGTCTCATTGGCTTTAGTGAACAAATCTTCGTCACTCACGCCCCAAGTCCCGGTGAAGCTTGGGTTTTGATAATCCATTTGGTCAATAATACGTTTAAAACCATTACCGTAGAAAAAGCCCGCCATGTTATCAAAATGCTTTTCCCCGCCGTAAATAAAGGACGTGTCATACCCCCGTTGGCTTAAGATTTGCGCCAAGGTAAAGAAACCATTTTGGCTGTTATTCAATTTCACAACTGCACGTGCCGGTGTCGGGGTAAAACCCGCGGTAACGGCTTCAATACCACGTACGGAACGGGTACCGGTGGCATATAAATTATCAAACAACCAGCCTTGCTGTGCCAGCTTGTCAAATTCGGGCGACAATGGCAAACCACCTAGCGTACCGATAAATTGCGCCCCAAGGCTTTCCTCCAACACAATCACAATATTTTTCGGTTTACCTTGGTAAGTGGCTTGGTTATGGGTCAAGGTTGGAATTTCCTTGGAAAGATAAGCCTCTGCCGGACGGCTTCCGCTGTTTTTCACAATGGAGAGCATTTCTTCCACATCCATTTTACCGTAGGCTTCGGAAGAGGTGCCTTCATCTTTAAACTGTTGTGCTGCATAAATCACGGAATAGCCTGAATTCAGCACCAAAGAATTCACCATGGCATCAGAGGAAAATGCCACCATGGCCGGGTTGATTCCGCGGTGTTGCAAGCTAGAACGCGCACCAAGAAAACTCAACGCAATCACCAACAACGCCACCACCGGACGCCACGTCCAACGCATTGTCGTGATATTACGCACCGCCCAACCGGCCAGTTTCCAATACACCACGGCAGCGATAAGGGTAAAAACAAGGCTAAAAATGACCGCACTTAGATGCCCTTCCATCAACATGGAGAACACTTCTTTCGGATAAATTAAATATTCGATGAACAAACGATTCGGACGATAATCATAGGTTTCAATAAACGCCGGTGTCGCCAGTTCCATAAACACGATAAACACACTGCCGGCCGTCAACCAGAAACGCAAAATACGCTGCCAAATGCGCCCTAACGCGTTTTGATGATATAGCAACACAGTCAATAAGGCCGGCACGCCGAATAAATAACACAAAGATACTACGTCCATGCGTAGGCCTTGCAAGAACAATTCGCCCCAACCATTAACGGCACTGACCCGTTCTTGTTGCCATAAAGACAAGCCGAGGCGAGACAGGGTAAATACGATGAGATTAATCAAAGAAAAGAAAAAAATCGGAAATAGTAACGAACGCGGTCTGCCTTTCGTAAATAAATATCGTGACATGTTAGTCTCCAAAACATAAAAAATCCGCTCTTTTAGGCTATGAAAGCAAAGAACGGATTTGAGAAAAATTATTCAATCCAATGAACAATCTCATTGAGTGGCTTGCGGGATTTCGGACGAATGTCTTTAGCACGATAGCCGAAAGTCACCGCCACAGACACCGCATATTTTTCTGCATCATACGCACCGGTTTGCGCCAAAATACGGTTGACTTCCGCATAATTGAAACCTTCAATCGGGCAACTGTCGATGCCGATTAAGGCAGCCCCCGTCATCATATTAGCCAAAGCGATATAGGTTTGTTTGCTCGCCCAATCGAATAAAGTGCGGTCGTTTTCCAACACTTTTATGTCGTTTTTTTGGAATGTTTCGTATTTCGCCACAGCTTGTTGTAGTTGTTCTTCATTTAAGCCGCGACGCAACAAATTCTGGCGAAAATCGTCCGAATCGTAACGGGCTTTTTTATTTGCCAAAATGACGACCACATGGCTGGCATCATCTAACTGCGTTGCCATGCCCCAACTCACCGGTTTTAAGGCTTGGCGTAATTCGGGATTTTGCACCACTAAAAATTGCCATGGTTCGGATCCTACGGAACTTGGCGATAAGCGACCAAGTTCTAAAATATAGTCAAAATCTTCTTTGCTGATTTTGCGCTCGGGATCGTAATAACGAGTTGCGCAACGGAAATGGAAGGCATCTAATACTTGTTGTTTAGTGATGCTCATAAATGTCTCCTTTACAATAACATAATGAGAAATAAGAATAAGTTGCAATTTGCTTGCTCATTCTCCGCTTATTTTGATATTTGTCCAGTAAAAACATGCGGATTTTTGACCGCACTTTTACACGGTTAAATAAGCTTCAACTTGTGGCGGAATCGCCTTAGGGCAAGGGATGAGAACCTGTTTATGTCGATTAAGCTCGCCTTTTTCCAGCACAATGCTACTTTTGGGCACTTTAAAGAGTTTACTGAGGAATTTGAGTAAATGGGCGTTGGCTTGCCCATCTACAGGAGGTGCGGTAATGCTGATTTTTAATTCATCATCATGCAAACCGACAATCTGATCTTTGGCGGCTTTGGGTTGTAAAAAGATTCTAAGGCGCAAATCATCGCCGCTTCGTTCTACTGCCGCCATACTGAGATTCCTAAAATGTCGTTAGCTTAAAACGCTGCCACAGCCCAAAGACCACCGAAGATGTCGTAGAGCACACGATTGAGTAAATACAAGATAAAAACCACCACCATTGGTGAAAAATCAATCATACCGGTATTAGGTAGAATTTTACGGATGGGACGAAGCACAGGCTCACTTAATTGGTACAACAAATATTGTGTTTGCCCTGCAGCACGATTAAACCAGCTTAAAATAGCCCCCACTAACAACACGTAGAAAATAGCCTCACCAATGCTGTGCACCACACTTAATACACCAATCACGGCATATTCAAATAAGGAAGCGCCTGCGATAGTGCCAAAAAAGTTTAATAAAGGAAATTTTACCCATCCCAAAATCAAACATGCCAATAGCGCGGCAATATTCACACCTTTCACTGTTGGTGCGAATCGACTGAGTGGCGCGACAACAGGTTGTGTCGCTTTCACTAAGGCTTGTGATAAAGGATTATAAAAATCCACGCGTGCCAACTGGAACCAAACACGTAAGATTAAAATAAAGCTATAAACGCTGATCACAGTCGCAATTAAAAATTGAATTGAATTCATGCTGTTTCCTTAAAATTATAACCAGCCTTTGCGTTTGAAATACCAATAGGGTGCAAACGCCGCCAATGCCATTAACCCCAACGCCATCGGATAGCCAAATTTAAACCCAAGTTCCGGCATATCGTTGAAGTTCATGCCGTAGTTAGACGCTACCAAGGTTGGCGGGAGGAAAATCACCGACACAACGGAGAAGATCTTGATAATACGGTTCTGCTCAATATTAATGAAACCCATCGCAGCTTGAAGCAAGAAGTTCACTTTTTGGAACAGGGATTCATTATGCGGTTGCAAAGATTCAATGTCTCGTAAAATTTCACGTGCCTGTTCTAACTGATTAGCCGGCAAACGGGTTTTACGCACCAAGAAACTAAGCGCGCGTTGCGTATCCATCAAACACAAACGCACTTTGGAACTGGTATCTTCTTGTTCTGTTAAGGTTGCCAAGGCTTCATCAAAAGCTTCCCCTTGGGTTCCGTTTAACACCACGCGACTTAATTTTTCCAAATCCGCATACACGTTTTCAATCACATCAGCCAGTTGCTCGATTTTGGTCTCAAATAAATCCAATAATAATTCATAGGAGTTACATTCGATTAAACGCTGATTACGAGAACGCATACGATATAAACGGAACGCCGGTAATTCACGGTCACGCAAGGTAAACAAACGCCCGTCACGAATAGTGAACGCCACGCTGGCTAAATCTGCATAGTCATTTTCATCTTCACAATAAAAGAAGGAGTGCAAGTGCAAACCGTCTTCGTCTTCAAAAAAACGTGCGGATGCTTCGATGTCTTCCAACTCAAGGAAAGAGGCTAAACTCTGCCCTAGATTTTCTTGCAAGGTCTCACGTTCTTCAATAGTTGGTTCAATTAAATCAAGCCAAATCGCGGTATTTAACGGCTCGGTGGTTTCATCAATACGAACCAAGCGAGCGTCTTCAAGGGCAAAAGCATTTATCATTTTGTCATACTCCCGTATTGGACTATGCACATGGCAGTAAGCGGCGGCAAACGAAAGGAATATTACAAGCAATCACGATCAAAAGTGCGGTCGTTTTTAGACGCGTTTTTTAACGACAAATAAAGAAAGCTGTAATGAAAGAATATGTTGCAAATTTCGTTTGACGAAAAGATGCCGAAAAAGAGAAAGGTAAAAGAAACTTACCAACGAAACCATCGCCGATAAGTGAGAAAGGCGATAGTTACAGTAAAAACTCCGTTCGGTATCGACTGTGACTGTCCAAAGTGTGTGTCCTCATGTTACTAAATCGCGCGCAATGTTACGCCTGAAAGCCTGATTCGTCAAGGCGAAGGCAAAAAAATCCCCTTCGCCGAATAACCTTTTAAAGTGAAAAAACACCTCAAAATTGCACCGCACTTTTAAGCCACATTCCACCAAATTAACGCCCATTTTCGTTGTCCGTGTTCGATGGCTTCGTTGTTCTGTTGTTTTTGACGATAAAATGCGGATAAACCTTGCTTCTCTTTGTCGTTCAACGGACCAAGTGAAAATTCCACGGAATTCAACAAATCTTCATAGGTTTCGCCCATAAAACGGCCGGATTCCGTTTCAATGAAACTGAGGTTGGCTTGAATGCCTTTTTGGTAAAGCCGATTGAGCAGGTAAATATAGGTCGGGAAACCAATATCATCACGCCCGATGGCGGAAAATACGCCTTCATCTAAGAAGTGGCGCTGCGTCACGGAAGTGAGATACACCCGTTTTTTCGCTTTAGCGCAGAGTTTCTCGATCATGTCATCTAAATCATCCACTAACGTAGAACGTGATGCCAAAATCACATCCGCTTGCGGCACATCATCCCAATTCTCCAACCAAGAACGACGAATCAGATTTAAATTTTCCAGTTGCAATTTTTGTTTATATTCTGCCAACACATCCAACATTCCTGTGCTGTAATCCAAGGCGTACACCTGACTGCCTTGCTGCGCCAAAGGAATGGCAAAGGTGCCCGGGCCACAACCGATATCGAGAACGCTTTCGTCAGGTTGCACCTGCATGGTTTCCAGTAATTGTTGGTTATAACGGCTGGCTTTCCCCACCAGATTTTCTGCCATTTTGACGGCTTTCTTGTCCCATTTCTCTGGCGGCAAATTGTAATGGTTACAAGCAATAAGATGCTGTTTGTAGAGGGCGTTAAAATCAATATCGTAGAAAGTCATTGTATTTTCCTAAAGTGCGGTGGATTTTGGCGATAGATTTTACCGCATTGCTATATGCTTTAAAATATAACGTATACAAGATTTAACGCAAAAAGAAACCGCACTTTGATTGCTCAACAGTGCGGTTTGTTTTACAGGTGATGTAAATTAGTGATTAATCTCACCCTCAATCGGTTTGATATTTTCATCAAATTCCGGAAGCGGTTTATGTTCACTTGCCACGTAAGAATAAATCACCGGCAACACGAACAGGGTAAACAACGTACCAACCGCCAAGCCTGAAACAATCACAATCCCCATACTGAAACGGGAGACTGCACCGGCACCGGTCGCATAAAGCAATGGAACCAAGCCGGCAATCATCGCCGCCGTGGTCATCAGAATTGGACGTAAACGTACTTTTGCCGCATGCGTAATCGCATCAATTCGGGAACGTCCGTGGTTCAACTGCTCTTCTTTTGCCACTTCACACATTAAGATACCGTGCTTGGTGATCAAACCGACCAGCGTAATTAAGCCGACTTGAGAGTAAATATTCAGCGTTGCCCCTGCCGTGCCAATGAAGCCAAAGAAGTTCAAGGCAAGCAATGCCCCACTGATCGCCAACGGTACGGAAATCATGATCACCATTGGGTCACGAATGGACTCAAACTGAATCGCCAACACCAAGAAAATAATAATGACCGCCAACACGAATGTGACCGCTAACGCATTACCTTCTTGTACTAACTGACGGGCTTCGCCTTTGAAGTCGTAGTTGTAGCCTTGTGGTAACAATTCTTTTGAACTGTCTTCAAGCCATTGAATCGCATCTCCAATGGAAGAACCCGGCATCGGCACCGCACTGATCACCGCTGAGTTCAGCTGGCTGAAACGCGGCAAAGAGCTTGGTTGTGGTTCTAATGACACGCTGATCAAACTGCTTAACGGAACTGATTCGCCATTCGCAGCCGACACATAATAGTTATTCCAGCTTTGTGGGGATAAACGCTTTTCGCGTTTCACCTGTGAAATAATTTTATACGCACGACCGTCAATATCCACACGTTCAACCGTTGCGGCAGATAAGAAGCTGCCTAACGTTGCACTGATTTGTTTCATCGTAATACCGTAAGTACCGGCTTTTTCACGGTCAATTTTGATGTGCATTTGTGCTGTGTCGAATTTCAAGTCTAAGCTTGAGTAAACGAACTTGCCGGATTTCTGCATCGCTTCCAAGAATTTGCCTGCCACATTCGCCAAATCTGCATAGTCTTGAGAAGTGCTGATCACGAAACCGATTGGTGGTCCTTGTTCCCCGGTTTCAATTTCAGGGAAAGCAAAACCACTGACAGATACTTCCGGAATGGTCTTGGCTTTATTGTTTAACTCTTGCAACACTTCTGCTTGACTTCTGGAACGATCTTTCCAGTCTTTTAACGTCACTACGTTCAAAGATTGGTTGGTGCTTGGCACACCGGAAATGGTCATCGCAAATTGTACTTCATCCGTCTCCGTTAAGATTTTTTGATACGGTGCCATCGCCGCTTGTACATAATCGACGTTCACGTTAGACGGTGCAGAACCGATGGCTAAGAATGCACCTTTGTCTTCTGTCGGTGTAAGTTCACTGGAAAGTGAATTAAACAATACCGGCAATGTGGCAAAAATAACGCCCGCAAATGCCAACATACATTTACGATTTGCCATCACCAAATCCAAGACATAAGCGTAAGCATTGTTCACTTTGGTTAAAGTGCGGTTAACACGCTCTTCCAACTTGCTTGGTGCCGAATGATCTTTAAGTAATTTACTGGTCATCATCGGAGAAAGCGTCAACGCCACGATACCGGAAATAAATACCGCACCGGCAAGGGTTAAAGCGAACTCTTTAAACAATGTTCCGGTAATGCCACCCATTAACGCCATCGGGGAATATACTGCAATCAACGCAATCGTCATGGAAATGACCGGCACCGCAATTTCACGCGTACCGATAATCGCTGCACGGAATGGCGTTTCACCGAGCTTAATATGACGGTCAACGTTTTCTAGCACCACAATGGCATCATCCACCACCAAACCGATCGCTAAAATTAAAGCCAGCAATGTCATCAAGTTGATGGAGAAATCCAAGGTTTGTAGCATCATGATCACCCCAATAAGGGAAATCGGAATGGTAATAACCGGAATCAAAATAGCACGGAAGGAGCCAATAAACATAGTGATCACCACCAATACGATGAGAGTCGCTTCAATGATAGTTTTTACCACTTCTTCAATGGAGTTGTTAATGGCAACAGTGCGGTCATATAAAATGTCTGTTTGAATAGCGTCCGGTAAGTTATTTTTGATGCTTTCATACAATGGAAGAATTTTTTCCGCCACGGTTAACGGGTTTGCCGAAGATGTCGGATTCACTGCTAACACCACGGAATCAGAACCGTTTGCTACCGCACGGGCATTATCGCTGGATTTATTCAATTCAATATCTGCAATATCGCGTAAACGGACAAGTTTATCGCCATTGGAATACACAATCAGTTTGCTTAACTCATCAACGGATTTTGTGGTGGTATCCACTTTATTTTTGTACACCACGTAAAAACCGTTGTCGTTACCCGCAGCCGTTTGCACGTTGTTTGCCGATAAGGCAGACATCACTTGCGTGGCAGAAAGGTTTTGTGCCGCCATTTTTTGCGGATCCAACCAAATGCGCAGAGCATATTCAGATGCACCGAAAATATCCACGCTTGCCACCCCTTCCACGGTAAAGAACTGCGGTTTTACCACACGTTGAATATAGTCCGTCACCTGGCTTGCATCTAACTTATTGGAACGGAAACTAATATACATAATGCCCGAACCACCGGTAGAAGAAGTCACCGTCGGATCTTCAATCCCGCTTGGCAATTCTGAACGCACGGAATTCACCTTCGCCAACACATCGGCAAGCGCCGCATTCGGGTCGGTATTTAATTTCATTTTCACCGTGATCGAAGAACTGCTCGGTCTACTGGAAGAAGACATATAGTCCACGTTATCCGCCTGCGCGACCGCTTCTTCAATTTTCGAGGTCACAAACGCCTGAATCAAGTTAGCATCTGCGCCGGGATAGGCTGTTGTCACGGTGATCACCGTGGTTGTCATTTTAGGATATTCACGCACCGCCAGTTTGGAAATCGCCTGTAATCCCAAAATAATGATTAACAGACTAATCGAAACCGCAAGCACCGGGCGACGAATAAATATATCGGTAAATTTCATTCGTATTTCCTAATTAAAGATTGGTTTTCGATGCCGGTTGTGTGGTGCCTACGCCTTCTTTATCCGCCACAAGCACTAACGCACCGTTACTTAAATTTTGCTGACCGCCGGTAATAATTTTATCGCCGATTTTCACTTCATCGCCTTTTAACTGAGCATAGATACCTTGGCGATCCTTTGTAAACACGGTGATTTGGTTAGCACGATACATTTTGTTTACATCACCCTGTTTCGCAAATTTCTCTTTTTCCTCATCAGAAAGTGCGGTCAAAATATAAAGCGATTCGCCATACATGTTGTAACTCACCGCCACTTGCGGCACCACGATTTGCTCATATTCCGTTGCCAATGCCACATTTAAACGGGTGAACATGCCGGATAACAATTTTTCGCCATCTTCCGGCTCAAAGGTCGCTTGCACATCAATCAAACCGGTGGATGAATTAATTGCCGGCTCAATTGCCGTAACTCGTGCAGCAAAAGTTTCGCCTAAACGCGCATCTGCCGTAGCTGTCACTTTTTGACCGATACGCAATTGATCCAATAAATTCTGTGCAATAGAGAAATCCACTTTCATGGAACTGCGATCTTCCACACGTACGATTTCTGTGCCGTTCGATACATACTGACCCACATTGACTTTCACGATGCCGGCTTTGCCATCAAACGGGGCGACAATTTGGCGACGTGCAATAGTCGCTTTTAAGGATTCTACGTTAGCCGCTTGCGCATCGTAGGCGGCTTTTGCATTATCCAATTCTTGACGGGAAACACCGCCACTCTTAGCCAAATTCGCATAGCGTTGGTAAGTTTGACGCAAAGAAATCACTTGCGCTTCCGCCGCTTGCAAGCTTGCACGTTCCACCGAACTGTCTAATTCCACCAACAAATCTCCTTTTTTCACGCTTTGTCCGTTAGTGACTAACACTTTTGAAATCGTCCCCGCACTTTGTGCACTCAGCATCGCCCCTTGATTTGGACGAACCAAACCGGTGGTCTCAATCACCGGCGTCCATTGCTGCGCAGAAATGGTCATTGCCGTTACCGGAACAGCCCTTTCACCTTGATTAGCAAGATACTCAGCAATGCTTTTTGATTTCATATAATTCATCACAATCATTGCGATGAAAATGAGGACAAAAATACCCAAAGTCATTTTTAGCAAAAAGGCATGCGAACGCTTTGGTTTGATGGTTTCGGTCATACAAACTCCGTAATATCTCTTGAGTGATTATTGATTTTTAACAGCCCGCCAAGTCCGTTCAATCACAGACTCCAGCATTTCTGTTGAAACTTCTTTGATAAAATGTTGGCATTTGAAGGCGATATTAATCGCGCTTTCCAACAAGATGGCAAATAAAATATGGGTTGGCAAATCTGCCACTTCGCCCGCCTCTTTTGCTTTATTACAAAACTTATGCCACAGGCTATCTTGCTCCCATTCCCGACAAATATCAGTAAATCCCGGTAAAGATTCATATTGGTGCATATTACTCATGATCGTCGGATCACTTTGCAAAAACGTCCAAATATTCCACCACATTTTTCGGTACTGCTCGGAAAAAGATTGCGTTTCATCGTGCTCTTTTTCCATCGCACGTTGAAATGAGAGGAAAATATGACGAGCGAATTGGGCCAACAATTCTTCTTTATTTTTAAAATAAATATAAATGGTCCCCGGCGAAATTTTCGCTGCCTTTGCGATTTTGTGCATGGACAAATTCGGCAAGCCTTCCACCGCCATCAAATTGTCTGTTGCAGAAAAAATCCGCTCAATCATATCCATTTCAGATTGATTCATAGTCATTCGTAAACATTGAGTAAATCGTTAAGAAGTGCGGTGAAAAATATTTTCACCTCACACATGGGGTAGGTTACATACAGTCAATACATTACCACTGAATGAACGTTCGTTCATTTTATTGATTTTTTGTTTTTTGGCAAGTTAAAAATAAAAAAGTGCGGTGAAAAATCACCGCACTTTTTTGTTGTTTCATTCATTACATGGCAATCACAACACAGTTAATTACGCTCTTAGCTTTTTCCTGCATCTTCACTGCGGCGTTGCGATCCCCTGCCGGACCAACCACAACTCGATTCCAATCCGCGCTTTCTTTCACTCTCGCCGGCAATCCGAGTAAGCTTAAACGCGCCTGCAAACCTTCTGCCTGTGCTTTATTTTTAAAAGCACCACACTGTAAACCGTATTTACGCTCACCACTACTGCTTGTCGCTGTTTGTTGAGCGGCCTCCATTTTTTTCTGAGGTTCAGCCTTCACTGTTTGCTCAGTTTTTTTCTCTTCTTTTGGTGCAGTCGCTTTCTTCGCTTCTACAACCTGAGGTTGCGGCTTCGATTGTGCTTGAGGCTGTTGCGTTGCTTGTGTAGTAGCCGCTTGAACCGGTTGTTGCGTAGCGGCTTGTGCAGTTTGTTGCGCTTCTGCCGCTTTCGTTTTTGCCAATTCAGCTTGTTTTTGCTCTTCTTCCATCGCAGCCAAAATCTTGCGCTGTTCTTCTGTTAAACGCATATTTTTATCCAAGGATTTTGGATTATCATCAATCGGCACCGTGCGAGTTTCTAATGCTTTGATATAACTCCACACTTCTTCCGGACGATTCGGTAAAACACTTTTCGGTTGTGTTTTTTCGACGGTTTCTTGTGGTTGCATCATGTTTTCTGGTGCTTTTTCCTTCAACAAATACAATCCGAATGCAAATGCCGCCACAATCATGATGGCAAGCATGAACAACACCGACTTATTACTTTTGCGCTGTTTCTTCTTTTTCTTTGCGCCACTACGGGCAGCGTAATCACGTTGAGCCACGATAAAACCTGTTTAATCTAACTAAAATAATAATTAACGATATGACAATAAAAAATTCCGCTAATTCTACTGAAAAATTACTTTATTGACTACAAAAAAGCCGAAACTAGCTTAAATCCAACGGATCCACATCTAAAATCCACCGCACTTTTGTTGCTTGATCGCTTTGGTCACGCCCAAATGCCGTCAAGACCTGATGCAAAGTTGCACGAGAAGGATGCTGCAATAATAACTGCCAACGATATTGTCCTGCTTTTTTACTGAATGGCGCGGGCATTGGACCTAATATTTCTAATTCTGGGGCAATATCTCGTTTCACTTGCTGTAAATACTCTGCAAACTGCGCCAACAAATGCTCTGCGTCTTCAGTATGGCGACTTTGCGCTTTGAACAAAGCTTGCGAACTGAAAGGTGGTAATCCCATCGCTTTACGCAAGGCAAGGGCATTGTGTGCAAATTGGTTGTAACCTTGTTGTAACAGACTTTGTAACAAAGGATGTTCCGGATAATGGGTTTGTAAAAGCACTTCGCCTTGTTGCGCACCGCGCCCCGCACGCCCCGCTACCTGCATATAAAGTTGAGCTAGCCGTTCTTCCGCACGGAAATCCAATGAAAATAACGCACTATCCACATTGACTAATGCCACTAAGGTAACATTCGGGAAATGATGTCCTTTTGCCAACATTTGGGTACCGATAAGAATTTGGCTTTTACCCTGTTGAATATTTTCTAAATAACCTTCCAATTTGCCTTTGCGTGCCGTCGTGTCACGGTCAATACGGGCAATGCCGTAATTTGGGAAAATTGCTTTTAAGGAATCTTCTAGCTGTTCCGTACCTAAGCCCGTAGTGATTAATTGGGTAGAACCGCAATTGCCGCATTGGCGCGGAATCGGCTTTTGCGCACTGCAATGATGACAACGCAAAACATTGTGTTGTTGATGATACGTATAAGGCTTATCGCAATGGCGACATTCCGCCATCCAGCCGCATTCATGGCACAGCAACACCGGTGCAAAACCGCGTCGATTCAGAAATAACAAGACTTGATTGCCTTTTTCTAAATGCACCTGCATGCGCTTTATCAGGATTTCCGATAAACCATTGCGCATTGACTGATGTTTTAAATCAATGACGTGTTGTTGAAGTGCGGTGGACTGATTGGCTTTTTCTGATAGGCATAAACGCTGATATTTCCCCTGTTGCACATTATTCAGACTTTCCAAACAAGGCGTTGCCGACCCCATTAAAACGGGAATATTGAGTTGTTTTGCATACACCACCGCCAAATCGCGAGCATGATAACGCCAACCGTCTTGCTGCTTAAAAGAAGCGTCATGTTCTTCATCGATAATAATCGCGCCTAAATCGGCAAATTGCGTAAACAACGCTGATCGCGTACCAATAATGACCGCACTTTGTCCGCTACGCGCACGTTGCCACACGTGTAATCGTTGCGTGTCATTTAAATTGGAATGCAACACATCAATCACCACATTAAAACGGGCTTGGAAACGGCTTACCGTTTGTGGCGTCAGCCCGATTTCCGGCACCAAGACCAACACTTGTTTGCCTTGATTTAAAATCTCTTCAATAAATTGTAGATAGATTTCTGTTTTGCCGGAACCTGTCACGCCATCCAACAACCATGCCGTAAAGCCTTGAGTAAATTTCAATTGGCTAAACACCAACGCTTGTTGTTTGTTAAGTGTTAATCGATCGGCTTTATTGACGATAGGTTTATCAACTAATTGCTGTTGCCAGGTTTGAATTTCCGGTTCTTGAGCGATTTCGGTAATGTATTCTTTGGCTTTCAACGCCGACCAAATGCCACTGCCAAAGGGATTGTTGCCTTTTTCCATCCCATCCTTTGCCGCCTGCAACGCTTCAAGCTGTTTTTTCGAGCGTTTTAGCAAGCCTTGCGCCAATGCTTGCTCGCCAAGTGCGGTCGGTTTCCAAAAAATTTTTTGTTTTTCCACCGCACTTTCACCTTGGCGCAACTTCACCGGCAAGGCTTGCGATAACACTTCTCCTAAAGGGGCATGATAATAATTTGCCGCCCAATTTAAGAACTGCCAACTTTCCACTGAAAACAAAGAAATTTCATCAAGACAAGCCAACACCGGCTTCAACTGTCCTTCAGGCACTTCCGTCTGCTCCACAACATCTACCACAACGCCAACCTGCTTCTGCGTCCCAAAGGGCACAAGCACCCGCCCCCCAACAACAACCTTCATCGAAGCAGGAAGAGTATAGTCAAAATAGCGATGTAACGGCACCGGAAGTGCGATTCGGGTAAATGGCATGAATGGAAATTCAGTGAGCTAAAATGGACTCGGAATATAGCATTTCGGGGGATTATTGTCTATTTAGTGGCGGATGGGTTGAATGTCATTTTCTTTTTCTGTAAAATTCGCATCCTTACACACAAGCGTGCCATTTTAAATGGCGTAATATTAATCTCATGCGGTGTCAGGGATTGCTTTTGCGATTGGCTTGATAGCGGCATGGCTTCAAATTTGAGGTTTTCTATGAAACAAGGTATTCATCCTGAATATAAAGAAATTACTGCAACTTGTTCTTGCGGTAACGTGATCAAAACTCGTTCTACCTTAGGCAAAGACATCAACCTTGATGTGTGCGGTAAATGCCACCCATTCTATACAGGTAAACAACGTGTTGTTGATACCGGCGGTCGTGTTGAACGCTTTAACAGCCGTTTCAAAATTCCAGGTACGAAGTAATCTGTGTCTTTCAAAACCCCGCAACACGCGGGGTTTTGTTTTATTAGGATAAGGGATAGAATGCGAACCAAACATATCATGGATACTACAAATAAAAACAGTCTATCCACTCATAAAAAATTAATCTAGCTTAGTAATTAGCTTCATACTAACTTAAACTATCAAAGAAAGATAAATATGAGAATATTAATTCTACACAAATGGCTTGTAATGGGCGGAATAGAAAAAATCCTTATTAATTATCTCAAGTTACTTAGCAATGAAAAAGAAATCAAGATAGATCTTATTTTAGCATATGATCACTCAGACTCTCCATTTAAAAAAGAAATACCTAAAAATATAACTACTATATTCTTATTTAATAATGAAAATACTAAAAGGATAAACTTTCTATATAAAAATAGAAATAAAAATATAATATCTAAATTTAGATATAAAATTGTAAGAATTAAAGAAAAATTCGATTATAGAAATCGAATAAATAGCATAATAAAAAATAAATATGACATCATCATAAATTTTAGCAATCACTTTGATCAATATTTACCATTTAACAAAATTCAATCTCCAACTATCAGATGGCAACACTTAGCTTTAAAAGAAGATAAATCAAAAGAAGTAATTAAAGAAATTTCATACTTACGAAAATATGATTATGTAATTGCTATTTGTGAAGATATGGCTAAATCTTTATCATTAAGATCTGGCTTAAAAGACAATATACTTACATTATATAATCCGATCGGAGAAGATGAGGTGATATTAAAATCTAAGCAACCTATTTTAACTCATCTAAAAAATCCTTATTTTATACAAGTTGCCAGACTAGATAAGATAAAAAGACATGAAGATCTTATAAATATATATTCTAAATTAGTTAAATTAGGTATAGAAGAAAATCTATATATTTTAGGTGATGGAGAAGAAAAAGAAAATCTAAGTAAACTTATAAAAAAACTTAATTTAGAAGATCGTTGTTTATTATTAGGAGAAATAAAAAATCCTTACCCTTATATTAAGAATGCCAAACTATTCTTACATACTTCAGAACGAGAAGGATTACCTACTGTTCTTCTAGAGAGTCTATTTCTAAATGTTCCTGTCATAGCAATAGATTGCCCTACAGGCCCTAGAGAAATACTTAATAATGGTAAATGTGGAGGATTAATACCTTTAAATAATTTTGACTTATTCATCAGTAAAACATATGAGATATCAAGTTCAAAAGAGCTCTTAGAAAAAATAAGAGGAGAGATTAAAGAACATATTCATATATTTTCTGAAAATAGAACAAGAGAAAATTTAATAAAATTTCTATATTCTTTAATATAAAGAATATCCTGGAGAAAAAAATGAAAAAAATGAAAGTTGGACTACTTATTAATGAATATTTTGGTGCACTAGGAACCGGTTATGGTGGCTATGGTTTTTTAGCAAGACGATTAGTAGCTAAATATCTTCAAGATGAAGACATACAGGTAGATATTTTATTAAAGACAACATCAAAAAATTTTGGATTATTTGCTAGAAAGCATATTATTGATGGGGTTCATGTTTTTGAATTACCTAAGAAAAAATTCTTTACCTCGCGTTGGTTAAAAAAACAAAATTATGATGTCTATCTAAGTATTGAGGTTACATTTGATTTACCGTTCCTTTATGATCCCGATATAAACAAAAAACTCATATTTTGGATACAAGATCCAAGACCTAAGCATGATTGGGATGAAATTAACACAGTAAAATTATTTCCAGAACCTTGTTACTATGATCAAAACTTATATAATCGAATTCATGAATGGTATACACAAGGTAGAATAAGATTCATTTCTCAAGGATATTTTTTAAATAATAAAGCTAAAGAACTTTATAACCTAGACAAAAATATTGATATAAAATATCTACCTAATCCTATAGAGATAGATAATGCATACGATGTAAATACTTACCCAAAGAAAAATATGATTATATTCCTAGGACGTATTGAATCAGTAAAAAGAGGGTGGTTATTTTGTGAAATAGCTAAAAATTGTCCTGAATACGAATTTTATATGCTAGGACAAACATTTTATGATGCTGAGCGAAATTCCGAAATTATTAGCCGATATAAAGATATCCCTAATTTACACTTTGTAGGACACGTAGATGGTAATGAAAAAGAGCAGTTTTTAAAAGATGCCAAAATTCTTGTAAACACATCTATTCATGAGGCATTACCTATATCATTTCTAGAAGCTTTATCATACGGAACACTATTAGTTAGTAATCAGAACCCTGAAAATCTAACAGAAAAATTTGGTGTCTATACTGGAACAGTTTTAGGAGATGGTTTTGAACATGTACAAAAATACGTTGATGGAATCAGAAAACTAATTGAAAATGAATCTAGCAGAGTGGAACTAGCAAATAATGCTATTCAATATATAAAAGAGGTGCATAACCTTGATCGTTTTATTCATGATATAAAAGAAACTATCCTAGAAACAATAAAGGATTATTAGATGAAAAATGAATTACCTCTCATATTTATTATTAGCCTTGTAAATTCTCCCAGAAGATCTATTATCAAGAATAGACTTTCAAAATTAGGACTACAATTTGAGTTTTTTGATGCTATCTATGGTAAAGACTTATCAAAAGAACAACTATCTCAAATTGATTTTCAATTCTATCCTCAAAACTTTTCTGCTAAAAAGCCTCTAACACTAGGGGAAATTGGTTGTGCGATGAGCCATATCATGCTCTACGAGCACATTGTGAAAAATAATATTAGAGAGGCTATTATTCTAGAAGACGATGCAATTGTATCTCTATACTTTGAAGAAATAGTAACAGCCGCGCTAAATAAAGTTTCCTCAAAAAAAGAGATACTCTTCTTAGATCATGGAAAAGCCAAAGTATATCCTTTCATGAAAAGACTTCCTGAACGTTATAGACTAGCCAAATATCGTTCTCCATCCAAAAAATCTAAAAGAAGTATTATTAGAACAACAGGTTATTTAATTACTTATGAAGGAGCAAAAAAATTATTATCATATGCTTATCCAATAAGAATGCCATCAGATTTTTTAACCGGTCTATTACAACTGACAAATATTAATGCTTATGGTATTGAGCCTGCATGCGTCTTTGGGGATGTAGATTCTGAAATAGATAGTATTGAAAATAGATATAAATAGTAGCACTATGAAATTAAAAGAAACGTTGCAAAAAATACGACTAATGATAGGGAAACTTATCTTAGATAAAAAAATAGCTAAAAATTCTACCGTACTTCTTCCTAAGAGAATTCTCTTCTTACGACAAGATGGGAAGATTGGCGATTACATTGTGAGCTCTTTTATTTTCAGAGAAATTAAGAAATTCAACTCTGAAATAAAAATTGGTGTAGTTTGTACAACAAAAGATGCCTACTTATTTAAACAAAATCCTCATATTGATCAACTTTACTTTGTAAAGAAACGCAGTATTCTTGACTATATTAAATCCGGCTTAGTCCTTGCAAAAGAAAAATATGATGTAGTAATTGACCCAACACTAGCAATAAAAAACCGAGATCTCCTTTTACTAAGATTAATTAATGCTAAAAATTATATTGGTTATAAAAAATCAAATTATAAAATCTTTACTCACAGTTTAGAAAATGATGAACATTTTTCTAAAATCTATCAACAATCTTTAGAAGCAGTAGGAATAACAAATGTAGATACCACTTATGATATTCCTTATGATGAAAAAAGTGCAGTTGAAATTCAGAATTTTTTACAAGGAAATAATATCTCTGACTATATTACTGTAAATTTCTTTGGAGCATATAGAGCTAAGAAAGTAAACAATGAAAATATTAAACTATACTTAAAATATTTAACAGAGATCACAAGAGGAAAGCAATTCGTACTATTGAGTTACCCAGAAGTTACACCTTTATTGAAAGAATTATCTAAAAAATATGAGAATATCTTTGTTCATGATACAAAAACTATTTTTCATACCATTGAATTAATTCGAAATTCAATTCAACTAATATCAACAGATACTTCAACAGTGCATATTGCAGCTGGATTTAATAAACCAATTATTGCTATTTATAAGGAAGATATTATTGCATTTAAACATTGGCATCCTAACTGTAAAAATGAAACGCATATTATTTTCTATAAAGAAAATATTAATGAAATATCTATAGATAAGTTAAAAGAAGAATGGATAAAGTGAGTCTAAACATGTTGATATCTATAATTATACCTGTATTCAATACCTCTCCAAAATTAATTGATGAATGTTTAAAGAGTATAGAATTACATCTTAAGAAATGGAGAGAATCCATAGAAGTCATTATTGTAAATGATGGTTCAACATCGGAAGATACGATTAAGTATCTTTCAGAATCAAACTATACAGTATTGAATCAATCTAATAAGGGATTACCATCTGCAAGAAACTTTGGTATATTCCATGCATCAGGGAAATACATTTTTCCACTAGACTCAGATGATATTGTTAGTGAGTATATTGGGTTATATATTAATGAATTAATAGATAATAAAAATATTGATGTATTATTTGGAGATTTATATACCTTTGGAGATGCAGATCATATCTATAAACTAGATAAAACAACTAAACTTGAGTTTTTTTTAGATGATAAATTTATTCCATCTTGTTCTATATATAAGCGGGATTTATGGAAGGAATTAAATGGATATGATGAAAGTTTTATAACAAGCGAAGACTATGATTTTTATTGTAGAGCGTTTTCTATAAATGCCAAGTTTAAATATATGGAGATGCCAAACTATTATTGGAGGATAATAAAAAATAGCCAATCCCTATCTCAAAAAAATGAAAAATTATTTAGAGAATATCAACTAAGATCTAGAAATAAGACTTTATTATCAACTCTATCAAAACAAGATATTAATGACTATATAACACAGAAACTCAAAAATAAAAAACATAGATTACTAGGTTTGTTTATCTATTTAGCTTCTCCTAGAATATATTTATTTTTAAATAAACTAAGAATATTCTCATATGGAACTAACTTTATTAAGTAACAATTTTTCTTAATAAATAACACCTAATATATAATTCTTATTTTATATTATCCACCCTTTCTTCTGACACATCGGGCAATAAAAGCTGTTTCGTTGTCCGATGGTTAAACTTTCAATTTTTGTACCGCACTTTGGACAAGGTTTGCCTTTGTTGCCATAAACCAGTAATTCTTGCGCAAAATAACCCGGTCTGCCATCAGGTTGTAAGAAATCTTTGAGTGTGGTTCCGCCTTGTTCAATCGCTTTTGCAAGAACCGATTTAATGGTATCAACCAAACGTTCACATTGCTTACGCGTCAGATTGGCGGCAAGTTTCATAGGATGCAGACCACATAAAAATAAACTTTCATTGGCATAAATGTTGCCAACGCCCACAACCACGGTGTTATCCATTAATAAGGTTTTAAGTGCGGTCGTTTTTTTGCGGGATTTTTTGAAAAGATAGTCTGCGTTAAATTCTTCTGATAACGGTTCCGGTCCCAGTTTTAAAAATAAATGAAACTCGTCTAATTTTTCCGTCCACAACCAAGCGCCAAAACGGCGCGGATCGTTATAACGCAATAATCGACCATTGTTTAGCACAATATCCAGATGATCATGTTTATCAATCGGGCAGTCATGCGGTACGATTCTTACGGTTCCCGACATCCCTAAGTGTCCGATGATATAACCTTTTTCGGTATGAATAATGAGGTATTTAGCGCGGCGGGTAAGATCCAGAATTTTTACTTGATGCAATGTTGCTAATTCCGGTGATACCGCCCAGCGGAGTTTCGGCTGACGTACCTCGATTTTTTCAATCGTGTAATCTTTTAGATAAGGGCTTACGCCACGTAGTGCGGTTTCGACTTCAGGTAGTTCAGGCATTCTCTTTCTCCGATAGCCACTGGATATAAAAAAACCCGAACAATGTCGGGTTTTTCAATTCGTGCAAAATTATTTGATTTTTGCTTCTTTATAAATAACGTGTTTACGCACAACTGGATCAAATTTTTTGATTTCCATTTTTTCAGGCATATTACGTTTGTTTTTATCAGTTGTGTAGAAATGACCGGTTTCTGCGGTAGAAACTAAACGGATTTTCTCACGAGCACCTTTTGCTGCCATTTGTTAGCTCCTTAGATTTTCTCGCCACGAGCACGGATTTCAGCTAAAACTGCATCAATGCCTTTTTTATCAATAATACGCATACCTTTTGCAGTTAAGCGTAATGTTACGAAACGGTTTTCACTTTCAACCCAAAAACGGTGAGTGTGAAGGTTAGGAAGAAAACGACGACGAGTCGCGTTCATTGCGTGAGAGCGGTTGTTACCCACTGCCGGACGCTTGCCTGTTACTTGACAGACTCTAGACATATTAATCTCCAATAATGAAATTTAAGCTCGAGCTTACGGTTCGGAATACTTCAAAAATAACTTTTGAATGACCTCGTCAGGTCGTATAACCCGACCCGCATACTATATTAAAGGTCGTGCATTATACTCACTTTATATTGCATTCTCAAGCCTAAATCCTGAATTTGCTGACATTAAAACTAAAATTTATCCAAAAGTGCGGTCAGTTTTAGAGAAGATTTTGTTCCGCAAAGGAAAAATAATTGCCTTTGCCAATCACAAAATGATCCAGCACTCGAATTTCCACCAACTCCGCTGCCTGTTTGATAGTCTCCGTAATTTGTCGGTCGGAAAAACTTGGTTCCGCTACGCCGGAAGGATGATTATGTGCCAAAATAATCGCCGCCGCATTGCAAGCCAACGCCTCTTTGATGACTTCACGCGGATAAACCATCGCTTTATTAATTGTGCCAAGAAACAAGCGCTCCTGCTTAATCAAGCGATGCTGGTTATCCAAGAACAGCACTAAGAAAATTTCTCGCTCTGTATTTTCCAACTCTGTTTGTAAGTACATTTTCACTGTCTCTGACGAACTAAAACAATACCCTTCTTTAAGTTCCGCCAATAAATAACGACGGGTCATTTCCGTGCAAGCTTGCAATTGAATAAACTGCGTAATGCCAATGCCTTTCACTGCACAAAACTGCTTTTGATTGGCGCTAATAAGTCCTCGCAACGATCCAAAATGTTGTAGTACATTTTTCGATAGCTGCATCACCGGACAATCTTTAATCCCCGTACGCAAGAAAATGGCCAAAAGTTCAGCATCTGTTAGTGTGGCGACTCCATATTTTAAGAGCTTTTCCCTTGGCATTAAGGCCTCATTCATTTCTTTAACCTCGCAAAAAATAACAGATTCGCTATTCATTCACAGGACGTCGTAAAATCCAAAAAGTACATTCAAAAGATGGGATTGGGATCGCAAAATAAGATTTTTGATTAAATCATAATTCAAGTAGAATAAGCGAATTCATCTCCGAGCCAGTCAATTCATGGGATTCAAGCATGATTAATCTAGAAAATAAACGCATTGTTGTGGGTATTACCGGCGGCATTGCCGCGTACAAAACCATCGAATTAATTCGTTTATTACGCAAAGCCAATGCGCAGGTTCGCGTGGTGCTCACGCCTGCTGCCGCAGAATTTGTGACCCCACTCACCTTACAAGCGATTTCCGGTAATGCCGTGGCGCAATCGTTATTGGATCCGCAAGCAGAACTGGCAATGGGACATATTGAATTGGCGAAATGGGCGGATGTCGTATTAATCGCACCTGCCAGTGCCGATGTTATTGCGCGCTTAACTGTTGGGATGGCGAACGATTTACTTTCCACGATTTGCCTTGCCACCAGTGCACCGATTTTTCTTGCGCCGGCGATGAATCAACAAATGTATCGCCAAGCCATAACGCAGCAAAATCTGACCGCGCTTTTAAGCCGTGGCATACAACTTATCGGCCCGAATAGTGGTGAACAAGCCTGTGGTGATGTGGGCGCAGGGCGAATGTCCGAACCTTCTGAAATTTTCACCGCACTTTGCCATCATTTTACTGTGCAGCAAGATTTACTCGGCATCCATGTTGCCATTACGGCAGGCCCAACGCGTGAAGCCATCGATCCGGTGCGTTATATTTCCAACCACAGCTCCGGTAAAATGGGCTTTGCGATTGCAGAAGCCTTTGCCAAACGTGGGGCAACTGTGACGTTAATTGCCGGCCCGGTGAATCTCACCGCCTCACCCAATATTCACCGTATTGATGTCACTTCCGCGCAAGAAATGTGGCAAACCGCATTAGAAAGTGCGGTCAAAAATCACATTTTTATTGGTTGTGCTGCGGTGGCGGATTACCGTATTGCGGATATCGCTGATCAAAAAATCAAAAAATCGGCTGAAGAAATGACGTTAAAGCTCGTTAAAAATCCGGATATTATCGCGGATGTGGCGCATCTTACGGAAAAGCGCCCTTTCACTATTGGGTTTGCGGCTGAAACACAGAATGTTGCCGATTACGCGAAAGATAAATTGACGCGCAAAAATTTGGATATGATTTGTGCCAATGACGTTTCCGGCGGGCAAGTGTTTGGACAAGATCACAATGCGCTACACCTCTTTTGGAAAAACGGAGAAAAAGCCTTGCCGCAGGCGGATAAAAATACATTGGCAGAAGCATTAGTCAGTGAAATTATGGCGCGTTACCGTCAATAAAAAAACACAGCAAAAACCAACCGCACTTTATCAAAAACACAAAAGATTTCGTTAAAGGAAAAGATCACAATGAAAAAAATTGACGTTAAAATTTTAGATAGCCGTCTTGGCAACGAATTTCCCCTGCCAACGTATGCCACCGAAGGATCCGCAGGTTTGGATTTACGTGCGCTCCTAGAAAATGGCATTGAAATTCAACCGGGTGAAACCAAATTAATTCCAACGGGACTTTCTATTTATATTGCCGATCCCAATTTAGCCGCAGTCATTTTACCTCGTTCCGGTTTAGGTCATAAACACGGTATCGTATTGGGCAATTTAGTCGGTTTAATCGATTCTGATTATCAAGGTCCACTCATGGTTTCCGTGTGGAATCGTGGCAATGAGCCGTTCAAAATTGAAGTAGGCGATCGCATCGCGCAATTAGTCTTTGTGCCCGTTGTGCAAGCGGAATTTAATATCGTCAACGAATTTCATGCCACAGAACGCGGCGAAGGCGGTTTCGGCCATTCAGGTAAACACTAATGGAACAAACCAATAAACGCAGTATTAAAGAACGCCGCCAACAAGTGTTGACGGTGCTCACGCATATGTTGCATTCCGAACGCGGCATGGAGCGTATGACAACGGCGCGTTTAGCCGCAGAAGTGGGCGTGTCAGAAGCGGCGTTATACCGTTATTACCCAAGCAAAACCAAGATTTTTGAAGCCTTAATTGAGAATATCGAAAGCACATTGCTTAATCGCATTTCACAATCTATCAAAAATGAAACCAACACCATGCAACGGGTAAAAGACATCCTGCAGATGATCTTGGATTTTGCCCGTAAAAACCCCGGTTTAACCCGTGTGTTAACCGGCCATGCGCTGATGTTTGAAGATGCCAAACTACAAGCCCGCGTTGCCACCTTTTTTGACAGGCTGGAATTGCAGTTTGTGAATATTCTGCAAATGCGAAAATTGCGCGAAGGCCGCGGATTTAACGTGGACGAACGCATTATCGCCGCACACCTCGTCACCCTCTGTGAAGGACAGTTTATGCGCTATGTGCGTTCTAACTTCCGACACACACCAAATCAAGGGTTTAGCCAGCAATGGCAGCTCATTGAAAGCTTATTTGCATAATTTATTTATTTAGGTAATATGTCGTGATTATTCCTTGGCAAGAACTGGCGGAAGACACTTTAATCAATATTGTGGAAAGCGTCATTTTACGTGAAGGAACCGATTATGGTTCACATGAACAGACTTTCGAACAAAAAAAGAAAGCGCTACTGAACAGAATCCGCCAAGGAAGTGCGGTGATCGTTTGGTCTGAACTACATGAATCTATCGATATAAAAGATAAAACGGAATTTTTTAAATAAACTTTTTAGTTTTTTATTGTTAGCTGGAGGTTTTCAACGTGCAGGAACAAAACGCACAAGTTACAACTCAATCAACGGATCCAACCCTTGATTGGTTTTTATCTCACTGTCATATTCATAAATATCCATCTAAAAGCACATTAATCAATGCCGGTGAAAAGGCTGAAACCTTATACTATTTAATTCAAGGTTCCGTTTCCGTTTTAGTGAAAGATGAAGATGGCAAAGAAATGATTCTGACTTATCTAAGCCAAGGCGATTTCTTCGGGGAAGCCGGTTTATTTGAAGAAGATCAGCGTCGTTCCGCCTGGATAAAAGCCAAAGCGGCTTGTGAAGTTGCTGAAATTTCCTACCGTAAATTCCGCCAATTAATTCAAGTTAATCCTGAAATTCTGATGCTCCTTACCGCACAGTTGGCACGTCGTTTACAAAACACCTCACGCCAAGTCAGTAACTTGGCTTTCTTGGATGTTACCGGGCGCATTGCTCAAACCTTATTAAACTTAGCCAAAATGCCGGAAGCGATGACCCATCCTGACGGGATGCAAATTAAAATTACCCGCCAAGAAATCGGCCAAATGGTAGGCTGTTCCCGTGAAACCGTTGGACGCATTCTCAAAATGCTGGAAGATCAACATCTCATTTCAGCCCATGGCAAGACCATCGTTGTTTATGGGACCCGTTAAAAACACGATAAAATAAGACCGCACTTTAGTTAAAGTGCTAAAGTTTGCGTCTAACATACAGAATAAAGAATACAAAAAAGGTCTGAAAACTCAGACCTTTTTTATTTAATAAGTGTTAATTAACGCATTGTTACAAACTCTTCCGAGCCTGTTGGGTGAATAGCCACTGTGTTGTCAAAATCCGCTTTTGTCGCGCCCATTTTAATAGCAACAGCAAAACCTTGGATCATTTCGTCCACGCCAAAACCGATACCATGTAAGCCCACGATTTTTTCCTCTTTACCCACGCACACCAATTTCATGCGGCAAGGTTGACGATGTTGGGTGACAGCCGTGTACATAGAGGTAAAGGAAGATTTATACACTTTCACATTTTCCGCACCATATTGTTCAATGGCTTGTGGTTCGGTTAATCCGACAGTGCCGATTGGCGGATGACTGAACACCACAGACGGTACTAAATTGTAGTCTAAATGTTCGTTCGGTTTATTGTTAAACAGGCGTTCGGATAAACGACGTCCGGCTGCAACCGCCACCGGCGTGAGTTCAATACCGCCTTCAATAATATCGCCTACCGCATAAATCCCCGGCACATTGGTGTTTTGGTATTTATCTACCTTGATGAAGCCACGCGCATTCGCTTCTACGCCGGCAGCTTGTAAATTAATTTTATCAGTCGTCGGCTCACGTCCAATGGCCCAAATCAAGCAATCCACGGTTTGCTCGCGACCATCCTCTAATTTAAGGGTCACAGAACCATCTGCATTTTTTACCACCTCTTTTGGAATGGCATGAGTATGCAACGTAATGCCGTCTTGTTGCATGGATTCCACTAAGGTTTCCACCATCATTGGATCAAAATTACGCAACGGCGCGTGTTTACGCACAAATAAATGGGTTTCCACACCAAGGCTGTTCAAGACGCCTGCCAACTCTACGGCAATATAACCTGCGCCGACAACGGCTGTGCGTTTAGGCAGCTCGGTTAAGGCAAAAACGCCATTAGAATCAATACCGTATTCCGCGCCTTTTATTGCTGGAATACTTGGACGTCCACCGGTAGCAATCAAGATATGATCTGCTGTCACTTGTTCGGTGGAACCATCGCCAAAAGTCACTTCAAGGGTATTTTTATTGACAAATTTGGCAAAACCACGAATCACATCCACGTTATTTTTTGCCAACACGTTATCGTATGAAGTATGAATGCGGGAAATATAGGCTTGACGGCTTTCCACCAACTTAGCGAAATCAAATTTTTTGACGTCCACATCAAAACCGTAATCCGGTGCATAATGATGGATGGCTTCCGCAATTTGTGCGCCGTAGAACATCACTTTTTTCGGCACGCAGCCCACGTTAACACAGGTTCCACCTAAATGTTTTGCTTCAATAATGGCACATTTTTTGCCATAACTTGCTGCACGGTTAATGGAAGCAATTCCACCGCTGCCACCACCGATGGCAATGTAATCATAATGTCTGGTCATACTCTTTTCCTTATTAATAAATTGGGCGCTATTCTGCCCAAAGGATGTTCACAAATCAAACAAATAGGATAAATCGGTCTAATTGGTATTATCTTATGCTGGCGTCATCTTATTCAGGTGTAATCCAATTCACCGACCAACTGCCGGTACCTTGCGGTACAAGTGCGGTGGTTAAATACGGCAAAATGGATTTCATCTGTTGTTCCAACGTCCATGGCGGATTCACCACAATCATGCCACTCGCAGTCATGCCACGTTGATCAGAATCCGGGCGCACCGCCAATTCAATTTGCAAAATCTTACGAATGCCCGAAGCTTCCAAGCCTTTAATGATGCGCTTGGTTTGCTGACGTAGTACCACCGGATACCAAATTGCATACACCCCGGTTGCAAAACGTTTGTAGCCTTCTTCAATGGCTTTCACCACCAAATCATAGTCTTCTTTCAGTTCATAAGGCGGATCAATTAGTACCAAGCCTCGACGCTCTTTAGGAGGCAATGTCGCTTTGACTTGCTGAAAACCATCACCAATCTTCACGGTAACATTTTCAAATTCTTTGAAATTATTACGTAATAACGGAAATTCGCTTGGGTGTAATTCCATCATTAACGCACGATCCTGTGGGCGTAATAAATTCGCAGCCAACAAAGGGGAACCGGCGTAATAACGCAATTCTTTGCCGCCATAGTTGAGTTTTTTAATCAGTGCCACATACCGCGCCACTTCCGGCGGTAAATCCTCTCGTCCCCACAAACGACCAATACCATCCACATATTCAGCCGTTTTCTCCGCTTCTGCACTAAATAAACGATAACGTCCTGCGCCTGAATGCGTATCTAAATAATAAAAACCTTTATCTTTCTGTTGCAGGCTTTCAATAATCAGCATTAACACGATATGTTTCAACACATCCGCATGATTACCTGCGTGAAAACTATGACGATAACTGAGCATAATTCCTACTTATAAAACGTTAAATAAAATGACCGCACTTTTCCCCAAAAAGGAAGCCCGACAGCTGCCGGGCTTCAAAAACAAGTCGCGGTCTAGAATAATTCTTCCCGTTGGCCACCCGATGCGCCACCGCCTTCCTGCAGATCGCTAGGCACATAATAACCACGTTCTTCCACATAAGCTCGAGTCGGCTCGGTGCCTTTAATGAAGTATTCGACACGTCCACCACCAGATAGTAAGCCGGAACGCGGATCAATGTTTTTCTCGACAATATTCGCCGGGGTCGGCAAGGTACGTTCAGGCACCTCTTTCAAAATGGTCTTCATGTAACTAATCCATGCTGGCATCGCACTCTTCGCACCAGCCTCACCGCGACCTAAATCGAATTTATTGTCATCAAAGCCAATATACACGGCCGTCGTCAAATTCGCACCAAAGCCGGCATACCACGCCACTTTGGAGTTATTGGTCGTCCCGGTTTTGCCGCCAATATCCTTACGCTTGATCTCATTTGCCATGCGCCAACTGGTGCCTTTCCAATCTAGCCCTTGTTCACCATAAATCGCCGTATTTAATGCGCTACGAATCAAGAACGCCAATTCACCACTAATGACACGCGGCGCATACTCAACTTGCGAGTTGTTGGTTTTTGCTTGCGCCATGAAATTTAAATTTTCCTCTTTCACAGCGTCAACGCGCGGCTGTAACTCTGGAATATCCGGCACAGTTTCACCTTGATCCACTTCTTCGCCGTTAGTGGAATCATCGCTACGTTTCAAGCCGTCAGCCATGGTCAAATCGGTATTTTTGAAACCATCTAATTTTTCCGTTTCGCCGTAAATGACAGGAATACTGTCACAAGTTGGACAGGCGACTTTAGGGTTAGCCACAAAAATTTCTTTGCCGGTATTATCTAAAATCTTATTAATAATATAAGGATCAACTAAATAACCACCGTTATCAAACACGGCATAACCACGCGCCATTTCAAGCGGCGTAAAAGAAGCCGCACCTAATGCAAGTGCTTCACTGGCAAAATACTGATCTCGTTTAAAGCCAAAACGTTGCAAGAAATCCGCAACAAACTCGACACCGGCCATTTGCATGGAACGAATAGCAATCATGTTTTTAGATTGGCCTAGTCCCACACGTAAACGCAATGGACCATCATAACGATCCGGTGAGTTTTTCGGGCGCCATTCCTTTTGACCCGGCTTTTTCAACACTAGCGGCGTATCTTGCAACACGCTAGATAAGGTCAAGCCTTTTTCCAGTGCAGCCGCATAAATGAACGGTTTAATGGAAGAACCCACTTGCACTAATGATTGTGTCGCTCGGTTAAATTTACTTTGTTCAAAACTAAAACCGCCCACAATCGCTTCAATGGCGCCATTGTCACTATTCAAAGAAACCAACGCGGAATTGGCTCGCGGAATTTGCCCCAAGACCCATTCACCTTTGTCGTTTTTACGTAGCCAAATTTGCTCACCAGTTTTCACCGGAGCAGACTGCCCCGTCCAGCGCATCGCACTGGTTGACAACGTTATTTTCTCACCGGATGCCAATAAAAGCTCTGCACCGGATTTAGATACATTCATGACAGCTGCCGGAATAAACGGCTCAGAATTGGGTAACTTTTTCAGAAAACCAATAATAGTATCATTATCCCAAGAGGCTTCGCCTTTTTTCCATAAGGGTTCACCACCACGATAACCATGGCGCATATCGTAAGCGATTAAATTATCACGTACCGCTTTTTGCGCCGTTTCCTGATCTTTGGAAAGCACTGTGGTATACACTTTATAGCCTTTGGTATAGGCGTCTTCTTCACCGAAACGTTTTACCATTTCCTGACGCACCATTTCTGTGACGTAATCAGCTCGAAAATCCAATTGCGCACCGTGATAGCTGGCGACAATTGGCTCTTTCAACGCAGCATCATATTCTTCTTGAGAAATATATTTTTGATCCAACATACGCCCCAACACTACATTACGACGCTCTAACGCACGTTTCGGGGAGAAAAGCGGATTCATCGTAGAAGGGGCTTTCGGCAAACCTGCAATCACCGCCATTTCGGACAAAGTCAGTTGATTTAATTCTTTACCAAAATAGGTTTTTGCCGCGGCCGCCACACCATAAGAGCGGTATCCCAAATAAATTTTATTTAAATAAAGCTCAAGAATTTCGTTTTTATCTAGAGCATTTTCGATCTCAATCGCTAAAATCGCCTCTTTGGCTTTACGAATCAAACTTTTTTCCGGCGTTAAGAAGAAGTTACGCGCCAACTGTTGCGTGATGGTACTCGCCCCTTGGGAAGCCCCACCTTTACTGATCGCCACCATCACCGCACGGCCAATCCCGATAGGATCTAGCCCATGGTGATCATAAAAACGGCTATCTTCCGTTGCCAATACCGCATCAATTAACTTTTGCGGCACCTCATTTAATTTCACCGGAATACGACGCTGTTCACCCACTTCACCAATCAACTTACCGTCAGAAGTATAAATTTGCATTGGCTGTTGCAGCTCAACGGTTTTCAGCGTTTCCACATCCGGCAAATCGGATTTTAGCTGCACATAGACAACGCCCACGGCGATACAGCCCAAAATGAACAGCGTTAATAAGGAACTTAATATTAATTTTGCGATCCGCATCGAAAAATTCTCACTTAGTTAAATGCAATAAAAGGAATGAAAAATATAGTGGCTAAGTATAAAGACTACGCAACAAAAACGACAGTAAATATTGCAAACAAGGATACTTCATGTTCATCAGACATCAGTCAGCCATTCAAGTTGGCCTTTGCTACCGCCCACAACATATTGATGTTCTTTGGTTCGATTCACAAAACCAAGCCCAGTTCTTACAATGTAGCGAACTGGATTTACTTACACTCTCTTCAACTTTGAATCAGAAATTAAATCAATCACCGAGAAGAGCAAACTATAAATTCATTACCGCCATTATGCCGCAGCATATTTGGCAAAAAAGCCTTATTCTGCCGCACAATCTAAACACCCAAGAATGTGAGCAACAGTGTCATTTTACTCTTACCCATGAATTACCGATTCCACTTGAGGAAGTTTGGTATGACTATACCGCCATGCCGCTAAAACAAGGATTTCGTTTAGATATTTTCGCCATTAGACAACAAATTGCGAAAAACTATTTAAATCAATTTATTCCCTTGCAAATTGATGTGTTAGATAGCGTTGCCAAAGCTGTTTTACGCGCCGGCGAATATATTTTAGAGCAACCATTACCGATCGATACCTTAGTGTTGTACCAAGACGAAAGCGGCGCATTAGCGATTCACCACAAACGACAACAGACCCAAACACTGTTTCAAACGGACGGAAATTTGACCGCACTTTTTGAGCAATATTGCCAGCGTTATGATGAAAAACCGGAAAAAGTGTTCTATTACAGCACTGAATCTACGCCACACATTGGAGCAGACTGGGTGGAAATAAACACCTCCCTGCCTTTTATCGCCCTTGGTAATGCCTTGTGGCAACAAGAAACGTTACAAAAATCCACCGCACTTTTTGATGTTAAAGCGCCATCTTTAGAGAAAATGACATGAAAAAAGACATGAATTTGTTGCCTTGGCGCATTAAACAGCTTCGACAGAAAAATCGGCGTTTGTTGGTTACCCTATTTATCGGGGCAACGTTATGTACGATCAGCACATTATTGCTCAGCCATTTTGCGGAAAGCTATACCGAGAATGCGGGCAAAGCACAGTTGCAATACACTACTCACCAACAAGAATTACAGGCGACACAGCAACAGATTCAACAATTTCGCCACAGTCATGCACAATTGGAAACCCTTCAAGAAATTCCAAAAGAAACACTTTTTTCTTTGTTAAATCAATTAGCTGAGTTTCCACTTACACAAGGTGAATTAACGGAATTACACCTCAATACCGAACATCTTATGCTCAAGGGATATGCTGAAAACCAAGAAGAATTTTCTCGCCTCAATGGATATCTCTCCGCACAACCATTATTTCGCGAAGTTAATCTGGTGGAATTTAAACCACAAGCGCAAGAACTGCGTTTCCAATTTGATATAAAGATAAAAACAACACCATGAATTTCAGACAAAAACTTACCGAGACATTGACCCATTGGCACCGTTTACATCCCTGGAAACAACACGCCACGTTACTTTTCCTCGGCGTATTTATCCTCTCTTTCCCCTTGCAACATTATTGGCAACAACGTGCTTACATGACACATATGGAGCAACAATTACAAACGCAACGGGAAAACTTAGCACATCAACAAAAACTTTTGGCCGCGCTAAAAGAGAAAGCGGCAACGCAATTACTCACACCGGCGCTGGCGGCCAAACTGCCGCCGATAAATCAAGAAATCCAACAACTTGCTCAACATTTGCAAATCGTACAAAGCCAGTGGGATTTTCATCAAAAGCCCTTACTCAGGCTACAACTTCAAGGCCATTTCAAAGATTTGCATTCATTTTTAACCGCACTTTTAAACGCGAACACAGAATTGGAACTCGTGGAATGGCAAGTTTCGCAACACGATGAAGCCAATGAAACCTCATCCATTCAAACAGCACTTTTATTTCAATTAAATAGCAAAGGAAACTAAGGAAAAACGAATGCGAGAACCACTTTTATACTTAATATTGGGCATTTTGCTCAGCTTACCCGCAGCCGCGAATGATCCATTTGATAAAACACAACGCCATCGCACCAAACCAGAACATGTCCAAAAGCAAGGTCAGGCACTTGAGCATTCATGCCAAACAGGGCTTTTCCCAAACACGCCTTTTGCTCAAATTCAGATTGTCGGCATTATTCAGCAACAAAAAGATTGGCAACTTATTTTACAAGCAGACCAGCATGTTCATTTGGCGAACGTCAATGATGTCATCGCCACAGAAGCAATCAAAATAGACCATATCGCCAAACAGCAAATTACGTTTCTACGCAGAGAAAACAATCAACATTGTGAACAGACGCTCCCGTTTAATGTTCAGTTTTAAATCATTATAAGGAAATATCATGCAATCGTTTTTTCTCAAGATCTTAAAGTGCGGTCTGTTTTTCGGATGTTTTTTCACGTTCGCCGTGCATGCCGAACAACATCAAACCTTTTCCATTCAACTCAAACAGGCGCCTTTGGTGCCGACCTTACAACAACTTGCGCTGGCGCAAAATGTTAACTTGCTAATTGACGACGAATTGCAAGGCACACTGACATTAAAGTTAGATAACGTAGATTTAGATCAACTCTTTCGTTCCGTTGCCAAAATCAAACAATTAGATTTATGGCAGGAAGAGGGGATTTATTATTTAAGTAAACGCGATACCGTCGCCAAATTTACCGGCAATATGACAGAACCTCAAGCCATTGCGGCACTGCCTTCGGAGGAAGAAACCTCGCTCGCGACCGCCACCATTAAACTGCACTTTGCCAAAGCCTCTGAAGTGATGAAATCACTCACCGGTGGCAGTGGGTCGATGTTATCACCGAATGGCAGTATTACCTTTGATGACCGAAGCAACCTCTTGCTGATTCAAGACGAACCGAAATCCATCGCCAATTTGAAAAAATTGATTAAGGAATTAGATAAGCCCATTGAACAAATCGCCATCGAAGCACGTATTGTCACCATCAACGCGGAAAGTTTGAAAGATTTGGGCGTGCGTTGGGGGATTTTTAACCCGACAGAAAATGCCCACAAAATTGCTGGCAGTCTCGCCGCTAACGGCTTTGACAATATTGCGAATCAATTAAACGTAAACCTGCCCACCGCCACAACACCGGCGGGGTCTATCGCGTTACAGGTAGCCAAAATCAACGGACGACTTTTAGACTTAGAATTGACCGCACTTGAACGGGAAAACAATGTGGAAATTATCGCTAGCCCACGTTTGCTTACCACCAACAAGAAAAGCGCCAGCATTAAGCAAGGGACGGAATTGCCTTATATCATGGTGAATGAAAAAAGTGGTACGCAAAGCGTAGAGTTTCGCGAAGCCGTATTAGGGTTGGAAGTCACACCGCACATTTCCTTGGATAAGCAAATTCTGTTGGATTTAATTGTCAGTCAAAACGCACCGGGCAGCCGCGTGGCATACGGTTTAGGCGAGGTGGTTTCGATTGATAAACAAGAAATTAATACGCAAGTTTTCGCCAAGGATGGGGAAACCATCGTGCTTGGTGGCGTCTTTCACGACACCATTACCAAAAGCTTAGACAAAGTGCCATTACTGGGAGACATTCCCGGCATTAAGCATTTGTTTAGCAAAGAAAGTGATCGCCACCAAAAGCGGGAATTGGTGATCTTCGTCACGCCGCATATTTTGCGCCAAGGTGAGACATTGGAAAACTTGAAGAACAAACAGTCAACAGCGAAAAAGAACAATAGTCTAGGAAAATCTAAGGCGGCACAAAACACACCTAAAAAGACGATAACGCAGTAGTTTATTTTGTCTTTAACGCGGTATAAACGAAATAAATCGCCTGTTTATGTTGAAAAGAATGGCGATTTATTGAGATAATCTCGTGCAATTTTGGGGTGATCTTTTCAATTTTATTCAAAACTTTCACACGACCACATGAATCATGACTTGCGGTCGTTTCTTATTTTCTAAAAGATCACATTCTTTACGACGACATAAATTTAAGATTATAGCAATGGCAGAAAAACGTAATATTTTCTTAGTGGGCCCTATGGGTGCAGGTAAAAGCACCATCGGACGCCAACTCGCACAATTACTCAACATGGATTTTGTCGATACCGACGCAGAAATTGAAGAACGCGCCGGTGCCGACATCGGTTGGATTTTTGATGTGGAGGGCGAAGAAGGATTCCGCAAAAGAGAAGAACGCCTTATTAATGAATTAACACAACGTCAAGGCATTGTATTATCTACCGGTGGTGGTGCAGTGTTGTCAAAAGACAACCGCAATCATCTTTCCGCACGCGGTATCGTAGTTTATTTGGAAACTACCGTAGAGAAACAATATCAACGCACCCAACGAGATAAAAAACGTCCACTATTGCAAGATGTTGACGATCCGCGCCAAGTGTTGGAAGACTTAGCTAAAGTTCGCAATCCGCTCTATGAAGAAGTGGCGGATATCACCCTACCGACTGACGAACAAAGTGCCAAAGTCATGGCGACACAAATTATCGACCTGATTGACAACTACAACGGTTAGTACAAACGGTTAAATACTTCAAAGGCAAAGTAAATGTTGTGTGTAAATGTTGAATTGAAAGAAAGAAGCTACCCGATTCATATCGGTGCCGGATTACTCACGAATACCGATTGCTATCCGCTGAAATCCGGCAATAAGGTCATGATCGTGACCAATCCAACTGTTGCACAACATTATCTTTCCACCGTGACGGACACCTTAGAAAAAATCGGTTGTCTTGTTGAGCACGTTTTATTGCCGGACGGCGAACAGTACAAAACCCTGGATTCTTTGAATCTAATTTTCACCGCACTTTTAAAAGCCAACCACGGACGGGATACCACGATCGTGGCATTGGGCGGCGGTGTCATAGGTGACGTGACAGGCTATGCCGCAGCAAGTTATCAACGTGGCGTGCGTTTTATCCAAATCCCGACGACATTATTAGCCCAAGTGGATTCTTCCGTGGGCGGCAAAACGGCGGTAAACCATGAATTAGGCAAAAACATGATCGGTGCGTTTTATCAACCCACCGCCGTGATTATCGATACACTCACCTTAAATACCTTACCCAAACGTGAAGTCAATGCCGGCTTAGCCGAAGTCATAAAATATGGGGCGATTTTAGACTTTCCCTTTTTCCAATGGTTAGAACAACACATCGATAATTTAGTCGCCCTTGACCAAAACGCATTACAACAATGTATCGCCCGTTGTTGTCAATTAAAAGCGGATATTGTAGCGCGCGATGAAACGGAAAAAGGCGATCGTGCGCTATTAAATCTGGGCCACACCTTCGGTCACGCCATCGAGACCCATTTAGGTTACGGCAACTGGTTACACGGCGAAGCGGTATCCGCCGGCTGTATGATGGCTGCAGTGTTGTCTGAAAAATTAGGCGATTTAACACCGCATGATGTCGCACGGTTAGAAAAACTTTTAGCGCGCGCCAATTTGCCAACGGTTTCACCGGATGGCATGACCGCACAAGATTACTTGCAGCTAATGATGCGTGATAAAAAAGTGCTAAATGGCAAATTGCGTTTGGTACTCCTCAAAGCGCTTGGACAGGCTTATGTGGCGACGGATGTCCCACAAGAACAGGTGATTGAAGCCATCAATCGTTGTACGCAAGTTGACTAACCCCATGCCGAAACCTACTAAATCCACCACAAAAACCAAAAGCCGCCCTTTTCTCAAATGGGCGGGCGGTAAATATCGCCTCACAGACGAAATTAACCGCTTATTGCCCAAACGTAAACACTGTTTAGTCGAACCGTTTGTCGGCGCAGGTGCGGTATTCCTCAACAGCCATTTTGAACGCTACATTCTGGCAGACATCAACCCTGATTTAATCCACCTATTCAACATCGTCAAACAGGACGTTGAAGGTTATATCCAAGCGTGCAAACCGGTTTTCTTTCATCCCGATGCTAATACGGAAAGTTACTACTACACCAAGCGTAAAGAATTTAATCAAAGTACCGATGTATTCCAACGCGCCGTGTTATTTCTGTATTTAAATCGTTTTGGCTTTAACGGCTTGTGTCGCTACAACGCCAAAAATGAATTTAATGTACCTTTCGGTGCTTACAAAACCCATTATTTCCCGGAAGAAGAACTCCGTTTTTTTGCCGCTAAAGCACAAAGTGCGGTCTTTATTTGCGCCGATTTTCAACAAACCTTCGAAATGGCGGATGAAGACTGCGTCATTTACTGCGACCCACCCTATGCTCCCATTTCACAAGACAGCAATTTCACCAATTATTCCGGCAATGAATTTTCCATCACACACCAGCGTGATCTTGCCAATCTAGCCAAAGACACCGTGAAACAACGCAACATCCAAGTGGTGATTTCCAATCACGATACGCCATTCACCCGAGAAATCTACCAAGGCGCGAAAATCCGCCGTTTAAAAGTACAACGCTCTATCAGCCAAGCGTCACATAAGCGAATTAAAGTACGGGAGCTGATCGCAATATTTAAAGTAGAAAAACACGCTGAAAAATGACCGCACTTTTGCACAAGAAAATACTCTCATTCTCTACGACAAAAAACAAAGGTGAGCCAAAATGCTCACCTTCTAAACAAATATTTCTCAATTATCAATTAACCGAACACTTTTTCCAAGTGTGCTTGGTAGTCTGCTAAGTATTGTTCTACTTGTGGATTTTTAATCACGTCGTTACATAAGAATGTTGGCAGACGGGTCAAGCCGATGAACTCATTGAGTTTGTGGAAATGCATATATAAAGCATCCACGCCTTTGCCTTCAAAGAAGTCGCCTTCGCGGGTGAACGCCTCAATCGGGGCATTCCAAGTAAGTGAAAGCATGTGCTTTTTGCCTTGCAACAAGCCACCTGTGCCGTAGCCTTCTGTCGGATTGACGCGATGACGGCCGTCACTGTGATAAAGCTTGCCGTGTCCGCTGGTTAATACTTCGTCTATGTATTTTTTCACTGTCCAAGGCTCGTGCATCCACCAACCCGGCATCTGCCAAATCACGGCATCCATCCAAACAAATTTCTCGATTTCTGCTTCAACGTCATAGCCGGCATCAATCACGGTTTCTTTTACATTGTGTCCAAATGCGGTCAAAATTTCTTTTGCTTTTTTATGAAGTGTATGGTTCAACTCGCCATGTGAATGTCCGAAATCTTTGCCACCATCCAATAATAAAATATTCATCTCTTTGCTCCTAAAATAAATAATTCGAAAAACTAGAGCCGCAATTATGCCTTCTTACTCTATATTTTAAAAGTGCAGTTACTTGCCACGCTATTTCCAGACCATAAGGGAAATTTCTCATACGCCATCAATTACGGCTAATCGGTAACATCAACATTCACTATTTCCCATCAACTAAACAAGCCTTTTCAATCAACTCCCTTACCTAGCGATACGCAGAATCTTTATGGGTCCGTTCGTGCCAAATCAGTGTTTTGGTAAAGCCTTGAATTTTAAGGGGCGGTTCAAAGCGCTTGAGGTTATCTAAGTGAGTAATCAAACGCTCAATCGCTTTGCGCCAGCAACCATCCTTGACCTGAACGACGATTATTTGCCGCATTTTATGCGCACCGTTCAGCAGCTACCTGAAGATGCCGTTATCATGCGCTTGAAATTCTTCCACCAATACAGTCAATTTGAAGGCGCATTTGCAGATAATCCGAGCTATTTTTACGATTGGGTATGTAAGCAAAGTTATATTGCGCTGGGGAATATGCTGACCTCGTCAGCAATGATCGGCATTAAAAGAACCCCGATTGAAGGTTTCCCTTATGCCAAAATAGAAGCGTTATTGGCGGAAAAAGGTTTATTTGATACCAAAGAATTAAGAACCTCGCCCCAAAACGCGTCAACGTTTTGAGCAAGTGGTGGAGTTTATTAAATAATATAAATAAGCATTAAGTACTTTACATCCCCCAATGGGGCAAGCGTCCACGCTTGTGCCAATGTTCCTAAGGATTAATCAATGAGCAAACGCCTTACAAAACCCTCTTACGTTGGAAATGTCGTAGTATCCGGTGATTGCGTAATTGCGTCCTAAAATGCGCTATTTTCTTATTACGATAAAAAACTGCGGTCAAAATTTTCGATATTTAAGTTGGAAAAACGCACAGAAAAATGACCGCACTTTTGCGCTAAAAATACACCGACTTTATGCCACAAAAAACAAAGGGTCTGACATAACATCAGACCCTTTATCATTTTTGTGCTTTATTCGTTAGAACGGTTGTTTCTATATAACGAAAGAATGCAAAAATAAAACTCTAATTATTTCAAATTGTTACAATCAAATATTGATACTTGCCTAAAAAATACGTAAAAATAACCCCGATAACACGGTAATTATGTCATTATATTTTACAATATAAACGTAAAATTTTTACACATTGCGTTCAAGAGTCAACCATTTATGTTCTCTGTTTTGCTTTTTGAGAATAAAAAAGAGGACTTCTATACTTTTGCGTAAATAGTCCTCTTGAGTAAATTTCTGTTTTATATCTATGTTCTATTTTTTGAGTTTTACATGTAATATGGATAATATTATTCTTTGTTTAATCTAACAAGAAAGTGTTTAAATAGTTCTTCATCGTTATCCAACTTTCCGAAAAAAAACTCATCAATTTGCTCAATTAACGGAACAGCTGTTTGTAATATTTCTTCTCCTTTTTTGTTTAAAATAACAACTTTTGCTCTTGTATCTCTTGAATGTTCTTTTCTTTTCACAAAATCATGTTTTTCCAATAAACTCAATATTTGAGATACCGTCATGACATCTATCTCTGAGAGTTTTGAAATCATAACTTGTGTAACTTCATTGTCATTTTGCGATAGATACGCAAGAGAAGCTAAAACAACAAATTGAGGGTGTGTCAAATTTATTTTCTTTAACTCTTTTTTTATCATAAGATGCCATTTATTGTACACCCTCATGAACAACAATCCTGTTGATTTTTCTGAATTGTCTTTATATTTTGATGTAAACAAACAGCAATCACCTTATTTTTCCAAACGATTTTTTAGAATAAATATAGACTGAGGAACATCTGAAAAAACTTGTTTTAAAAATTCCAAATGTTGCTCATCCTCACTATCTAAAATCACAGTGTGTTTTATATTCACGCTTCCGTCATTATTATCAATTATTTGATGCCCGAAAAGAATATCTCCGAACGGAGTTTCTGTTTTATCCCAAAATTCCTCAAAAGGTTTTACAAGAGTAAGCTGATATTCCATAGGAGGCATTCCTTCAAGCTCCATAGTTCCGTATGAGCCAGTCTCAAATTTACCGTTCAATGTAATGTTTTTTAAATCTTCTTCCCAATCATACCATTTTTCAATATTTGCATAGTACTCCCATGCATCTTCTTTTGCAGCTTTGATTTTCAAACTAAAACTAAATTCCATTGTAATTTCTCCTTTGATTATAGGTTAGCTTATTATAAGTTAACTTATAATATTGTCAACGAAATTTCTACTTGGGATACTATTCTTTGCCACCGATGGCGCAAGCGTCCACGCTTGTGCCAATTTTTCTAAGGATTAATCAATGAGCAAACACCTTACAAAACCCTCTTATGTTGGAAATGTCGCAGTATCCGGTGATTGCGTAATTGCGTCCTAAAATGCGCTATTTTCTTATTACGATAAAAAGTGCGGTCAAAACTTGCGATATTTAAGTTGAAAAAACGCACAGAAAAATGACCACACTTTCACGCTAAAAATACACCAACGTTATGCCCCAAAAAAACAAAGGGTCTGACATAACATCAGACCCTTTATCATTTTTGTGTTATTCGTTAGAACGGAATATCATCATCAAAGTTATCCATCGGTGCTTCGGCTGCCGGTTTACTTGCCGGGGTGGAACGTGGCGCACTTGGTGCTTGGCTTGGATAAGTCGGTTGAGCAGCTGGGGCATAGCCGCCGGATTGACGATCAGAGCGGCTGTCTAACATTTGTAAAACGTCGCCTTGAATTTCTGTGGTGTAGCGTTCTTGGCCGTTTTGATCTTGCCATTTACGGGTTTTTAAACGTCCTTCAACATAGACTTTAGAGCCTTTGCGCAGGTATTCGCCTGCCACTTCCGCCTGACGACGATAGAACACAATGCGGTGCCATTCGGTCACTTCACGACGTTCACCGGTGTTTTTATCATTCCAGCTTTCACTGGTGGCAACGGTAATGTTGGCAACCGCCTCGCCGTTCGGCATGGTGCGAATTTCAGGATCGTTACCTAAGTTACCAACAATAATGACTTTATTTACTCCTGCCATAATATCCTCTTCTTTATTCAATTTTGCTGTAAAAAAAATTTGCTCTATTCTGCCTGAAAATTTGGAATAAATCCACGCCTTCAACAAAATTAACTGGATATTTGCACAGTTATTTAGGAATATGCGATAATTGTCGCAAATTCACACTTCTTTCATTTATAAAATCTATTATGGATACCATCGATATTCGTGGTGCAAGAACCCACAATCTAAAAAATATTAACTTAACGATTCCACGCGACAAGCTCATTGTTATTACCGGTTTATCCGGATCAGGTAAATCTTCTTTAGCCTTTGATACGCTGTATGCGGAAGGGCAACGCCGTTATGTGGAATCCTTGTCCGCCTATGCGCGTCAATTTTTGTCATTAATGGAAAAACCCGATGTAGATCATATTGAAGGGCTTTCACCGGCCATTTCTATTGAGCAAAAATCTACCTCACACAACCCGCGTTCAACGGTGGGTACCATTACCGAAATTCACGATTACCTGCGTTTGTTGTTTGCCCGCGTGGGTGAGCCGCGCTGTCCTCATCACAATGTGCCACTCACGGCACAAACCATCAGCCAAATGGTGGATAAAGTGCTTTCTCTGCCTGAAGAAAGCAAAATGATGTTGTTGGCGCCGGTGGTAAAAGAGCGCAAAGGTGAGCACGTTAAATTATTACAACAAATTGCTGCGCAAGGCTACATTCGTGCCCGTATTGATGGTGAGATTTGCGATTTGTCTGATCCGCCAAAACTGGAATTACAGAAAAAACATACCATCGAAGTAGTGGTTGATCGCTTTAAAGTGCGGTCGGATTTAGCCACAAGATTGGCGGAATCCTTTGAAACCACGCTCGAGCTTTCCGGTGGCACGGCGGTCGTCGCGTATATGGACGATCCGAAGGCGGAAGAACTGGTGTTCTCTGCCAACTTTGCCTGCCCACACTGCGGCTATTCGGTGCCGGAACTGGAACCTCGTCTCTTCTCCTTTAATAACCCCGCCGGTGCGTGCCCGACTTGTGACGGTTTGGGCGTACAACAATATTTCGATGAAAAACGCGTGGTACAAAATCCGAGTATTTCCCTTGCTAATGGCGCTATTAAAGGGTGGGATCGTCGCAATTTCTATTATTACCAAATGCTCACGTCCTTGGCAAAACACTACCATTTCGATATTGAAACGCCTTTTGAAGAACTGCCGAAAAAAATTCAACAGATTATTTTGCACGGTTCCGGCAAGGAAGAAATTGAATTCCAATACATGAACGATCGCGGCGATGTCGTGTTGCGCCACCATGTATTCGAAGGCATTTTAAACAACATGGCGCGCCGTTATAAAGAAACGGAATCCATGTCAGTGCGCGAAGAACTTGCCAAACACATCAGCAATCGCCCTTGCACCGATTGTGGCGGTTCGCGTCTGCGTCCCGAGGCGCGTAACGTTTATATTGAGCAAACCAATCTGCCTGATGTCTCGGAGAAAAGCATCGGGGAAGCCTTGAGCTTTTTTGGAGAGCTACAGCTGAGCGGACAAAAAGCGCAAATCGCCGAGAAGATTCTGAAAGAAATCAAAGAGCGGTTACAATTTTTGGTGAATGTCGGCTTGAATTATCTTTCCCTTTCCCGCTCCGCCGAAACCCTTTCAGGCGGTGAAGCGCAACGCATTCGTCTTGCCAGCCAAATTGGTGCGGGCTTAGTCGGTGTGATGTACGTATTGGATGAACCGTCTATCGGTTTGCATCAACGGGATAACGAACGCTTGCTCAACACCTTGATTCACTTACGAAATCTCGGCAACACTGTGATTGTGGTGGAACACGATGAAGATGCCATTTTAAGCGCCGACCACATTATCGACATCGGCCCAGGTGCGGGTGTGCATGGTGGCAATGTTATTGCCGAAGGTACGGCGCAACAAATCATGCAAAATCCAAACTCGCTTACAGGTAAATTCTTATCCGGCGCAGAAAAAATCGAAATACCGAAAAAACGTACCGCACTTGATAAGAAAAAAACACTCAAATTGTTCGGCGCATCAGGCAATAATCTGAAAAACGCCAACTTAGAAATTCCGGTGGGCTTATTTACCTGTATCACCGGCGTGTCCGGCTCAGGCAAATCCACGTTGATTAACGATACCTTGTTCCCGATTGCCCAAAACACGTTAAACCGTGCGGAAAATGCCGAAGCAGCACCGTATAAATCTATCGAAGGTTTGGAATTTTTCGACAAAGTTATCGATATTGACCAAAGCCCAATTGGTCGTACTCCGCGCTCTAACCCTGCAACCTACACCGGCGTGTTTACCCCGATTCGTGAACTGTTCGCCGGCGTGCCGGAAGCCCGAGCACGCGGCTACAATCCGGGACGTTTCAGTTTTAACGTACGCGGTGGACGTTGCGAAGCCTGTCAGGGTGACGGTGTAATCAAAGTGGAAATGCACTTCCTGCCGGATGTGTATGTGCCATGCGACCAATGTAAGGGCAAACGCTACAACCGCGAAACCTTGGAAATTCGCTACAAAGGCAAAACCATTCATCAAGTGTTGGATATGACCGTGGAAGAGGCGCGGGAATTTTTCGATGCAGTTCCGATGATTGCACGCAAACTGCAAACGCTGATGGACGTAGGCTTGTCTTACATCCGCTTGGGCCAATCTTCCACTACCCTCTCCGGTGGTGAAGCGCAACGGGTGAAATTGGCAACAGAACTCTCCAAACGGGATACGGGAAAAACCTTGTATATTCTGGACGAACCAACTACCGGGCTACACTTTGCCGACATCAAACAACTGCTTTCCGTGTTGCACCGCTTGCGCGATCAGGGTAATACCATCGTGGTCATTGAGCACAATTTAGACGTGATTAAAACCGCTGACTGGATTGTGGATCTCGGCCCGGAAGGCGGTAGCGGCGGCGGACAAATTATCGCCACCGGTACGCCGGAACAGGTCGCTAAAGTAGAAGGTTCGCATACCGCGCGATTCCTGAAAGGGATTTTGGCGAAAGGTTAAAAAAACACGCTCGTATTGCACCGCACTTGAATAATCAAAGTGCGGTCTCTTTTCACCGTGTTTATCACGAAAAAAGGATTGTCATTCACTGACAATCCTTTTTTATATTGACTGTAAATGTACTTACAATGTGATTACAAAATCATCTTCACTAACTTATCCGCTTTAATACGGGCAAATTTTTTCAATAATTTTTGCACCGGTGCCGGATATTGCCTCATTTCTTCTAACTCAGTGTAATGTTGAAGCACCGTCGTATGTTGGCGAATACAATCTAATTCCTGAACCACTTGAGGTAACAGTTGTTGTTTCGGATCATGAATAAATAAACCATTTTCCGCATCTAATCGCCACGCGCGCGGATTCAGATTATTACCGGTCAACAAAATATAATTATCATCAATCCAAACGCCCTTTAGATGATAGGTGTTCGCACCATCTTTCCACGTCCGAATGATCAACTGACCTTGTGCCATTTCACGTTCAA